>JBFXDD010000003.1:2493-193514 GCA_050181465.1 Planctomycetota bacterium
GCCGAGGCCATCGCCCTGGCCCACGACCTCGGCCACCCACCCTTCGGACACGTCGGCGAAGAAGCTCTGAACGAACTGGTCGCCGAGCACGGCGGCTTCCGTCACAACGCGCAGGGCTCCCGGATCGTCGACCTCCTGGAAGATCGCAGCGGCGACGATCTCGGCCTCAACCTCACCTGGCCGATGCGGCGCGCACTCCTCAAGGGCCGCATCCCCGCGGGCTTTCCGCTCGCGGACGATCTCCTCGGTCTGCCCGGTCACCCCCCACTGGAGGCGCGAGTGGTCGACCTGTGCGACCGCATCGCCTACCTCTGCCACGATCTCGATGACGGCTTGCGAGCCGGCGTCTTCGCGCGCGACGACGCCGCCACGCTGCGACTGTGGCAGGCCGCCGATCCGCGCGGCGCGGTCGAGCCGCTCGGCCGTCGCATCAGCGCGATGATCGGCATCCTGGTCGACGACTTGGTGCGTCACACCGCCGCCGGCTGGAGCGAGCGAACCGAAGTCCGTCCGAAGCTGGGCCATAGCGATTCGGTCACGGTCATCGCTGACGAACTGCTCGCGTTCCTCCGCGAGCGCTTCTATCGATCTCGCCAGGTTCTCGACGTCATGGAGGACGGCAGCGCACGCATTCGCACTGCGTTCGCTCGGTTCCGCGCCGATCCCGACCAGTTGCCGCCCAGCGCGCGCGCTCGCATCGAGAGGAACGGCATCGATCGCGTCGCATGCGATCACGTCGCGGGCATGACCGATCGCTACCTCCTCCGGATCACCTCAGACGGTTCGCACGCGTGAGCGAGCCGCGGCAACCGCTGCGAGCACCCGCATGCATGCTGCAGTCAATCGCTCCACCGTGATCGACTCGTTGGAGGCATCGGTCCGGTAGGAGCAGTAGTCCGCGTCGGTGCTGACCACCTTCTCCCCCAGTCCGAAGAGATCGATCTCCGCCGCTGAAGTCGGCGCGAAGAAGGCGACGGTCGGCACCTCTCGCGCGATCGCGATGTGCATGCCGAGGCTGTCCGAACTCAACAGGAGATCACAGCAAGAGACGAGTGCGGCGAAGTCGAGGATGGAGTTGTCCGTGCCGGGATCCACGAGGTCGATCCGCGGATTGCCGCCTTCGATCGCCGCGCGAATCGCAGCATTCCGCTCGGCTTCATCGCGGCCCCCTAGGAGAAGGAATCGAACGAGGCCATCGCAGCGACGATGCATCTCGCGCACGAATTCCACGACGCGCGCGATCGGCAGGGCCTTGGTCGGCCAACGCTCTCCGGCACCCGTGTTCAGGCCGATGCACGGCGACGAAGCGTGCGCTCTGACTGCAGCGACGCGACGACTTGCGCGCTGAAGGAGTTCGGCTCGCAACGGCAACTGCGGCCGACCCGCGGCGATCCCCAACATGCTCGCGAAGATCTCGGCATGGCTGCGGCGGTTTCGGCGTTTGCGTTCGTCGGCCGCGGCCTTGCCGTCGCGAGCGAGGAGTCCCATGCCGAACCACTCTTCGACATCGGGGGTGTAGGTCGGACGAGCGGCATCGTCGAGGATCGCGCCGCTCTTGTGCCGCGCGGGCACTCGACTGGCGAGTCGGCAAACCTCGATCTCGTCGTCGAACGAGAACAGGCGATCGAAGGTCCTCTGTCCCAGCCGCTGCGCCACACGATCGAAGTCCGCCGGATCGGACGTATCCACGGTCACGACCTCGCGCACCAACGCGTGCTCGGCCACCAAGGGCCGCGCCTCCTTCGCGGTCACCCAGGTCACGCGCGTGTCGGGCTCCCGAGCGCACAACCCCGGCAAGATCGAGGTCGTTCGCAGGACGTCGCCAAGCGCCGCGAGCTTGAGGATGAGAACCTCGTTCATGCGCCGAGCACGGACTTGGACGTCGGGTGACGGCTCGCGAGCAGACGAAGGAAGAGCTGTTCGGAGGCCTCGGCCATGCGCTGAACGGTGAACTGGGACGTCACGCGGGCACGACCGGCCGCACCGGCGCTCCGCCGCAGAGCTTCATCGGCAAGCAACGTGCCGAGTCTGTCGGCCAGCGCGCGATGGTCGCCGGGTGGGACGACGAATCCGGTTCGCCCGTGGTCCACGATCTCCGGCAGCCCACCGACGTCGGTGACCACGAGCGGCAGACCGGCGGCCGCCGCCTCGAGGCAGGCATTCGAGAGCCCCTCGTGCCAAGAGGACATCGCGAAGACGTCGGTGGCGGCATACAGGTCGGCGATGGGGTGGATCTCGCCGGCGAGTCGCACCACTTCCCCGAGCCCGCGGGCCCGGGACAGGTCTCGCAGTTCGTTCGCATCGGGGCCGTCGCCGGCCAACACGAGCATGACTTGCGGATGCTGCGACCGCAGCGCGCCGATGGCCTCGATCAGCACCCGCTGGCCTTTGCGCGGGCGAAGTGTCGCTGCACACGAGACCACGGTCGCCGACCGCGGGATCCCCAATCGCACTCTCGCTTCCTCGCGGCACACCGCGATCCCCTCGAGGGGTGCGGGGTCGATGCCCTCATGGATGAGGCTCACTCGGTCGCGCGGCATCCCGGCGCTGAGCAGTCGACGCTCGACGGCGCGACAGTTGGCGATCACGTGATCGACGAAGCGTCGATAGCGACCGCCCCCCCACGGTCCGCGCGCGATCGGGTAGTCGATCCGGCGGGTGGTCACCTTCACCGGTCGGCGATCTGCACGAAGCGCAAAACCACCCCAGGTCATCGAGCGTCCGCAACCGAAGTGCACCAGTTCCGGCTGCGTAGCGCGAACGGTTCGCTTCAGCGCGAGATAGCCGCCGTCGCGAATCGGTCGGCGCAGGTTGACCGAATGAACGGGGAACCCGTCCGCACGCATGCGCTCGGCGAAGCGCGAACCATCGACGAGGGCAAAGTGGTTCTCGTGACCGCGAACCCTCAAGTGGCGCACGAGATGCGCGAGTTGTTCCTCGCCGCCCGACCAGCCGACTTCGGCGAGTACGTGGAGGATCCGCACGCGATCACTCAGCGGCGCGACCGATCAAAGAACTCGGCTCGTCAACCAAGATGGGTGAGAGCTCATCGCGTGAGGGGCTACCCGTCCGCAGCCGCTCGAGGATCACCTGCACGCGATGGCGGAACTGATGACGAGCCATCACTTCCTCATGGCCGAGGCCGGCGATGCGGTCGCGATCCTCGGGTCGCTCGAGGTAGTGCGCGATGCGTTCGAGGCAGTGATCGGCATCGTGGAACCAAGCCAGGTGGCGACCATCTTGGAACACCGACTCGAGCTTCGGGACGTAGTGCGTCAGATGGAAGCCGCGGCACGCGAGTGTCAGCAGAGTGCGATTGCTGAAGTAGAGTGGGTCGTCGTTGATCTGGTTGATGCCGAGTACGATCTTGGTGGTGGCGCAGATCCGGCGGTAGCCGCTCGGTCCGACCGGCCGGCGAACGTCGAGATGTGGGTAATGGCGACGCCATGAATCCCAACCCTTGCCGAAGATCTGCAGCGGTCGCTTGGCAGCGATCTTCGCGAGGAAGTGTGCGCGGATGCCCTCTTTGCCCGGTCCGCCGATGAAAGCGAGGTCACGCGCAGGCGCGCGAGTTCGCGATTCCGGATGGTGCCAGGTCGGTGAGAAGCCTTCGAGGGCAAAGGTCGCGTGACGGATTCCGCGGTCGTAGAGCCACGGCAGCCGTGCCGGATTCGTCATGAATACCGCGTGCACGGAACTCATGTAGTCGGCGTAGCCATCATCGATGCGATCGAGCGCTTCTTCGAGCCACATCACGACCGGTGTCGAGACCGCAAACTCTTCGAGCAGGGGACGCGGCAGATCGCGACAGAACACGGCGATGAGATCCGGCCGGAATCGCCGGAAGCGCGCGCGGACGCGTTTCATCGCCCACGACTTGCCCAACCATCGTCGACTCTTGGCGATGTTGATCCACTCCACCTCGAGTCCGGCGTCTCGGAACGCCTCGACTAGGCCGCCCGTCGCGCGCGTGCGAGACATGCTCTTTCCGAAGAAGAGCAGGCGGCGAGGCGTCTTGCCGAGCGGTGCGATGATCGGGGAGCGGCGATCGAGTGGCGCGACGAGTGCCGCATTCGAATCGACGACCGCGGAGAGAGGGGAAGGCATGGAGAAAGCGGCCTGGCTCACTCGGCAGGCGCACCCGCCGCAGAAGACCCATGGCCCTGACCACGGCGTAGTCGCCGCCATCGCCGGTGCCCCTCCTGGAGCTCCTGCCAGCGTCGGCCAACGAGGTCCGCGTCGGTCGCTTGGGGAATATAGAGGCGGAAGCGGGTGATCGGCCACAACCGATCGCGTACCAGGCGGCTGAAGAGCGGAGGACGACCATCGAGCACTTCGAGCGCGCGATCACCGATCCACGCGCGAAGGAGTTCGCGACCGCCGCGCAGTGCGAGTTTCTCGGGGCCATCGCAGTCGCGCCGCCGGTGCGAAGTGCCGCGGAGCCGACGCTGCACGATGAACTCGCTGCTGGTCGTGAGGCAGCGGCGAACTCTGCGATCCACTTCCTCTGCGGCCGTTCGCTGCGCCCGGGCCGCAGCCAATGGTGCCTCCGCCGCAGAGATGAGGCCTGCCGCGACCGCGGCCGTCAACCCGCCAGGTTCCCGCGCCAGCCGCGAAGCCATCTGGAGCCGGAGGCCGAGTCGCAGCGGCGCGCGGCGGCGCCGCGCAGACTGGAGGTCGAGTACCGCGAGCCGGCCGTCGGCGAGGATCGGGAGATTTCCGGAATGCAGGTCGGGATGAAAGATCCCGGCCGTCGCCAGGCGGGCGGCAACGGCCGCCGCCTCCGCCGGGCTGGCACAGGTCGGCTCGGCAGCGAGTTCCAGTCCGGCGGTCACGAGAGCGGAAAGCCGCGGCAGGCCATGCCGGCGCTGAGTCCCGACCGCGAGCACTTCGGGCACCGCCACGGCCGGCACGTGTTCCGCCACCGCGTTCAGCATCGCCGCCTCGTGTTCGGCGGGCAAAGGGCGCAGGAGGTAACGCAACCGATCGCGCGCACGAGGGAAGTCCATCACCTTCAGATACGCAGGGCCGCGGTCGGGTAGCTCGCCGCGTCCGACTCGTCGGATGAGGCGCACCTGGACCGCCGCCACCCCGCCCGGCAGGCTGCCGGGGCGTCGGCAACACTCGCCGAACCAGCGCTCCAGCTCGGCGCGGTCGGCCGGGGTCAGGCTCGGCGCAAGCCACAGACTCATCGCCCGCCGCCATCCGCGGCAGCACCCCGCAGCCCGGCGATGAAGGCCGCGAAGCGAGCCGCCGCGGCCGCCGGCTCGGCGGGTCCGTGCGCTCGCGCCAGCCCGGCCTCGCGAAGCGTCGCGCGGAGTTCGGGCTGGGCGGCCAACCGCCGCAGCGCTGCGGCGAGTGCATCGGCGTCCTCCTCGGCGACCAGGCCGCAGGGACCGATCGACGGCCAGCCGGCCGGAGGTCCGAGCAGGTGCGGGATCAGACCGCGCGGCGTCCCCACCGCCGGAATCCCGAGTGCCGTGGCTTCCCGCAGCGCCCGGCAAGTGCCGTCACTGCCCGGCACGAGGAAGAGAAAGGCGTCGAGACTGCGCAGGGCGAGGCTGTAGTCGGGCTCGTACAGGTAGCCGGGCAGGACGACCCGCTCGCTCAAGCCCAGACTCGCGATGGGGTCGAGCACGAGCCGTCGGGTATCGCGTTCGTTGCCGCGGCCCAGCAGCACGATGCGAACGTCGTACGGGTCGTCCGCCAGCCGCGCCAGAGTCTCCCACAGCAAGTCGAAGCGCCGATGCGGCTGAATCCGGGCGGTGATCCCGACCAGAAACGCGGTCTTGGGCACCCCCCAACGCGAGCGCAGGTCACCGTCGAGATGACGGCGGAAGCTCTCGGTAGGCGGCTCTTGAACGAGGATGTCGGCCGACGAGAAGCCGAAGCGGCGCTCGACGTCCTGCGCCACCGTCGCCGTCGGCGCGACCACGCCATCGGTGGCGTCGAAGGCGAGCCAGGTCCGCCAGCCGCGTCGCGGTGCATCGTCGTCGTACAGGCAGCGCACGAGCGTCGGGCGACGAGGACCGAGTCCGCGCAGCGACAAGGAGGCGATGAGGTGGTCGCCGAGCGAGTGCGAGACCACCACGTCGAATCGATCGCGCTTCAGTCGCTGCGCCAGCGCGCGGGCGTCACGCATGATGCTCCGCGCGTGGAAATGCTTGCGGAGTTCGAGCCCGGTGACGACGGCGAGCTTGGCGTTGCGGAGCTCGACCGCCATCCGATGCTCGCCGTCCGGCGGACAGTGGCCGGCGATCGCGAAGACGACCTCGTGTCCCGCACGTTCTTGCCAGACCGCCGCCCGTATCGCGACGTCCGCAGGTCCGGTCCACTTGTAGTTCGCGAACAAGTGCAGAATGCGCAAGGGTCGCGACATCATGCGTTCGCACGCCTCCGACGGCGCTGAAGGCTCAGCATGCGCGCGTACTTCAGCGCGTCATACCAGAACGCCATGGCAGCGATCAGGATGCCGCGCCAGCCGTCGAGAAAGCCGAGCTTCACGATCAAACTCTTCACGAAGACGGCGGGCGGACGAACCAACAAGTCCAGGAGACTCGCGCGTCGCCCAGCGTCGACGTGAGCGCGCGCCGAAGCAGCCGTATAGCGATCGATCGTGCGCAGATGATGACGGAAACTGCGGTAGTTCAGATGTTCCAGCGGCTCGCGCAGGATCGTAGGTCGGCTGCCGCCCAGCAACTCGAGCCGATCGTGAGGGTCGACGCCGCCGACTCTCGCGCGCCGACGGTCGACCAAGCGGAGCTTGTGATCCGGCCACCACAACCCTCTGCGCACGATCTTGCCGAGGTAGTGATTGAGACGCGGCATCGCATACCCGGCTGCCGGAAAGCCCTCTTCACGCAGTTGCTCGATTCGCGCGCAGAGCTGCGGCGTCACCCGCTCGTCGGCGTCCAACAGGAGCACGTGATCGTGTGGCGCGAGATCCAACGCGGCCTGTCGTTGCTGACGGAACCCCGGGAACGGTGCACGGACGACGACCGCCGCGCCCAACTCGCTCGCGATCTCGCGCGTGCGGTCGGTGCTCCCGCTGTCGATCACCAGGATCGAGTCGCAGAACGACAGCGAGCGCAGGCAGTCCGCGATGCGATCGGCTTCCTGATAGGCGAGCACGCACGCCGCCAGGCGCGCGTCACTCGCCGGCATCGACCTTGGCCTGCGCCTTCACGGCGGACGGGCCACCGGCAGAGCCCGCCGCGAACTCGGCGCGCATGCGCCGTTTGATCTCCAGCGCACGCTGCTTGATCTTCCCGGCGCGCTCCTTCCATTCGGCGAGCTTGCCGTCCTTCTCGACCGCGCGCGTCGCCGCATCGATCACCCGATCGCGCTCCGCGGCATCGATCTTCACGAAGCGGTTGAGGAGGTACTGATTGCCGTAGGCGAGGATCCGCGTCCACCGCAGCTCTTCGAGGACCTCCTCGAGGAGCTCGGCGAGAGCGAGTTCCCCTTCGCCCAGGCCGAGCGCGGCGGCGGTCTTCTTGCGTTTGCGATGCGAGGTCACGGGGAGGCGAAGCAGCGGTGTCGCTTGGTGCGCGGATGATCGACGATGGAGGGGTGCTCGGCAACGATCTGCAATCAGAGGACGCCTTCGGTGCCGCTCGACGTTCACGAGGAATCCGGGCCAGCCCGGATTCCTCGTGAACGTCTGCTGCGATCGCCGCAACTCGCGCCCGGCGGCGTCGCTGCGTCGGCTCCTCCCTGGCAGCGTAGCTACGGCTACGCTTCGGTCGTCGACCGACACAGCTCCTTGCCGGACATCGACCTGCGGCGATCTCGCGACGACGTTCGCGAGGAATCCGGGCTAGGCTGGCGCGCATGAACGACCGCAGTCTCGACGCCTCGGCCGGCGCGTTCGCCGAACTCGTCGCCGTGATCGCACGCCTTCGCGGCGACGGCGGCTGCCCGTGGGATCGCGCACAGACACCGCGATCGATGGCTCCCCATCTCCTCGAGGAGTGTTTCGAAGCGATCGACGCGATCGAGAGCGGCCGGCCGGAGGCGGTGAGGGAGGAACTCGGGGACGTGTTGATGAACGTCCTGCTGGTCGCGCAGATGCATGCCGAGTGGGGCGACTTCGACGCGGCGGCGATGGCGCAAGCGGTCGCGGAGAAACTGGTTCGTCGCCACCCGCACGTGTTCGGCTCGACCCCGGTCGACTCCGCCGAGGCCGCGCTCGCCGGCTGGGAGGCGGTCAAGCGCGCGGAACGCGGCGACGCCAAGGCCGACACCAGCGTGCTGGCCGGACTGCCGCGAAACCTTCCCGCCCTGCTCTGGGCGTATCGCGCCGGCCAGAAAGCGGCGCGGATCGGGTTCGATTGGCCGGACCGCCATGGGCCACGCGCCAAGATCGACGAGGAACTCGCGGAACTCGATGCCGCGATCGAAGCCGCCGAGCCGGCCGCGATCCGCGACGAGTTCGGCGACGTGCTGTTCAGCCTCTGCAACTTGGCGCGTCATCTGGACCTGGACCCCGAGACCGCGCTGCGAGCCGCCGGCGCGCGCTTCGAGGCACGCTTTCGACGAGTTGAGCGCGAACTCGGCCCGGGACTCGCCGCGGCGGGTCTCGAGGCGCTCGATGCGGCCTGGGAGCGTGCGAAGGCGGAAATCCGACGGGAAGCCGACGATCCGCCGACCCAGTAGCCGCCGGCGGCGGTCGCCGCCGGACCGGACGACGAACCCTAAGTGCTTTCAGAACACATTGTTAGAGCGGCACTCTTGGGATTCTGGGAGTCACGGCACGGCGTGTGCCAAAGGGTGATCGGTGGAAAGTTTGGCGCGGGCTTCGGCCCGCGCATGGCAGGGAATGACCCGGAGGGGGTGGTGGCCCCCTCCGGGTTTTCTTTTGGAAGACCGCAACCAAACCGCTGCGCGACACCCCGCACCGGTCGCGCCTGCGTTGCTGGCGTCGAGGATCCGTCGGCTGCCGTCCGGATGCCGGTCATCCCCACCCGTGACGCGTCCCGCTCGTCGACTGCCCGCGTCTCCAAGAGCTTCGTTGACAGGCACTTAGCGATGTCGTCGCGCATCGTCGGCGAACCGCCTCGCCGCGGCACGGAATGTGCTTTCTCTCACTCGTGGAGCTGAGATGAGCGTGGTCTCGGAGACTGCGTGGTTGAGATCGCCTCGGCGCGGGTTCGCTCGCGCCGGGGCGATGTCCTTTCGGGAGGGAGCGATTCTCCTCGAGCCGCCGATGCGAGGCTTGGTGATCCTTCAGCCGTCGTTCGGCCAGTCGAGCGCGAACTCGGAGATCCCACCGCTGGGTTCGGCGAGCAGGAAGAGCACCCCGCCGACTCGATTCGGCCAACGAGTCCGCAGGCCCTGCGCGCCCTCCGGTCCCACCAACATCAGCGCCGTTGCCAAGCCGTCGGCCAAAGCGCAGTCAGCTGCGATCACGGACGCGCTGACGACGCGAGTCTCGACGTTCTGACCGGAGCGAGCGTCGACGATGTGATGCCGCCGCCTTCCGCCCGAGTCGAAGTAGTTGCGATAGCTCCCGCTGGTCGCCAGCGCGCGATCCGCGAGCACGACCACGCGGTGGATCGGGCCGCCACCCGTCGCAGCGTCGGGATCCGGACGCTCGACCCCGATGCGCCAGGGCCCGCCGTCGGGTCGGCTTCCGCGACAGACCACCTCACCGCCGACCTCGAGCATGTGGTCGACGACGCCGAGCGCTGCCAACGCCTGCGAGCCACGATCGACCGCGTGGCCCTTCGCGATCGCCGACAGGTCGATCTCTACCCGTGGATCGGACTTCGCGACCCGCTGCTCGGCCAGCACCTCGACCTTGCGCCAGCCAACGCTGGCGAGAGCCTCGGCCATCGCCGCCGGTGTCGGTTCAGACCGGGTGCCGCCTGCGAAGCCGAGCAGCCGAACTACGGGGAAGATCGTCGGGTCGAAGGCCCCCTCGGTGGCCGCCGCCAGCTCGAGTCCGAGGGCAAGCAGGGCGACGAAGTCCGCATCGACGGCGAAGGGCTCCGTCGAGCGATGCGCGTTGAACCGAGAGATCAGGCTGTCGCTTCGGTAGGTCGAGAAGCGGCGATCGACGTCGTCGAGGGCAGCTTGCACGGCAACGCGCAACGCCGCTTCGCGGGAACCGGCCGCCACGCAGCGCAGGTGCCATTTGGTCCCCATGACCTCCCCACCGAGGTCGAGCGACACGATCGAAGGCGCAGACTGCGACCCCGATCGCCACCACAACCACAGGGCGGCGCACACCGCCAGACATGCGAGTGCGCGCGCGCGCATGCGGATTCGTTCAGGAGCCGAAGTCGTCGAAGGCGATCTGCTCCTTCTCGACGCCGAGGTCGTACAGCATCTTCTGCACGGCGCTGAGCATCATGGGCGGACCGCAGAGGTAGAACTCGATCTCGTCGGCGTTGGGGTGGTCCTTGAGGTAGTGGTCGAGAACCACCTTGTGGATGAAGCCGACGTAGCCGGTCCAGTTGTCCTCGGGGAGCGGCTCGGAGAGCGCGATGTGGAACTTGAAGTTCGGGAACTCGCGCTCGATCTGGCGGAAATCCTCTTCGTAGAACATCTCGCGAAGCGAACGCGCGCCGTACCAATACGACACCTTGCGTCCGGTCTTCAGCGTGTGGAAGAGGTGGAAGATGTGGCTGCGAAGCGGCGCCATGCCGGCACCACCGCCGATGTAGATCATCTCGTTCTGCGTGTCCTTGATGTGGAACTCACCATAAGGACCCGAGATCGTGATCTTGTCGCCCGGCTTGAGTCCGAACACGTAGCTCGAGCAGATGCCGGGCGGAATCCCCTCCGTGCGCGGCGGCGGCGTGGCGATGCGAATGTTGAGCATCACCATGTTGCCCTCGGCCGGGTGGTTCGCCATCGAGTAGGCGCGGAAGCACGGCTCCGGGTTGTTGGCGACGATGTCCCACAGCTTGAACTTGTCCCAATCACCGCGGAACTTCGGCTCGACGTCGAAGGTGCTGAACTTCTTGTCGTGATACTCCGGGACGTCGATCTGGATGTAGCCGCCGGACTCGAAGTGGATGACCTCGCCCTTGGGCAGATCCACGACGAGCTCCTTGATGAAGGTCGCGACGTTGTGATTGGAGCGCACGGTGCACTCCCACTTGCGGATCGCGAAGACCTCGTCGGGGACGCGGATCTTCATGTCCTGCTTGACCTTCACCTGGCAAGCAAGGCGCCAGTGTTCCTTCGCCTCCGAGCGTGAGATGTGCGTCAGCTCGGTCGGCAGGATGTCCCCGCCGCCTTCGAAGACCTGACACTTGCACATCGCGCAGGTGCCGCCTCCGCCGCAAGCCGACGGCAGGAACACGCCCTGCCCCGCGAGCTTGCTGAGCAGAGTCCCGCCGGCATCGACCGACGGCGACTTCTCCTCATCGCCGTTGATGAGGATGCGCACCTTGCCTTTTCGAACGAGCTTGCCCTCGGCGAGCATGAGCACGCCGACCAGGGCGAGGATCACGACGATCAGCGCAACGACGCCGATCAGGATGCTGCCGAGGATTCCCATGGTGTCGATCCGGAGATCAGAGCTGGATGCCGCTGAAGGTCATGAACGCCATCGCGATCAGACCGGTGGTGATGAACGTGATGCCGAGCCCGCGCAGCGGACCGGGGATGTGTGCAGTGCGCAGCTTCTGGCGGATCGCCGCCATGCTGACGATCGCCAGCATCCAGCCGCCGCCGGAGCCGACCCCGAACACGACCGCCTGCGGCAGGCTGTAGTCGCGTTCGACCATGAACAGCGATCCACCGAGGATCGCGCAGTTCACCGCGATCAGCGGCAAGAAGATCCCGAGCGCGTTGTAGAGACTCGGCGAATACCGATCGATCGCCATCTCCACGATCTGCACCATCGCGGCGATCGTCGCGATGTAGAAGATCAGGCCGAGGTAGCGCAGGTCCGTGTTCTCGAGACCGGCCCAGCTCAACGCATCGGGTCGCAGGAGGAAGTTGTAGATCGCCCAGTTCACCGGCACCGTGATCGTCTGCACGAACACGACGGCGATGCCGAGACCGATCGCGGTATCCACGCGCTTGCTGACCGCGAGGTACGAGCACATCCCGAGGAAGAACGCGAGGAGGATGTTCTCCACGAACATCGCCTTCACCGCGAGACTGATGAGGCCGCTGATCGAGTTGTCCGCGGCAGCGAGAAGGAATGCGCTCATGTCAGTGTGATTCCTTGTAGCCCGACAGACCGCGCTGGACCCAGACGATGATCCCGAGCAGGAGGAAGGCGCCCGGCGCCAACACCAGGAGGCCGTTGTTCACGTAGAAGCCGCCCTGATCGGTGTAGATCGATTGCGGGATGATCCGCATCCCGAGCAGCGTCCCGGAGCCCAGGATCTCGCGCACGGTGGCGACCGCGATCAGGATCCACGAGTAGCCGAGCGCATTGCCCACGCCATCGAGGAAGCTCCGCCACGGCGGATTCGACATCGCATAGGCCTCGGCGCGCCCCATCACGATGCAGTTCGTGACGATCAGGCCGATGAACACCGAGATGCCCTTCGCCACATCGAACGCGAAGCGCTTCAGCACGAGATCCACCAGCGTCACGAGACTCGAGATGACGACGAGCTGGACGATGATGCGGATCTTGCTCGGGATCAGCGACCTTATCAGCGAGATCACGGTGTTGCTCATGGCGACGACCGTGAGCACGCCGATGCACATGACCAGGGTCTGATCGAGTCGCACCGTGACCGCGAGCGCCGAACAGATTCCGAGCACCTGCAGCGCGATGGGATTGTTGTCCCACAGCGGGTCGACCAGCGCCTTCTTTTCGGCCTTGCCGAACAAGGGCGCCGCCGGCGCTTTGACCGAGGGAGTGTCGATGGTTGCCGTCATGCCTGTTGACCTCTGATCGTCTGTTGACCTCAGTTCCTCTGACTCAGTTCTTCCGCTTGGTCTTGAAGTAGGGTTCGTAGCGCTCGAGATCCGCCTTCACGAACTTGGTGACGCCGTTGCTCGTGATCGTGGCTCCGGAGAGACCGTCGACCATGTGCTCGCGCTCCGCGGCGATGGCGGTGTCGACCTTGCCCTTCTTGAGCGCGACACCGAGGACCTGGCCGCGAGCATCGAGCACCTTCTTGCCCGGCCATTGACGCTGCCAGTCCAGGTTGTCGACCTCACCACCCAGACCGGGGGTCTCGGCGTGCTTGTAGAAGGTGATCCCTTTCACCGTCGCGAGATCCGGCTCGAGGGCCAGAAAGCCGTAGAGCGTGCTCCACAGCCCGTAGCCGGAGATCGGGATGCACCAGGCGACCGTGTTCCCGGCATCATCGACGCGCTGGTAGATCGGCACGTATTCGCGGCGCTGCTTGGGATCCGGCTTCTTGCTCTCGGCCCGCATCAGCGCGGCGAGATCCTCCACCTTGTGCTCGGTCTCCTTCATCGCGAGGACCTGCTCGACCTTGTCGACGGTCTCCACGCCCGCGCGCTTCACCGGCACGTCGACCGCGCCGCGCTCGACCTCGAGCACCTTGGCGCGGATGGACTTCGCGTAGAGCTCGCGAAGCTCCTTGTCAGGGCGCACTTGATCCTTGGAGTGCAGACCGGTCGCGATCAGCACGTTCTTCTGCTGATCGAACAACTCGTTCGACTCGATCCCTTCGCGAAACGCGCTGAAGGTCGATGCCAGGGCGACTGCGCAGACCGCACAGATCGCCACGGCGAAGAACACCACATAGCTATTGCCGTTCTTATCCATGGCGCAGCTTCCTCCGCTGGATGTTCGCGCGGACGACGAAGTAGTCGATCGTCGGGGCGAAGGCGTTCATCAGGAGCACCGCGAGCATGACGCCCTCGGGGTAGGCCGGGTTCACCGCACGGACCAGCACCGTGAAGACACCGATCAGGATGCCGTAGACCCAGCGACCGGCATCGGTCTCTGGACTCGACACCGGATCGGTCGCCATGAACACGATGCCGAAGGCGAATCCGCCGCACACCAGGTGCCAGTGCGGCGGCAAGCCGCCGATCCCGTCGAGGCCGCCGGCCAGCGCGTTCATCAGCGCGGCCATGCCGACCAAGCCGATCACGCCGCCGACCATCGTGCGCCAAGACGCAACCCCGGTCAGCAAGAGGAACGCGGCGCCGAGCAGTGCACACAGCGCGCTGGTCTCACCGGCACTGCCGGGGACGAGGCCGACGAACAGGTCCCACCACGTGTAACCGGCCTTCTCGAGCGCATCGACCGCACTGGCCGCGGTGGCGATCCCCTCGCTGGCGAGATGGTTGCCGTCGAGCTTGGCGTTCGCCGCGACCGCGAGCGCGGTCGGCCCGGAGTAGCCGTCGATCAGGCTGCGGGTGCCGTTGCCGGCGACCCACACGAAGTCGCCGCTCATCTGCGCGGGATACGCGAAGAAGAGGAAGGCGCGCGCCATCATGGCCGGGTTGAAGATGTTCATCCCGGTGCCACCGAAGACCTCCTTCGCGAGCACCACCGTGAACGCCACCGCGAGCACGAGCTGCCACAGCGGAATGGAGGCGGGCACGATCAGCGCGATCAGCATGCCGCTGACGAGATAGCCCTCGCTCACTTCCTCTTTGCGCCAGATCGAGAAGCCCAGCTCGATCGTGAGACCGACACCGTAGCTCACGATCAGGATCGGGATCATCTTCTGCAGGCCGAAGACGACCCGATCCCAGAAACCGATCGCGCCGAAGTCCGGGGCATACTCGCCGCCGAACACGAGGCTCTGCAGCCAGCCGATGGCGTTCGGATACGGGTTCGGCGTGCCGTCGCCGACCATCTTCGCCAGCGCCGCGAAGTGCTGGTAGCCGACGTTGTAGAACGACCACAGCAGGCACGGCAGCATCGCGACGATGACTGCCGACATCGCGCGCTTGAGATCGATGTAGTCGCGCACGTGCGGCCCATGCTTGGGCGTGCCGTGCGACGGCGTGAACAAGAAGGTCTCGGCCGCGTCGAAGGCCGGCCAGATCTTGTGGAAGCGCGAACCCGGCTCGGCGTAGAGCTTGCGCAGATTGTCGACGGTGTTCCGCAGGAACTTCATCGTGGATCAGCTCTCCTTCACGTAGAGGTCGAGGCCCTGGCGGATCACCTTGCCGATGTCGATCTTGCAGGGATCGACGACGGTGCAGAGGGCGAGATCTTCCTCGGTCACCTCGAGCAGGCCCAGGTTGATGGACTCATCGAGGTCATTGGCCATGATCGCGCGCACCAGGTGCGCAGGCAGGATGTCGAGCGGCGTCACGGCCTCCCACGAACCGAAGTTCACGATCGGACGGTGACCGCCGTGGATGCGCGCATCGACCTGCACCTCGCGCGGCCGACCGAAGGGCCACACCGAGCGATGAAAGCTGAGCTTGCGCGGCTGCGGCAGCGCCCAACCGAGCAGGTCGCGACTGTCGGCCCCCTCGGGGATCATCGTGACGGTGCAGGCATGGAAGCCGAGGAAGCCCGGCGTCGTGTCGGCCATTCCGTTCAACACGGTGCCGTTGATGAGCCGCACGCTCGCGTCGGCGGGCTTGCCGCCGTTGAGGGTGACCAGCGAGGCACCCTGGCGGACGCGGAAGTACTTCCGCTGCGGCGCCGAGGTCCCCGCCACAGCCACGACGCGATGCGCGGGATAGCGGCCGGTGCGCAACCAAGCGCCGAGCAGCAGCACTTCCTGCGCCTTGATATACCACACCACCTGACCGGGCTTGAGCGGACGGATGCGGCTGATGTGCGTGCCGACCAAGCCGGCGGGGTGCGGCCCGGCGAAGCCGTGCATCTCCACCCCTTGCAGAGACTGGAACTCGCGCGTGGGATCGCCCGCGCGCACGGTGAGAAACACCGGCCCACCGCTGAGTGCCCGCAGCAGATCGATGCCGGCCTGCAGGTCCTCACCGCGACCGGCGACCACGAACGCGGGGTCGGCGGCGAGCGGCTCGGTGTCCATCCCGTTCACGTAGATGGCGGACGGAACCACTGCGGGGTCGGCAGTCCGCCCCACCGGGCGCTGTCGGATCAAGGGCCAGAGCCCCGCGCCCTGGAGCGCCGCAACGATCTGCTCGCGGGGCGTCGAGTTCAGCTTCGACGGCGCGACGTGCGGGATCTGCGCGAAGTCGTCAGCACTCCCCGGGGTGATCTCCAGCGCGAGCAGCGCGCGCCGTTCGCCGAGCACCACGCGGCTCACCGTGCCGGTGGCCGGCGAGCAGAACTGCGTCGCCGGCTGGTTCTTGTCGAAGAAGACCGGCTCGCCCGTGCGGATCTTGGCACCCTCGGTCACCACCAGCTTGGGCTTGATCCCGGGGAAGTCGGAGGGGCGAAGGGCGACGACGACCGGATCGGGCGCGTCGACCAGCTCGCGCGCGGGGGCGCCGGCGAGGCTGAGGTCGAAGCCTTTCTTGATCTGATGCGTGATCATCGGGAGGGGCCGAGACGGCGGAGGGGAGAACGCTCGGCGGGGGGCCGGCCGAAGCGGGTGGGGACACCGAGGGGAAAGGGACGCGTTCGCCGATCCGGCTCAGTTGCAGGGCTTCTGAGCGATTCCCACCTGCTGGGGATCGATCTGTTTGCCGCAGCGCGTGCAGCCGCCGTCAGGGCCGACGCCGCCGCACGAACCGGACAGTTTCCGGCCGAAGGCGAGCGCGAGAACCACGACGACGAGGACCGGCAGGGCCAACAGGACGATGGGCAGCAGGTACTGAATCACCAGGGAGACCGGGGAAAGCGGGCGAACAGAGTAGCGACGCGCGCACGCGTGTCACGTACGGAGTGCGTCGGCCCGAGAGAGCGCCGAGTCAACCCGACCGCGCTGGGGGGCGCTCAGGGCAGGTCGGTCGGCAGCCGCTCCCGGACCGTGCGGGCCAACGCGCGCAACGAATCGAAATTTTCGAGCGCCACGGCTTCGTCTTCGAGGTGGACCCCGAAAGCGGTCTCGAGCCAGTCGACGAGTTGCAGCACGCCGGCGGAATCCACGATCCCGGAACTCACCAGCGGCGCGTCCGGGGTCAGCCCCTCGGTGCGCCCGTCGCGAAAGCTCAGCGCGATGTAGCGGCGGATGCGGTCGAGCAGGACGTCCGGCGCGCCGCCTCCCCCGCCGTCCGCATTCCCACCCCCGCCGAGGTCGCTACCGACGGCGAGTTGGAGCCAATCAGGCTTGGCGGGGGAATCCATGGCGGTTCAAGCGAGAGAGAAATGGCGGGAGCGCATGGGAATCGAACCCACCGGGGCCGCGTCGAGCGCGACCCCCACTGGTTTTGAAGACCAGGCAGGACACCAGCCCCGATCCGCTCCCGTGCGCGGGAGGGTGAGGCGGGAAGCGTAGCGAGGGGGCGCGAGGAGGGGAACGGGGTGCGGCGGGTGGTCGGCGATCGGCGATCGGCGAAGCTGCCGAGGGCCGTACGCGGTCGCGTTCCAACCAAGCTCTCAGAACCGCGAGACGAACCAGCCCCGCATCAGGTCCTTCTGCTCGTCTGGATCTGCGTCCTGCAGTTCATCATCGTCGACTTCGTCGGGTTCGCGCTCCATCGAGGACCTCAGATCGAGTTCCAGATGCTGGACATGTTGGCGCAAGACGCGGCGATCTCCCTCGCGAGCCGAGCACCGAGTCGAGCGCCCTTGTGCTCCTTCCCACGTGCGACATCGAGGTAGAGCACCTGCTTGCTGCCGAGCTTCATTCCCTTCGCGACGGCCGCCTCGAACATCCCCTGCGAGATCACGTCCCGGATCTTCTTCTCCGGCTCGTCCTTCGAGAACTCCAGCTTGATGATCTTCTCGGTCCCGTTCTCCCTCACGTGGATGTCAGGCCGAACGGTGATCGTCACGTCGCCATAGACGAGTTCGAGCGAGATGTCGCTGAGGATCTCGAACTTGCGACCGGAGAAGTGCTTCGCATACTCCTCGATCGCTCGCGCGTTGTTCTCCAGTCGTATGCGTGTCATCCCCGGCGAGGCTTCCGCAAGGGCGCGGAGGGCCGCCGCTTCGGCATCCAACCAGAGGCGGTTCTTCGTGGCCAGGTGGTAGGCCGTCACCACGTCGCGGGCCGCGCGGTAGTAGATGATCTTCGCGTGTGCCTCGTCCTCGTCAGGATACTTGTAGTCGCGGATGATCTTGCGTTGCTTCACGGCGTTCGCGGCCATGAAGTCGGCCAACCCCTTGATCGAGAACCTCTTCTTCACCATGGGCGGGATCGTCTCTCGACAGCAACGCTGGCTCAAGGCCGGACATGAGAAGAGAATCCCCTCATGAGCGAGGAACGTCTCCTGAAGCACGAGCAGAGTCGAGCCCGGCTCCCCGGCGAACTGAAATCTGTCTTCGATGCGCTGGTCAAGGACTACGAGTTCGCCGCCCAGATCCACTACCGGACGGTGCTCGTATCCTGCAGTATCCTCGCCGTCCTCGCTCCCGTGGGTCGGCGCCCCCCGGCGAGCCAGTCCCGAAAGGCGCGTGAGTTTCGACTGGTTCGCGACCCCACTCGGCCGGTAGCGTCAGCCGCACGATGGGCTTGACCGAGGAAGTTCGGAAGATTCTCGACGCCGCAATCAAGGCCGGGAAGCCACCCGTCCCCGACGTGCTTCAAGGCGTGACGAAGGATCGGGTCCGCACGGTGCTCGGGATGCTCGATCGTGCAACGGACGACATGGTCGACGCCGTGTTCGCGCTGCTCGACGATCGACCGAGCTGGTTCGCGAAACCGCCAAAGGGCGCCCGGTTCTGCGATGGAGCCTCGACAGCTCATGTCGCTTGCCATGTCGGGATCCTCCAGCGCAAGAAGGACAAGCTCGATCGCGAGGGGCGCGACTACTGGATAAAACCGCTCCGCGAGATCGGAGCGATCGAGGCCATATACCTCGACAAGAAGACCAGGACCTTCCTGCCAGGACACCTGGTGGCGAAATCCTCGAACTCGGCCTACCGCATCGAATCCGACTTCCAGAAGATCCTGAGGGCGAGCGACGTCGAATTCGATCTCATGCTGAAGGACTGGATCGAGGGCGAGACCGTGCGAGAGCGCCTCAGGTTCCAGGCGGAGCAGATCGAGGCTGCACGGAAGACTGTCGATACCGCACACGCGGATCTCATCGACGCGTGTTGCGACGCCTACGCCCCGAAGTTCCTGCCGGGATTTGAGGTCCTCTACGTAGACAACGAGGACGGCCAGCGCGTCTCCGACGATGAAAAGCAGAAGCTGGAGGAAGCTGGACTCGGCCTCGAACTGGCCGACGCCATGCCCGACGTCTTGTTGTGGAATCGGCAGACGGATTCCGTGTGGATCATTGAGGCCGTCACCAGCGACGGCGAGGTCGACGATCACAAGGTGAATCAGGTCTCTGCGTTCGCGGCCAAACACGGCAAGAAGTGCGTCGGGTTCACGACCGCCTACCCGACCTGGAAAGTTGCCGCCGCCCGGCAGGGCAAGCACAAGAACCTCGCGGTCGGCAGCTACGTCTGGATTCGTGAGGACGCGTCGAAGCAGTTCCTCGCCGAGTCCTTCCCCGGGGCCTAGCCGAGAGCCTCGTCGACGATCCTGTCGAGGGTAGCTTGCTCCGGGATCGCCTTCCCGATCTTGCGCCCCATGGCGTTCAGGGCCTTCGCGGTCGGATACCGCAGATTCCGCAGATCGCCCGCGTTGACCTGGGTGTGCCCGTTGAACTGGCGGAAGAACTGGTCGACGAGGGTTGAGTTGAGAAAGGCGGCTAGGCCCTTCGCGAGGACCTTCGACAGGCCGTCGCCGTTGGCGTGGTAGTAGTTAACGTGGTTCTCGATGCCGACCTGCTTCACGCCTTTCGGCAGCCGCGCGGGGTCGAGGACCACGGCCACGACGCGCCTTCGCTCCTCCTTGGATGTGAACCGCTTGGTCAACACGTAGGTCGCGTTCGGCACCATGAGGTCCTGCGTTCGCGTCTCGTAGGAGAGGGCGTTCGCCTTGCGCCCGCCGAACTTTGGCCAAGCCACGAAGCCACCGTTGAAGTGAGCCGGGTAGATCAGAGGAACGGTGCTCGCCTCGGGATCCGCGCGCAGATACTCACGCGCTCGGAAGTCGACCACGCGTCCGGTTGAGACTTGGATTCCGAGGTCCTTCAAAGTGCAGGGTAGGAGGCGCATACGCTCGGCCACGGCGCTGTCGGCCTCGGAGACCGCAAGGTGGATGAAGGACTCGGGATCGCCCGGGGCGACAACCACGTCGTAGGGAACCGCACGCTCGATCAGCGATTCTCCCGGCCCGGCGCTTGTCGAGAGCGTCACGTAGCCACGGGAGGCGCCGTGCACCACGCGGAAGATGACGTTCTCCTGGAGCACCGCATCGTCACTGAAGGCTCGCTTGCGAGACTCGAAGACGTGGACCCGCTTGAGAGCGGTCTCCCCGAGTAGCAGCTCGCGGAAGGAGCGAAAGTAGGGCCCGTTGCAGAAGCTCCGCGGCGTGATCGCGACGAGTTGCCCGGCGGGCTCCAGCAGCTTCACCGCAAGCCCGACGAACGCCGTGTAGAGGTTGCTGGTTTCGATCCCAGCCCTGCGCAGCAGCTCGCGCTCGCGCGAGTGGGAGTTGATCTTCCGGTAGGGTGGGTTCAGGATCGCCGCCGTGAACCGCGGCCGGCCACCGACGGCGAACAAGCCCTTGTCGAGGAGCCGCGCCCCCGCCTCGACGAAGTCTTCCTCGACGACCTGGCCAACGAAGCGGACGCCGAGGGCTTCGCAAGATGTCTTGCACGCCTGCATGGTTCGCCGCAGGTGAGCGAGCAGGACCGGATCGACCTCGAAGCAGGTAGCCTCGATCGACTTCGGCTTCCGCCTCCAGGCACAAGCAGCGGCCACGTAACCTGCCGTCAGCGATCCGACGCCGGCCCCCGCGTCGAGGAGACGCACGTCTCCCGTCGTGGGCTCGAAAAGCGACGCCATGAAGCTCGCGATCGGCGCGGGCGTCATAAATTGCCCCATCTCCGAGCGCCTCGACTCATCGAGCAACCGATTCGCCTCTACGCGTGCGGCGTCGGCGTGAGCGAGCGCTTCGGAAGCGGGCTTGCGCATCCGCTTCGTCGTCTTGCTGGTCTGAGTGTCGGTCATCCGGTTCCTTGAAGCTATCGCAACTGGTTGCTTGTTCCGCTCGCGTTCACGAGCCCAGTTCACGTAGGCGCTCCGGCACGTAGTAGAGCGTTCGCTTGGCCACCTGGGCGTGCTCGGAAGCCTCGTGCTCCGACATCCGCGCGATGCTGGCCTGAGCGGAGCCCTGCTTCCCGGTCGCCGTGGACGTGCAGGCTTTCAGCGCCGCCTCGAATTCGCTCTTGACCACCTCGGGGAGCACCTGGATCGGAACGTGGATCAGGTTGTAGATCACCGCCGCGTGCAGGCGCTCTTGGATCGTTCCGATGGAGCATGGAGCACAACGTGTCGACGGCGCTGCTCAACTTCTCGTCCGCGTAGGAGAGCGATGTGCGTTCATGGTTTGGCGTCTCGATCCCGGCGAGCTTCCGCCGGAACGCCTCCTCCGCCACGTGGCTGCAGTTCACGTGATCGCGCGCCTTCATCCGCGCTCGCAGATCCGCGTCGAGACTGATGGTCATCTTCATGGGGAGCCAAGCGGTAGAGATACGTCCATGGACGTCAGTTGCCAGCTGTCGCCACCTCGGGAATGGGCTTTGGCCCCGCTGGGCGGATCCCCCTACGAACCCACTGGCCACCGGCGCTTCACACTGCTTGGTGCACGTTCGGGTGCGTTCCTGGTGCCCGACCTGCTTCTCGTCTCGTGGGGCTACGTGGGGCATCCTGAGACCAAAGAGCCGAATCCGGCGGGTTCCCGGTACCCCGCGCCATGGGCGCAACCACCTGCTACGCAACGGTTCGCGTCCCGAACTCCCCCATGGCTCGGACCCCAGTTTCACGACTTGAAGACCAGGCAGGACACCAGCCCCGATCCGCTCCCGTGCGCGGGAGGGTGAGGCGCGAAGCGTAGCGAGGGGGCGCGAGGAGGGGAACGGGGTGGGCCGCGAACCTCACCGAGATGTCGGAGCGGCGAGCCCGCGCACCCCGACGGGGACCTCGTTGCTCGGCCCAGCAGGAGTGACGGAAACCCTGAGAATCACGTCTTCGGACCCAGCCTCGAGCCGACGGCTCCAGATCGACTCACCGCCGGCCGTGACCGACTCGATCTCCATCGCATGCGTACTGACGATCGTCTCGAACACCCAGCCCACCGTTCCGACACCGCCGACATCCAGTGTGCGCGGGCTTGGTGCGACCTGAGTCGCACCGAGCGGGTCATCCACGAAAACCCGCTGCGGCTGGTCCGCAGCCAGGCACGATTCGACGCGGAGCTTCCGCCCGGGCACCAGCGGGATTCGCTCGCTCGGTGCCGAACCATCGATCGCCATCGCCGAGACGAACTTCCTCCTCCCCACGGCCACGACCCGTCCGCGCCGACCCGGGGACGCCACCTCCAGTTCGGGAATCCGCCAATGCCACGGTCCCACGTGAACCGGCGCCAACTCCCCCATCGCGAACTCGCCGTCCGCCTCGAACGCTACCTGCAACGGAAAGTCTCGCCCGCTGACCCCCTCGAGCCGCCACTTCGAGAGGGAAGCCCGCGGATCGAAACGAACCAGGAACTCGGACGAGCCCATCCCCTCGCGACAGGCGAGGATGCCAGAACTGGTGAGCACCATGGCGTGCTGCGGGATCGCCTCGACCACGTAGTCGCCAACCGGCAGCTCGATGGCGCGGGAGTGCCGGCCGGCGAGGAGACGCCCGACGGGATAGAAGCCTTCGTTGCCAGGATCGAGTCGACGGAAGACGAGCGTCGCCGCGACACCGTCGACGAGCGTTGACTCCCCGATGGTTTGCAGGTGGACAGGCACCCGGACTTCGGGCAGAACCAGGACGATGACGCGATCAGGACCCGCTCTCGTGGGTGTCAGCAAGAATCGCTGAGCATGTGGTGGCGCATCGTCGAGCCCGGTGTCGGCGATGCGCACGAGAAACGCGCCAGGCGATAGACCGGCAAAATCGGCATGGCCGTTCTGGTCGGTGACCCCCACTTCGAGACGATGGGGCGACGCAACGGACGGTGGCACGCTCAGCAACTCGACCCGAGCACCCGCAGTGACAGACGCTCGGTCTCGCCCCAGCACGACCACACCCACGCGACGCCTGCCATCGACCAGATCGACGACTTCTGTTCGGCTGCCGACGAACGGCGGGATGACGACTTGGTGTGAGCGCGCGGAGTGTTCGATACGAAGCAATGACCAGAACGAGCCGGGCAAGGAATAGCTCATCTCCCCATCCGCCGGCGACTGCGTGCCCTCGATCGCGGGCGGTGTGCCGGCTGCGTGGGCGCCCAAGCCTCCAGGGCGTGGAGCACACCAGAGACTCACGGTGCACTCGCACCCCGAGTCGTGGCTCGACAGCGAGAGCCGAAGGATCGCGGACGCCGGTCTCACGGCGTCGCGTGCACCCGTCGGGTCCGCGCTCCTCTCGATACCCGAATGAGTTGCGCGAGACACGGTTTCGCGACGCGCTCTCGCCGGATCGTCCCCAGTCTCGGCCACGGCCTTCGGTCGACCACCGCAGCCATCGGACCGCGCGACGAGGATGGTGACGACTGCGATCAACGCGAGAATCGTAATCCAGTGTACCCTGCTATCCCGGGTGGTGCTCACCGCGTCACCCGCAGCTCCTCGATGTTCGTCGCCCGCCGGATCATCAGTGCACCATCGATCGTGATTGCGGACGTCCAAAGGCGAAGTCCGTCCAACGCAGGATCGTTGGGGATGGTCAAGGTGAAGCTGCCCGATCCGTTGGAGTCCAAGCTACCGCCCATCCAACTCTGGATACTCGCGAAGAACATCGGATCGGGATCCAAGGGGATCACTTCCGACCCGACATATGGACTCGGCCCGAACGGCACCCCGGTCGTCGAAGTCAGCGCCATGCCGATCACCCACAGGTCGTGCGCTCGGTCCGGAATCGTCACGTCGAATCGCACAGGATTCCCGATCGCCACATTGCTCGGCGTCAGCCGAAGCTCCTCCGGTGCCAGTTCGATGAATTGGTCGGCACTCGAGACACCCGCCGCCACGATCCGCCGACGGGCGAAGTCATAGACCGGATACCAATATGCGAAAAGAGGGCCCATGAGATTCCAACGCGGACCGCCCGCGGCAGTCAAAGCCTGCCAGCCCATCCCGTCCCACCTGCTCACGAGAGTCGGCGCGTTGGCAACGAATGCCACATAGACTGTACCGCCCAGACTCGGTGCCCACGTGACTGTCCCATAGTCCGCATAGACACCGGAAGGCGTGCCCGCTGAGGGAGGAATCTGACGCATGGTATCACTTGCCAAGTCGAACTCCCAGAGATCGGCTACCTGGTTGGTCTGGTGTGGGCCGCCGACAAACACCACGACGCCGCGATCGACGTCCAGGGTACAGCTCGTCGCACTCGGCCACGGCGCGCCGCTCGTGAATCCATCAAAGCGCTGTCGCCACCCGCTGGACCCGCTCCAGGTCCACAGTTCGTCTCCGCTCCAGAATACCAACTGACCACGTCGCGGGTCGTCGAAGAGCCGCGAATATTGCGAAGACTGGGAAGCAGCCGGACCATGGACAAAGGGCTCGGGGCGCCAGCGTACGCCATCGCACCACCAGAGTTCTTGCCGATGGAGCGCGCCAGTGGTCAGCATGCAATGCTCACCACGAGTGCTGTGGAATGCCATCCGGGCCGACGTGTTTGCATGGTCCGGAACGAGGCTGAGGAAGGGGATGCGGAGATGCCCGGCGTTGGTCAGCTTGGCTGCTCCGTACCCGTAACGACTTCGATACCGGCACGCGCACCAGATCGATTGAGTCTGCGGGTCGTAAGAGAGTACGCGGGCCCAGTCATCCCAGGATGACGCGAAATTGTCGACGATGTCCTCGGAGAAGGAACTCGTCGCCACGTCAAAACGAAGCCGACTCTCATGAAAAGAATCGTCGGCCAGCATCACGACCTCACCTTGTTTAGGATCGAAGAAAGACCATTGAGGCTCTAGATACGCGGCGGGTCGCACAGCCAGACGCCTGCCGGTGGGGAGGGTCGAGAGCCCGACTTGGAGTTGATCCCACGTCACCAACCCTCGACCCAGAGGGTCGGGTGCGGCGCGGGTTCCGAGAGATCCCGGCACACTCCGATACCACCACTGCCCGCCACGCCACACGAACTGATCCACGACACCGTGCGCAAACCAGTCACCCCCGCCCGTCAATACGAGCTCCCCGAGCGCGGAGTCGACGACGAGATCCGCCCACTCGCGCGCCCGTGGAGTCACGGATGGGAAATGCTGCGTCCAGTTGGAACCGTCCCATTCCCAGGTATCGCTGAACCAGGAGAGTGAGGCATTGCTGTAGCCGCCGAACAGAATCATCTTCCCCGACACTGGGTCGAATCCCAACGCCGCACTTCGCCGAGCCGGCGGCGAGTTACTGGGAGACAGGCGCGTCCACGCCGCTCCATTCCACGACCATGTCTCGTTCGTATCTACACGAGAATTGGTGCCGCCCCATTGCCCGCCGAAGGCGATGACCACGCCACGGGCGTGATCGAATCCCAACGCCACGCCGATGGGCCCGGTGGGAGCATCTGCCGTTACGATTCCCCGGAACGCGCCGTCGCGATACACCCATGTATAGCTGGAGTCGAGAACTCCGCCGAACAGCACGCATTCTCGCCGAGCCGCGTCGTAGCATACAGATCCCGTGTGCAAGCCGGTGCCTCTTTGCGTCGACCGCCAACGGGCTTGCGCAGAAAGCCCGCTGATCAGGATCACAAGCACGAGAAGGAAGCTTCGACTAGCCATGGAATCCTCACTGACCGCCCTGGACTGCATCTGTGTTCCAGACCATGAAGGACTGCACGTTCTTTTCATACCCCGATAACAGCGTCGCCTCGGTGCCATCGAACTCCAGCGAGAATCGTAGCGCCATCTTGGACTCGCTGACCACGGTCCCTGGCAGCGAATAGAGGAATACGTCCGACGGGCTTCCTCCTCGGCAGAACGCGTCGAACTGCGCGATCGTGGGCGCATCCTCGATATTCCCGGAAACACAACCGTCCCAGTGCCGCCATCGCGCGAACGGAACCAGACCCGGGAGGGCGAACCCGTCAAGATACATGAAGTCCTGGACGCGAACCGGACTACCCGGCGGGTAGACGTTCCCGACGAAACCCGCGAGAGTGCCCGGTGGGTTTGGGCGGTGGGCGGTCGGATCCACATAGAGTTGCGGATTGTAGTTTCCGAGCCCGAGACAACTCTGCCAGAGCGTGAGAGAGCTCCCATGGAAAGAGCCCAGACTCCACCACGGATGGAGATCGGGCACCAGATGCGGCGTGATCGCGACGATGGCAGGTTGATAGTTGAATCCCAATCCGGTGGCGTCCCGTTGTGGGTTCCAGGGTGCGAACCATGGCGGCAGTTGCAGGTCACCCGGCACCGAGGGACAGCCGGTCCCGACATCCTGCCACGGCCAAGGAGTTCCCGGATTGCCGGAGATGAATCCCCGATACCACGGCTGCTCCTGCGGTTGGGACAAGGTGAGATTCGCCGGACCCAGGACGGCGAGCTGAGAATTGTTGCGGGCGCGATTCTGTGGCGCCGGAATGGGGTCGTCGACGGCTTCGTGCTTCAGGAAGGCGTCTGTGCCGTGGATGAAACCACAGACGATCATGGCACCGACTTCATCTGCACCCAGGTCCGTTCGATTCGGCACACTCACCGGACCGACGAAGTACTTGGCGATGCGGGGATTGCCGAATCCCTCACCATCCGTCGACATCACGTGGAATGGCCAGGTGTTCTGGCTGTTTCCCGACAACACCAAGCGGCCAGGGATGCCGTCCAGTTGCAGACCATTGCTCATCCCCCTGGGGAACTCCTCATCGAAGTCATAGCCACGATCGATGAGAGGATTCTGCATGAATGGCGGTTGCCCGGGGGCGGGATCCGCGAGTCCGACGGATGGCGAGAGCCGGAAATCGAGCGGCGACCCATCGAAGGTCGGATCGGTCGGCCATGCCCCTGACAAGCGACCGTGACAGATCAGGTCTCGCACATACAGGATTCCTCGCGTCTGCTGCGGCCGCCCCGCCGAACCGCAGGCGGCCGGACCGCCCGCTCCCGTGATGTCCGCAATATTGAGACCAGCGCTCGGAACGGGTGCGAGGGTCGCACCGCCACGAATGTCCGTCGGCGGCAGACCAGGGAGAATGACGACGTTTCGGTCGTACTGATTGCAGGTCAGCTGCGTCGGAAGGACGACTTGCTCGAATGCGTTGAAGTTGATCGGTGCCAGGGTGTCCGTGATCAACATCATGTCGACGTCCGCAATGCCTTCGAAGCCGCTGACCGAATCCGATCCGGCGATCGGCCCGAAAGAGACGGGCCACGAATTGAAGAGACTGCTCGATGCGGGACCACAGGGCATTGGCGAGGGCAGCACCGGTGCGCCGGAATCGAAGATGTTGTTGAGGATCACGAGGCGACTGAAACCGAACGACTGTACCGGAGGCGGAGTCCCCCGGAAACTGTCGCCGCACTGGCCGCTCCACAAGCCGATGCGATTCCAGGCAAAGGTGCAGTTGAGGATCGTGGCTCCATCGTGGAACCCGGTCGGAAGCCCCTCGGGTGAATTGGGCGGTTGGGGTCCCGCCATCGAGGATGGCGCCGACACCATGATTCCAACCTCGTTCGTGACAAAGACGCAGTTCGAGATCGTCGGCTTGCTGGGCACGTCGGAGCACAGAAAGATCGCCGATCGACGCTCATTGAACTCTGACGAGGAGCCGCCACCCTCGACGCCGACGAACGTGACGCCGTTGATGAAAGTGCTGGCACCATCGTAGGGATGAGCATTCGGGTGATCCGACAGCACCCGCGAGCCGGTCGACGGGTCTACGAAGACCCCGAATTCGAACGCCGGCCCCAGACTCGACGCCCCAGTTGCCTGAAAGTCGACGACCGTGTTTAGAACGCTCGTACCCTGGATCGAGACGTTGCGCGGAAGCCGAATGGGGAATGTCTCCCCATTGGCTCGGATTCCGTTGTCCGGCGAGAGCCCATCGCCGCGCGCGTACCGCCCCGGCATCAGATGGATGATCGCGTAGCGCCAAGTCACGCCCGTGGTCGGGCTGGTGAAGGGGAGTACGGTCACCGAGTCTTCAATCGACCGAACCGCCGCAGTGATGGTCTTGAAGGGGTTCGACGCATGCAGCAGCACAGCTCCCGTCCCCGCGTCCACCACATCGACGGGGGTCTGCTCGGTCGCGGTGCAACGATTGGCTCCACCCGGGTTCCAATCCGCAGCAGTCAAGTCGTCACCGTAGATCGGATCGACCCAGAGATGAATCACGCGCTCGGTCTGCGCCGCAACGTGCGCGATCGTCAAGAAGATCGCGCCGAGCGCGAGGACGCAGGGACGCAGGGACGCAGGGACGCAGGGACGCAGGGTCGCACGGATGACGGTCTCGCGGTCATGATTTTCTCCGATCGCATCGTTTGAAGGCGGACGACTTCTTCGAAGGGGACGCTCGCAAGCCCCGGCGATGGCGTTCCCCACGTCTCCGGGTTCTGCTCGTTCGCCCATGACCCTACAAGCCAGCCTCGCTTTCGCAAGTCCCTCGCTCCACAGCCGTCGAGATCGTTCGCGGGAGTCCATGGCCCACACGCGACTCCTGCCCGATGCCAGGCCGTTCGCCGCCACACCGAATGCATGCATCTTGCCGGAACTTTGATGCCTCCAAGCGCGCGACTGGAGCTCGAATCGACCCCGAGCAGCTCGCCGAGAAACCAACGTGCCGCGATCACCCCGACCACTGGCGCTCGAGAGTGATGTCAATGGCCAAGGGAGCCGACTCACGCCGGCGTGGTCACTCGACTGCTGGTCAGGCGCACGCACACGCCACACATGACCCGTGCTACTCTGTTCCCCCATGAGGTTCTCGCGCGCCCATCTTTCGCTCGCGCTCCTGGCAGGGCTTGTTTGCCTGAGTGGCCTTACATGGTCGCCCTTGGTCGCGCAGTCCGCAAGCTTCTCCGTGTTCGGCACTTCGTGCGCGCCGGGACCACTCCGTCCCGGGCCGCACTCTCGGATCCGATCCACTGGCCTGCCCGTCATCGGCACGAGCTTCTCGATCGACTACGACGGACTCTCGTCGATCCTCTTCGGTCAGGAATGGCGCCCGGTGCTGTTGTTCGGATTCGCTTCCGCGAACGTGCCCTTCGACGGGATCACGCCGTTGCAGCCGCCTGGATGCAGCCTGCAGATCCAACCAGTGGGTGCGATCCTCATGCCGTCCGCGGGGCGCGACTGGCAGCGCTTCATGATCTTTCCGATCCCCGTCGACCACAGGCTCTTGGGCCAGAGCTTCCTTGCGCAATGGGTCCTGCTCGGCAACACCTGCGCGTCTTCTGGGTGCACCCTCGAGTTCCTGCTGGCCAGCAACGTGGGCCGCGCGACCATCGGTTTCTGACGCATCCTCGCCGCACTCAGGGCGCAATCGCGAACCGCGCGAGCCGCTCCGCGAACACCTGCTTCTCCACCACCGCCCCCGCGGCCTGGGCCAACTCGGCCACGCGCAGGAGGTGATCGCGATCGCGACGTTGGTGTGCACCCTTGGGCAGCGCGAAACCGTCGGCGATCCCGTTCAGCCAGGCGAGGAAGGCGAGGCCGGCCTTGTAGTCCATTGTCGGCTCGGCGAAGACGTGCTGGCCCAGCACCTCGCAGGGCTCGAGGAGGCGCAGCGCGCGAGCCGGGTCACCCGCGGCCAGCGCATCCAGCGCCGCGGCCATCGGCGCGTGGATCGCATCGACGACGCCGAGCAACGCATGGCTGAAGTCGCCGAGTGCGACATCCAGCTCACCGATGCGCGTCGTGCGCTGCGGGCATGTCCCATCGCCGACGATCAGGCTCGCGAAGTGGAAGTCGTCGCCGGTGAGCACGATCTGCTCGTTCGCCAGGAGTCGACGCCGCATCGCTTCCTCGAAGGCCGGATCGAGCAGCGACAACTTGCAGCCGCGCACGACCGAGGGATCGAGTGCGAGGATCCGCTCGAAGCTGTGTCCGGGAAAGTAACCGGCGAGAGTCGGTGCGAAGGCCTCCCCCAGCCAGTGCAGGAAGATCGGCCCCCGCACACTCCGCACGATCGCCGCATACGCATCGACGTAGCCGTCTTCCGACAAGCCTTCCTCGACCAAGAACGGCATCGGCAAGATCACCGGAACCCCGCCGAGCGAGGTGATGAACTCACACTGCTCGATCACGGCGTCGAGCTTCCGCGACAGCGACGTCGAAGCCGCGACTTGATCGGCACCGGCGCCAGCGCAGAAACCCATCGGCGGCACCACTCGTGCAGTTCGGCGAATCAGCTCCGCAGCAAGCTCCCAACCGATTTCGAAGCGCTGCGCGGTGTCCATCGCCTCGGCGATGCGAATGCCGTGATCGAGGAGTGCTCGCCGCACCCGCATCGTGGAGTCCCAATCGATGTCCTCGAGTCGAACACGGTCACCGACCGCCGTGCCCGCCGCGGACTCGCGCGCGACCACATGCACCGCGCCGTAGCACAGGCGCCCGACCCTGGCCTTCGCCGCCGCGTTCATGCCCCACCACCGTCGCGCAGCTCGCGGACCCGCACCGCCTCTTCCCGCGCCCGATAGAAGGGATCCAGGGGATAACAGCCGCTCACCATGCCGTTGCGCGGCGCCGTCGTGCAATCACTGAAGGTGCGGCAGATCCGGCGTCGATCCGGCGCGCGACCGCTCAATACATGTGCCGGCAGGTCCGGGTGACTGAGCAGCATGCGACCCAGACCGACGAAGTCGACATGGCCGGCCGCGACTTCCGCCTCGCCGACGTGCGCCAACCATTCCTGCAGGTAGGTGTAGCCGCTCCCGACCAGCACGACGGCCGGCACCGCGGCGCGCACCTCGCGCACGACGCGCAGGTGTTCGAACACGTACGCTAGCGGATCGTTCGGCGGCAGGTAGCCGTCGCTCGGCGGATATGCCGCCGGGCGCTGCAGGTGCGGATTCGTGTAGGGCGATCCCAGCGACAGGTTCCACAGGGTCACGCCGTCGCGCGCGAGAGAACCGATCAACTCCAACGGTTCGCTCAGGTCGAAGCGCGTCGGCTCCTGCGTATCGACACCGAAACCGCAGCGATACGGCAGATCGACCGCCATCGCTCGACCGATCCGCGTGTCCGGGTCCGCTTCATACGGCGCGGTATCGGCAACCGAGAGCCGGACACCGACTCGCAAGCGTGGACACTCCACCGCGATCGCCGCCACGATCCTGCGCAGCAGGCGCGTGCGTCCGGTGAAATCGCCGCCGTATCGACCGTCGCGATCGCGCGCACCGAGCAGCTCGTGCAACAGATAGCCGTGGCAACACTTGACGTCGACGAAGTCGAAACCCGCCGAGTCGGCAAGCTTCGCCGTCGCCACGAAGGCCTCGGCGATCCGTTCGAGTTCGCCGTCGCTCAATACGTGCGCGTCGACGAGGAAGGGATACTTCCGCGCGAGTGCCGGATGCGGCGCCGCGATCTTGGGCGCCGGAACGCCGTGCGGTCGTGCGAAGCGTCCCGAGTGCGTGAGTTGCAGACCGATACAGACCTCGTCCGGACCTCGCCCGCTCTCACGCACGCCGCGCAGTGTCTCGTCGCGCAACTCGACCAGATCGCGCAATGGATCGCCCCCACCTTCGCGGCACAGTTGCGCGGGATTCGCGCGACCCTCGGCGAGCACCGCGTAGGCCTCGCCGCCCCAGATCAGCGAAGCGCCGCTGCGGCCGAAGTTGCGCCAGCGCCGCAAGGTCAGCTCGCTTGGGCGACCATCCGTCGTCCCGTCCCAACCCTCCATCGGTTGACAGGCGAAGCGATTGTGCAGTTCGCGATCGCCGATACGGATCGAACGGCCGAGCGCGCCGCCGTCACCGGGTAGCTCTCGCAAAATCGCCGACGGATCGAACTGCCGCCACCGCGACGCGAACTCGTCGAGCGAACGGAAACGTCCCGGTGGATCGAATCGCACGTGCATCTGGCGGGCCGGTCAACTCGCGGCGTGGTCGTGTGGCCCTACCGCACGACCTCCGCGCAGGTCGTCGAGGAAAGAGTATGCGACCGGGGTCGCGATCAAGGTGAGCAGCAAAGCCAGCGACTGGCCGCCGATGACGACGATCGCGATCGCCCGTCGCTCCTCGGCACCGGGACCGGTTCCCACCGCGAGCGGCAGCATCCCGGCGACGAGCGCGAGCGTGGTCATCAGAATGGGTCGCAGTCGATCGCGATTGCCGACGAGGATCGCCTGCGCGCGCGGCATTCCGGCAGCGCGGAGCTGATTGATGTGATCGATCTGCAGGATGCTGTTCTTCTTGACGATTCCGAAGAGCACCAAGATGCCCAGCGCCGAGTACAGGTTGAGGGAGTCGCCGCTGACCCACAACGAGAACAGCGCGAACGGCACGCTCAGCGGCAGGGAGAACAGGATCGTCAGCGGATGGACCAGGCTCTCGAACTGCGCGGCGAGGATCATGTACATCAGCAAGACCGACAGCCCGAAGGCGATCATGAACTCGCCGAAGGTCCGTTCGAGCTCGCGCGCACGGCCGCTGACCCGCGTCGTGTACTCCGAAGGCATGCCGAGCTCCTCGGCCGCGCCGCGAAGGGCGGTGATGCGATCGCCGAGCGCGTAGCCCGGCGCCACCGCGGCGCGCAAGCTGTTCTGTCGCTGGCGGTCCAGGCGATCGATGCGCGACGCGGTGATCGCGTCCGACCAAGTCACGATGCTGTCGACCCGCACGGGCGGCCCGTCGCGGCGAGGGATGAGCAGTCGCCCCAGATCCCGCGGATCCGCGCGGTCGTCGGGACGCAGTCGGAGTTGGACGTCGTACTCCTCGTCCACCGTGGGATCGCGGAACCGCGAGACCCGTGTCTCACCGCCGATCATCAGGCGCATCGCGGTGGCGAGGTCCTCGGTCGACACGCCGAGCTCCGCGGCGCGATCCCGATCCGGATTCACGCGCAACTCGGGTGCGTCGAGATTGAGGGTGGTGTCGATGTCGACGATCCCGCCGACCGCCTCCGCCTTCGCGGCCAGCTCTCGCCCGTACGCCGCCAACTGCAGCAGGTCCGGCCCGAGCAGCACGAAGTCGATCTCGAAGTTGCCGCCGCCGATGTTGAAGGATCGCAGGTTGCGGACGCCGCAGCGCAGCTCCGGGAAGGCGCGCAGGCGCCGCCGCACCTCGCTCATGATCTCGGTCTGCGACCGATTGCCGCGCCACGCCGACGCCGGATCGAGCCGCCGGAGGCCGTCGAACAGGCGACCGATCGAGAAGACGCGCTGCTCGTGCGGCAGCAGTCGGACGTAGAGGGAGCCGCGACCGACCCCGCCGAGGAAGCTGCCGCCGGTCTGCGTCAACACGCTCTCGACCCCGGGCACCGTCCTCACCGTCTCCTCCACCTCGATCATCGCGGCCTCCATCGCCGCCAGATTCGCGTCTTCGGGACCGCGAACCTGCACCTCGAATTCGCCCTGGTCGACGCCGCTCGGGATGTAGTCCTGCTGCACCATGCCGTAGAGCGGCACGGCGGCGGCGATGACGGCGAGGGACAGCAACAGCACGAACCAGCGTCCGCGCATGGCGAGCCGCAGCAGCCACAGATAGAAGCGTTCGAGCGGACCGTAGAACCCACCCCGTGAGTGTCCGACGCTCTCCACGTGCGCGGATGCGGCACTCCGGCGCAGCAACCGAGCGCTCATCATCGGCGTGAGCGAGAACGACACGATCAGGCTGACCATCACCGCCGTCGCTGCGGTGATTCCGAACTGATAGAGGAAGCGGCCGGACACGCTGGACATGAACGAGACCGGCACGAAGATCACGACGAGACTGAGCGTGGTCGCCAAGACGGCCAGCGCGATCTCGCTCGTCGCCTCTCGCGATGCCGCGAACGGATCTTTGCCCTTCTCCTCGATGTGACGGAAGACGTTCTCGAGGACCACGATCGCGTCGTCGATGACGATTCCAACCATCAGGACGAGCGCGAGCATGGTCACGCCGTTGAGCGTGAATCCGAGCAGCCACATCACCGCGAACGTGGCGATGACCGAGGTCGGAATCGCGACCGATGCGATCACCGTGGCCCGCCAGCTTCGCATGAACGCGAGCACGACCAGCGACGCGAGGATCGAGCCGAGGATGAGATGCAGATCGATCTCGTGCAGCGCCGCGTCGATGTACCGCGACTGGTCGAGGATGACCCGCAACTCGATGTCGCGCGGCAGATCGGCACCGATCTTGGCCAGCGAAGCCTTCACGCCGTCGATCACCGCCGCGGTGTTGGCATTCGACTGCCGGCGGATCTCCAGAATGACCGTCGGCACACCGTCGAGGCGCGCGATGGTCCGCGCCTCCTTGGTGCCGTCCTCCACCTCGCCGAGATCGCGCAGGCGGATCGCCGTGCCGTTGCGCGTCGCCACGGTGATCTGGTCGAACGCCCGCGGATCGAGCACGCGACCGAGCGTGCGCACCGTGCGTTCGCGGAACGATTCGGTCAGCGTGCCGCCCGGAACGTCGACGTTCTGACGCTCGATCGCGGAGCGGACGTCGGCGATGGTCAATCCGTACGCCGCGAGGCGATCGGCATCGATCCGCACGTCGATCGCCCGCTCCGCAGCGCCGACGATCCGCACCTCGCCGACTCCCTTGCCGCGCTCGAGGAAGGGTAGAACTCGCTTGTCCGCGATCTCGCTCAGCTCACGAAGCGAGCGATCGCCGTAGACCGCGACCGTGAGGATCGCCTGACTGTCGTTGTCGAACTTGCCTACGACCGGCGGATCGACTTCCCGCGGCAGTTGCCGCTGGATCGCAGCGACTCGATCGCGAACGTCCTGGGCCGCCGAATCGATGTCGCGGCCGAGCGAGAAGGTCACGAGCACGAAGGAGGTGCCCTGCCCCGAGATCGAGCGGAGCTCCTCGATGCCCTCGACGGTGTTGACCGCTTCCTCGATCGGTTGCGAGACCGTGACTTCGACCTCTTCCGGCGAAGCCCCGGGCAAGCTGGTCCGAATGGTGACCGTCGGCAGGTCGACGGCCGGATAGCGATCGACGGCGAGGTTCACGTAGCCGGTGATCCCCGCCACCACCATCACCATCACGAACATCGTCGCGAAGACGGGACGCTCGATGCAGATCCGCGCCAGCGACTGCATGCTCAGTTCCCGCCGCCGGAGACGGTCACCGCATCGCCATCGACGATCTGCCGCGGTGCGAGGATCAGCGATTCGTCGCCGCGCAGTCCGGTCTCGATCTCGATCACATCATCGATCTCTCGACCGCTGCGGACCGCACGCACGCGGGCGACGCCGTCCTCGACGACGAAGACCTTCTCACTGCCGGCGAACCGAACCAGCGTCGCACTCGGCACCACAACCCGCGGCTGGGGATCCGCGATCGCGATCCGCGCGCGAGCGAAGGCGCCCGGGCGCAGACGACCATCCACGTTCGCGACCACGACCTCGACCGGCAGCGTGCGATCGACCCCGTCGATGGACGGGCTCGTGCGTTCGATCGTGCCGCGAAACTCGGTGTCCAGGCCATCGACTTGGAACGCTACCTCCTGGCCGAGCTGCAGTCGCAGCGCATGTCGCTCGGGAACCCTCAGCTGCAGCCGCAAGGGATGGATCTGCACGAGCCGAAGAACCGTCTCGCCGATCGCCACCACCTCCGGCGGACGTCGCGTGCGCTCGGCGACGACGGCATCGAAGGGCGCGCGGATCTCCGCCTCGCTGCGCGCACGCTCGGCCAACGCCAGGCGCACGCGACGCTCGGCGAGCTCTGCGAGCATGGTCCGCTGCTGCTCGATCGCCTGCTGCAGCCGACTCTCCGCCACGGCGAAAGCCGCATCCGCGGAATCGAGTTCCGACCGCGGTCGCAGGTTGCCGTCGACGAGTTCGCGCACGCGATCGCGGTTCTGCCGCGCCTCGAGCAGACTTGCACGCGCCGAACGCACGGCCGCGGTCGACTCGAGATCCAAGGAGTCACCGGACTCGTCCGCTCGAAGTCCGAGCTGCGCCAGAGTCGCCGTCACGAGCGCCCGTGCCTGTTCGACGGCAAGGTCCAGATCGACCGGATCCAGGGCGGCGACCACTTCGCCCTCACGCACTCGGCTGCCGATGTCGAGGTCCAGCCGCGCCAATCGACCGGCCACCCGGAACGACAACGCGACGTTCTCCTGCGGCGCCAACACACCGAACACGCCCACCTCGTCGCTCAGCGGCTGCAGACGGGCCGGAGCGATCTTCACCGCGATCGGCGCCGCGGTCGGTTTGGAGGCACCCGCCGACCCGCTCGACCCGCCCGACGGAGCACCCTGACCGCAGCCGATCGGCAGGAGGAGCGCCAGGCCGAAGACCACCTGCGCAGCGCGCGTTCGCGTCGTCGGCGGAAACGGAATCACTCGAGGCGCCATGAAGACCACGCCCGCTTGTAGCCGGCCGCGCCGTCGATCCAAGCCTTGCGCCACACCTCGAGCAGATCGATCCCCGCGTTCTCCTTCTTGCCGAGCTTCCAGATCTTTGCGCGCGTTCGCCACGGTTCGATGCGTTCGACGAGGTTCGCCGGCCACGACTCGATCAGGAACGCCGCGGGCATCGCGGCGATCGTCTCGAGCAAGGCCGCCTTCTCGTCGTCACCGTAGTAGGCGCGCAGGGCCTTCCCGAGCCGAGCCGAGTGAGCCTTGGCGAGGGCGTCGTAGCCGAGCGCTTTCACGTAGTTCTCGAGCGGTTCCAGCCCACGAGCATCCTCGCGGAGCGCAACGAGGTGGCCGAGCCAGTCGTTGCCCTCGCGCAACACCAGCGCCTTCTTGTTGGCGACTCGTTCGCGCAGCGCCGACACGTGCTCGCCCACATGGCGTTCGAGGGCGCCCAGTCGACGCCGCGCTCGAGCACGAACCGTCTCGCTCGGCTCGTCCGCGAACGCCGAGTCTTTGGCGAGAACCCGACCAAGCACGTCGTGAGCTCCCGCGAACCAGACCGGTGCGGTGAACTGGTACTCGTCCGGGCTCTTCGGGGTGAGCAATCGCTCCGCCAGTTCGAGCGCCCGGTCGGCAGACGACGTGGTCATTCCCTCACACCACGAGAGCACTTCGTCGGCACGCACGCCGTTCGGCCAGTGGTTGTAGAAGCCGATCCGTCGCAATTGCACCAGCGGTTGCTTGCGCTCGCGGAGTGCGTCCACTGCGCCTTCACTCTGGGCATAGGGCACGACCGGGTCGCGCGTGCCGTGAAGGAATCCGTAGGCGATCGACGCTTGCTTCTTCCCCACATCGGTCCAGTTCCACATGCCGGACGCGTGGGCGCAAACCCCCGCCACCGCCTCGGGATAGCGACCCGCGAAGTAGGTCACGAAGAAGCCGCCCTGGCTGTGTCCGTACAGGAAGATGCGATCGATCGCGAAGCTCTCGCGGAGCTCGACCAGGAATTCGTGGAAGGCCGTCGCATCCTTGGGCTCGCCGAGGAACAGCCGCGATTCGTTGGGGCCGGGCGAAGTGCCGTCCACCGAGACCACCACATCCGCCGGCCGAAACGTGCGGGGATTGTGGTTGGCGTGACCCCATCGATAGTCCAGTCCGGTGCCGTGCAAGATGACGGTGAGGCTCACCTTCCGCTCGCCGTCGTAGCCGGGCGGAACGGTCCAGGTGTAACGCAGGCCCGACTTCGCGATATGACTGCTCACCACGTGCGGCGTTGCGTCCGGGCCGGGCGCGCGGGCCAGGATCTCCTGGGCTCGCAGCGCTGCTGCGCGATGTCCGAATGCGGCGAACCAAGCACCAACGATGAGTACGAGCAACTTCATGATTCGAGCGGTGACCGACGCAGCGCGCCTACGGACGCTCATCGTCGCAGCACTCGTCGCCTGCTGCCAGGGTCGCGCCCAAGACGGGACAAGCTCGCGACTCGAAGCGGGGCGCACGAGCCTTGCGAAGTTCGCCGAACGATTCCCCGATCAGGTGCCGGCAGCTCTGACACGCCTCATGAGCAGCGAGTCGTCCGAACGCGGCCTCGCGATCGCGTGGCTCGACTCGCTGGCTCTCGGCGAGAAAGTCGACTTGCTTCGCGCGGCACTGTGGCACGTCGACCCACAAGTCGCCGGCGGAGCGGCGTTCCTCGTCGAGCCGAAGTGGTTGGATGTCGAGGAGTCGCGTCGAGTCGTCGAACTCCTGCTGCCGCGCGCCCTGACCCTGCCGCCGCCCTTCGACATCGCCGAGTTCGGCGCGATGCTGACGCCCAAGGACATTTCGCGCGAACTCCTGTTGGACGTCCCGCTCGAGCGGGAAGCCGTGCAGTTCCTGACGCCCCTGCACCACTCGCTCCGCCAGGAGCACATTCCATTGCTCGCCGAGGTCACCCGCTCCGATGACCTCCTCCTGCGACTGGACGCCATGACCTACCTCGGCGTGCTTGCGAACTACGCCGAGCACGCACCCCACCTCGATCGAATCGCACTGGCGGTGCTGTCCTGGAATCAGGCGTCGACTTCCGTCGAGAACCGAGACCCGACCACGGAGCGCATCGACGCGCAGCCGCTCGCGATTCGCTTGCCGCCCCACGAGGGCGCCGTTCCGCGGACACTGGCCGCGTTGCTGCGCCGATTGTGGCTCGAGCCGATTCCCAAACCGCTCGAGCCCTTCCGTCCGATGGCGCGGCGCTGGCTGCTGTCGATCCGCACCACCGCCGCGGACCTCCCGCTACTCGCCGAGTTCCTGACCGTCGAAGACAGCGACCTGCTGGCGGTTCTCGCACGCCACTTCGCCGACTCGACAGAGGACGCTTCGAAGGAGCATCTACTTTCGCTCTCGACACACGTCGACGACACCGTGCGCGCGATCGCCCTCTCGGCGCTGGCGCGCCGCGGATCCGCGGAGCACGGCGAGACGTTGCGAGAGTTGGCGAACCGCGGGGTCGTTCCGGCGATCGCGGAGTTACTTGGCCACGGGACGGCTGCGATCATGAGCCTTGCCGAGTGGCTGAATGCGCGCGACTCCGCCGCTGCGTTCCAACGCGCGAAGGCGCTGATCGCCGCGCTCGAGCCTGATCTCCTCACCACGCACCCGCGTCCCGAAGACTCGCTGTGGCGACTGCGCGACGCACTGAACCGACGTCCACCGGGCCATGGCGTCGCCGCGGTCCTGGTCGCCGCGATCCCGCACTTGCGAACCGACCGACTGTGCACCGCGGCGATCCGTGCCTTGGACACCGTCGACCTCGACACGAACCTCCTCGCCGTGCTGGATCTCTTCGACCGCGACTTGCTCGTGGATCGATTGCGAGCGGCCTCGGCAGCGTGTGCCGATCCGAGTCGCAAACGCGCCCTGGACTCAGCGCGCGCGCGCCTGGGCGATCCGGCGGAGAGCGAGGCGATGCTCGCCATCTTCGATTCCGATTCGCAGATCCCGCGGAGTTGGCTCGCCCGCAGCCGGAGCGAGACCCTTCGCGCGGAACTCGAGTCGCGTCTGAAGTCCGCTTCGCGCCTCGACGACGAACGCGCGCTCGCCGCGATCGAGGTCCTCGCGGTGCTCGACGGCATGGACGAGGTTCTCGCGGCCGGCGTCATGACTGAGGTTCGAAGCCACATCGACAGCCTGAACATTCCGCCCATCGCGTCGCGCCTGACCGAGAGAGTGCAGTCGCTCGGGGCGGAGGCCGCACTCCGGGAGTATCTCTCGATGCGACCGAGCGACGCGACGATCCTGCGCCGCAGCGGCGCGCTCGCGACACCCGCAGTGCTCGCTTGGTTGCAGCGCGCACGGGAGCAGCGCGCATCGGGTCGCTACCGCGAAGCCACGCTGGAGGCAGCCCGGGCCGGGGATCCCGATGCACTCGCCGAGATACGTCGCGCGCACGCACTGGAGCTGTACCGATGGATCGACGACCTCCCGGCCGACGCCCTGGGCCTCGAGAACCGACGCCCCGACCCGGTTCGCTGGTACTCGATGCTCGCCGGCAACTGCTGCGCGTTCGCCTCGATCGCCAGCCGACTCGAAGAATGGTACGAACTGGACGCGTTCCGCAACGAGACCGGTCTCCGGTCACGGCTCGACCTGGTCCGCGAGAACTTTCAAGACGACCGACTCGAGTGGCGCTTCTCGGAACGCGAACGGCGATACTTCCGATTCCCGAAGCCCTGACGCAGCATGCTCGAGTACCTGGTTTGCGCCACCCAACGAAGCGGCAGCACGCTCTTGTGTGAGATGCTCGCTCAGACCGGCATCGCCGGCACCCCGAACGAGTACCTGCTTCAGTGGGAGGAGCACCGGACGCGAACCGAGCCCCGGTTCTGGCACGAGGCGGTCGACTACATCAAGCGACTCGGTCGCACTCCGAACGGCGTGTGGGGTTGCAAGGTCATGGCGCGCTACTTCCCCGCCATGATGGATTGCCTGCGGAACATTCCCGAGGCCGTCGGCCTGAGTGACTGGGAGATCGCGAGACGCGCATTCGGCGATCCACCGGTCATCCGTATCCGGCGCCGTGATCGCGTGAAGCACGCCATTTCCAACTACATCGCCGACCTCACGAAGGTCTACCACATGGCGAGTCATGGCGCCGGCGACGACCCATTCCTGGGGCAGGCCTTGAAGCCTCGGCGCGATGACTACAACGCGAGCGTCCCCTTCGACCGCAATGCCATCCAACGCTACGTGGTGAAGCTCGGTCGCGAGGAGTCCTACTGGGACGCGCAACTCCGCGACCCCGCGACACGTGTGCTCACGATCGTCTACGAAGAGTTCCTCGATCGCAAAGAGCCGGCGATCCGCGAAGCCCTGGACTTTCTCGGCATCCCGCACCGCGGCGTCGCCTTCGAGTTCCGCGAGCACATGGCCCGGCTCTACAACTCGGTCAACGAGCGGTTCTACCGCGAGTACCATGAGGGGGCCGATCGCTCGGGCAACCACTGAGCCGCACGATCACTTCCGCTCGCCCAGCTCTCGCTCCTCCGCTCTCGAACGATGGACCGCTCGCCCGACGTCACGGAGCTCCTCGCACGCAGCCAGACCGGCGACCGCGAGGCCGCCAACGCCGCATTCGCAGCTCTCTACGCCGAACTCCACGCGAAGGCCGCCGTCCTCATGCGCAACGAACCCCGATCGTGCATGCTGCAGCCGACGGCACTCGTCGGCGAAGCCTGGCTGAGGGTCGGCCGTGACGTCGACGTCACCTTCGTCGATCGGAATCATTTCTTGCGGCTCGCCGCACGAGCGATGCGCAATGCGCTGATCGACCACGCGCGTCGACGTCGCGCACTCCGTCGCAGCGCGCCGGCCGAGGTCCCGATGGAACCCACCGTCGCCATCGCAGAAACGACCACATCGCTCGACGACTTGATCGACCTCCACGAGTCGTTGGAGCGCCTGGAGAGCTTCGATCCGCAGCTCGCCGAAATCGTGACGCTGCGTTACTTCGCGGGCCTCACGCTCGCCGAGATCGGCGATCTCTGCGGTCAGAGCGCACAGTCCGTCCACCGCGCGCAGGCACTCGCACGCGCGTGGCTGGCGCGCGACATGGGACGAGAACCCCGAGTTTCCTGAGAAATCGACCCCGGCTCTGCGCTCAGGGGAAACGGATCCGAATTGCGATGACCGACACCCACACGCCTCAACCGCCCGACTGGAGGCAGGTGCGCGCACTCTTCGAGCGCTGCGTCGGACTCGATTCGCGACAGATCGACGAGATCCTGGAGAAGGTCGACTCGGCGATCGCGCGCGAAGTTCGGGATCTCCTCCGACATGCCCCTTCGACCAGCACCGGAGCTTCCGGCGGCGGGAACGACGACGTGGGCGCCATGCGCTTCTCACCCGGCGAGCGAATCGGCGGATATCGCATCCTTCGGGTGCTCGGATCCGGCGGCATCGGCGTCGTGTTGGTCGCCGAGCAGCAGACGCCGCGGCGACTGGTCGCGCTCAAGATCCTGCGCGCCGATCTGCCGTCCACCGCCGCCACCGAACGATTCCGGATGGAAGCCGAAGTGCTCGCGCGACTGCGTCATCCCGGGATCGCGCAGATCTACGAGACCGGCGTGCACGTCACGCACCTCGCCGGAATCGAGCTGCGGCGACCATGGTTCGCGATGGAGTTGGTCGAGAACGCGCGCACGCTCCGCGCCTTCGCGACCGACTCGTCGGTCGATCGCGAACGCCGAATCACGGTGCTCCTGGACGTGTGCGATGCCGTGCAGCACGGTCACCTTCGCGGCGTGGTGCACCGCGATCTCAAGCCGGAGAACATCCTGATCGGCACGGGGGATCGCACGAAGGTGATCGACTTCGGTGTCGCACGCATCCTGGAGGGCGACGACGCGACCCGGGCCAGATTGACGATGGAGGGCGACTTCGTCGGGACCTTGGCCTACGCGAGTCCGGAGCAGATCGCGGGCAAGACCGACACGATCGACACTCGCTCCGATGTCTTCGCACTGGGCGTGCTCGGCTTCGAGTTGCTGACCGGCGCACTGCCCTTCGGCGAACTCCGCGGCGGACTCGCGACGCTCGCGGAGCGGATGCGCGACGCCCAGGCACGGCGAGCGCGAGCCGTGGTGCGCGGATTCCCCACCGATCTGGACGCGATCCTCGGCAAGGCGCTCGATACCGAGCCCGATCGGCGCTACCCGACCGCCGGCGCACTGGCCGACGACATCCGACGCTTCCTTCGCAGCGAGACCGTCGAAGCTCGCGTGCCGACCGCGATCTACCAGCTCCGCAAGCTCGCCCAGCGGCATCGAGCCGTCGCACTCGTGCTCCTCACCGCAGTGGCTGCCGCCGTCGCAATCGCCGTCATCAGCTCCGTGCAGGCTCAGCGCACGCAACGGGCATTGACCGAGCGCAACGAGGCAGCAACGCGAGCCACCACACATCTGAAGTCGTTGCTCCGCCTCTCGCTGCAGTCCGAACTCGACGACCTCGTCCGCATGGCGGAGCACGACTTCTGGCCGGTGCACAGCGCCAGGATCCCGGCGATGGATCTTTGGCTCACCCGCGCCGACGCGCTGGTCGCCCGCCTGCCCGAGCTGAGGGCGGAGCTCGACTCGATTCGGCGCGACGGCCGGCCGGTCGAGGGCGACTCGCGATCGAAGTCCGCCGGTGAGTTGGCTCGCGCGCGCGCCGACCTCAGCCGCGAGCGTGAACGCTTACGGATCATCAACGACGTCGAGAAGCAGCAGAGCGAAGATCGAGCGCTCGACTTGCGCACGCGAGTGTGGCTGGTCGAACGCCGCGAGCAGCGCCTCGCAACCGCGGCGGCGATCGAGCAGCCGTATCGAATCGCGGCCGACGACGAACTGTCGACTCAGGAACGCTCGTGGCAGCACGACGGACTGGCGGCGCTGGTGGCCGGCATCGAGGCCCTCGCCGCGACCGAGGCTCCGCCGGAACACATCCTCGGAATCCAGAGCAACACGCGCCAGGCCGTGGCCCGCCGCCGCGAACTCGCCGAATCGATCGCGCGCGCGACCGTCCAGGACGTCGCGGAGCGCTGGGCAACGGCGCGCGCCGCGATCGCCGCCGATCCTCGTTTCGACGGCTTCGATCTGCCCGTGCAAGAGGGGCTGCTGCCCATCGGGACCGATCCCGACTCAGGGCTCCACGAGTTCGCGATGCCGATCACCGGCAGCGTGCCGACTCGCGACGCCGCCGGCCGGTTGCTGCTCGGCTTCGATACCGCCGTCGTGTTCGTTCTTCTGCCGCCGGGCCGGGCGCGGGTCGGCACTCCCGCCGGTCATCCCGACAACACAGTCAACGGCAAGACCGACCCGATCGAAGAAGCCGACTTGAGCGCCTTCCTCCTGTCGAAGTACGAGTTCACGCAGAGCCAGTGGTTGCGCCTCACGGAGTTCAATCCCTCCTTCCATCACGTCGGCGGAGTGCTGATGCAGGAACCGCAGCACATCCGGCGCTCGCACCCGGTCACCGATCTGTCGCACGAAGCGCTCTGGGATTGGTTGCCGAAACTCGGACTCGAGTTGCCGACCGAAGTCCAATGGGAGTACGCCTGCCGCGCCGGAACCACGACTCGCTTCTACTTCGGCGACGAACTCGCCGGCGTGGAGCGCTTCGCCAACTTCCGCGACAAGCGCGGCAACGCCCCCGGCGCCACCTGGGACGACGGTCACTACTCGCATGCGCGAGTCGGTTCCTTCCTGCCCAACGCCTTCGGCCTGCACGACGTCCACGGCAACGTGCACGAAGCTTGCAGTGACAGCTACTACCTGCCGGCGGTCGTGCCGATGCGAGCCGGTGACGGACTGCGCAGTGCGCCCACGGGCTTCGTCGACGTCTGGGTGTATCGCGGCGGGAGCTTCTGGGGCGGGCCGGTGGGCAGCGCAACTCGCGCGAAGCGCGCCAGAAACGAATCGCGACTCGATTACGGGTTCCGGCCGGTGTGGCCGATCGCGCCGTGACGTCTTCGCGGCGGGCGCTATCGTTCCCGCCTCGACGCCGGTGCCGCCACTCCCTCAACTCGATCTCGAACGCGTGCGGGCACTGCTCGCCGATCGCTTCCGCATCGAGGAGATTCTTGGAGCCGGCGCATCGGGCGCGGTGCTGCGAGCCCGAACCCTCACACCCTGGCGCGAGGTCGCGGCCGGAGTCGACGTCGCGCTGAAGGTCCTCCGACCCGAGCGAGCGGCCGACGAGCACGCCCGCTCGACGCTGCTGCGCGAAGCCGAGCTCGGTCAGCGGGTCAGCGATCCGCACGTGGTCCGCATCTTTGGGCTCGACGAGGCGAGCGATGCCGCGGGCAGTGTGCTCTTCCTCGTCTCCGAGCTGGTGCGCGGCCGCTCGCTGCGCGATCGGATCGAGCGCAGCGGGGCCATCGTCGGCGACCTCGCGCGGCGCATCGCCGAGCAGGCCGCGCTGGGCCTCGCCGCCCTTCACGACGCGGGCATCGTCCACCGTGACGTCAAGCCCGAGAACCTGTTGATCACCGACGACCGCGCCGAAGTTCGCCTGGCCGACCTCGGCCTCGCACGGCTCGCGCCGCGGACCGAGGATCGCGCGCGCGGCGAGACCGGCAGCGGCGGTCCCCGCGCGAGCAGCAGCGGCGGCTTCTTCGGAAGTCTCGCCTATGCAGCACCCGAGGTGCTGCGCGGCGAGCCGCCGTCGCCGGCGAGCGACCTGTACGCGCTCGGGATCGTCCTGTTCGAACTGTTGACCGCGCGCCATCCCTTCGGCGACGCCCGGGACGCCGACGAACTGCTCTGGATGCAACTCGAAGTCGAGCCGCCCCGCGCCTCCCACCTCGAACCGCGCACCTCGGTGTTCCTCGAGACCATGGTCGCCGAACTGCTGCGCAAGGCTCCGAACGATCGACCGCAGCCGGCGAGCGCGCTCGCGCGGATCTTCGGCGACGGCGAGGCATCCTCGCACTGGCGAGCTCGCGAGCGCAGCGCTCCGGCCTTGGCGTCACGACGGCGCCTGCTCGCGCTGCAGCGCACGCGCCACTGCGCACTGGTGGGTCGTGAAGACGAGCGGCGCACTCTCGACCGCGCCTTCAAGAAGGCTCGCGACGGCAGCGGATCCTCGCTCCTGCTCACCGGTCACGCCGGCAGCGGCCGTCGTCGCCTGCTGGACGAGTGCATCGAGCGCTGGATCGAGCAGCACCGCGACGTGAACTTCCTCGGCGCGATCGCCGAGAACGAACCGACGACGCGCATCGCCGCGCCGTTCGGCGACCTCATCTGCGACGTGCTGCTCGAAGGCGAGCGCAACGACGCCCCGCGAGCGAAGGAACGGATCACCGAGCGAGCTCAGGAGGTCCTGGCATTCGACACCGGCGAAGCGCGCTTGCTCGGCGAACTGTGTGCGGGCAACAGTGAATCGCTGTCACCCGATCGCGGGGCACGAGCCGATCTCCTCGCGCGGGCGATCGCCCGCATCGTCTCACGAAGCGCGGTGACCGTGCTGCGCATCGATCGCGCCGATCGACTCAACTCGACCGCAGCGCGGGTCGTCGATCTGCTGCTGTCCCGCGCCCTCGCGATGCCGCTGCTGCTGGTCCTCGTCGGCCCGAGCGGAATCGCGCTCGAACGCTTCGTGGATGCCGTCCTACCGATCGGCGCACTGGATCTCGAGGACTTCCTCGAACTCGGGCGCGCTCTGTTCCGCAAGGGCGAGGCACCGCTCGAGCTGCTGCGCGCCGCGCACGAGACCCTGGACGGCCAACCGCGAGCCCTGATCGAGAGCCTGGAAGAGTGCGTCGCGGAGGGCAAGCTGCGCGGCAGACCGGGGGATCTCTTCGAACCGGCTCCGAATCTGGCAGAGCTGCGACCGGCGCGACCGGCATTGCAACGCATCCGCGAGCGCATCGAACGACTACCGGCCTCCGCCCGTCACGTGCTGATGGCCGCCGCGGTGCTGGGCGATCGCTTCCGACTCGACGACTTGACGGAACTCACGCGACGCCCCGCTCTCGACGTCCTCGAAGCGCTCGCGAGTTTCGACAACCGGGTCACCGGCATCGAAGGTGGTATCGGCCGCTTCCGGCACCGCGCGTACCGGCAGGCGACACTGAAGGCGACGCCGGAAGGGACGCTGCGGATCCTCCATCGAGATGCTGCTTGGGTGAAGGAGGACCGCGGGGCCGCGGCGCTCGAAGTCGGCATGCACCTGTCGCGCGCCGGCGAAGACGCGGCCTGTCTCGAGCCGTTGACGCGCGGGCTCGAGACTCTCGTGAACGCCAACGTGCGGCACTCGACGGTTCGCGTCGCCGAGCGAATTCGCGCGCATCTCAATCGCCTGCCGCGAAGCGAGCGCCACAATCGCCAGCGCCTGCGTTGGCTCCTGTTGACCGGACGCGCGCACCTCCAGCGCGACCAGGAGGAGCTGGGTACACGCGCATTCAAGAAAGCCATCCTGCTCGCGCGGCATCTCGCGGACATCCGCTCGCACGCCGATGCGGTCGTGGGCCTGGCCGAGTTCGCGCAACTCAACGGGCGCTTCCTCGCCGCCATCCAACTGCTGACGTCGGCTGAGTCGATGCTGCCGACAACGGCCGATCCGACGCATGAGACCGACGAGGTCTCGGTGACGCGCGCGCGGGCGCTGATGATCCACGCCCGCGTGCTCGCCTATCTCGGCGACGCTTTGAATGCGCTCAAGCTCGCCAACGAAGCACTGCGCACACTCCCGGCGGGTCACGACAGCCTGGAAGCACACCTGCGGATCGACTACGGCCGCTGGCTGGCGCTCCGCCTCCACTTCGTGCGGGCGCTCGGCGAGTTCGATCGCGCACTGGAGCTCGCCGACGGGATCGGCGACGCGTACGGCGAGTTGCGCGCGCATCTCCATCGCGGGCGCGTGCTGGGCACTCTGGGCAAGGTCCGCAGCGCGCGCGCCGAGTTCGCGATCGCGCACGAGATGGCGAGCCGACTCGACGACGCCCGGACGCGCGGTCGCGCGCGACTGTTCCACGCCGAGCTCGACGTCTTTCGTTCTGAGTTCGACGACGCCCGCCTCCTGCTCCAGGATGCGATCGAGGAAGCTCGTCGCGCTCACGACGACGTGATGGAGCAGCACGCCCGGGCGCTCTTGGTGATCGTGGATGACTCGGAACCGGCACCGGCCGAGCCGCCCCACCTGGGTGCACCGCTCGCGGATCTGAGTTGGCTGTGTGCTCTGGGCCTACGGGCGCGGCGCGAGGGCCGAGTCGATGCGGCGGTCGGCTTCCTGCGCGAAGCGTCGAGCTTGGAACGGCGCGCGCGGGTCACGTTCCTGATGCGGCTGTTCCTGCTGCGCGCGGCGGGCCGCGATGTCGCCGCCGGTCGGTTGATCGCCACCGCCATCGATCGAATGCCGACCGAGTACCGGCGACGCTTCCTCGGCTTCGTCGAACGCGTGCGACCGGCCGACGACTGAGCGCACTCAGCTCAGACCGCGCCGCGCGAGCGCGCGCGCGAGCGCGGCGTCGAGGTCGCCCCACGCGGCTCGTCGGCCCGAGCGATCGAGACCGAGTCCGGCGAGGAAGCGAAGGTGGTCGCTCCGCGTCGGTCGCACGCGCAGGTCCCGCGCGTGACGGCGCAACCAGCGAGCGAAGCGCACGAGCATCGCTTCCCGCACCGGGGTCGGCAGGTCGGCGACCAATCGCGCGCGATCGAAGTCGATCAATCGCACGTCGAGCGAGCCGTCGGCCAGGGACGCGACGAGCACGTTGTCGGGATGCAGGTCACGATGATGCAGGCCCGCGGCAAACGCCTTGCGGACGGCCGCCCCGGCGGCACGCACCGCACGGCCGCGAGACTGAGGCGAGTCGATGCAGAACCGCGGAAGCGTCTTGGCACCGGGAAACAACTCGGTCGCAATCCGCAGGCGGTAGCCGAGCGGCACCCTGCGCGCCAGCGCGGCGATCGGCCGCACGACCGGCACGCCGCGCCGCTGGAGCTCCGCGTGCACGAGGAGTTCGAGGAAAGCGCGGCGGGGTGACGGAAAGATGTCGGGCAGCATGTGCCGCAACATGCCGCCGCGGCGGTAGTCGCGAAGGACCAGATCGGTGGCGCCGATGCGCGCGCGAACCACACTCCCGCGTCCGCCGTCGACCGACAGCGGTTCCTTGGCCGTGAACAGCGGCTCCAGGTCGATTCCCGCGAAGTCATCCCGCACGAGCAGAATGCCGCGCGAATCCTTCAGCCGGACGAAACCCTCGGGAACGAGCACGATGGAGAACCTCGAGTGCGAGCCCGTGAGACCTTAGCGCGCGTGAAGTCTCGTGCAGCTACTTCTTCAGCAGCACTACCCAGTCCTCGTTCGTGCCGGATTGACCACGAGTCGAGGGCGACTGCGGATGGGTCAGCAACAGCGGCTCGACCACTTCGCTGCGGAACAGATGGATGCGATCGATGCGGAAGTTCGCCGAACGTCCGGAGATCTCGAGGGTGTGACGACCGGCGTCGAGCTGGTAGCTCGCCGGCGCGTTCGTCGTGGCAAAGCGGCTGTCCCAGTTCCAGTTGCCGACGGACGCGGGCCCGAAGTTGGAGAAGACGCTCACCCAGTCGCCGTCATCGACGCGTACCCAGGCATCGTTCTCGAGATCCGGATCCGGGTGATCGTGGCGGTTGTGGATGCGGAACGCGTACTCACCCGGAGTCGAGACTTCGAAGTGGTAGCGCAAGATTCCGCGACCAGGCTGCACGAAGTCGTCCGGACCGTTCCAACGGTAGTAGGAAGCCCCGGTGAATCCGGACAGCGCCGTCTCTGCGACCCACGAGCCGGTGGGCGCGACGGCCTCGCACTCGATCACCAAGAGTCCGTTCTCTTCCGTGAATACGTCGACTTGCGTCGTGCCGGGAGCCGGACCGAGATCCAAGCCACCCCCGCCGGGAACTGTCCGCGGCGCACCGACGAAAGCTCCGGTCCTCGGGTCGAACCATCGCATCGTGAAGTCGCCGCTGGTCCCGCGCAGATCGAGTGAGCCGGTCGTAGACGCATCCGGCAGGTAGATCGCGTACGCGACATCGTGCTTCGCGAAGACTTCCCCGCCGCCGTAGGCGCTGGATTCACCGGTCAACAGCGGGTCGGCGGGGGCCATCTCCCAGAACGGCAGGTTCTGCTCCATGAACTGCCGCGCGAACCGCATGTAGTTCCACATCGCCTCGCGAGTGCGGAAGTTCTCCATTCGGACATCGCCGCCGAGCGGCAGGAAGTGGTACCCCGCGTACCACTCGATGTGGCCGCCGCTGAAGAGGACGTCGTACAGGGCCTCCTTGCGCAACTCGTCGGCGTTGGTGCCGGTCAACCCGGTCGACGCCGGAGTCTGCTCGTCGGTCTCGACGATCCACTTGCGACCGGCCCGTGCGGAGTCGTTGCGCCACTTCTCGACGTGCGCGCCCGCGCTCTGTGGATCACCTTGGATCGAAGTGGCGTCGATGTGCGGATTGCCGAGGACGGCGTCATACGGCGCGTAGTGACCGCTGCTGCGCAGGATGTTGGTGTGGAAGGCGATCGGGTGGTCGTAGGGATCGAGGGCACGAAGGTATTCCGCGAATGCCGCCATCTCGGCCGGAGGGAAGTCGCTCTCCTCGCACAGGTTCCACTTGATCGCGAGCGCGTGCCCGAAGCGGGCGATCAGCTCGCGATAGAAGAGCTTGCGCTCGACTCCCAGCGTGCCGTTGTCGAGGAACAGCTCGTTGGCGAGTTCGGTCTCGCCCAGCACGAAGTGCAGCATGATGCCCTTGCGCTGCGCGTGCTCGAACACGAGGTTCCACTGCGTCAACTTGCTGATGTCGTAGTGGGTCTTGTCGAAACGAGTGTTCGCATAGCCGACGAAGGGAGTCGTCTCGTTGCCGTCGCCGCCGACGTTCATCGGCAGGAAGTAGACCGAGTTCACGCCGACCGATGCCAGGTAGTTCAGCGCGCCGATGATGCCGCGCGAGTCGTAGCCGGTCGTGGCACTCGAGAATTCGGGATCGCGGTCGTCGCCGAGCCCGCTGGGCCCGAAGTCGCGGACATGGTCGGCATAGCCGTGAAGACCATCGATCAATCCGACCGTGCTGATGCCGCCCGGCTGGTCGATCGTGTTGTCGAAGCCGCGGTAGCCGAGCAGGTTCTCGGGGCTGTCCGTGCCGCCCTTGATGAAGTACGGACCGTCACGAAACTTCGGGTAATGCTCGTCGACGTACTCCAGCTTGCCGAATCGATAGAAGCCCTCGGCATTCGGATCGCGGTCGGCGATCGTGAAACTGCCGCTCGCGCCGTGAAATGCGAGCGGCGAACCGGCACCAGGATCGAGCGAGATCGCGACCTCGGGCCCAGCGACGAAACTCGCTTCGTACCGCCACGATCCACCGGCGTCCGGCGCGAACCGAACCCGCCAGATGTCGCCGCTACCGTTGCCCTCGCCGTCGCCGTCGAAGAAGCCGGGCACCGTCAGGGTCTGACCGGAGGGACCGCGCAGAGTCACCGTGAGGCGGTAGTCGAGAAACGGGTTGGGTTGCTCGTCGACTTCGGTCACCAGCGGTCCGCGAAACGAGAGCGTGACCGGATGCCAGGCCGTGAGGGTTCCGCGGAGCGTCGCCGGACCGAGTCCCCCACCGCCGCCACCACCACCGCCGCCGCTCGCTGTGAAGAAGGTCGCGTCTTTGGTTGTCTCCGTACCGTCGGAACTCTTGGAGCGCAGGCGCAGGAAGTAGGTGGCGTCCAGCGTCAATCCACTCAGGGTGACGAGGTGCGTCGTCGCGAGAACGGCACCTTGGTCGATGGTCTGCGACCGATCGGCCGTCGTGCCGTAGTCCACGCGAGAGGTTGCCGCGACGTCCGTGGTCCACCGCACCGCGAGGCTGCCGAGGCCGTCCCAATCGAACTGTGGACCGGAAATCACGGGACCGCGACCGGGCCTCGCCGGGCTGGGCGAACCGCCGCCGGAACCACAACCGGCAGCCACGAGGCCGATCGCGACAAGCGCGAGGACACGGCAGACCGCAAGTTCTGGGTGAGGTCTCATGACCATCAGAGGGGCAGAAGCATAGCTGGCCAGGGCTATTCGTGAATGACTGCTGCGGTCGGCGCAGCTCGCGACCTGCGCCGATCTCGCGACGACGTTCACGATGTGTGTCCGAGTTAGGACAGCCGATCGAAGACGGCCACGGCACGCCCTCGCAACGAGTCCGCGGTGGGCGCTTGCCCCCGCGGCGGGCACGCGCATCGGCGCCGGCAGCGCCACCTACATGAAGTTCCGCGTATGCAGAGCGCTGAGCTTCTCAGCTTGGGACGGATCGAATCCCAGGCGTGCCAGCCGCTGGCGACGGCCGGCATCCATGTGGGAAACCAGCGCTTCGACCGCAGCGTTCCCGCGCGCGATCGCGGCGGGCTCGAGCCCGCCTCCCGCGAGGACGACCAGCGCATCGAAGACGTCCTCATTGAGGCCGGCCGTGTGCGAGAGCGTTGCGTGACGGCGCTCGATGGCCAACGCGAGTCGCGGGCGCACGGACGGATCGAGCTTCGCATGACGCTCGAGGTGAGCGACGCCGAACGCGACGTGGCGCGCTTCGTCGATAGCGGCCAATCGCATGATCTCGGCAGTGGCTCGATCAGGAGCGTGGCGGTGCAGGAATCCCAGCAGGTGCACGAAGGAGCCCTCGCCCAACACACTCAACAGCAAGGACGCCAGCTCGAAGTCCGGTTCATCGATCAGAGTCTTCAGCGAAGCCTGACCACCGACCGTGGACGAACCGAGCTGAGCACGTCGCATGCGCGCGCGTCGCGTGAACACCTCGATGTGACGGGCTTCATCGGCAGCCTGGATCGCCAGCAACTGCATCACCTCGCGAAAGTGCGGATGGACCTGCGCCGCGAACCGTGCCGGGACCAACAGAGCCGCGGTCTCGTTCTCGATGAGGTAGGTCAACACGCGGACCAGCGCATCTTCCAAGAATTCACCGTGCTCCAACGGCGCGTCCCACGGGATGGCGGCGGCGGGATCCCACTGACCGGCCATCGCGTCGGCCACCATGCGCGCGAGGTCATCGGCCCACAGCGCATCCTTGCTCGCCAGCGTGAAGCCGAACGGCGGCACGCCGGACTCCACCAGCGCGCCGCGCGCAGCGAGTCCCCAGTTGGGCGAGGGACTGTCGACGACGCCGTCGATCGCGACCGCCCCGGCACGCTCCGCGCCGACCAGGCGATCGCTCGCGGCCGAACCGACCTCGATCACCCCACCGGCGATGCGCTCCGCATGCTCCGCGAAGCCATGCCCGGCGGCCCGCGCGAAGGCACGCAGGTGTTGCGTGAGATCCGGAGCGTTTCCCAGCACCTCGAGTCGAGTTCCTGGCGGCAGCGATCGCAGGGTCTCGCGCAAGAGCACCGCTCCGCCGCGGTCGAGACCGAGCAGGCCGAGATGCAACTGCTCGGTCATGCCGCGTTCATGCGCGCGAGGAAGCTCGCGAGCCAATCGAAGCGGTCGCACGCGCGCGAGAGAAGCGCGTAGCCGCTGGTGCGGCCCTCGCGCCAGGCCTTGAGCCCCTCGAGATCCATGAGGGGACGAGCGTCGGCGTCCGCATACTTCATCCCGAGCAGCAACTCGCGAAAGCGCGCGACCTTGGTCTCGTCGACTCCATCCAGCACGGTGAAGTTGCAGTGATCGTAGGCGCCGGTCTCGGCGAGCACGCGCGTGGTGCCCGACGCGATCGCGCCGCTGCGCGAGAAAGCCAGATGATTGCCGTCGATCATGCAGCACGCATCGACCTCGCCGGCGAGCAGCGCACGCGCGGCGTCGAGTTCCCCGCCGACGTGATCGCCGTGTTTGCCGACCAGGACGTCGAAGCGACGGATCTCGCAATCGCGATGCGGTTCGATCCCCGCCTCGGCGAGATGAACCATGGGAATCAGCGTCGCCTGCGGAGAGTCCGAGGCGCCGACGCCGATGCGTGCGCCACGCAAGTCGTCAATGGAGCGATACGGCGAGTCGGCGCGCACCACGAACAAGGATCTCAGGTCCTGGTCGGTATCGCGCATCGCCAGCGCGCGCGCGGTTCGTCCGCGGGCCCGCGCGACCCGTTCGGCTTCGATCCACGCCAACGGCGAGTTCCATGCGACGTCGAAGGCGCCGGCGAAGTGTTGTTCGACCTGCCGCTCGTAATTGGAATAGAGCACGTAGTCGAAGGCGAAGCCGCGCGCCGCAAACCAGGCTTGGAAGCCGTCCCAGATGGTGACGACTTTCTGGTCGTAGGCGACGGCGCCGAGAACGAGGGGGTTCGACATGTTGGCGTCAGCTTCGAATCGAGACGTCGGAGTCGCGGATCAGAACAAAGGCAGCCCGGTGACGAGCTTGCCGAGGAAGTCGTAGGCCTGGTCGCTGGTCGGAGCCATCACCATCGCGGCGCGGGCGTCGCGGAAATGACGTTCGACCCCTACCTCCTTGCGATACGCCATTCCGCCGCAGACCCGCATCGCCGAGTCGACGACGCGCAGCGCGGCCTCTGCACAGGCTGCCTTGACCTCGAGCACACGGAGCATCGCATCCGCGCGACCGGTCTCGAGGGCAGTCAGGGTGTCGAGCCAGAGCGCGCGCGCCGAGTCGAAGTCGATCTGCATTCGCGCCAGATAGGCGCGGATCGTGGGAAGGTTGGCCAAGGCCGCATCGCTCGGCAGGTGCTGGTAGTTGGTCCCCGCCGCGTGCGCGGCACTCTTCTCGAGCGCCGCCCGCATCAGGCCGAGCGACCCCGCCGCGATCATCACCGAGAAGGCCGGCAGCACGGTCTGCATCATGACGCCGAAGCCCGCGCCGTCGTCACCGAGACGACGGGCCGCAGGAATCCGCACCGCGTTCGCGCTCACCGGTGCAGAGTCGTTGCCCCGCAGGCCCAGACCTTCGTAGGTCGCCGTCGCGCGCAGGCCGCTGACGTGATTGGGAACGAGCCACAGCGTGCTCAGCCCTTCCGCAGCCACCGGTCGACTCGACCAGACGAAGGAGTGCGCAGCGTTGGCCGACGTCACCCAGCTCTTGTTGGCATCGAGCAATACCTCCCCGCCGTCGTTGCGTGCGCTGCTCACCGGCGCCCAGAAGTGCGACCGCGAACCCGCCTCGCTGAATGCCAGCGTGGTCAGGTGTTCGCCGCGCGCGATCGCCTCGCGGCTTCCGCGATCGCCGAAGGCCTCGACGACCGCGGTGCCCGCGTAGTGCATGGTGATCACCATGGCCGAAGAGCCGCACGCCGCCGCCAGCGTCTCGACGACCTCCGCCGCGTCGCGCAGCGAGCCGCCCTTGCCACCGACCTCGGTGCTGCTGAGCAACCCGAGCAGGCCCGCCTTCTTGGCGGCATCCACGGTCGCGCGCGGAAAGACCGCTTCCTGGTCGACCCGCAGCGCGTGTTCGGAACAAACGAGTGCCACCTCGCGGGCAGCAGAACGGAAGTCGTAGGTCATGGGAACTCGGTGCGCGTCCGGCGCACGAGTCCCGACCTCTCGTCAGAGTCTCGGCGAGCGGAAGCTTGCTGGCCCGATCACGTCGGGCCGATCCTGGATTCAGTAGCGGCGCAGAGCCATGCGACAAGGATTAGAGGCTGGCCGCATCGGTGTAAAGCGGAGCACTCGCCGCGCGGCAGTGCCCGAGGACCTGACCACGACGGCAGAAGGTCGCGAAGGACCGATGCAGCCACGGCCACGCCTCGCTACCCTCGCCCGCCGTGTCCGCCTCGCTCGTTCTCCCACACGGCGCCCGTGTGCTGGTGGTCCGATTGTCGGCACTCGGCGACGTGCTGTTCGGACTGGAGACCGTCGCGTCGCTGAAGGCCGAGCGGCCCGACGTCCGGGTCGATTTCCTCGTCGAAGACCGGCACGCCGCCGTGCTCGCGACGACACCCACGATCGAGAGAGTCCGCACGATCCCGCGCCGCGGCCTGCTCCGCCGCCTCCGCACGGTGCTCGCGCTGCGGCGCGAACGCTACGACGCCATCCTCGATCTGCACGGGCTGCTCAAGAGCGGCATCGTGGTCCGCCTGCTCCGCGCTCGGCACCGACTCGGGTTCGCGGCTCCCGGCGCACGCGAAGGCGCGCACATCGCCTATCGCCATGCGATCACGTTGCCGAGTCCGTTGCCGCATCGCGCCGAGCGCGGACTGTATCTGTTGCGCGCGCTGGGGCTGCGCGGGGAGTCCGTGAAGCCCGATCTCGGTGTGCCGCGGGACCTGCATCCGATCTGGACCGACGACGACCGTCCACGCGTGGTTCTGCATCCCGGCGCCAGCGCGTTCGCCGCATTCAAGCGCTGGCCGATCGATCGCTTTCGCGAGCTTGCCGCGCGCCTCGCGCGCGAGGGCGTGGCCGTCGCGGTGAGCTTCGGTCCGGGCGAGAACGAGTTGGCCGATGTCCTCGAACGCACGGCACCGACGGTCCGCCGCCTCGACGGCAAATCGCTCGGTCTGTTGGGACTCGCCCACGCCATGGCTGGCGCGGACCTGGTCGTCGCTGCCGATACCGGACCGCTCCACATCGCTGCGGCGGTCGGCACGAAGGTCGTCGCGCTGTTCGGCCCGAAGGATCCGGCGCTCTATGGACCACGTTGGAACGATGATCACACGGTGCTGTTCCATGACGTGCCGTGCCGTCCCTGCAAGCGACGCACGTGTGCGACGCCGCAATGCGTGCTGGGACTGAGCGTCGAACGAGTCGCTTCTGCGATCGCGCATGCACTCGCGTTACCCATTTCGCGATGAAACCACTTCTCCTCCTCGCGCTCGCCGCGCACTTGGCACTCACGGGCTGCAATGCCGGTCCGACTCCCTCGAAGTCGCACGACGCCATGCTCGCGATCGCCTGGACCCAACACAGCGCGGAGTTCCAGGCGCTCTGTGCCACGGTCTATGCCGGCGCGAGTCGACACCTCGATGCCGCACTCGCGGACGACACGTGGACGGCTCTGCTCGAACAAGGCGGAGCCGAGTTCCGCGCCTTGCCGCCCGCACTCGTGATCGACCTCGATGAGACCGTGCTCGACAATTCCGCGCACGCAGCGCGACTGATCGTCGACGATCGAGCATTCGTCGAGGACGGCAACTGGCGGACGTGGGTGGAGGAGGCGGCGGCACCCGCCTACCCGGGCGCCATCGAGTTCCTCCAATCGGCCGCGGGCAAGGGGGTTCGCGTGTTCTACGTGACCAACCGGCGCGCGAACGTCGAGACCGCCACGATCGCGAACCTGCAACGCCTGGGCGCCCCGTTGCCGAGCGGCGAGGAAGCCGACGTCGTTCTCTCGCGCGGCGATCTCGGCGACGACTCGAGCGACAAGGGCACACGGCGCACCTGGATCGGTCGCTCGTATCGCGTGCTGATGCTGATCGGCGACGACCTCGGCGACTTCCTGTCGGCGGTGAAACCGACGCTGCGTCCGGGCCAAGCGTCTCCCACCGCGATTCGCACCGAGGCTCGAACGCTCCTCGAAACGCGCGCGACCCGTGTGCGGGACTTCGCGAGCCATTGGGGCACGCGGTGGTTCATGCTGCCGAATCCGACCTACGGTTCCTGGCAGAGTCTCGTCGACGCGACGGCAATGCACGATGACGGAACGATCGATCGGCGCGCGGTCCTCCGCACCCAACGCTCGTCAACTCCGGCGCGATGAGTCCGATCCCCGTCACCGTCATCCGTCACGCCAAGGAACGCATCAGCAAGTGTTCGCTGCGGCACTTGCACGACCGCGAGGAGTTCCGATTCCTGCGCGCCGGTCCGTCGCTGCGTTTCGACGCGACCGGCTTCCTCCTCCTCGCGGTCGATGCGCCGCCCCTCACCCGCGCGGATGCCGGTCATCCGATCCTGCTGCTGGATGCCACTTGGCGGCACCTTCCGGCGCTGATGCAGCACGTCACCGGTGAGCCGATTCGACGCTCCATACCCGCCGGCATTCGCACGGCCTATCCGCGGCGCTCGCGCGTGTTCGACGACCCCGAAGCCGGCCTCGCTTCGGTCGAGGCGCTCTACCTTTGCAAGCGCTTGCTCGGCGAGGACGACCCGAGCCTGCTCGACGGCTACCACTGGAAGGACGAGTTCCTGGCCATGCTCGCCCGCGATCTTCCGGAGGTCGCCTCGTGAGCCATGACGGCGCTCGATCGATGGCCGGCCTTCACGGCGTCGCGCGACGCATGGTGCTCGGTGTCGTCATCGGCATCGTCGCCGGCGCGGCCGCGCTGGTGTTCAACCTCGCCTGCGACGTCGTCAGCCACGGCGTGCTGGATTGGATCGCCGGTTATCGACCTCGCGCACCGCACGGCGAGCACGAGGTGTTCCAGGCCACCGACACGCCGTTCCGCGCCTGGCTGCTGCCGATCTGCGCGGCGGTCGGCGGTCTGCTGTCGGGCTGGGTCGTGTATCGCTTCGCACCCGAGGCCGGCGGCCACGGCACCGATGCGGCGATCGACGCCTTCCACGCCAAGGAAGGCAAGATCAGCGGCAAGGTCCCGATCATCAAGATCATCGCCTCGGCGCTGACGATCGGCAGCGGCGGCTCTGGTGGGCGCGAAGGACCGATCGCACAGGTCGGTGCCGGCTTCGGCTCATTCCTCGCGACCAAGCTCGGGCTCGGCGCGCACGAGCGTCGACTCATGCTCGCATCGGGGATGGGTGCCGGCGTCGGCAGCATTTTCCATGCGCCGCTCGCCGGTGCCTTGTTCGCCGCCGAGATCTTCTACTCGGAAGCCGAGATCGAGTCCGAAGCGCTGATTCCCGCGGCGGTTTCCACGATCGTCGGCTACAGCCTGTTCTCTTCGGTCACCGGCTTCGAGCCGCTGTTCGCGCAGAGCGATCACGCGTTTCGCGATCCGCGCGAGTTGCTGCTGTACACCGTGCTGGCGGTGATCCTGACCGCGAGCGCTTGGCTGTTCGTCGTGGTGTTCTACGGCATTCACGACCGCTTCTCGCGATGGCGCATCCATCCGGTGTTGCGACCGGCGGTCGGCGGCGCGCTGACCGGATTGCTCGGTCTGGGGGCACTGACGCTCGCCGGCGGCGACCTGCGTGCACTCGACGTGCTGTCCTTCGGCTACGGCACGCTCGAGGAGGCGCTTCTGGGAACTGCGCCGCTGACGCTGCTGCTTCTGCTCGCAGTCGGCAAGATGCTCACGACTTCGATCTCGATCGGCTCGGGCGGTTCGGGTGGCGTGTTCGGCCCCTCGATGGTGATCGGCGGCACGGTGGGCGGCAGCGTCGGCATCGTGGCGAAGACCTTGTTCCCGTCCGTCGTCGCCAATCCCGGCAGCTACGCGCTGGTCGGAATGGCGGGATTCTTCGCGGCGGCCGCGAAGGCGCCCATCTCCACGCTCGTGATGGTCTCGGAGATGACCGGCAACTACCGCATGATCGTGCCGGCGTTGTGGGTCAGTTCGCTCTGCTTCCTCCTCGGTCGACGCTTCAAGCTCTATCGCAGTCAGGTGGGCACGCGGCTCGAGTCGGGTGCCCATCAACACGAGATGTTCGTCGATCTCCTCGCACAGACCTCCGTGCGTCGACTCTTCGAGGAGTCGCCCACCGTGCGCGAGTTCGCCACCGTGCATCAGAACTTGCCCCTCGATCGACTGATCGAGTTGTTCGGCCGGACGACGCAGCACTACTTCCCGGTGGTCGATGATGCCGGCGCGATGGTCGCGATCCTGTCCGCGAACGACGTGCGCCAGTTCGTGACCGACGGCGAGGTGGGCGCGGTGGTCATCGCCTCCGACCTCGCCAATCCCAGCGTGGTCACGCTCACCCTCGACACCGATCTCCAAGTCGCCCTCGGCCGCTTCGTGTCTCTCGACGTCGACGCCTTGCCGGTCGTGGATCCACAGGTGCCGACCAAGGTCATCGGAATGCTCTCGCGGCGCGAACTGATCCGCACCTACCACGCGATGCGTGAGAGATTTCGCGCACGCACCAGCGCCTGAGTCAGGACGTGACCTCCGGCGAAGTAGCCGCCTGCTCTACTCACCCGCTTCCGGGACCGTGGCTGCCGTGGGCCCTGCGCTTCACCGTCGACTAGTAATCGGCAAGCGGCGGCGCCACTCGACGTTCATCCCGTCCAGCCTGATCGTGACGTCGACGGTGTCCGGGCAGCTCCGAAGTCCGCCCCGAGTAGGGAAGCTGCGACGCGAATCGGCCTCCCATCCAGTCGAGGAGAACCTGAATGGTGCGGCCGCACCGCCGCCATTGCACGCGAGCGAGATGCTGCAACCCGGAAGGCGGTCGATGCCGCTGATCGTCACGCCGAGGCTTGGGCCAGGTTCGGTGAACGGACGTGCAACGTAGTCCAGGGTGATCCGTAGACGGTCGTTCAGTTGCTTGATCAAGTCCGCGTCCCGTTGTGCGCCGAGATAAGGGTAGTTCAGGCGCTCACTGCGGCACTGATCCGACCAGAATGATATTGCCAGCTCCTCGACGAACGCCGCCGAGAGGCCCAGGACAGCTTGTGGCTCGGACGCAGACATCGTCGCGTAGCGTGCGGTTCGCTCCTCTCCCTCTGGCCAGTGATCGACGAAGTGAATGTTCCGAATCCAGGTCCCGTCTCGACCGCGGAGATCGACCTGCACCGTGCATCGCGTGAGCCTGGAACCACTGACGTTCCTGAGCCTCAGTTGATCCGGGACCTTTGCGTCGAACCAGCTCTCGTCGAAGTCGATTGAGATGAGTGGATCCTTCGCTGATGGCCCCGCGATCCTCGGAGCGAGTTCGGCGAGGAGGAAGCTGACCGCTCGTCGGCTTCGGACGAGTCGTGCCAGCTGCTGTTGCTCCTGCTCATGCTTGCCCATCGAGCCAAGCGCAGCGATGGTGATCCCAACAACGTTGCCACTCGAGATGGCACCGATAAGATTCATCGCGTCAGTGGAATCGGGGGCCTGCTCGACGAATCGCAGGAGACTCTGCTGCGCGCGGGCGCCTTCCCTTGCCACGGCCTCGATTCGACGATCCGAACTGTCAACCGTTTCGAGGGCGATCGCACGCCAACGCTCGCGCGCCTCGATGATGGCCAAGTCCTCCCGCGTCGCTGGCTTCGGCTTGTCGTCGTCGAGGGGAGTGGCGAGGTTCCGCGCGACGGTGGCGTACGACTCGCGAAGGTCTTCGAGCGTCGCTTCGTCAATGCCCCGGTCCTGTGCAAGTAGTGGAGCTGCGACGAGGGCAACACAGAGGATCCGTGCTGCGTTTCGGCCCGAGGTGCCAGCTTGCGAACACGAAGATCTCTCCCCGAGAATGCGCATGAACCCGGCCGGCGTCACAAGCGCACTCGGGTTGATGGCAAAAGGACCGCTGGCCTCAGAGATCAGCGACGGGCCACCGGCTGCACCTCGGTTTGGGGCTCTATTCCTCATGGTCAACATATTGTCCTCCAAGGGCCTCCCCGGCGAGAGGGGATTGAGCGTGTAAAGCGGCATGACGCTGGCGGCGACTATGAGCACACCTCGGCGGAAGCGCTTGGAGGCTCCATCTGGCCCAAACACACACGCACACCACGCTTCGCGGGTTGTCAGGCACGGAACCGAAGTGGCTGGCACGGATCGGCACGCAGGACCGGGGCGGGCAGAGCCTGCGTTGGTTCGCGGTGGCAGGCGGCATCGCGGTAGAGTCGCCGCACTGGTGATGAAGCCGTCTCTGTGAGCAGTGAAACGGACTGGTCCCTGCCGCGCTCGTCGAGCGTGGCTTCGCGGCCCGCGCTGGCAACGCCGACTCCGAGTTGTAGGTCAGCGAGATGACCGTGCTCGCGCCACTCGGATTCGAAGAGGACGAGCTTCGTCGCCCGTGCCAGGTCCTGCAGCGCTGAGCCTCCGGATCCCGGTGCGCATCTAGCTGAGGGGCGTGTTGCATTGTCTCGCCGAGAGCGGCGACCTCGCTCAGCTCACGAGGCACCTGTGGCGACAATCGCCTCACCATGGCGGCGGGATTGTCGCTGGAAGTCAAGGACCGGTCTTCGCCAACCCTCACTCGAATGCTCCCCCTCGAATCGCTCGAGGTGGCGATGGTCTCCCTCGAAGCAGGTCCGAGTGATTCCGGTCTTGAGTGACCGAGGGACGCCGCCGTATCCGTGGCGCCCGCGGTTAGAGACACTCTGGCGATTCTCAGCGCGAACACGTACGCGCTGAGAACCACGAGCAGAACCAACAACAGCCATCAAGACGATCGCATGATTCATCCGCCGGCGGCAAAGCTCACCGATTCTCGCAAGCAGAATGGCAGCTCGGGACCCTCAGACCGAAGTCCTGCCGCAGTCCCGGTGTCAGGCGCTCAACCGTGAACTTCACCCGCCCCATGAGGCTTGGCGGTCGCTCGACACAACCCCACCTCACGGCGCGCTCTCGAGAATGCCCGGCACCACCTCACCCGCGATGTCCGTGAGGCGATAATCGCGACCCTGGAAGCGCCAGGTCAGGCGTTCGTGATCGACGCCGAGCAAATAGAGCAGGGTCGCATGGAGGTCGTGCACGCTCATCGGTTCGCGGGCGATGTTGTAGCCGAGCTCGTCGGTCTCGCCGTAGGTCGAGCCGCGGCGCACGCCCCCACCGGCCAACCACATGGTGAAGCAACGGCCGTGGTGATCGCGGCCGTAGCTGTCCTCGTTGTAGCCGCCCTGGCAATACGCGGTGCGACCGAACTCGCCGCCCCAGACGACCAAGGTGTCTTCGAGCAGACCGCGTCGATCGAGGTCCTCGACCAGTGCCGCCTGCGCGCGATCGGTGGCCTTCGCCTGCTCGGTGATCTCCCGCGGCAGATTGCCGTGCGCGTCCCAGCCGCGGTGATAGAGCTGGATGAAGCGCACGTCACGCTCGGCGAGACGCCGCGCCAGCAGGCAGTTGCGGGCGAAGCTGCCCGGGCGCTCGACGTCGGGACCGTACATCTCCAGGGTGCGGCGATCCTCACCGGAGATGTCGTTGAGTTCCGGCACAGAACTCTGCATGCGATAGGCCAGCTCGGCCTGGGTGACGCGCGCCTCGATCTCGGGATCCAACAGGCGTTCGTGCTGCTCGCGCTGCAGTGCCGCGAAGGCATCGAGCATGCGCCGGCGATCCTTGCGCGTGACGCCGGGTGGATCATTCAGGAACAAGACCGGATCCGCGCCCGCGCGCAGCCGCACGCCCTGATGCTCGCTCGGCAGGAACCCGCTACCCCACAGGCGAGCCGACAGCGCCTGCATGTTGCCGAAGCCGCGGCTGATCATCACCACGAAGGCCGGCAGATCGGAGTTCGAGCTGCCGAGTCCATAGCTGAGCCAGGAGCCGAAGGCCGGTCGACCGGGAATCTGACTGCCGGTCTGCATGAAGGTGACGCCCGGCTCGTGGTTGATCGCATCGGTGTGCACCGAGTGCACCATCGTGATCTTGTTCACGATCTGTGCGGTATGGGGATACAGCTCGCTCACCCACACCCCGCGATCGCGATTGCCGTGATGCGTGAAGCGGAACTTGGACGGCACCAGCGGCAGGCTCGACTGCCCACTGGTCATCCCGGTGATGCGCTGCTCGTTGTAGACCGACGGCATCTTGCGCAGATCCTGCCCGGCGAACTCGCGCAGCTTCGGCTTGTAGTCGAACAAGTCGAGCTGAGACGGCCCGCCCATCATGTGCAGGTAGATCACCCGCTTGCACTTGGGCGTGTAATGCAGGCGGCGGAGCGCGCCTTTGCCGGGATCAAGGCCGGGCGTAGGCCGCGCCGCAGTGTCGCCGAGCACGCCGCGCAATGCGGTCACGCCCAGCAACGAACTGAGCGTTCCCGCCGAACGGCGGAAGAACTGACGCCGGCTCAATGCGGCGATCGAAGCGAGAGGATCGACGTGAGTCATGTCGGCCTTCAGTCCACCACCACGGTGGCGTCGAGAGAGAGAATCGTGGTCGCGAGCATGCTGAACGCGGCGCTGTCGACCGGATCGAGCGCGCCGTCGGGCTTCGACTCGCCGACCATGAGGAGCGCCTGCGCCGACTCGGGGTCGGCCGCATAGCGAGATCGGAAGTCGGCGAGCGCAGCGGTCAGGATCGACTCCTCGCGCGCCGTCGGCGCGCGCGCGGCGCACAACTCCATCATGTGCGCGAGGCGCTCACGATCGTCGCTCGCCTCGCGGAGCACGCGCTGTGCCAAGTTGCGCGCGGCTTCGACGAACTGCTCGTCGTTCCACAGCACCAACGACTGCAGCGGTGTGTTCGTGGTCGAACGCTGCACCTGACACGACTCTCGAGTCGGCAGATCGAAGGTCGCCATCTGCGGATTCGGCGAGGTGCGCTTCCAGAACGTGTACATGCTGCGTCGCCACAGCGCTTCGCCGTCGTCGCGCGCGAACACCTGCGTGTTCGAACTCGCGCCGATCGAGACCTCCCGCCACAAGCCCTCGGGCTGATACGGCTTGACACTCGGTCCGCCGATCTTCGGCACGAGCAAGCCGCTCGCGGCGAGTGCGACGTCGCGGACGAACTCGCCGGCGAGACGGCGCCGCGGGAAGCTGGCGAGCAGCCGATGATCGGGATCCGCACGCGCCACCATCGGATCGAACCGCGCCGACTGGCGGTAGGTCGAACTGGTGACGATGAGGCGAATCAGCTCGCGTCGACTCCAGCCGTGATCGACAAACCACAAGGCGAGCCAATCGAGGAGCTCGGGATGGGTCGGCGGCTCGGACTGCACGCCGAAGTTCTCGCTGCTGCGCACGAGGCCGCGACCGAACAACATCTGCCAGATGCGATTGACCTCGACGCGCGCGGTCAGCGGATGCTCGCGCCGCGTGAGCCAGCGGGCGAAACCCAGCCGATCGTGCGGCGCGCCGGCGGGGAACGTGCCGCCGAGCGCCAGCGGCGGGCGGCGATCGACCGGACGGGTCTTGTCCACCATGTCATAGCGGCCGCGAGCGAGCACGTAGTGCTGCGCCGGCTTCGGCAACTCCGACATCACCAGAACCGGCACGCGCTCGCGCTCGGCCATCGCCAACTCCGCCTCGATCGCGACACGGCGCGCATCGAGAGCGGCGTAGGTCGGCGAGCGGGATCCGAACCCGCGCAGCAGAGACTCGGTGGTCGCCGCGGAACGGTGCGAAGAGGCGATCAACAACCACGGCTGCAGTGCCATGGGATCGGCGGCGACCGCTTCGAGCCGGCCGAAGAAGCCGGCAGGCCCGCCGTCGTTGACGACCTTGACGAGCAGCAGATGGCGACCGGCCGGTACGTCGAGCTCGACGCGATCCTGATCCGGAGCCGCACCGCGGCGGGTCGGATTGCGGAACTGCTCGACGCCGTCGAGGAAGACCACGACCCCATCGTCGCTGCCGAGGTGCAGCGTGAGCTTGCGCGGGATCGGCGTGCGCAACTCGCGCGCGAAGTAGAACGCCGCACGCTCTCCGCTCAGCGGCACGACCTTGCCGTCGCCGTCGGGACGATGCGTCCAACGTTGCTTGCCGAACTTCGCCGCCGGGTCGATCGCACGCGCGGACTCCGGCTCGAAGGCGGTCGCCAAGGCCGAATCGAAGTCCTTCGCGGAGAAGGGGCCGACCGACCACCAATCGCGGGCGACCAGCGGGAACTCCTCGATCACCGACGGCAGCGCGTGCACGAACTCGACGCGCAGTCGGCCGGCGACGTGCTCGGCGTAGCCGCTCTCGCACGCGATCGTCACCTCGACCTCGGCGCCGTCGCGATGCTCGCTGCCGCCGAAGCCTTCCGCATCGACGAAGAACGCACTGCGCGGTCCCTCGCGAAGGTGACCACCCAGCGCCCAACCTTCGCCGGTCTGCTCGATCAGGTTGCCGACGTCGAAGTCGCCGTTGGGCTGCTCGAAGTCGGCCCAGGCGTGCTCGAACGCAACGTCTTCGCTCCGCGCCGCGCTGTCACGATCGAGGACCCGCACCGTCAGTCCGGAGATCACGGCGTTGCCGTTCGGCGACAGCCCGACCCGCCCGCTCGGAAAGCTCGGGTCGTCGAGCACGTCGAGCCGCAGCATGCGCAAGGTTTCGCCGCGCAGTCGATAGCGCAAGGTGATCCGCTCGGTCTTCGGGCGACCCGACACGCGCACGGAACCATCCTCGAGTCGTTCCACGGCCCCGCCACCGGCGAGTTGGACGTCGAGCAACTCAGCGTCCGCGCGCAAGACTCGATGACGCTCGCGCAGTGTCGACTCGAACTTCTCCAACTCCGTAGCAACCGCCGGCTCCGCCTCCCGAAGTGCTGCGATCTGCGAATCGAGCGCGCGCTGGTGCGCCGCGATCCGTTCCGCGAGCTCGGGCGGCGCATACTCGATGCGCGCGGGGTACGCCCGCGCTTCGGTGCCGTTGTTGGGGTAAACCCCGCGCTCGTCGACCGAACCGAAGATCGAGTACAGACTGTAGTAGTCGTCCTGCGTGAGCGGATCGTACTTGTGATCGTGACAGCGCGCGCAGGTGAACGTGAGCCCCAGGAACGCCGTCGCCACCGTCTCGATGCGGTCGGCGATCGCCTCCACGCGATACTCCTCGTCGAGCGCGCCGCCTTCGTCGTTGATGTTGTGCATCCGACAGAAGCCCGACGCGATCCGCTGCGCATCCGTGGCGTTCGGCAGCAGATCGCCGGCGAGTTGCTCGGTGACGAACCGGTCGTACGGCTGATCCGCTCCGAAGGACTCGATCAGCCAATCGCGGTACGGCCACGCCGTGCGCACGTTGTCGTGATGGAAGCCGTTGGTGTCGGCGTAGCGGGCGACGTCCAGCCACGACTGCGCGAGCCGCTCGCCGTGATGCGGCGAGGCGAGCAGTTCCTCCACGTAACGCTCGTAAGCGTCGGGCCGCACGTCGCGAACGAACTCCTCGACTCGCTCCGGAGTCGGCGGCAAGCCCAGCAGGTCGAGCGAGAGCCGGCGCGCCAAGGTGCGCCGATCGGCGGGTGCCGACGGCGAGATCCCGTCGCGCTCGAGTCGCGACAGGATGAAGGCATCGATCGGGTTGCGCGGCCACGCACGGTCGCGCACGAGCGGCGGCTCGACCTCACGCGGCGGAACGAAGGCCCAGTGATCGACGAAGGGCGCCCCGGCCTCGATCCAGGTGCGCAAGAGGGCCCGTTGCGCGTCGTCGAGCGGCTCACCGGCATCCGGCGGCGGCATCATCACCTTGGGGTCGCTGCTCGAGACGCGCCGCCACAGCTCCGAAGACTCCGGCTCGAAGGGGACGACCGTCGGCCGACCGTCGATCGAGCCACGCTGCCCCTCCATCGTGTCGAGACGCAGCGAAGCCTTGCGCGCCTTCTGATCGAAGCCGTGACACGCGAAGCACCGGCTCGACAGCAAGGGCCGCACCGCCTGGGCGAGTTCCTCGGGAGAGCGCGGCGACGGCAGGCGCAGCGAGGGCGTGCTCTGCGCCAGCAGTCCACCGACGAGCGACAGGGACGCGAACAGGAGAGAGAGGCGAGGCGTCACGACGGCTCACGATAGGGCCGCGCGCGCGGTCGCGCTCGCTCCTTCAGGTCCTGGGCGCGCCCCGCTTGGCCGGCTTGCGCGCCGTCGTGGCGGACCGTCGTACGGGATTGGCCGGCTCACGCACCGTGCGGGGCCGCTTGCCGAACACCTGGTCGTAGACCTGCTGGAAGCGATCGACGTACGAGAAGCTCAACCCGCGCAGAAGCTTGGGTTCCAACTCCTCGATGTCACGGCGATTCTCGCTCGGCAGGATGACGCGGCGGATGCCGAAGCGCTTCGCCGCGAGCACCTTTTCGCGCACACCGCCGATCGGCAGCACCTCCCCCACCAGCGTGAGTTCGCCGGTCATGGCGATGGTCGGCGGCGCGCGTCTGCCGGTGAGCACCGAAACCAGCGCGGTGGTGATGGTGATGCCCGCCGAGGGTCCGTCCTTGGGGATCGCACCGGCGGGAAAGTGCACGTGGAAGCCGCGGTCGTGGAAGGCGGTCTCGTCGATCCCGAACTCGCCGGCGTGGCTGCGCACGAAACTCAGGGCAAGGCGAACCGACTCGCTCATGACGTCGCCGAGACTGCCGGTGAGCGTCAGCCCGCTGCCCTTCGGCACCATCGCCGCCTCGATGTAGAGCACGTCGCCGCCGTGCGGAGTCCACGCCAGCCCCTTCACGACACCCGGCTCCAGCACCTTGCGATCATCGTCGTCGTGGAATCGCGGCGAGCCCAGGAGTGCGGGCACCTCGGTCCAGTTCAGCGAGCCGACCGGCGCCCGGCCGCGCGCGACTGCCGTCGCGGCCTTGCGACACAGCTTCTGGATCATCTTCTCCAGACCGCGAACTCCGGCCTCGCGCGTGTAGGCCGGGATCAGCTTCCGCAGCACGGTCGGTGAGATGGACAGGTGTTCACGCGACAGACCGTGGCGCGTCAGTTGCCGCCGCAACACGTGCCGCGCCGCGATCTGCACCTTCTCTTCCAGCAGGTAGCCGGGGATCTCGACGATGTCCATGCGATCGCGCAGCGGCTCGGGAATCTGCGGCAGCACGTTCGCCGTCGCGATGAACATCACTCGCGAAAGGTCAAAGGGGACGTCGAGATAGTGGTCGAGGAACGCGTGGTTCTGCTCCGGATCGAGGACCTCGAGCAAGGCGGCGCTGGGATCGCCGCGCACATCTGCGGTGAGCTTGTCGATCTCGTCGAGCACGATCACCGGGTTGTTGGTCCCGCAGGTCTTGAGTCCCGAGAGGATGCGCCCGGGCATCGCACCGACGTAGGTGCGTCGATGCCCCTTGATCTCCGCTTCGTCGCGCATGCCGCCGAGCGAGAAGCGCCAGAACTGCCGGCCCATCGCGCGCGCGATGCTGCGACCGAGACTGGTCTTGCCAACCCCGGGCGGACCCGCGAGACACAGGATCGTTCCGGCGTGCTTGGGTTCGAGCTTGCGGACGGCGAGGAACTCGAGGATGCGGTCCTTCACCTCGCGCAACCCGAAGTGATCTTCGTCGAGCACGCGCGCAGCGAGGTCGAGATCCTCGTTGTCGTCGCTCGTCTTCGCCCACGGCAACGCGACCAGCCAATCGAGATAGTTGCGGATGACGCCGTACTCCGCGGACTCGACCGGAGTCGTGCGCAGCTTCGCGAGTTCCTCGCGTGCGCGATCGGTGGCCAGATCGGAAAGCCCGGCTTCCGCGACGGCTTTCTCCAGACGACTCAGTTCCGCCTCGCGCGCATCGACCTGCTCGCCGAGTTCGCGGCGGATGATCTTCATCTGCTCGCGCAGGAACCAATCCTTCTGTGCCTTCTCCGTCTTCTGACGGATCTCCTGCTCGATGCGTCGCCCGAGTTCCGCGAGTTCGACCTCGGCAAGCACGAAGCCGAGCGCCATCTCGACGCGCGGTGCGACCTCCGGCGTCTCGAGGATCGCCTGGCGATCCGCGGTGTTCTTCAGCATGTAGGCGCCGGTGAAGTCGGCGAGCTGACCGGCGCTGTCGATATTGAGCACCGCGGTCGCGAAGTCTTCGCCGAACTGGTCGTTCATGCCGGCGAACTTGCTCAGGCTGTCGCGCAGGAGTCGGGAAGCGGCCTCGACGCGCTTTCCTTCGCTCGGCACGTCGCCGACCTCGGCCACGCGCGCGACGAGGTACGGCTGCTGCCGAACCATGCGCACGAGTCGGGCACGACCGCGCCCTTGCACCATGACCGAGGCATTGCCGTCGGGCAACTGGAGCACCTTGAGGATGCGGCCGACGACGCCGACCTGATAGAGGTCGCTCTCGCGCGGTCGGTCGAGTTCGGGGTCCTTCTGGGTCAGGAGAAACAGATGGCCGTTGCCGGCCTCCGCCTTCTGCACGATCGCGCGCGCCTCCGCCGACTCGAGCAGGACCGGCAGCATCATGTTCGGGAAGGGAACGGAACGCCGGAGCGGGAACACGAAGAGTGTTTGCGGAACCTTCTCTTCGAGGGTCAGCGCCGTGCTCGACGCATCACCGTTCTCGACCTTGATGCCCCGCTTGCGGCGCGGCGCGCGCTTGGCGGGTGCGGGTGGCTGGGCAGGATCGGCCGGATCCTCGGCTTCGCTCATCGCGGGAACGCTACGACGCACGAGGCGGAGCGCAAAGCCGATCGACCATCGGCGGACGAGGAAAACACGCGGAAAGAAAAGCCCCGGGAGTCACCCTTGCCTGCCCCAGAAAATGGGCGACCCCCGGGGAGTCACATCGCTTGTCGGTGCGCGATCGTTTCGAATCGTTTCGAATCGTGGCGAAGCGAGCGAAAAGAACACGGGGACCGTCCCTTGCCTGCCCCAGAAATCGGGACGGCCCCCGCGGACGTCGCTTGCCTCGGCGCACCGAGTGGCGAGCGACGCGCGCAGCAACGCCGCGCGCGGTCTCGCCGAAAATCGAAGTTGGTAAAGAGCACGCGGAAGTTCGGCCGCGGCGCCGATTCGATCGCCGTCGCCGGCGATCGTTTGCAGCAAGGCTGCAGGGATCAGTGAGGACTGGAGAGTTCGATGCGCAGATTGCCGTCGTCGAGGAAGAGCAAGCCCGCGTGGCGCCCGAGGGACGCATCGGCAGGAAGTCCGAGCGTGCTGCCGTCGATCTCGACGACGCCGATCGCCTCGCGCGAACCAGCGGGACGCGCAGCGACGATCGACTCGCACAACTCGATGGTTCGTGCCCGCACCTTCGCGTGCTCGCGAGCTCGGGTGCGCAGGAGGCGGCTCATGCGTTCGATGGTTCCACGACGTGCGGCGATCACGAAGTCATCGCCGACCGCGCCGAAGGACATCGAACCGAAGGGGCCTTCCACGGTGATGAGATCACGCTCGTCCTGCACGATCTGGGCGTGCGGACGCGGCGGATGCGCTCGCCCACCACGCTCTTGCGGCGGGGACCCGCCACCGCGACGCGGCGCCGCGCCGTGCTCGAGAATCGAAGCGCGCAGCTCCGTGAGCAGCGCACGTGCCGACGCAGCCGACTTGGTGCCGATCGCGAACGCGACGCCCTGCTCGCTGGCTTCGTCGTCGAGGAGGACCAACTGCGCACTCCCGAAGCCGGACAGCCGCGGCAGCACCTGCTCGGCGAAGTCGAGACCGAAGGTTGCGCAGCGATCGTCGAGATCCCGCGCGAAGTCGCTGCCCGTGTTCTCGAAGCGCCGCGCGAAGAGGCCGCCGAGCCGCGCCGCATCGAGGGAGATCGTCATTCCCGCGAGCGAGACCGGCGGCAGAGCCCCGATTACCTTGCGCGGCGCCGCGGGCGCTGCGGCCGCGAGGAGTCCCGCGGGACCGTTCGGTTGGTCGAGCAGGACGGTCACCCGCGTGGCGTCGCGCGCATCATCGGCCTTCACAGCGATCGTGACGTGATCCGCGGTCAGAGCGCCCAACGCGGTCAGCGCGATCTCCTGGGCCGGCGTCATGCGCTCGACCCAACGTTCACGCACCCGCTTCCAGTCGAGGTGAAGCACGTGGCCGCGCGGAGTCGAACTCGTATTCGTCGCACTGCGCGCAGCGGTCCGCTCACGCAGATCACGACCAAGGAGCTCGCGCTGCGCGGCGAAGGTCCGATTGGCGAACACGCTGTCCGGATGCGGGGTGCTGGTTCCGCCGGCGGGAACGCGCCGCAGGACATCGCCGAGCATCGCTTCGCTGTTCGACGCGAGGAGGTCTTCACCGACGATCGCCACGAGCAAGCGCCGCGCACCGCCGACATCGTCGCGGCCGAACTCCCAGGTCTCACGGCCGGCGATCGCCGGGGCGGACTGCGCCAGCGAGCCGCCGTCGAGCGACTTCTTCAGCTCGTTGGCCCGCTCGGCGCCGAGTTCGACACGGCAGACCATCAGGGGCAGTGCGGGGGCGTCTGCCCGCGGCAGCAGCGCGTTGAGGGAAACTTCGACTTCGCCCGTCCCCAGTTCGCCGAGCGCATCGAATTGCCCGAGGGCGTTCGACGTCGACTCGTCGACGACGCTCGACCACAACATGCGGGCGGCAGGGTCGTTCTGCAGCGAAGCCAGGGCATTGCGACCCTCGGCACCACCGGCGAGTTGCATGTAGGCGAGCGGAGCGCGCACCTGTTCGTCCAACCGCACTCGGTCCTGGCCCGCGGCGGAGGCGATGCCGAGGCACAGGGTCAGGCTGGTGGGAACGAACCGGAGGGTCACGGCGGCCCTCCAGGCAATCGACGTGCCATCCGGCGGAGAATCATAAGTCATTGCCATGGATCCACTTGCGACTTCAACTCAACGTGCGCGGCGCCCCGATCTTGCGCAGGCGTGCAATTCTTGCACACGACATACTCAGTCGTCGGTTCGCCCCAGGCGGTCGTACAGCGACCGCCGACTGATCCCGAGCAATCGCGCTGCCTCCGCCTTGTTGCCGCCGGCCAGCCGAACGGCCTCTTCCATCGCCAGCCGCTCCAGGCTGCCCAAGTCCAAGGTCGGCAATTTCGAACTCGCCACCAGCACCTCCGGTTCGAGCGATTCGATCCCGAGTTCGCGCGTCGGGTCGGGATCGGCGAGAGCACACAGCCGCTGAACCACGTTGCGCAGCTCGCGCACGTTGCCCGGCCACGATCGCGTCGAGAGAGCTTCGAGCAGGGCGTCACTCGCGCGCCGCGGGACCTGGTCGCGCGCGCGCGCGTCGTCGGCGAGGAACGCGGCGACGAGTGCGGGGATGTCTTCGCGACGATCGCGCAGTGCGGGGATCTCGATCGTCACCACCGCGAGTCGGTAGTACAGGTCCTCGCGCAACCGACCTTCGGCGACCGCCCGCTTGGGATCGCGGTTGGTCGCCGACACCACGCGCACGTCGACCGGCACGTCCTGATCGCCGCCGAGCGGGCGCACACAGCGTTGCTCCAGGAAGCGCAGCAGCTTGGCCTGGAGTTCGAGCGGCATCTCGGTGACTTCGTCGAGGAAGAGTACGCCGCCGTCGGCCTGGCGTGCGAGCCCGTTGCGATCGCGATCAGCGCCGGTGAACGCGCCGCGCACGTGGCCGAACAGCTCGCTCTCGAGCAGGTCGGGGGCGATCGCCGCGACGTTGACCGCCACGAACGGACGCCCGGCTCGGCGACCCTTCTCGGCGACCGCGCGCGCGAACAGCTCTTTGCCCACTCCGCTCTCGCCGAGCAACAAGACCGCGAACTCACCGTCGACCGCGCGGTCGAGCAGGCGCAGCGCCCGCAGCAGTGCCGGCGACTCGCCGAGGATCGCCGGGTAGTCGTGCGCGAGCCCGTCGCGGCGCAGTTCCTGCTCGAGACTCGCGACGCGCGCCGCCACCTCGACCACCTCCGCGGCCAGGCGCGCGTTGTCGCGCTCGACGCGCGCGCTGTGCTCACGCACGCGTTCGAGCAGATCGTGCAGATGCAGCCCGATCGCCGCCTGGTCGGCGAAGGCTTCGAGCCAGGGCAGGTCCTCGGCGCTGAACACCCCGGCCTGAAAGCGATGATCCAGGAGCAGACAGCCGAGGGTCCGCGGCCCGACTCGCAAGGGCACCGCGAGCACGCTGCGCAGCCGCAGGTCCGCGATACTCCGCGCGGCCGATAACTCACCGATCTGCGCGTCTTCGGCAAGGACGGCCCGCTGGTCTTTGAGACATCGCTCGGCAACGGTCGCCGACACCTTGCGCTCGGGATGCTGCACGTGCTCGCGATCGAAGCTGCGCGCTGCAGCGACCCGTAGTGCGGCGCCCTCGGTCGCGGGCGCGAGCAACACGAAGCCACGCTCCGCGGCGAAGAGCCGCACGGCTTCGTCGAGGAGTTGCACCAACAGCCCGCGTTGGTCGACCGCGCCGGCCAGGGCGCGATTGAGTTCGAGCACCGCAAACAGACGCGCTCGATCGCGATCACTCATCCCCTTGCGCAGCCGCGCCAGGAAGTCGGCGAAGCGTTGCGGGATCACGACGCAGCTTCCGTTCGCGACTCGAGTGCGCGCATCGCGAGGTCGAAGGCGTGGCGCTCGTGCGGGGCGAGACCACCGCGCGCATTCACGAGATTGGTCAGTCGGGAGCGACACTCGGCGAGAGTCGTCCCGACGAAAGCTTCGTGCACACAACCCGCGATCGCCATCGTGGCCGGACAGCCGCGCGCCTGCCACGCCAGCGCGTCGATGCGGTCATCCACCAGCGTCAACTCCAAGTGCAATTCGTCGCCGCAGATCGCGTGCTCCGCGCTGCCGGACAGCACGCCGGGGCCCGACAGCCGTCCCGCCCCCACTGCCGCGCGAGCCGCCGCGCGCAGGGCATCGCTCACCACGGCAGTGCGATGGGCGCGTCCGGTGCCGGCGCCGCCGACGGCGCAGGCTTGTCGTAGACGAAGAACTCGTTCTGCAACCAGACGCAGCCCGAAAGCGGCAGGACCGCCAGCAGACACAGACAGAGGCGGGAGAGTCGTCGCTTCATGGGAGGAGTTCTTCGGACCAGAGGTCGGACACCGACTGGCGCCGGCGGATGAGCCGCACGTCCGTGCCCGACACCATCACTTCGGCAGCGCGGGGTCGGGTGTTGTAGTTCGATGCCATCGAGGAACCGTACGCACCGGCCGCGAGCACGGCCAGCCGTTCCCCGACCCGCAACTGCGGCAGCTCCCGAGCCTTCCCCAAGAAGTCGCCACTCTCGCAGACCGGGCCGACGACGTCGGCGACGCCCGCGGTCGGTCGCGCCACCTCGGCGGTGGGCAGGATGGGGTGGACGGCCGAGTAGAGCGCCGGCCGGATGAGTTCGGTCATGGCCGCATCGACGAGGGCGAAGCGGTGCGTGGGCCGCTCTTTGAGCCCCAGCACGCTGGTGACGAGGATGCCGGCGTCGCCGACGAGGTAGCGTCCCGGTTCGAGAACAGGCCGCAGTCCGCGCGCGCGGATCCGCGGAGTGAGCGCGGCACCCAGCGCCTCGACGTCGAAGCGTCCCGCCGCCTGGCCGTAGCCGATCGCGAAGCCGCCGCCGAGGTCGTAGTGATCGACACTCGCCGCCAGGGGGCCGAGCGAGTCGCAGAAGGCCATCACCGCATCGAAGGCCGCCAGGTACGGTTCGATCTCACGCACCTGCGACCCGAGGTGCACGTGGAAGCCGCGCAGGTCGAGCGCGTTGCGTGCGCGATCGATCGCCGTCACCACCCGATGCGCAGCGTCGAAGTCGAGACCGAACTTGTCGTCTTTGCCGCCCGTCCGCGTGTGGCGATGCGTAGCGACCGGGAGATCGGGATTGATGCGCACGGCGATCGGCGCTCGCACGTCGCGCGCACGTGCACCGGCGATCAAGGGCTCGAGTTCATGCTCGGACTCCAAGTTGATGAGCGTGACCGGGTGCGCGAGCGCCGCCGCGATCTCCGCGGCGCTCTTCGCCGCACCGGCGAAGGTGATCGGCCGATCACCAACCCCGGCGGCGACGAGTCGAGCGAGTTCGCCGCCGCTGACGACGTCGAAGCCGGCACCCGCTGCGCCGAGTTCGCGCAGGATCGCCAGATTGGGATTCGCCTTGACCGCATAGCAGATGAGCGCGTCGTCACCGAAGGCGGCGCGCACGACTGCCAATCGCTCGAGCATCTCGCTGCGGCTGTAGACGAACAGCGGTGTGCCGAAGCGGTCGGCGAGATCGTCGACGGGCACGCCCTCGCACCACAGGCGATCTTCCCGGACGTGAAACTGCGGACTGCCGCTTCCCGGCGCGGATGCAAGAGACGATGAGATCGGGGGCACTGCGTGCGGATCTTGCCGCGGGCTCGATCCGGTGGCGAGGGGCTGGGCGAATGAGGGACGCGCCGCTCCAATACCGGCCTAGCCGTCGACCGACGAACGAGGCGACGCCTGAGCCCGTGCTCGTCGCGCTGCGACCGGACGCCACCACCATGAAGACCATCCTCTCCACTATTGCCTTGTCCTCGAGCCTGCTCGCTCAGGGTTTCACCAGCCCGGCCGGCTACGTCACCACCGAGGGCAGCAGCAACCATGACTACATCCTGTTCAAGTACGACGACCTGACTTGGCAGCAGCTCGATGCCACGAGCGTCGGCCAACCGGCTGCAGTCGTGCAGCGCATCTCCTGGCGCCGCGACGGCACTGCCGCGGCCGATCCCACCTGGACGGCTCGCACGATGGACGTTGAAGTCGTCCTCGCCGACTCCGTGCTGCCTGGGTCAGTCTCCGAGAACTACTCCGCGAACTACCTCACCGCGCCGACCGTCGTGTTCACGTCCAAGCCGGTGAACTTCCCGGACTGGACCGCGAATCCAGGAGTCTCGCCGGCACCCTGGAACTTGGCGCTCACGCTCGACACCCCGTGGGTCTACACCGGCGTGAACCCGTTCCTGTGGGAGGTGCGCACGCGCAACAACGCGTCGGCATCCGACTACGGCAATGACTTCCAGTCGATCAGCGGCAGCACCGGCGCCAGCACCACCGGCACCTCGATCGCAACCGGCTGCATCCCGACGGGCGGCAGCGTCGCGATGGCGTTGGCCGGTCTCGCCAAGAACCAGTTCAACCGGTTCCGACTCGCCTACACGGTGACCAATGCCCCTGCATCGACGGGGGTGTTCCTCAACCTCGACTTCGTGAACTCGAACCTCACGTTGCCTGGTCTGTGCACGACCTTGGTCGCGGCCCCGACGATCAGCACGCCCATCGGCTCGTCCGATCCGAGCGGTGCCGTGCCGCAGTTCAACCTCGACAACATCCCCTTCAATCCAGCAGTCATCGGTAGCTCGATCTTTGCGCAGGCACTCGCCTTCGACTTCGCGCAGCCGGTCTTCCCGATCGTACTCTCGAACGGTCGTTCGCTGACCTTCCCGAACACGCCGACGACCTCGCCCGCCGACGTGACCCGCGTCTACGGCTACCGCCTCGCGAGCGGTACCATGCGTGCGCCGAGCGTGTGGACGGGCGGCATCGTCACCCTGCTCGACTGAGCAGGACGGTGCGGCGGGAGCAGGGCTGAACGTCACCTCCCGCCGCGAAGGCGAGTTCCTTCGAAGGAGCGCGGGTCCTCGATCCCACCCGCGCCTTCGCGCGGCGAGGACGATGCGAATGAGGCTCGAAGGCATGGCGCAACGATCGTCTGAATCGCCTCCCAGTCGACCACGGCATGGTTCCGACGACTCGAATCCGAAGTGGTCCGATGCGCGCGCAGAGAGTCAGGGCGGGACCGCGGATGGCCGCTCGGCCGCGGTGGCGCCGCGGAGGAACCAAGGGAGATCGGCGCCGAAGGCACCCCGTTCCCGCGACTGGCGACGGACAGCTAAGCTCGAAGCCACGACAGGGACGTCCACCTGCCGTCTCTCCTTCTCCGCTTCGCTCCATGCTCACGCGCACGCTCGCCCTCGCATTGGCGACTTCGGTCGCCGTCTCCGCCCAATCGATCTCGACCATCTTTGCCGGCGGCAACAGCGGCACCACGACCTGGACCAACCAGTTCGACATCCAGGTGCTGAATCCTGCCGGCATCACGATCCTCGGCTTCGACGTCAACTGCGAGAACACGCGCGCCGGCGGCGTGGGCTCGCCGTTCACGCTCGGTGTGTGGATCACGCTGACTGCCGGCACCTACGTCGGCAACGAGACCAATCCCGCGGCTTGGATCCAGGTCGCCAGCGGCAGCGGCGTGTCGCTCGCACAGGGCAACCCCACTGCGGTGGACGTCACCGACTTCCATCTCGCCCCCGGCAACTACGGCATCGCGCTCGAATACAACGGCACCGCGATGGCGTACACCAACGGCAACGGTACGAATCAGACCTTTGCCAACGCCGACCTCAGTCTGTCGCTCGGCGCCTCGACCACGGGACTCTTCGGCGCACCGGTCTACTCCCCGCGAGTGTGGAACGGAACGATCCACTACTTCAACGGCACCGCGCGCTGGTGGCCCTTCGGCGAGGGTTGCGCCGGGACCGCGGGCATCCCAACGATCGCTCCCGCCGCGAACAGCCTGCCTCGGCTCGGCACGAACTTCACCGTCGAGTTCGGCAACCTCGCCGCGCCGGGCACCGCTGTTGTGGCGCTGATCGGCGGGTCGCGCACTCAGTGGGGCCCGACTCCGCTACCCCTCGACCTGACTCCCTTCGGCGCGAACGGGTGCGATCTCTCCGTTTCCCCTGACGCCACCGCGATCGCAACAAGCGGCCCGAGCACGGCCAGCCTCAGCTTGCTCGTGCCCCCGCTCCCGAATCTCGTGGGCGCCGCGCTCCACTGGCAAGGTGCTGTCCTCGATTTCCCTGCCAACCTGCTCGGCATCGTCACCACTGCCGCGGGCACCAGCTACCTCGGCAACTGATCGGAGCAACGGCGATCGAGGCGGATCGCCATCGCGGCGCGGCACAGTGTCTCAAGTCACCAGTGTCTCAGATCGCCAGGGCCGCGAAGCGCTGCTTGAGCCGAGACAGCACCGTGCCGTGGATCTGACAGATTCGCGCCGGACTCAGTCGCAGCGCCTGCGCGACTTCCTTGCCGCTGAGGCCCTGGAAGTAGTGCATCTGGAGGACCTTCCACTCCACCGGCTGCAGCGACGCTTCGATCATCGCGAGCAAGTCCTGGCGATCGAGCTGCTCGATCGGGTTGGTGAGGTGCTCATCCGGCACCGCATCGAGCGGATCACCCTCGAATCCGGAATCGAATCGCCCACCGAAGTCGATCGGCCCCTCGTGCACGCGAGTGCGCGCACGGGCTAGCCAAGCTTCGCTGGTTCCCAGGCGCTGCGCCAGCTCGTGATCGTTGGGTTCGCGGCCGAGCACGGCGCGCAGCTCACTGGTCGCCGAATCGAGCGCACGCGCACGGCGGCGCCACAAGCGCGGCAGGAAATCGAGGTTGCGCAGCTCGTCGAGCATCGCACCGCGCACGCGCGGGCGCATGAACGGACGAAACGGCGATCCCAAGTCGGCCCGGAACTTCTCGATGGCCTGCATGAGCCCCCACATCCCCGCGTGCACGAGGTCCTCGACCTCGACCGACCGCGGCAGCCGCGCCGCGAGGGTGCGCGCGATCGATTCCACTTCGGGCCGGTGGCGATCGAGCAAGGCATCGCGCAATCGATCGGTGGGCCTTCGCCGATACTGCGCGAGCCACTCCTCACTGGTGGGGACACGACGCGTCGTCTTGCTTCGCGCACCCGACTTGGCCGCAACCTTGGACCCCAGCTTGGCAGACGCGGGATCGCCCGCGTCACCTCCATGGTCGATGGTGGCACTGCTGCCGCGCCCGTCGCGCCTTGCCGTCGATCGCCCGCTCATCGCGCTGATCCACTCATGACGAACCGCCTGGTGCTGACCCTAGGGTCTGAGCCAATCGCTGCTTCGACTGTTACCGATTCCGCAGCCGCACTCGCGTGCTCGCGCCACCAGGTTGTCTGACCGTCCTGAGTTCGGCGCACTGCGTTCGAATCGCTCTATCGGAATCGGAACGCGCGCGAGTGTACGACAAAGTCGGTGCACCGTGCAACGGGTCACAACCCGGTTTTCCACCGCGTGTTGAATTCGAACCGCGCGTGCGCGACTCAAACTTCGTCGACGAGTGCGGGCGAGAGTCCGATGCGCGCGAGGATCGCACGCTCGGCTTCGCGCATCCGACGTCGCGCGCGCGGTGCGTGATCGTCGTGGCCGCACACGTGCAAGAGCCCGTGCGCGATGTAGAGGGCGACCTCGCTGCGGATGCTCACCTTGCGCGCTCGGGCTTCCTTGCGCGCGCGCTGCACGTTCACGACCAGGTCCGCGACGTCGTCGGTGAGGAAGCTCATCACGTCGGTCGGGGTCGGATCGCCGAGGAACTCGCCGTGCAGTTCCGCGATTCCGGCGTCGTCGGTGAGGAGCAGCGAGACCTCCAGGTCGCGTCGCTCGCAGTGATCCAGGGTCGCTTCCACCACCGCCGTCACCAACCGGCGGTCGGTCCGCGGCCGAAAGCGATCGACCACGCTGAGCACCACCGGGCGGCGGCGAGTCACGTCGCGCCGTCCTCGTCCGAGCGGCGCGCGTCCTCCTGACGACCGTCGTAAGCGTCGATGATGCGTTGCACGATCGGGTGCCGGACCACGTCCTTCGTGCGCAACCGCACGATCGCGATGCCGGGAACTCCATCGAGACGGCGCACGGCGTCGCCCAGCCCCGAGCGCGTATTCGGCGGGAGGTCGACCTGACTGGGATCGCCGGTGACCACCACCTGGCTCCGCTCACCCATGCGAGTGAGGAACATCAGCATCTGCGGCACGGTGCAGTTCTGGGCTTCGTCGAGGATCACGAAGGAGTCGTTGAGGGTGCGGCCGCGCATGTACGCGAGCGGGCAGACCTCCACGATCTCGCTCTCGAGGTAGCGCTGGCGCGAGATCGGGTCGAGCAGGTCATGCAGCGCGTCGTACAGCGGGCGGAGATACGGATTGATCTTCTGCTGCAGGTCGCCGGGCAAGAAGCCGAGCCGCTCCCCGGCCTCCACCGCCGGCCGCACGAGCACGATCCGGCGGACCGCGCCGCTCTTCACCGCGGCGACCGCAGCGGCGACGGCGAGGTAGGTCTTGCCGGTGCCCGCCGGCCCCACCGCGAAGACCACCTCGCTCTCGCCGATCGCGCGCCAGTAGGCCTCCTGCCCAGCTGTGCGCGGCCGCACCGGACCCGCCGCGCGCCGCGGCAGGTCGATCTCGGGCGCGGTCGGCGCCGGCGCTTGCGCCCCGACTCCGGCGAGCAATCGCAGGCGCTGCGCGACTTCGTTGGACGTCACCGAGCGACCGCTGCGCATCGTCAACAGGTGGGCATCGAGCACTTCGCGCACGCGCTGGACGTCGTCCGTCTTGCCGATCAGGCGCAGCGCGCCGTCGCGGACGACCGCCTGCACCGAGTGCAGCTCGCGAATCAGTCGGGTGTTGCCGTCGAGCGGGCCGAGCAGGGCACGCGCTTCATCGAGGCTCTCCAGAACGAGGATTTGGTCGGTGGTGTCGTCCTTCACGAAGGTCCCGTGTTGGCGGCAAGGATCAGGAAGAAGGCGGGGTAGGAGAACAAGAGACTGTCGATGAGGTCGAGAATGCCGCCGTGAGCCGGCAGAAGAGTCGACGAATCCTTCACGCCGCAGCGGCGCTTGAGCAGCGACTCGATGAGGTCGCCGGCCTGCGTGGTGATGTTGAGCACCACGCCGACGATCACAGCGGTGGTCAGCGACATCGTGTGGTCGAACACCGGCAGCACATCGCGCAAGGCGATGGCGAGACCGACGCTGGTGGCCAGCCCGCCGATCGAACCCTCGATGGTCTTCGCGCCGCTGACGTGCGGAATCAGCTTGTTGCGACCGACCGCGACCCCGACGAGGTAGGCACCGATGTCGCCGCCCTTGCTGACGATCGCGACCAGCAGGACCGCCGGCAGGTTGCGCAGCGCCATCCCTTGGGCCAGAAACATCGGCCAGGCGATCAGCAGGAAGCCGAGCATCGTCGCGCCCTGCAGCTCGAGGCCCTGCTGCATGCGACGCCGCGACAGTGACTCGACCGCGATCGGGAACAAGAGGCCGATCGTGCCGATGACCAGCGGATACAGCTCGCGGTCCACACTGTGCCACGCGAAGTGGAACGGCGAGACGAACAGCGCCGCCGAGAACAGCAGCAGCAAGGTGCGCGCGACGGCGAATCCGCCCTTCTGCAGCATCGCGATGTATTCGACGATGCCGCCGAGACCGAGCAGACCGAGCAAGCCCGCGATCAAGACTCCGCGCATCCCGCGCTCGGCGAGCACGGTCGTGTCGAGCCAGTACAACAGCGCGAGCAGGGCGATGATGCTCGGCCCGATCAAGAAGCGGATGCGCAGTTCGGCACCCTTGCTGCGCGGCTTGGGTGCCTGCCCCTCGCCGCCGCTCACGGAACGACCGCCCCGAACTTTCGCACACGCTGGCCGAAGGCGCGGAACGCGGCATGCAGGTGTTCGCGACGGAAGTCGGGCCAGCAGACCTCTTCGACGTGGAATTCCGCGTAGCTGATCTGCCACAGAAGGAAGTTGCTCACGCGCATCTCGCCGGCGGTGCGGATCAGCAGATCGGGGTCTGGAATCTCAGGGCGGTAGAGCGACGCGGCGATCGCGTTGGCGTCGATGGCCGCAGGATCGAGTTCCCCGCGCGCGACGCGCTCGGCGAGGGTGCGCATCGCGTCGACCAGCTCAGCGCGCCCGCCGTACGAAATCGCCAGACCAAGCCGCATGCCGGTGTTGCCGGCGGTCAACGCGATCGTCTCGTCGAGCACGTCGAGGACCTTCTTCGACAGGCGCTCGCGCCGACCGACGTGCAGCAGCTTCACGCCGTTGTTCATCAGGGTCGGCCGCTCCTCGACGAGGAAGCGCACGAGCAATCCCATCAGGAGATCGATCTCGCGCTGCGGTCGGCTCCAGTTCTCCTCGGAGAAGGCGTAGAGCGTCAGTCCCTCGACTCCCAGTCGCGCGCACTCCTCGACGGTCTCGCGCACGGCGGTGATGCCGCGCTCGTGCCCGCGGATGCGCTCGAAGCCGCGGCTCTTCGCCCAGCGACCGTTGCCGTCCATGATGATCGCGACGGAACGCGGCACGGTGAAGCTGCCGGGGTCAGGTTGGGTCAGAGGCGCGCGGCGGCTCACGGAGTTGGGTCGGCGGACGGCGATGGCTCGAGTGGGATTGAAGGTCGCTCAGACCGACCGGCGGATCACCTGATCGCGGCCCGGGCCGACCGAGATCGTGCGGATCGGCACTCCGACCAGCTCCTCGACCGCCTCGACGTAGTCGCGGGCGCTCGCGGGCAGATCGGCGAACCGTCGCACGGACGAGAGATCCTCGTCGAAGCCAGCATACTCGCGGTGCGTCGGCTCGACGCCGTCCAGATCGAAGGCTGGGAAGTGCTCGACCGTCTCACCACCGGCACTCTCCGCCAGTCGATACGCGGTGACGACTCGGATCGGCCCCATGCCAGCGAGGACATCGAGGTTGGTCATCACGAGCTCGGTCGCGCCGCAGATCTGCGCCGCGTGACGCGCAGCGACGGCATCGAACCAACCGATGCGACGTGGGCGACCGGTCGTGGATCCGAACTCGCGGCCGGCCTGGCGCAGGCGATCGGCGAACTCGCCGAACAGTTCGCTCGGGAAGGGGCCGGAACCGACGCGCGTGGCATACGCCTTCATCACCCCGACCACGCGTTCGATGGCCTGCGGCGGCAGGCCGGTGCCGGCGGCAACACCGCCCGACGACGCACTCGACGAGGTGACGAAGGGATAGGTGCCGTGGTCGACGTCGAGCAGGACCCCCTGGGCACCCTCGAACAGCACGCGTGCGCCGTCGCGCCACGCGTCGCGCAAGAGGCGACCACCGTCGACGATGCCCGGCCGCAGGAACTCGCCGAGTTCCAAGAGTTCGGTGCGGAGCTGCGCCGCATCGAAGGGCGCGACTCCGCAGGCCGACAGGATCGCATTCTTCTCCGCGGCGAAGCGCGTGAGCGCGGCATCGAGTCGCGCCGGGCGGATCAAGTCGCCGACGCGGATGCCGCAGCGCGCCGCGCGATCGGCGTAGGCCGGACCGATGCCGCGGCCGGTGGTGCCGAGCTTGGCACTGCCGCGCGCGCTCTCGGAGAGCCCGTCCAACGTGCGGTGCACGGGCAGGATCACGTGCGCGCCCTGGTCGAGCAACAGGTTGTCGCCGAGGCGAACGCCGACGCCGCGGTCGGCGAGCCCCGCGATCTCGCTGCGCAGATGGTAGGGATCGACCACCACGCCGTTGCCGATCAGGTTCCTGGCACCCGTGCGCAGGATCGCCGAGGGGACGAGGTGCAGCACCAACCGCTGACCCTCGTGGATCAGGGTGTGCCCGGCGTTGTGGCCGCCGCCGTAGCGGACCACCCAGTCGGCGTCCGCGGCGAGGAGATCGATGATCTTTCCCTTGCCTTCGTCACCCCACAAGAGGCCGATAACACAGGTGCTGGGCATGGTCAGGAGTCGGAAAAAAGCCGAGGAGTCTAGCGACGCGCCGGCGCGCGCGCCCCTTCCGCTTCGTCGACAAGCGAGCAGCCGCGTGGCCCTGGAGTCCCGATCGCCTTGCCCCCGGCCGAATCCGGGCGAAGCCGCGCCCGCCGATCCGCACCGTTCGGATCCGATGTTTTCGGACCCACTGCTTGCAGAGAGCGCCGGCCGGGTCTTCGCTGGAGCCTCTCGCTCCCCGATGACTCGCACCGATCTGGCGTCCGACGATGACTGCCGCGAAGCGGCGCTGAACGCGGTCGAGCAGTTCCGCAGTCGGGTGATGCCGGGCATCCTCCGGCGCATGTCGATCTGGAAGCGCCTCGACGCGCGCGGTCAGAGCGACATCGCCGCCGAAGCGATGCAGGAGTTGGCGCTCGACGCGCTGGCGAATCCGCGCGCGGTGTTGGCGCTGGAGGAACGGGATCGACACACGCGCTGGATCCGCATCGTCCAGCACGTGCACTATTCCTTGCGCGAGCGCGTGACGCGCAAGCGCGCCGCCGACGACGCGCTCGACGAGATGTGGGTGGAAGCGCCGCCCGGGTTCGAGCTGGAGCTCTCCAAGGAAGACGAACAGCTCCTCTCGGCGATGCTCCACGAGGCGACCCACCTCAAGAACGGTCGCCTCTCGCTGCGCGCGACCGCCAAGGCGATCGGTGTGAGTCCCGCGCGTCTCGCCGGCCTTCGCGAGCGCGTAGCCGAAGCACTCGGTCACAATCGCGAGCGAGAGAGCCTGTGGCGCGCGCGACTTGCCGAGGCGTTGACCTCGATGGTCGCGGCGAGCCTGCGGGCGCAGGGCAGTCTCAACCTCTGGGAGCACGAGGCACGACGTGCTTTCCATCCGACCGAGTGTCGCGATCGCCTGCGTCGCATCCGCAGCGCCTTGGCGCTCAGCCCGATCCATCCGCAGGCCGAGCAGGCGCTCGCGCTGCTGTTGTCCGGTCCCGACCACGAAGCGCCGCCCCTCGAGCCCCGCGAGTTGTTGCGCACCGCGGCTCGCCTCGCTCCGACCGACGCACGCATCCCGCTCTGGCAGTTCGAGGCGGAGATTCTCGGCGACGACTTCGCCGCTGCCGCGCGTTGCCTGCGCCGCGCGCGCCGCTTGGGCGCGGAGCGAACTCGCATTGTGCTCGCGCGTGCGCGTCTCCTCGAGGCGCGCGGTCTGCTGTCGTCGGCACGCGCCGTGTTGGTGCGCGCGCTGCGTCGGCGGCCGAACGAACCGCGCCTGACGGCATCTCTCGCCGGGATCGACGGCGCGACGTCGGCGCAGCGGTTGGGCGGCTGACGGCGGCGAGGTTGCGCTCGGCTGGCTACCTCAGCGCAGGCAATGCCACGCGAACACGGAGGTTCTATGCAGCGGGCAAGACTCCACGACGGACGACGGCTCCACGCCCCCCCACCTACGGCCCCAACACCGCATCGATCGCCGTTGCGAGTTCGCGCTCCAGTCGAGCAACGGGCTGCGGAGTCGTCCAATGCGGCTCGCCGAGCAAGTTGCCGGTCAACAGCGATTCCTCGACCACGATCGCAAGACGGTCAGGGGACTCGCGGAACAATGTCGCGCGACGACGCATCACGCGACCGCGCTCATTGGCGTTGGCCCAGCCGCTCTGCACGCGGAACTCGGACTCATCCGCGAGATCGAGCGGGCCGTAACGCAGCCGCACCTGGTCACACACGAGTTCGAACGCGCGCGCATCGAGACGCTCCTCGATGACCAAGGGGACAATGCGTGCCAGACAACCCGCCAGCCCACCCGCCAGCGCTGCGGCGAGCGCGAGACCTCGCAACAGCCTCATCGCCCGTGACCACCGCCGCCGGGCGTCTCGAGCGTGATCCGCGCACCCGCCGGCAGGCTGCGCGCACACTTACTGGGCAATCGCACGCGACGTCCATCGGGCATCGTCGCCCGCACCGAGAATCGTTTGCCCGGCCCACCACCACGCGCACCGGCCGGCGCACTCTCCGCGCGCTCGGCAAACACCGAGATGGACGCCGGTACCAACACGCGCACGCACTTGCGCACGCCGTCGCCGCCACGACGCTTGCCGCGCCCACCCGAGCCGCGCCGCACGGTGAGCGACTCCACCACGATCGGCAAGCGCTGTTCGGCATCCTCGATCGGGGTGTTGCGCGTGTTGGTCATGTGCGTCTGGATCGCGGAGGCCGCCGCCCCGCCGGGACCGGCACCCGCACCCCCGGGCAAGGTCTCATACGTGGTTTGCAGCACACCGCTTGCATCGGCGATCCCCAGCGTCAGATTGACCATGGTGCCGCTCGAGTTCGCCGGAATGCGCGCGCCGAGCAACTTGCGAAGAGCCGCGAGTCCGACATCGACGAGCCGTTGACTGGTCTCGACATTGCCGCCCGCCACCGGGGCCGGCGGGATCGGCTCCAGCAAGGAACCGCGACGCGTGACCACTTCGATTGCCCGAAACAAGCCCTCGTTGGTCGGCAACCGTTCCGGGCACAGGCATCGCAGCAGGTAGACCGACGCCGCGACGGCGATCCCGCGATTGCAGTTCACTCCCCCACGCGCCTGGTCGGCACTCTCGCTCCAATCGAATCGCAATCGACCCGCCGTCACGCCGAGCTCGAGATGGATCGGGAGCGCGGTCGTGCCCGCGCCATCATCGTCGAGCACGTCGCGCGCACTCACCCGCCGGCGCGGAAGCTCTGCGATCACGGCGGTCGCCAACGCGTGCGAATACTCGAGCAGTTGCTCACTGGCCTCGCGCACGACGGCGTCGCCCTGGTCCGCCACCAGCGCCAGCAGTCGGCGCTGGGCGACCTGCAACGACGCCTCTTGTGCCGCGAAGTCGATGCGGCGCTCCTCGGCACCGCGCACGTTCGCGAGAATCAACGCGAGGATGTCGACCGCCGGCGCGCCGGCCCTGCGCAGTTTCACCGGCGGGATCACGAGCCCCTCGGCGAGCAGGTCCGTCGCCGCCGCCATCGACCCCGGCACCGCACCGCCGATGTCCGCATGGTGCGCGCGATTGACCAAGAAGAAGCGCGGCTGCGCGTGACCCGGCAGAAACACCGGCATCACCAGAGTGACGTCCGGCAGGTGCGTGCCCCCGCGATAGGGATCGTTGAGGATCACGAGATCGCCGGGCTCGAGCGTCAGCTCGGCGCGGACCGCCGCGACCGACTGCGCCGCACTCCCGAGGTGTACTGGGATGTGCGCCGCCTGCGCGAGGAGACGGCCGTCGCCGTCGAAGAGCGCGATGGAGAAGTCCCGTCGCTCTCGAATGTTGGCGCTCGCCGCGGAACGCATGAGCACGGCACCCGCCTCCTCGCACAGGGCTGCGAGCAACTGGTGGAATACCTCGAGACGGATCGGATCGACCGCCGGTCTGCTTCCTCGGGGCTTGCGCGCGCGTCGACTACTTGCCAAACTCACTCACTCCATGCCAAAACGTCAAGAAAACCGCAGTTCCAGCAACCGGGCCGCCGGCATGGTTGCTTCCCCGTCGAACCGACGATTCATGACCATCACCGACCCGCCGCGGGTCTGAGCCGCGGTGGTCTTGCCGCCCCGCACCTCGACCAAAAGAGCGCTCACAACTCCTCGGGTCCCCCGAGCCGACCGAGGAAGGCCGAGGCGACGACCACGAAGGGCGAGGCGAGATAGACCTGCCCCGGGCCCGAGCGGCCGGGGAAGTTGCGATTGATCGCCGACACGGTGACTTGGTCGGGGCGATCCGACACACCGGGACCGGCCTTGATGCACGCACCGCAGCTCGGATCGATCAGCTCGATGCCGGCCTGTCGGAACAGCGCGACATAGCCCATCGTCTCCGCGTAATCGCGGATGCGCTGGCTGCCGAACTGGATGTAGCAGCGCACACCTTCGGGCAAGCTGCGACCGCGCTCGAGCGCCTTGCGAACGACCGCCGCATACATGTCCATGTCGTCGCGCTTGCCACCGGTGCAGGAACCGCCGTAGGCGATGTCGATGCGGACGTCCCTTGCGAGGTCCGACAGCGCCACGCCGTTGCGAGGATCACCCGGCGTGGCCACCATCGGCTCGATCGCCGCGAGATCGATGCGGAAGGTCTTCTCGTACTTCGCATCGCGATCGGGCGCGACGCACAACGGCGCGAGCGAACTCACATCGAGTCCGCGCTCCGCGGCAATCCACTCGAGCGTGCGCGCGTCGGCCTCACAGATGCCGGTGAAGCCGCCGGCCTCCACCGCCATGTTGGTGAGCGTGGCCCGCTCGTCTACCGACAGATTGGCCATACCGGGTCCGCCGAACTCGAGCACCTTGCCGATGCCGGCACCGCTCTTGAAGTAGTCGTCGGCGAGCAGGAACAGCATGACGTCCTTCGCCGACACTCCCGCGCGAAGGCTCCCGTGCAACTCGACTCGCGCCGAGTCGGGAACGCGCACGCGGATGTCGCGCGTGAACCATGCATTCGCCATGTCGGTCGAGCCGACCCCGAACGCGAAGCAACCGAGGACGCCGGCCATGCAGGTATGGCTGTCGGTGCCGATGACCAGTTGCCCGGGCAACGCGAGCTCCTCGACGACGATGTTGTGGCAGATCCCCGCCGAACCGGCATCCACGCCGTCGCGCTTCACCTCGCCGTACAGCTTGACACCCTGCCGTTCGGCAAAGCCCGCCTGCACGGTCGCCAGACTCTGCGCCTGCTCGCGCAGCCCCATGTCGATGTGCGCCTTGGACATCACGCGATCGAGGAAGGTCAGGTGGTCGCGGAACGCGAACACCGATTCCGGTTGCGCGACCTTCGCATCCTCACCGAGCCCCATCTTGAACAAGGCCTCGGCCATCGGCGTGACGTATTCGTGGCTGAATCGAAGATCCGCGCGCGCGAAGAGTGCATCGCCCACCGCGACCGCCGGCACGCCGATCCGATCCTTGCTCGCATCGACGATCGCGTGTCGGGCGATGATCTTCTGCGCGAGCGTCATCGGCTGCGCGGGAGTCGTGATCGCCGGCGGCGAAGTCCGACCGGCGAGCCGCTCCTTGTTGTAGGCGAAGAGTCCACCGCTGCGCACGATCCCCGCGGAAATCGGGTCGAGGCCGCGTTCGAACTCCGCACGGGGCAGAGCTTCCCCGCGCCGGATGCGCTCGATCAGTCCGAAGTCCGTCGACGTCAACAATCCGATGTTCTGACAGTTCTGGCCGTAGATCTTCTCGATGTTGCGCGCGATGACGAGCTGCACGCCCGCCTTCAGCTCGCTGAACGGCGCGGTCTCGCGGCTGCTGCCGCAGCCTTTCGATCGACCCGAGACGATCACGCCGAAGTGACCGTTGAGAATGGCGTCCTTCTTGACGACCCCGCCGCGCAGCCCCACCAGACAGTAGCGGGCGAGCGTCTCATCGTAGTAGTAGCACACCCATCCCGGCGTGAGTTCGTCGGTCGAGATGTTGTCGATCAGCTCGCGATCCGGGTCGAAGTCGAGATCGACCCCGTCGTAGAGCTGCGCGCGGAGCAGCTCTTCGTCGCGCGTGAGGTAGAGGATCCGGCCGCGGATCGAAACCGTGTCGTGGTGGTTCGTCATCGATCGAAGATCCGTCTCAGAGGCGCTCGACGATCATCGCGATGCCCTGGCCGCCGCCGATGCAGGCACTGGCGCAACCGAGCTTGGCGCCGCGGTCGTGAAGCTCGCGCACCAACGTGAGCAACAGGCGCGTGCCCGTCGCACCCAGCGGATGTCCGAGGGCGATCGCACCGCCGTTGACATTGACCTTCTCGCGATCGAGTTCCAGTTCCTTCTCGCAGCCGAGATACTGCGCCGAGAAAGCCTCGTTGATCTCGATCACATCGAGATCGGCGACGGCGATCCCCGCCTTCGCGCAGGCCTGTCGAATCGCCGGCACGGGACCGATACCCATGATGTCGGGGGCCACACCTGCGATCCCCCACGACACGATGCGCGCCAGCGGCTTCTTGCCGAGTTCCTTCGCACGTGCGGCGGTGGCGACCACCAGCGCGGCGGCGCCATCGACGATCCCCGAAGCGTTGCCGGCGGTGACCGTGCCGTCCTTGCCGAAGGCCGCGCGCAACCGCGCGAGCGCCTCCATCGAGGTGTCCGGCTTGATGTGATCGTCGGTGTCGACGACCAGCTCACCCTTCCCGCGCTTCACGGTCACCGGCACGATCTCGGCCGCGAACTTGCCGGCCTTCACCGCTGCCGCGCCCAGGCGATGACTGCGCAGGGCGTATTCGTCCTGAGCCTCGCGCGAAATGCCCCACTTCTTGGCAATGTTCTCGGCGGTCTGCGCCATGAAGCAACCGCAGTAGGGGTCGTACAGCGCGGAGAACAACATGTCCTCGAGCGGCGGCTGCGTGCCGAAGCGGATGCCGCCGCGGATCCCGCGCAGCACGAACGGTGCCTGGCTCATGCTCTCCATGCCGCCGGCGACACACAGCCCGGCCTCGCCCACCGCCATCGCATGGCAGGCCGAGACCACGGACTGGATCCCGCTGCCGCAGATGCGATTGACGGTCAGAGCCGGCGTCTCGATCGGCAGTCCGGCGCGCAGCGCGACGTGGCGCGCGCCGTAGAGCGCATCCGCGCTGGTCTGATTGCAGTTGCCGATGAAGACCTGATCGATCGCCGACGCAGCGACGCCGCTGCGTTCGATCGCTGCCTTGGTCGCAATCGCGCCGAGTTCGATCGCCGAGAGGTCGGCAAGGAGGCCGAATCCGGGAGTGCCGGAATACTCGGCCATCGGTGTGCGTGCGCCGCCGAGAATGACGAAGTCCGTGGTCATCCCGGAAGGATCGGTCCCGCCCCGACTCGGCGCAAGGATGAGCCGGGAGCCTTCGCGCACTCACGGCAGCCCCAACGACACGACCTCGATCGCACCGACGAAACGAGACGCTCCCGCGGCGAGGAGGCCGACCTTCGGCGCCTCGAAGGTGACCGTGCGATCCGCATGCACGCAGACCGGGCCGAGCGGTATGCCGCGATCGCCGCACAGCCCGCTCGGGATGTCGACCGCCAGGCGAGGTCCGCGAGCAGCGTTCACGACCCTGATCCACTCGGCGACGGGCCCTTCGATCGCGCGCGTGAGCCCGGTGCCGAACAGCGCGTCGATCCACACCACATCGGGGTGTGCGAGCTCCTCGACGGGCAGTTCCTCGAGGATCTCGCGACCCGCTGCCCGCAGGATGCGCAGTTGCAAGGCGGCATCGGGTGACTTGGCGGGGTCGGGCTCGGCGGCGACGCACACGCGCGCCGACGGGCCGAGATGCCGAGCGGCGGCGACACCGTCACCGCCGTTGTTGCCGGACCCCGCGAGAACGACGAAGCGCGAGCCCATGCGGCGGGCGGCGTCGGCGACCCCACGCGCCGCGTTCTCCATCAAGAGGATCGACGGCATCCCGAGAACCTCGACGGCGTGACGATCGATCGCGCGAGCCTGAGCGACGGTGAGCGTGCGCATGGTCGGTGGCTGTGGTTTGGGCGGGCGCCTACTCCGAGCGGACGGCCTCGCGCGCGCGCAAGAGCAGCGCGTGGTCGTCGATCGGGTCGAGTGCGCGGAAGTCGATCGCACCGCTCTGCCGGAGGCCACAGAGTTCGCCGGCGCCGCGCAGCGCCAAGTCCTGCTCGGCCAGATCGAAGCCGTCGGTCGAATTCACGATCGCAGCGATCCGCGGACTCGCGTCGCCGGTGAGGATGCAGAGGCCGCGACGCAGCCCACGGCCGACCCGCCCGCGCAGTTGATGCAGTGCGGCGAGACCGAATTGCTCCGCCGCCACGACGACCATCAGCGCGGCGCGCGGTACGTCGATGCCGACTTCGAGGACGGTGGTGCCGATCAACACGTCGATCACGCCGGCGGCAAGCGCGCGTGCGGCCTGCGACCGCTCGGCAGCAGGCATGCGACCGTGGACGACGGCGCAAGCGAATCGCGGTGCCAGTTCGGCGTGCAGCCGCATCACACCACCCTTCTCGCCGTTTTCGCCGATCTTCGGGCAGACCACGAACACCCCGTGGCCTCGCCGCACCGCCCGCGCGATCGCGCGCAGCACTCTCGGCCAACGCTGCCGCGCCACGAAGCGCGCGTGCGCCGGGCCGCGGAGCTGCGGTCGGCCTCGCAGTTCCAGCAGATCGAGGTCGCCGAAGCGCGCGAGCGCGGTCGTTCGCGGGATCGGCGTCGCGCTCATCACGAGCAGGTGCGGCGCTCGTCCCTTCGCGCTCAGCGCCTGCCGCTGGCCGACCCCGAAGCGATGATCTTCGTCGACGATCGCCAGTCCCAGCCGCGCGAACTCGGTGGCGGTCGCGAGCAGGGCGTGCGTTCCGAACACCAGGTCCACGATCCCCGCTGCGATCGCTGCGCGCAGGGCACGTTGCTGGCTGCTCGGCATGCTTCCGGTGAGACAGGCGACGTTCACGCCTCCGCGGGTCAGAGCGTCGACATGTCGCTGGTGGTGCTGTTCGACCAACAACTCGGTCGGCGCGAGGAAGGCAACTTGGCAGCCGGCGCGCGCCGCCAGCAAGGCCGCATCGAGGGCAACCGCAGTCTTGCCGCTGCCGACGTCGCCCAAGAGCAACACCCCCATCGGTTCGCTGCGAGAAAGGCGGGTGCGCAGATCGAGCATCGCCGCGCGCTGGCTCGACGTCGGGGAGAAGCCGAGGATGTCGGCGAGGCGAGCGTCGTGATCCGTCTCCGCCACCGCCCGCGGCGCGATCGACTGGAGTCGCGCGCGGCGAACGCGTTCGAGCCGCCGAAACAACTCGACGGCCTCGTGCAGCGCGAACCAGCGGCGCGTGCTCTCATGCTCCGCGACGTCCGTCGGCCGGTGCATGGCGACGAGCAAGGCCCGCAGATCGCGACGGTCGCCGAGCGCACTCTCGCCGAGTCCGACCGGCAGGGGCGGCAGCAGGTCGTGCACGGCGATCCGCTCGATGGCCAGAGCGATCACGCGGCGCAGTGCCCCCTCGGCGACACCTTCGATCGCGCGGTAGGCGACGGTGCAGCGCTCGCCTCGGAGCTGCGGCGCGGCGACGACTTCGACCTGATCGAGCCCGAAGTCGACGCCATCCTGGCGCAGCGTCCCCTCCAACGTGAGCGTGACGCCAGGCTCGAAGGTGTGCAGCCGCCAAGGTTGATTGAAGAACGCGACGCGCAGCCGGATGGTCGGCTCCCCGACGGCCGGCGGCGAGGCGGGGACGGTCGTGAGTTCGGCGCTGACCAGCGTCCGCCCGCCCCGAAGGCGTCGTCGTTCGACCAGAACCACCCTGGCCGCCACGCGCACCCGTCGGCCCAGCGCCGCACTCGGCGGGTCAACCAGCGGGGCGACGTCGCGATGGCGACGCGGAAACCAGAGCACGAGGTCGCGAAGCGTCGCGATCCCAACCGCCGCGAGCGCGGCGGCGGTGCGCGGACCGACCCCGCGCAGGACGGTGAGGGGCGAGTCGGCCGGCAGCGGCGTATGCGCCGGCGACGACGACGGCGAACCGGCCGATTGCATCGCCGCCGAGGATTCCATGGCGACGGATGTTCCGCTCCTGATCGGAAAATGCCAAGCAGCAGCACGACCGCGCCTTCGGAAGGCAGGCGCGCTTGGGGTGGCCCTTGGCTAACGTGTGCGCCCCTCCGTTCCCGATCCCCCTGGGACCGCATTGAACGAACTCACCCCGACCGACCTCGCCTTCCTACACCGCTTCGGCTTCGACGACGCCCTCTTCGCCGACTGGCAGGAGCAAGTGCGCACGCACCGGCTGTCGACCGCGAACAACCGAGTTCGCGATCGAATGTTGCCGCCGTCGAGCGAACAGATCGCGGAGCTGCCGCGAACCGGCACGACCGAGCGGGAAGCACTCGAGCGGATCGGCGAAGCGGCGATCCAACGCGGTGAGTTGGGGCTCGTCATCCTCAACGGCGGCATGGCCACGCGATTCGGCGGCGTGGTGAAGGGCGTGGTCGAAGTGCTGCCGGGGCAATCGTTCCTCGGCTTGAAGATCCGCGAAGCCCTGGCGACCGGCCGACGCTTGGGCGGCAACATCCCCGTCTACCTCATGAACAGCTTCGCGACCGACGAAGCGACGCGTGCTCATCTGATCGAGCACGACAACTTCGGCGCGGGCGACGGCGATCTCGAGTGCTTCACGCAGTTCATCTCGGTTCGCATGACGAAGGAGGGCGAGGTGTTCCGTGACGCAGCCGGCAAGATCTCGCCGTACGGTCCCGGCCACGGCGACTTCGCGCCGTCGCTGCGTGCCAGTGGAGTGCTCGATCGCTTTCGTGCCCGCGGCGGCCGCTACCTGCTGCTCGCCAACGTCGACAATCTCGGTGCGCGCGTCTGCCCGGGGATCCTGGGGATGCACATCCAGAGCCACGCGGAGACGACGGTGGAGGTCGCGCCCAAGTGGCCCGGCGACGTCGGCGGTTCGCCGTGGCTCTACCGCGGGAAGTTGCAGCTCATCGAACAGATCCGCTACCCGGAAGGCTTCGACGCGGATGTGGTCAACGTCTTCAACACGAACACCTTCCATTTCAGCGCGGATGCTCTCGACCGCGACTTCGAGCTGGGGTGGTACTACGTGGAGAAGAAGGTCGACGGCAAAGTCGCCGTGCAAGTCGAACGCCTGGTCGGCGAGATGACGCGGTTCTTGCGCAGTCAGTTCGTGCGCGTGAAGCGCACGGGGCCGTCCTCGCGCTTCTTCCCGATCAAGACCCCGGAAGACCTGGTCGCGGGGAAGGACGAGATCGCCAGCCTGGTCGGCGATTGCTGAAGTGGGCGCATCCGCAAGCGGCGCCGCGATCGCGGTGATCTTCGATATGGACGGCGTGCTGGTCGACAGCTACGCCGCGCATTACGAGAGCTGGCGGCAGACCTGCGAACGACACGGGGTGCCGCTTCCCGAAGCCGTGTTCGCCAAGGGTTTCGGCAAGACGAGCGTCGACTTTCTTCGCGAACTCTGGCCGAGGCCGATCGACGAGAGTGCCTGCCGTGCGATCGAGCACGAGAAGGAACTCGCGTATCGCCGACGGTTGGACGAGCACTTTCCGGAAGTGCCCGGCGCCCGCGAACTCGTGCTGGATCTCGCCCGCGACGGCTTCGCTCTCGCGGTCGGTTCTTCAGGTCCGCCGGAGAACGTCGCCATGGTGCTCGACGCGCTGCGCGTTCGCGAGTGCTTCGGCGCTGTCGTGACCGGCCGCGACGTCACGCGCGGCAAACCGGATCCGATGGTGTTCCGGCTCGCTGCCGAGCGACTGGGAGTGCCGGCCGCGCGCGCCGTCGTGATCGAAGATGCGAGCGTCGGCATCGCCGCAGCTCACGCGGCGGGAATGCGAGCGATCGGCTATGTGAGCACCGGTCGCACGCGCGAAGAGCTGGCAGCAGCCGACCGCGTGGTCCTGTCGCTGCGCGAGCTCTCTGCCGCATCCATCCGATCGCCGATCGCGTGATCAACGGCTCAGTTGCCGTCGAAGCGCGCGCCACCGTTCACGGTCGGCTTCGCTCGGCGCGCCGGTCTCGGAGTCCTGCCCCAGCATCACCCGGGCTTCCCTCACGGACTCTCCCCGTCGCGATCGTTCGACGGCTTCCTGCATGGAGCGAAGCCACTCACTCCGCGACCGGCCGGGTTGCCCCGAACGTGCCGCCGGGGGAGCAGCAGCTCCGGCCATGGGGCTCGCCCATGCCGGAAGAATCGCCGAACCGGCGACACTGCTCAATGCGACGCCGCCGCCGGGGTCCGCGACTGCGATCTGAAAGAACAGCACGACATTCTGGAGAGCTTCGATTGCGGGCACATCGAAGCGCGCGCGCAAGATGGCGTGATCGGCTCCCGCCGGAAGCTCGACCGAGAACGGATAGATGGACGGCCCACTCAGGGTCACACCACCGGTCGACAACGGCACGATGGGATCGATCATGGGGTCCACCTCGGCCTCTCGAACGTCCACCAACAAGAAGCACGACAGGCTGACCGCCGTCGCGGCGGGGCTCTGAAGTCGCACCCGAGCCTGCGGTCCGAAGAGTCGGTTCACGCCCACATAGAGCAGCTCCGCGGGTAAGGCGATGTCGCGGTCCAACGTCAGCGTACTGCCGCCGATCGCCTCGCCGTAGCGCACGATCGGCGTGACACTCACCGGCGAGCGATCCGAACCAGCGATCACGTAGCGGGGCCCGGGTAAGTCGAAGAACAGGTCGGGGCACAGAATCCCCTCGACCTCCCCAGGTCCGGGATGCACTCCCGCCAAGATGGGCGGTGCCAGTGGATCGAGCAGGTAGCGCACCTCGTAGTCGAGGGCGGCTCCATCGGTAATGGCACTCAAACGCAGCACGCCTGGAACCGGCAGTGCGCCGTTTCGCTCGACATGCCACGCCGGCACGGGAGTCGCTCCGACGCCCACGATGAACGGTATGAACTGCAGGTTCGCACCCGATCGCTTGACGTAGTATCCCAGTCCATTGGGGGTCGTGAACTCTGCAGCGTCTTCGGAGGGATTGAGCCGAATGAATCGCTTGGCCAAGATCGGCACTTCCGGCACACCAAAGCCAACTGTCCATTGCGGAGTCGGCGGAAGCGGCTGATCCGGCCCGTTCCAGGGCGCCATCCAGACCTGTCGGGCACTCTTGTCCAACACGAAGATGATGGGCAGCTGTGGGCTCCAACTGATGTCCGAGGCATCGATCCCCGGGAGTATCACTTGCGAGCCGAACTGGATCTCGTGCGGCGAGCCCAAGGCCAAGCACGCCACAAAGATCACCGCCGACTGCGAAGCTTCGCCGGGATCCCTCGTGCCGCAGCAGAGAACGGTCGGCGGGTCGGCCTCGGACACCTCGACCCCATCGCCGGGAAGATCGAAGGGTGCGGCGATAGTAATGAGGTCTCGTCGATATACCCAATGAATCTCATTCTTCGGATCGTCCGCCAGCCCACACGTAAGCATCCCCGTACCCGCGGAATGAGGTACGAACATCCCTCGGAGATCTGCATCCGGGTCTTGTGCAGGGGTATAGGACGAGAGCGCGACCATCATCGCTGCGGCTGGCTCGCGCACCCCAGGAACTCCAAACATCTTCATAGTTCACCTTCCTTCCGGCGCGCTTCATTGTTCTTACGGGTCACCAGCATATTCAGCGTCTTGTGCAACTCGGCAGGCGGGTTCGGTCCCAAAGCGTCGATCCCTTTGTCCAGAATTTCGATCTCCCAACAGTAGGCATCGAATTCCTCGCAGGCATGCGACTTCACATCCGGCGGTGCGGCCGGCGGCCATGGATAATCGTCATCGAATGCGTGGGAAAACTCGTGGAGGAGCACCCCGGCGAGCAGCCAGCAAGCCGCATCGGGATCCTCGGAAAGGTACTGATCTTTGCCCGTTCCCTTCCATTCAGTCTTGCCGAGGCAGATCGTCTCCCACTCATCCTTGGAGAGTCGTCCCTTGCTCTGCTTCGTGAGCCCACGCGCGTTCTTGGGTAGTTCATCATTCTGGAGTTTCTCCCCGAGTCCTGGCCAAGCGTTGCGAAAGTACTTCCTCGCGAGCAAGCCACCCAGAGCACCCCAGCGGGGGTCATCAGGCGGCCAACCCGCACCGGGCAGCAGGCCATCGTTCAGAGCGCAGTCCAGAAGCTTGTCCGTAGCGGCATCCACCGCGGCTTCCTGCGCCGGCGTGAGTGGACAAGCTCCCGCAGGAGCCTGTCCGTGAACCGAAGAAACCGCGCTCAAACAGAGCATCGGAGTGCACATGAGCGCAGTGCGCAGCAAACCAAGACTGCGCCGCAACATGACTGATTTCACGTCGAATCTCCTCTCGAGAGTCGTCCGGAGGGATCCCAGCCTGCGATGGGAACAGCCGCGACTGCGACTGCGACTAGCAACGCTGGTCATCGTGGTAACCTAGAAATCGATGAGCCGGCTCAGGACTCACCTCGATGGTCTCCAAGCCGATCTCGGGTCACTCACTCGGGAGTCCCATCCGGCAGGTCGAGGATGAACGTGGGCTGTCGACCTGAACCGCATTCTCATCAACCCTCTCGAATCACCCGGACTCTCGCGACCCCCCAGGCTCCTTCGGACACCTCGCGGATTCGCGCAGTGACGGCGAAGTCCGCTCGGACGCAGGCTTCGCTCTCGCGGTCGGTTCTTCAGGTCCGCCGGAGAACGTCGCCATGGTGCTCGACGCGCTGCGCGTTCGCGAGTGCTTCGGCGCTGTCGTGACCGGCCGCGACGTCACGCGCGGCAAACCGGATCCGATGGTGTTCCGGCTCGCTGCCGAGCGACTGGGAGTGCCGGCCGCGCGCGCCGTCGTGATCGAAGATGCGAGCGTCGGCATCGCCGCAGCTCACGCGGCGGGAATGCGAGCGATCGGCTATGTGAGCACCGGTCGCACGCGCGAAGAGCTGGCAGCAGCCGACCGCGTGGTCCTGTCGCTGCGCGAGCTCTCTGCCGCATCCATCCGATCGCCGATCGCGTGATCAACGGCTCAGTTGCCGTCGAAGCGCGCGCCACCGTTCACGGTCGGCTTCGCTCGGCGCGCCGGTCTCGGAGTCCTGCCCCAGCATCACCCGGGCTTCCCTCACGGACTCTCCCCGTCGCGATCGTTCGACGGCTTCCTGCATGGAGCGAAGCCACTCACTCCGCGACCGGCCGGGTTGCCCCGAACGTGCCGCCGGGGGAGCAGCAGCTCCGGCCATGGGGCTCGCCCATGCCGGAAGAATCGCCGAACCGGCGACACTGCTCAATGCGACGCCGCCGCCGGGGTCCGCGACTGCGATCTGAAAGAACAGCACGACATTCTGGAGAGCTTCGATTGCGGGCACATCGAAGCGCGCGCGCAAGATGGCGTGATCGGCTCCCGCCGGAAGCTCGACCGAGAACGGATAGATGGACGGCCCACTCAGGGTCACACCACCGGTCGACAACGGCACGATGGGATCGATCATGGGGTCCACCTCGGCCTCTCGAACGTCCACCAACAAGAAGCACGACAGGCTGACCGCCGTCGCGGCGGGGCTCTGAAGTCGCACCCGAGCCTGCGGTCCGAAGAGTCGGTTCACGCCCACATAGAGCAGCTCCGCGGGTAAGGCGATGTCGCGGTCCAACGTCAGCGTACTGCCGCCGATCGCCTCGCCGTAGCGCACGATCGGCGTGACACTCACCGGCGAGCGATCCGAACCAGCGATCACGTAGCGGGGCCCGGGTAAGTCGAAGAACAGGTCGGGGCACAGAATCCCCTCGACCTCCCCAGGTCCGGGATGCACTCCCGCCAAGATGGGCGGTGCCAGTGGATCGAGCAGGTAGCGCACCTCGTAGTCGAGGGCGGCTCCATCGGTAATGGCACTCAAACGCAGCACGCCTGGAACCGGCAGTGCGCCGTTTCGCTCGACATGCCACGCCGGCACGGGAGTCGCTCCGACGCCCACGATGAACGGTATGAACTGCAGGTTCGCACCCGATCGCTTGACGTAGTATCCCAGCCCATTGGGGGTCGTGAACTCTGCAGCGTCTTCGGACGCCCCGAGCCGGACAAAGCGATGAGCCAAGATCGGTACTTCAGGCACACCGAAGCCAACGGTCCATTGCGGAGTCGGCGGAAGCGGTTGATCCGGCCCGTTCCAGGGCGCCATCCAGACCTGTCGCGCACTCTTGTCCAACACGAAAATGATGGGCAACTGTGGGCTCCAACTGATGTCCGAAGCATCGATCCCCGGCAGCATCACTTGCGAGCCGAACTGGATCTCGTGCGGCGAGCCCAAGACCAAGGACGCCACAAAGATGACCGCCGACTGCGAAGCTTGGCCGGGATCCTTCGTGCCGCAGCAGAGAACGGTCGGCGGGTCAGAGTCGGACACCTCGACCCCATCACCCGGAAGATCGAAAGGTGCGGTCTTGGTGGTACGCGTTCGCCTATGTGACCACTGGAGCAACGTCTTCGGTGTGTCGGCAAGCCCACACGTGAACATCCCCGTGCCCGCTGGATTGCGTACGGACATCCCTCGAAGATCTGCATCCGGGTCTTGTGCAGGAGTATAGGACGATAGCGCCACCATCATCGCTGCGGCAGCCTCGCGCAACCCAGGAATTGCAAGCCTCATCATGACTCACCTTCCTTCCGGCGCGCTTCATCATTCTTGCGGGTAACCAGTGTATTCAGAGTATCCGGAAGCTCCTCCGGCGAGTTCGGTCCCAGCGCTTCGATGCCCTTGTCCAGAATTTCGATCTCCCAACAATAGGCATCGAATTCCTCGCAGGCATGCGACTTCACATCCGGCGGTGCGACCGGCGGCCATGGATAATCGTCGTCGAATGCGTGCGAAAACTCGTGGAGGAGAACCCCGGCGAGCAGCCAGCAAGCAGCAGCGGGATCCTCGGAAAGGTACTGATCTTTAGCCGTTCCCTTCCATTCATTCTTGCCAAGGCAGACCGTCTCCCACTCATCCTTGGAGAGTCGTCCCTTGCTCTGCTTCGTGATCCCACGCGCTTGGTCCGGAAGTTGATCATTCTGGAGTTTCTCCCCGAGTCCTGGCCACGCGTTGCGGAAGTACCTCCTTGCGAGCAAGCCACCCAGAGCACCCCAGCGAGGGTCATCAGGCGGCCAACCCGCACCAGGCAGCAGGCCATCGTTCAGAGCGCAGTCCAGAAGCTTGTCCGTTGCGGCATCCACCGCGGCTTCCTGCGCGGGCGTGAGTGGACAAGCTCCCGCCGGAGCCTGTCCGTGAACCGAAGAAACCGCGCTCAAACAGAGCATCGGAGTGCACATGAGCGCAGTTCGCAGCAGACCAGAGCTGCGCCGCAACCTGACTGACTTCACGTCGAATCTCCTCTCGAAGGTCGCCCCAAGAGAACCCACCTCGTGGTGGGCGCGGCCGCGACTGCGACTGCGACTAGCAACGCTGGTCATCGTGGTAACCGAGGAATCGTTGGGCCGGCTCGGGACTCACCTCGATGGTCTCCATGCCGATCTCGGGTCACTCGCTCGGGAGTCCCATCCTGCAGGTCGGGGATGAACGTGGGCTGTCGACCTGAACCGCATTCTCATCAACCCTCTCGAGTCACCCGACTCTCACGACCTCCCAGCCAGACTTCCTCGAACACGCCGCGGACTCACGCGGAGACGACGAAGCCCTCTCGCACACCGCAAGCTTCCCAAGCGCCGGACTCCAGTCGACGGACAGCGTCGTCTCACGGGAGTGCACTTGGAGACTGGCAACCACACACGAAGCGACTCGGGACTCTGCGGCATCTGAACTCGCGAACAGGAGCGGCTAACGCGTGGTTCTGCCTCGCAACACCGTCGTGTCTCGCGCCTGGTGTCCGGGCGTCGGTTCCACTGTGCTGGTTCCGTCGGCTGTGCCGGACGCAGGGTGCAAACGAGGTCTGGGTCTGATCCGATGACAAGAAGCGTGCCTTGGCAGGCTTCACCATCGCGGCGGCGCGTCGCCGCGCCGGCACGCCTCCAAGCGCCTGACCAAGAGCCGGGATTCCGGCTCGGAACTCGGCAGGCGTAGCGCGGCAAAGAACTGCTCGGCAGCACGCGCGTGCTCACCCTTGTGCCAGAGGAAGTGCGCAATCGTGGCCGGCAACAGGAAGTAGCCGTGCAACGACGGCACATCCTCGAGCCGTGCGAGTTCCGCCAGCGCGACGTCGAGGCCGTGCACTTTGGCGAGCGCGACCGCGCGATTGAGCCGCACGATCGGTGAGTCGGCGAGTGCGAGTCGACGATCGTACTCGCGAAGCAAGGCGACCCAATTCGTGTCCTCGTAGCGTTCCGCTGCCGCATGGATCGACGCGATCGCCGCTTCGACGTGCCAAATGCCGAGCGAGTCCCCGCCGATCGATCGGCGGAAGTGCCAAAAGCCCGCGTTCAGCCACCGTCGATCCCAGATCGATCGGTCTTGCTCGGCGAGGGTCAAGATCTCACCCAACGCGTCGGTGCGCGACGGCAATCGTGCGCCGAGCATGAGCATCAGGGCCAGGAGCGCGTGAACCTCGGGACGGGCCGTCGCCTCGAGATCGAGAAGGTGCTGGGCGAGCCGCACTGCCTCGAAGACGATGTCCTTGCGCACGAGATCTTCCCCGCGGTGTGCGCGATAGCCCTCGTTGAACATCAGGTAGAGCACATCGAGCACGAGCGGCAATCGCTCGGGCAACTCGTGCGGCGGTGGAACATCGAAGGACACCCCCTCTTCGGCGAGCTTCGCCCGACCGCGTGACAGCCGTTGCGCGATCGTGCCCTCTTTGGTCAGCAACGCCGCCGCGATCTCGGACACGCCGAAGCCCCCCACGGTCTTCAAGACCAAGGGAACCCGCGTCTCGACCGGAACCGCGGGATGACAGCAGGTGAACATCATCCGCAGCGTGTCGTCGGCGATCCCCTCCAGCGGCTCGACCGGGTGTGCGACCGGCGGCTTGGACTCGGCCCAACGCACGAGTTCGTCCTCGACCCGCGTCGCGAGCTTGCGTCGACGCATCGCGTCGAGCGCAAGGTTGCGCGCGACCTTGAACACCCAGGCGTCGGGTCGCTCGGGCACACCCTCGACGGGCCAAGTGCGGAGCGCGCGCAGGAGCGCCTCTTGCACGACGTCCTCGGCGAGGTCGAGGCGATCGGTCCCGAACACGCGCACGAGCCCCGCGACCATGCGGCCGTACTCGTGGCGGAACAGGTCCGCGACCAGATCAGCGTGAGGGCGCGAAGCCACTTCGGTTCGGACGGGTTGCCGTGCGCGCGGCCTCAGGAATCATCCGGTTGGCCCATGAGGTCCAACTCGCGGACCTCGATGCTGCCGAATCGGAAGTTCGGATGACCCTCGCAGAGCCGGCAGGCGTGGTCGTAGTCATCGGCGACGACGACGTAGTAGCCGCCGACGACCTCTTTGGTCTCGATGTAAGGGCCGTCCTTGATCGTGGTGCGGCCCCCCGACGGGATCATCACCTTGCCGCCTTGATCCTGCAGCTTGTGGCCGAGGACCAGGCGGTTCTCCTGGGCCATGCGGGCGCCCCACGCCTCGTACTCGCCGAGGATCTTCTCGAAGTCCGCGGGGCTGTAGTTGCTGTAATCGACGGTGACGTCGCCACGAAGGATGAGCATGTACTTGGGCATCGATGGGTCTCGTGCAGGGTTTGGCTGGTCTTGGATGGAGTGACAGCGAGCCGCGCTCGCCGACCGCACCGAAGACGATCGGGCCTCTCCGATCTCTACAGGCTGGCCAAGAATTTTGGGACGACCGGCCCCACCCCGCTCCTGACCCCGATGGGCGACTCAGTGCACCACTGAGTCGCCCGGTGCACGTATCTGCAGCATGTGGCCCGGGGATGTCGAGACCACTTGGTGCACCGGGACGTCCCCGATGTTCAGCCAGGACGGATGCCGGGTCGTGATCGCGGCGTGACGTTGCCCGTCGGAGTTCGCCATACCCACCGCTGCGGTCCCCCATCGGTGCCAAGTTGCCACCCGATGCGCGAAGAACGGCGCAAGTAGGCTTCCTGCTCGGCATCCTCCTCCGCGGATCATCGGCCTGGAAGGCATGTCACGATCCATGCGCGAGGGACCGAATACGCACTCTCACGACTGAACAATGGCGGGCTGGTCTCGTCAGGGATCGGACGCCTGACGTGGAAACGCCGCGCTAACCAGGATTACCCGTGAACGTCTGCTCCGATCGCCGCAACTCGCGCCCGGCGACGTTCACGAATCACCCGGGCTAGCCGCCGCGGGTGTGCATCTCCAAGTGAGGATCCGCGCGCAACTCAGCCTGGCTCGCGAACGCCGCGCGCGAGCGGTGCAGAGCCAGCCGCTCCTCGGCCCCGCGGTCGGCGCGCTGCGACCACGTCCGGTGGAGCAGCGCGTGTAGTTCCTCGTCGGTCGCACCGCTGCGCAGGGCATCGCGCAGTTGCAGCCCCTCGCGGGCATAGAGACAGGTGAAGAACACGCCGTCCGCCGTCAGCCGCGCCCGATCGCAGTCACGGCAGAAGGGTGCCGTGGTCGACGCGATGATCCCGAAAGTCTGTCCCGACGGGAGCGCGAAGCGCTGGGCCGGCGCCGACCCGGCGCCGGCGAGCGGCGAGATCGCACCGTGTCGCTCCGCGAGTTGCTGCAAGATCTCGGCACGACCGAGAACGCGCGCATGCGACCACTTGGTCGCCCCACCGACGTCCATGTATTCGATGAATCGCAGCTCCGCGTCGTTCGCACGCGCGAAGGCGAGCAAGGCATCGAGCTCGAATTCGTTCTCGCCGCGAATGGCGACCGTGTTGATCTTGAGCTTCGCGAAGCCGGCCGCGCGCGCGGCCGCGATTCCCGCGAGCACGCTGTCGAGAGCATCACGACCCGACAGGCGCGCGAAGCGCGAGGGGTCGAGAGAATCGAGAGAGACCGTGATGCGAGTCAGTCCCGCGGCCCGTAACTCCGTAGCGAGCGAGGCGAGCAGCGTGCCGTTGGTCGTCAGCGCGATCGGCACTCCCTCGTGAGCGCGCGCGATTTGCGCCACCAGTTCGGGGAGGTCCTTGCGCAAGAGCGGCTCGCCGCCGGTCAGTCGAACGGCATCGACGCCGAGACATCGAAACACGCCCACCAATCGCACCAGCTCGGCGAAGTCCAACAACTCCGCGCGCGGCAACCACACGTACTCGGCCTCCGGCATGCAGTAGCCGCAGCGCAGGTTGCAGCGGTCGGTCACCGAGAGCCGCAAATTGCGCAGGGGCCGCGCGTGTCGATCGAGCGGTCGCGGATTCGGAGTGTCGGTCAGGTCGGTCATCGACGAGTCCGCCGCGGCAGCCGCCAGACGGAGAGCCCGGAGTGTGGGCCAAGAGCGCAGCTCGCGCCAGGGCTGCCGAAGTCAGCGCTCACCAACTCAAGACGCCTTCGCCGACCGGCACCGCTCGACCACCGACGCAAACCCGCTCGATCGCACCGCCCTTGGTATCGACCCGAGCCGTGATCCGAGACGGTCGGCCAATCTCGAGTCCCTGCTCGATCACGAGTTCCGCAGTGGGAGCTGCGAGCAGGACACCTTCCTTCACCAGGAACGCGGACAGGCAGCCGGCCGCACTGCCGGTGCCGGGATCTTCGCCGGGAGTCAGTGTGCCGAAGGCGAGATGTCGCGCGTGCGCCGTCGCGGCGGGATCGACGACCTCTTGCGTGAAGGCGTAGAAGGCGTCGGTGCCGACGGCCTCGGCGATCGCAACACAGCGCGCGCCATCGACAGCGATCGCGCGCATCGCACTCAGATCGGCGATGGGAACAATTAGCCACGGGATCCCGGTGTCCACCACCGAGATGGGTAAGTCGCCAGCACCCACGGCACGCGGGGACAGCCCGAGCGCCGCCGCCATCCGCGCCGGATCCACGGTCCGATCGCCGAAGCGCGGCGTGCGTTGCGTCATCACGACCTCGCGCACGATCGCACCCTCCCGCACCACTTCGACCGGCATGACTCCCGCACCGAGCTCACACCAAACCACCGGTCGCTCACCGCGCAGATCCAAGTGGCCGTGCGTCGCGAGCGCGAAGACCGCACCGATCGTCGGATGACCGGCGAGCGGCAATTCGCGATCGATCGTGAAGATGCGCAGGCGAAGGTCGGCCTGTGGCGCGGTCGGTCGCTGCACGAAGACGGTCTCGGAGAGATTCATCTCGCGCGCGATGGATTGCATCGCGTCGGCGTCGATCGCGTCGGCGTCCGGAAAGACCGCCAAAGGGTTGCCGGCGAAGGCACGCTCAGCAAAAACGTCGACGCGGTAGTACGGGGCGGAAGCCACGCCACCGGTATCGCGGACCGTCTGCGGGAGCGCAAGGGATTGCCCCAGGCCCCCCCGCCGGGCAACTCAGGCCTCGGCGACGATCTCGCTGCCGGGGCGCAGACCGCGCGCGGCGTGCGAGGGCATGGCGTCCTTCGTCGACGCCGCCTTCTTGCGAGCCCGCGGCTTGCGCTGCGCGGTGAGTTCGCGTCGGAGCAACTCCTCGAGTTGATGATCGGAGTCGCGTTCCCCGGTCGCGAGCCGCGCACCGAGGTCGACCGTCTGCTCCTTCGTGTGGCACAGCATGCGCTGCGCATGCGCCGTCGACGAGTAGAAGCGCGCACCCGCCATCACCGGACAGAGCAGCATGCCGTCGGCGGTCTTGATCGCCGCACCGTCCGGCACTTCCAGCCAATCGCCGCGGGAGATGACCGCTTCCCGTTCCGACCAGCGATCCCGCGCGCGCGGCTCGATCGGCCGATCGTCGTCGAGGAGGTAGGTCGGCGTGACGTCATAATGACGACACAAGGCGTCGAGCATCTGCAGGGTAGGAAGCGATCGGCCTTGCTCGAGGTGCGACATGGTTGCCGGCCGCACGCCCAGGGTCTTGGCAGTCACGCCCTGTGGCTCTCGCTTGAAGCGGGTGCGCAGGTAGAAGAGCTTGAGATGGAGTCGGCGCATTGGTGTCAGTCCAGGAGCAGCGAGAGGGTGTCGACGGCCACGGAGCCGGCCGACCGGGGAGAATGGGTGCGTAGGAGCGTAACCCGTCTGGCGAAAGCTGACCGTTGACCGGATCCGATCGGCTCGAATCGAAACACGGATGCTCTGGGACGGATCTCGAAGACGGATGCGGGGCGGCGGTTGCGATCGATCGCAACCCGCTTTCGACGCTCGGAAAGGGCTACGGTGTTCCCTGACCGGATACTGATCCGGGGAATGTTGCTGGCCTCGATTCCCCTCGCCAGACCCCGCGCGAAGTGCCGTTACACCTGGCCCAGGGACCCCGACCAGGCCCCAGCAACATTCCCCGGACCAGTATCCCCGTGAATCCGACCACACCCCCCACCTCCCCCTCGAGCCCGCCCCCAACCCGGCGGGGCGTGGTGCTGGCCGTCGCCGGCGGCCCCCCCCTCCTGGCACCCCCCGACGACTGGGTGCGCGCGCTCGGACTCGATCCCGCCGACCATCCTGCCCCCCCAGCCGACCCCGACGAACTCGTGCTCTGGTTCAGCGACGGCCCGCTCGCCCTGGGTTTCTGCCGGGACGGCACTCGTCGCGCCCATCGCCTCGACTTCGACCGCGACGCACCGACCGACCGTGCGAGCACGGCTCTGCTGTGCCGCGCCGTCGGACTGGGACGCGGCGTGCGCACCGTCATCGACGCGACCGCCGGCTTCGGCCGCGACTCGCTCGCTCTCGCCGCTGCCGGAGCCGAAGTCACGATGATCGAGCGTCACCCGGTCCTCGCGGCCATGTTGCGCGACGCACTCGCGCGCGCCCCAGATGCGCGAGGACTCCGACTGATCGTGGCCGACGCGCGCGACCACCTAGAGTCGCTCCGCCGCGACGCCTCTGCCTCACCTGATGCGATCTACCTCGACCCGATGTATCCCGACCGCGGCAAGACCGCCTTGCCGCGCAGTGCGGCCCAGATCCTGCGCGCGCTGCACGACCACGAGGAGACCCACGAGCCGCTGATAGCCGATGTCGAGCTCCTGCGCGCCGCCCGCGCGATCGCCCGACGCCGCGTCGTAGTGAAGCGACCTCCGCGCGCGCCCGCGCTGGCGGACGGACAGACCATCGCGGTGATGCACGGCTCACGCGCGCGCTACGACATCTATGCGCCGTCCCCGCGCAACACCGCGAGTGCACCCTAGCCCGGATCATTCGTGAACGTCGTCGCGAGATCGCCGCAGGTCGATGTCCGGCAAGGAGCTGCGTCAGTCGACGACCGAAGCGTAGCTGTAGCGACGCCGCCGGGCGCGACTTGCGGCCATCCCAGCAGACGTTCACGAGTACTCCGGGCTAGCGCGGACTCACGTAACCCAAGCTCACGTATCCCAGGCACTCGCGGCGCTCCACTCGCACCGCCTCGCTCGGCAGCTTGTCTCGCAGTCCAACGACCTCCTCCGGCCGCATCCCGGAGACCACCAGCGTGCCCCCCGCTCGAAGCTTCGCGCGCACGGCGGACAAGTTCGCGTGCAGCTGCCGCCCATCCAGGTTGGCAATCACGACATCGAACCGTTCGCCGTCAAAGGTTGCCGGACCACCCAGGCGCACGTCGGCATCCGGGAGCAACTCACGCGCAGCAACGACGGACTCCGGCTCGATGTCGCAACCGCACAGCGATGTCGCGCCGAGTGCGCGCGCGAGCAACAGCAAGATGCCGGAACCGGTGCCGACGTCCAGCACACTCAGTTCCCCGCTTGCGGGCCACACACTACGCAAGCACTGCATCGCCGCTTTCGTACTGCCGTGTTCGCCGCTGCCGAACGCCATGCCGCGCGGCACGACCAACTCGATGCCGCGAAAGTCCGGCCGTGACTCGACCCACGGCGGTCGCACGATGAGATCGTCGGCGACTTCGATCACGGCATCGCGTTCGAAACCGGTCGGTGCTGATGCAGCGTCGAACTCCTCGAAGGAATCGAGCATGCGGACCGTCACGGCGAAGTCGGTGAGAGCGGCCAATTCGCCATCGACGAGCACTCGCGCAGAACCGTCACCTTCGACGATCGCCTCGACCTCGCACAAGAGGTGCACATGATCGAGCGCGGCAGCGAGGGCGTCTGCGTCACCGTGCAGCTCATAGAGCCGCTTCATGGCGCTTCGATCGCAGCCAGGATCGCGTCGGGCTCCACCATGCGGCCGACTGCGGAGTAGCCCTCGGCGAGCCAGCCTTCGACCGGCCCGCAAACCTCGAAACCAAGACCGCGCAGCGTCGCCACGTTGCGCTGCACGACACTCTGGTTCCACATCGCGTCGTTCATCGCCGGACAGAGGATGCGGCGCGCGCGACAGGCCAGCGCGGCGAGCGTCACCGCGTCGTCGGCGCAGCCTGCCGCGAGACGCGCGCAGAGATCAGCCGTCGCCGGCGCGATGACGAAGACGTCCGCATCCTTGGTTGCAGCGATGTGAGGTGCGGTTCCGTCCGGATCGATCTGTGTCGACGAAACGATGGCGACCCTGCCGGTCAACCCCTCGAAGGTCCGTCGACCCACGAAGCTCTCGGCATCGCGCGTCATTGCGACGCGCACTTCGTGGCCACGCTGCACGAGCTGGCTGGCAAGGGCAGCTGCCTTGAATGCCGCAATCCCACCGCCGACACCGAGAAGGATCTTCACGATGCCTCCAAGCCGCACAGAGCGCGCACACGCGCGATCGTGTCTTCCAGTCGATGATTCTCGACGACGTGGTCGTAGAGATCGCGCGCCTCGAGCTCCGCAGCGGCGATGCGCATGCGGTTCTCGATCTCCTCCACCGAATTCTGGCCGCGCGCCGTCAATCGTCGCCGCAGCTCCGCCATGTCCGGCGGAACTACGAAGACGTAGGTGCCTTCCACCTTGCGACTGCGGAGCTGCCGGGTGCCCTGCACTTCGATCTCGAGCACGAAGACCTTGCCCGCGGTGAGCGCGCGCTCCATCGGCGCTCGTAGCGTGCCGTAGTAACGGCCGTTGTACGAGGCGCTCTCGAGGAACTCGCCGCGCGCTTCGCGAGCTTGGAAGTCTTCGACCGTGAGGAAGTGATAGTCCACGCCGTCGACCTCGCCGGCCCGCATCGCGCGGGTGGTCGCCGACACCGAGAACTCCACACGTGGATCCTGCTTCAGCGCCTTGCACACGCTGGTCTTGCCGGCGCCCGAGGGTCCGGAGATCACGACGAGACGACCGAGAGTCTTCGCAGCCATGCGGTTGATCGGCGAGGCGAGCGGTTGCACCGGGCGGATCCTATTCGAGGTTCGCCACCTGTTCCTTCAATCGATCGACGATCGACTTCATGGCCACGATCTCGTGGGCGATCTCCGCGTCCGGCGACTTGCTGCCGATGGTGTTGACCTCGCGCAGGATCTCCTGGGTCAGGAACTCCAGGTTACGACCCGGCGGCTCGCTCCCGGCGAGCAGTACACGGGCCCGCGCCAGGTGAGCCGACAGGCGATCGAGCTCCTCGCGCACGTCGACCCGGTCGCAATAGAGGGCGACCTGCTGCAGAACATCGGCGGGCGACAGCTCGCGAGTTACTCCGCTCCCGTTGAGCACCTCGTTGACCCGCGCCAGCAGACGGTCGCGGTAGCGCGCGCCCAGTTCAGGCGTACGCGCGGCGACCGTTGCGAGTGCCGACTCCAACTCGAGGAGGTGGGATTCGATTGCGATGTACAGCGCGGCACCTTCGGCTTCGCGGGACGCGATCAGCCGATCGAGGGCGTCGTCGAGTGCTCGCTGGACGGCGGCCGGCACCGTCTCGCCGCGCTCCCGCGAGATCTCCCCGCTCGACGCGAGCACGCCGGGAACCACCAACACGTCACGAACCGTCGGGGCCGAGAGACCGCACGCCGAAGCGAGGCGCTGCAGTTCGGCAGCGACTTCGGCGAATCGCCCCGAGTCGAGAACCCCGGCGAGATCACGAGACGATCGCTCGAGAGTCACGGTCAAGCTGACCGAGCCGCGATGGACCCGTGCGCGGATCCGCTCCTCCATGCCGCGCTCGAAGCTGCTCAACTCCGCGGGCAAGCGCGCTTTCAGTGCGAAACCGCGACCGTTGACGCTGCGCAGTTCCACCACCACGGCGGAGCCGCCGCCTTCACCCACCACTTTGGCCCACGCCGAGCCGGTCATGCTGCGCAGGAGCTTCTGCGATCGCGGACTCTGCGGCCGCGGGCTCTGCGGCGGGGTGCTCACCACCGACCTCCGACCGTCACGCGGACCAAGTCGCGTGCAGGAACACAGCGCTGGCGAGGAAGACGGCAGCCAGCGCGAAGGTGAACTTCATCGCACCGCTGGCGCGGACCCCGAAGGTCTCCGCACCGACGCCGCCGAAGGCTTCGGCGAGGCCGCCACCGCTGCCTTGTTGCAGAAGGACCAGGATCGACAACATCACGGCGGAGCCGAAGAACAGAACCCACAACAGAATCAGAAGGGCGGTGCTCATGGAGTCAGCTTGCGGTGTGGCGCGCGGGAAGGAAGTCCGGGAGGGGATGCGGGAGGAAAATCGAAGGGGACGGTCGACAGGCTCGATCGCAGAGTCAGTGATCGAACTCGATGATGGGCAAGAACAGGTCGGGCTTGAGGCTCGCACCGCCGACGAGGACGCCATCGACGTCGTCGACGGCGAGCAGCGCTTTCACGTTGCCGGGATTCACGCTTCCGCCGTACAGCAGTCGCGTGATCTTCGCAGCATCGCTGCCCAGCTTGCCGGCGATCCACTTGCGCAGGAAGCGATGGACTTCATCGACCTGGGTCACCGTCGCGGTCTCGCCGGTCCCGATCGCCCAAACCGGTTCGTAGGCGATGGCGACCTTGCGCATTTCGTCGGGCTGGATCTCGCTGAGCGCGGCGTCGAGTTGGCGCTTGAGCACTCGCTCGGTGCGGTGACCCTTGCGCTCTTCGATGGTCTCGCCGATGCACAGGATCGGCAGCAGGTCGACGGCGAGCGCCGCGCGTAGCTTGCGCCCCATCCATTCGTCTTTCTCGAAGAACAGGTGGCGCCGCTCGCTGTGGCCGACGATCACTCGATCCGCACCCACCTCGCGGAGCATCGCCGCGGACAACTCGCCGGTGAAGGCGCCGTCCTTCTCGTGCCAGAGGTTCTGCGCACCGACGCCGAGCGGTGAACCCTGGGCCACCGCGGACACATCGGCCAGGTAGACCGACGGCGTGAACACCGCGACCTCGCGATCGCTGCCGTCACCGAGTCGACCCCGGATCGTCTTGATGAGGTCGAGCGCGTGCGCTCGATCCAGGTTCATCTTCCAGTTGCCGGCGATGTACGGTTTCCGCGAGTCCTTCATGCGCTCATCTCGGTGGGACGGCCGGGTTGGATGTTCTCGTTGCCCGACTTGGCGCGCGCACTCCGCGCACCGAGGGGGCGACCAAGGACGGGTGCGAGCTGAGCCAACTTCCCGACCAACTGCTCGAAGTCGGCGGGCAGCAGGGCTTGCCGACCATCGCACTGGGCACGCGCGGGATCGGGATGGACCTCGACGATGATGCCGTCGGCGCCGGCTGCGAATGCCGCGAGCGCCATGGGCACGACCAATTCGCGACGACCGGTGCCGTGCGACGGATCGACGATCACCGGCAGCGGCGAACGTTGCTTCAGCGTCGGCACGGCGGCGAGATCGAGCAGATAGCGCGTGCTGGAATCGAAGCCGCGCACGCCGCGCTCACACAGGACCACTCGCTCGTTGCCGCCCTCGAGCAGATAGTCGGCGGCGGCGAGCAGCTCATCCAAGGTGGCGGCGGCGCCACGCTTGAGCAGGACCGGTCGATCCACCTTCGCGACCTCACGCAGCAGCGCGAAGTTCTGCATGTTGCGGGAGCCGATCTGCAGCATCGCGGCGCTCGCCGCGACGAGTTCGACGTCGCGAGGATCGAGCACCTCGGTCACCACCGGCAAGCCCGACGCGGCCGACGCCGCGCGCAGCAAGTCCAAGCCCTTCGCCCCGAGCCCCTGAAAGCTTCTCGGGGACGTGCGCGGTTTGAACGCGCCGCCGCGCAGCATGCTCGCGCCGGCCGCCGCCACCCGAAGTGCGGTGCCCGTGAGTTGCTCCTCGGTCTCGACGGCGCAGGGTCCGGCGACGATCGTGAAGCACCCCGGGCCGAAGCGCACGGCGCCCTCGATCGGGATCGTCCGCGGAGCGGGAGAAGCGGGCGTGTCGGACAATGCGAGACGGCGTGACGGGGGACGTGGCGGCGGGGCGCGACGGAGAGACGTGGGCGCGGGATCGAGCGACCCGGACGTCGCCCAGCCGATTCGAGACTTCCGTTCCGATTCTGCGCGAGCCCGGCGCTGCGGGGCGGCGCAAGATAGGGTCACCCGGACGACCGGTCAAACCTGAGCATGAGCCTCGATCCCGATCCAGAATCGCTCCGCCGCTTCGGGCACGCCGCCGTCGACCGGATCGTCGACCGCCTCGCCGGACTCACCGAGAGCCGCGTCTTCTCCCGGCCTGACCCGGCCCAGCTCGCCGCGCGGCTGCGCGAACCTGCCCCTGAACTCGGCGCCGGGTTCCCAGCCTGCCTCGACCGCTTCTTCGACGAGATCCTGCCCGCGGCCACCCTGGTCAACCACCCCCGCTTCTTCGGCTGGGTGCCCGGCCCCGGCAGCCAGATCGGTGCGCTCGGCGCCTACTTGGCCGCGGCGACGAATCTGTTCGTCGGCAGTTGGCTCGGCGGCGCCTCCCTCGCGCAGCTCGAAGTCGAGGTGCTGCGCTGGCTCGCCGCGGCCCTGGGCTTGCCGGTGGATACCCCCGGACTGTTCACCAGCGGCGGCTCGTTGGCGAACCTCGCCGCGCTGTCGGCGGCACGCGCGCGGGCCACGGCGCGCGGCGCGGAGCGCTTCGTCGTCTACCTCGGCGACCAGGCCCACGGCTCGAACCACAAGGCCGCGCGGGTGATCGGCGTTCCGCCGGACGCGATCTTGCGCGTACGCACGGATTCCCGACAGCGCATCGACCCTATGGACCTGAAGCGGCAGCTCGATGCCGATGCCGGCGCGGGGCGAGTCGGCTCGGCGATCGTCGTCAGTCTCGGCACCACGTCGACCGGGGCCATCGATCCGATCGACGAGATCGCCGGGATCGCCGAAGCCGCCGGTGCCTGGCTCCACGTCGACGGCGCCTACGGTGCGGCCGCAGCGCTGCTGCCCGAACGCGCGGATCTGCGCGGCGCCCTCGCGCGCGCCGACTCGATCACGCTCGATCCGCACAAGTGGCTCTATGTGCCCTTCGAGTGCGGCTGCCTGCTCGTGCGCGACCTGCAGTCGCTGCATGCCGCCTTCACCACCGACGGCGCCTACCTGCAGGACATCCCGCGCGACGCCGTGAACTTCTTCGATCGCGGCCCTGAGCTCAGCCGCGGCGCGCGAGCTCTCCCCGTCTGGTTCCTCTTGCGGGCCGTCGGCCTCGACGCCGTCCGGACGGCGATCCGTGACGATCTAGCCAACGCCCAGCGCGCCCAGGACCGACTCGCCGCCGATCCGCGCATCCGCATCGTGACCGAGCGGTCGCTCTCGGTGTTCACCTTCGACGTCGCCGGCGACGAAGCACGAACCCGCGCATTGCTCGACGCCTTGTGGGCAGACGGCACGACCATGCTGTCCTCTTCGCTCGTCGACGGCCGCTTCGTCCTGCGCTTCTGCGTCGTCAATCACCGCACGACCGCGGCCGAGATCGACCGGGCCGTCGCGACGATCCTGCGTCTGCTCGACTGAGCTGCCGCCGCGGCACGGCGGCGGTGACCGGCGTTATCCTGCCCGGCATGTCTCGCCTCCTCCTCGCCCTCGCCGCCTTCACCGCCTCGCTCGCGGCGCAGTCCGGCTGTCCCGACCAGGTCTATGAGCCCACGGTGAACAACGGGCTCGAGATCACCGCGAACCAGACCGTCACGCAGACCTTCACCGCAGGGGTCTCCGGCCAACTCACCGACGTGTTCCTCGTGGGCATCCAACATCACCGCGGCACGCCGACCACGCCGCTCGAGATCCGCATCGTCGCAACGGACACGAGCGGCACACCCAGCGGCGCCGCCCTCGCGACCTTCGTGCTCACGCCCGCCCAAGTGCCGGCTGCGCGCGGCAATCTCCAACTCGACGTGCGAGCCGCGAGCATCGTCGTCAGCCCCGGCACCGTGTTGGGCATCCGCGCCTCGTCGGCAGCGACGCCGGGCGGGTCGACCTATGCGTGGTGGGGCGAAGCCGCCGGAGTCAACTACCCGCGCGGCATGATCTTCCTGCGCGACACCACGCCGCTCAGTGTGTGGGACCTCGGATTCCGTACGCACGTGCTCACCCCCGCGAGCAGTGCGAACTACGGAACCGGTCATCCCGGCACGCTCGGTGTGCCGACCTTGGCCGCGTCGGCTCCGCCGGTCCTTGGCAGCAACTTGCAACTGCTGATCGGCAATTCGAACGGCAGCACCACCACCGGCGCCCTGCTCGCCGGGATCGCGACCGCGAACCTGCCGACACCGTTCGGCGGCACCGTGTTGCTCACGATCGACTCGAGCATCAGCACAGTGATCCCGACCGGTGGTCTGGCGATGCCCTTGGCCATTCCATCCTCGCCTCGGCTTTGCGGCGCCCGGGTCTTCTTCCAGTCGATCCAGTTCGATACCGGTGCCAGCCACTCGCTCGCGTTCTCACCGGGCCTGGAATTCGTGCTCGGCGGCTGAGCGACGGCGACACCTCGTCGGGAATCGGGAAATTCGCAAACCGCGCGCGGATGCGGCGCACGAACCGAAGCGGCTCGTCTCCTCGGCCGTCTGCGGTGCCCGCTCCGACTTGGAAGCATCGGCAGGTCCGAAGGAGCAGCCGCCTTCGTCCCCCTCGTTCGAGAATCACGATGCGAACACTTCCCATCCTCGCGGCATGGGCACTGGCGACACCACTCCTCGCCCAGTACGCGCGCCCGGCATTGACGTCTCCCTCCGTCGCGACTACGCGGCAGGACAACATCATCACGACCTGGGCCGAGATCCCGGTCAGCCCGCTCAAGCTGATCCTGAAGGGGAACGGCGCCCCGATCGAGTACACCGGCGTGGTCAACGTCCGCCGTGGACGGATCGAGCTCTACTACTTCAATGCGACCGCGAACCAGCACTTCTTGGTCGCGGAGATGCCGATTCCGGTCGGCGCCACGACTGCGGTCGTACGGCCGAACACTGCCGAGATCTGGATCGCGGTACCCAACTCACGCATCGGGATCGACCCCGCCACGAGCACACCCAGTGACGGCGGTTCGGTCGTCATCGTCGATTCCATCAAGGCAACCGCCATCCGTTCGATCGCGGTCGGCATCAATCCCTCCGGGATCGCCTTCCACCCGAGTGGATCACACGCCTACGTGAGCTGTCGCGGTTCGCGCGACGTGCATGTGGTCGATTGCACGACCGGGGTGTCCGTGGGCTCCGTCGGTGTCGATCAATACACGCCGCACGCCATCGCCTACCTGCCGGCAACCAACGAAGTGAAGGTCGCGGCGTTGCTCTCGGGCAACAACTCGGTGACGCGCGGCACCTTCGCGGGAGATGAGTCGCCCGACCTGATCGTCGATGCGACCGCCGACCCGAACGTCGTCGGCAACCTGCCGGACCGTGACGTCGTCACGCTCGCGGTCAATCCGACCAACCCGGCACTGTTGACGCAGGTCCCGGCCAAGCTCGCAACCGGCGTCATGACCACTCAATTCCAGATCACCGCGGACCCGACGAGCACGAAGGTGTTCGTGGTCGGCATGTCGTCGCTCAACACACAGTTCGTCGGCGAGAAGAACTTCGTGGGTGGACGGGTCGTGGAGAACCAACTCGTCGTTCTCGACTACGTCGGGGGCGGCGCGCCGACCCCGACGGTGCTGGACCTCGACGTCCTGCCCTTCGCGCCGATGGCGGCTCCCACCGACTTCGTGGTGGCACCCAACGGCCGCCGAGGCTGGCTGATCGCCCGCGGCGTCGATCGCGTCGTCGAGTTCAATCTGACCGGACCGACCCCGACCCCCGTCGGCGCGTGGGACCTGATTCCCGGCACGACCGGCTACTCGGCCACCCGGGTCGGCGCTCGCTCTGCCGCCGTCGATCCCACCGGCTCGCAGCTCGCGGTCTACTGCGAGATCGAGAACAGCTTCGCGATCTTGGACGTCTCCGGCGCCGCACCGACGACTCCGATCAGCGTGCGCACGGTGCCGCTTCGTTTCGACCCACTGCCAAACTTCGCGAAGAACGGCTGGTCGCATCTGTCGGATGCAGCGAGGTCGCTGAGCCAGACCTCGTCGTGCTACTCGTGCCACATCGATGGCGGAACCGACAACCTCGCGTGGCAGCTCTCCAAGTTCCACGATCCGGAGGGCACGCCGACGAATCAGCTACAGCACATCGAGGACTTCAAGAGTCCCATGCAGACCCAGGTGCTGTTCGGGCTCACCGAGGTCGGACCGTTCCACTGGCGCGGTGAGCAACGCACTCTCGCCGACTTCAACGGCGCGTTCTCGGGTCTCCTCGAGGCACCCGAACTCAATCCCGCCGAACTCAGCGAGATGATCCGCTTCATCGACCTCATGCGGCATGCACCGAACCGGCACCTTGCGATGAATCGAAGCTACGCCGCCAGCGTGGCTCCCGCCGGAACCGGGAGTGTCGGTCAGGGCTTGATCGACTTCGAGTCCTTCCCGGTCTATGCGCCGGTGAACCCCACGGCTTCGTGTGCCTCGTGCCACACTCTGCCGACGGGGACCAACAACGAGATCCAGCTCACACCGGTCGGACCGCCGAGCTTCTTCGTGAAGGTGGCCCCGCTGCGCGGCGTCGTGAATCGGCTCGATGCCCCGATCAACCTGGGCAGCTTCGTCGGCAACCGTTGCTCGAACGGATCCGGTCTCGTGCATCACGCACAGATCGGCAGTTTCCTCGAGTTCGTGCAACAACCGGAGTTCCCTGGACTCGCCGGTCAGCCCGCAGTGCAGGACAACCTCGTGGCCTTCATGGACTGCATGGACACCGGCCTCGCCCCGTCGACCAGCCTGGTCTGCGTGCTGCGAACGGACTACGCGAATCCCGGCCTGGACTACGACACGACGATGGCTTTCGTGAAGGCCGAGTCGAATGCAGGTCACGCCGACTTCTCGATCCACATCGCGATTCCCACGAGCCCAACGACCTTCCTGAGTTTCCCGGGGTTCTGGGACCGCAACCTCCAGGCCTTCGTCTTCCAATCGCAGACCTTCGGCTTGCAGACGGAGCTCGGGATGCGAGCGCTGTTCCTCGCCGTCGGGGAGCCGCTCACCTTCCTCGGCCACCCGCCAGGAACCGGACATCGCTGGGGCATCGACGCCGATGACGACGAACTGCTCGACATCGACGAGATGGTCACCTTCGGCACGAACGCCTTCGACTTCGATTCGGACAACGACAACATCCCCGATGGTCACGAAGTTCGGTTCCCACCGTCGACCCCCGACACGCAGAGCCCGACCTTCACCAGCGGTCCGACGGTGATGTACACCACGACCAACACGGTCAAGGTGGAGTTCACGACGAACGAGCCGACGGTAGCGATCGCCGTGGCACAGATCACGGTGGCCGGGGTTCCCTTCGCACCCTACCAGATCGGTCAGTCCTCACCGCTCGCCGGGGGCTTCTCGTTGAACCATCAGATCGTGATGAGCAATATCCCCGACCAGTTCGAGCTCGCGCTGTTCGGTTTCCAACTCATCACGCTCGCGATCGAGATCCGCGCACAAGACCCCGCGGGGAATCCACCGGTCGTTGCACCGCTGCCCTTCACGATGGAAGCCGGCGGTCAGTTCTCCTGCCGCGTGCAGGACATCCAGAACGCCGCCTACTTGTCGGGCACGAACCAGGCGACCTTCCAGGTCAGTCTCGGCCTGGGCTCGCACGAGTTCCCCCTGCCGCTCGCCGCCGAACCCACGCCGAACACCCCGACGTGGCAAGTGGAATGCGAGCTGAGCTACGGGACGCAGCCCGGTGGCGCGGGAACGCAGATCCTGGGGCTCACCCGGATCGGCAATCCCTTCGGTTCGACCACGAACTTCAAGTTCCAGGCGACCATCACGCCCACGACGAACCCAGCGACCTTTACCGTTGGGCTGCCGGCGAGTGCCGCGACCGATACCAACCGGGTGCTCGCCATCCGAGTCGTGAGCGTCACTCCTCTCCACGCGACGCCGGGAGCGGTGTATCTCGAGACAGAAGCCTACAAGCGCAACCACGCCGTGCTCGGCTTCTGAGCGATTCGCGCCCGGCGACGGGCGCGGTCCCTGACAACCAAGATGACTTCGACGATGCGAACCCGCAGCTCAGTCTCCCTATGGTCCGCGGCGGTGCTCGCCTGCGCTCCCCTGCCTGCCCAACTGCTGCCCGGCACTCCTCATGCCTTCGAAGTCAGCACCCAGGCACCCCAGAGCATCACGCTCGATCGAGTGATGCCGGGCGAGTTCGACGGCGATCATCGCGGCGATCTCGCGCTCCTCGTGGGCGGCGAGTTACGGCTCGTTCGCGCGGCCGCGGGCTACGGTGTTCCGTGGACTGAGGTCGCTCCAGGCGGCGGGACCTTCCGCGACCTCGCGGTCGTCCCAGCCGTAGATCCAGGCCGCGATCGCCTGTTTGCGCTCGTTCGCGGCGGCACGGCGGATGGCTTGTATGAACTGAGCTTCGCCAACCCCGCGAGTCCGTCACTGCGGATCGTCGATGCCGAGGGCTTCGAATCCGCGGACGCCCTCGCTGCTCACGCGACCGTCGACACCCATCGAGTGTTCGGCATCGTACGCGGGGAAGGTCTCGTCCACCGCGTGCTCGTCGCAGGTGACACCCCGACGTTGGAACCCGCGATCCCCGTGCCGGCCGGTGCCAAGCGATTTCAGGCCGCGTCGCTCGAGGGCGACAAGACCGTGCCGCAGTTGACGCTGGAACTTCCCGGTCGCCTCGACATCTTCGACCTCTCGGGTGCGCAGACCGGGAGCGTGTCGCTGCAGCCGTCAGACTCCTTGGTGGACTTCGCGACCGGCTTCAACGCCGCCGTCGGCGCCGGCCGTATCATTCAGATCGTCTCGCTCGCGAGCGGACTCAGTGAGTGCCGGGTGAGCGAACTCGACGGAACGCTGGTGCAGTGGATCGATTTCGGAGTGACCGCACCGCGCATCGCTCTGGACGACCTGATCGATCGTGGCGAGTTGGACATCGTGGCGGTCACGACCAGCGATCCGCTCGGGTTCGCGAGCTTCGCCGGACTTGGTGCAGCACCCGGCACCTACAACTTCACTCCGATCGGCACAGTCCTGTTCGGATTCCCGAGCCCGAACTTCGGAACGGCGACAGCTCACTCCAATCTCGCCGTCTTCGACCTCGACTACGACGGTGATCGCGACGTGGCCTTCTGCGACCCCTCGACCAACACGGTTTGGGTCCAACCGAGCTGGATCACCGATGAGATCAACGCGGCTCCGGTCGTCGCCGACGTAGAGTCGCTCTATACCTATCAGCGACCCAACGCCCAGGACTTCGCGTTCGCATTCACTCGGCCGCTCGGCAGCTTCGTGCCGACGCACCTGGAGCTGAACATCTACCAGAAGAAGGTCATCGAGGGGACGACGCATCATCTGCACGTCTGCAACGCCTTCGTTCCCGCGGTCGCGTCCACTCTGATCCCCGGTGCTTACGAGACCGGGACCGTCACCGTGATCGCAGAGTACGACGGCGCGCAGGGCACGGATGCCGACTTCGTGACCGCCGTACGCTTCCTCGCCGCCGCGCCGGCAGGGACCTCGTGGCAGTCGATCGGGGTCGAAGGCTATGCCGAGTTCCATCACACGCGAACACCTCACCCCCATTATCCCGGCTACTACATCAGCGGCAGCCCCGGCGGCGTCAACCCACTGCCGGTGGTGATCGGAAGCGGTGTGGTCGCACCCGGCACGCTTCCGCCGGCGCCACCGCCGCCGCCGGGAACCTGAGGGTCAGCGCACGCTGCTGGTAGTGTCCGCGAGGCCCAGCAAAGTCAGAGTCGCCCAGAAGTGTGGGTGACGAAGTTCCTCGCTCGCGGCAAGCTCGCGGCGAGCACCGCGCAGTGCCGTCGCGATCGGTTCGCCCGCTGCGACACGCTCCACGATCGCCGCGATGAGCGCACTCGTTGCATCCTGCTCGAGAGGAGCCGCGGAGGCAAGGACCGACAGAGCCCCTGCCCGCAACAACACGGCCCCCAGGTGATCGACGTCTTCGCCGCCCAGCTTCGCCTCGGTGTTGAGACCTTCACAGGCCGCCAAGACATGAATTGGCGAGGAGCGAAAGCCTCCGGACTCGAGGTCATCTGCAAACACTGCAGCGGCGGGGACTCGCCCCGCCGACACTCCCCACAGTCCGCGTGGTCGCGATCGTTGTCGATCGTCGGTGCCGTGTGCGAACCACACGGCGATGTGGTCCCCGGTCGCCGCGGCGTCCGACAGGTTCTTCGCCCATCGCAATCCGGGGACGGCCCGCTGTAGCCGAGTGCGTGCTCGATCGGCGAAGACGACAGGTCCGGCCTCAGCATTGCCTTGGCCGACCAGAACGTGCGCGCTGAGGGTGGCCGGAGTCGGCATCGCACGCGCTCGATCGAGCAAAGCGAGCCCGGCGGCCACCGAGGGCAGATAGGTGATCTCGTGACTGAGTCCGAGCGGCGAACTGCCGCCCTCTGCGAGAGGACTCGGCAAGACCAGCACTTCGATCGGCAAGCGGCGCAGCACCTCTGCACCGACGAGGAAGATGCGGCGGCACCGTTGCAAGTCCAACACCAAGGAGTCGCCGAGTAGCCGCGTTGCGAGTTCTTCACCGCGAACTCGAAGTCGAGACTCGGACTGCGGGTCTCGGCGCGCATCGGGGTTCGCGAGGTCGCGCCAGAGCTCGAGTGCCGCGTCCGCGATGCGTTCGGGTGCTGCACCCGCGTGATGCGCGATCGTGTCCTTGGCGACCACGAAGACATGGGTGTGTTCGCGACCCGGCACCAACAGGACGAGACGAGTCTCGGAGTCGGAGACCAATCGCTCGCGCACCCGAGCGAGCGTCGGTGCCGTCCCACCCAGAGCACGCGTCAGCGAGCCGCGGCTCCGCACGTACATCATCTCCTCCACGGCGGCGATCAGGCCTCGCTCCTCCGACGATCCGATCCGGCACAGCTCGAGCACGTCCTCCACCAGGTCGCGTCGCGGAGCAAATGCGAACGGAGCGTTGCCGATCGGATCATGGCTGCGAGCGCACATGTCGACGAACGCCCTAAATGCCGCACGCGCGGTGCGGATGCGATCGTGTGCGTCGTCGGCTGCGGTCGACACCGCGAGTCTCGCGGCGAGCGCCTGAGCGCGCGCGTCCAAGAGCGGCCAACCCGCGCTGCCTTCGCCCCCCCGCGGCTGCCCCAGTCGGGCGAGGAGTTCACCGGCCTCCACATGACGCGCATCGTCCAGGGCCTCGCCGATCAACTCGAGTCGCGCCATCGCCGCAAGCTTCGGTTCGAGGTGCGGACTCGACATCGACGCAACCAGGATCGGTCGCGCCGTCTCGCGATCCGACGCCGACCACATCGCCAGCCCGCGATAGAACTCGGCCTGCGCTCGCACCGAGTCGTCGCGCGTCGTCGCGACCAGACGTTCTGCGAGTCGCCGGCCGCGCGCCCAATCCCCAAGATCGATCGCTTGGCGCACTCGTGCCAGCTCCACCACGACCGCCAAGGTCGATCGGCTCGCCGCGTCGACGCTCGAATCCTCCGCACGCAGGGCATCCGCCGCCGACTCGAGTCGATGCTGCGCATCCGAGTGACGTCCCAGCTCCTGATCGATCGACGCCATCTCGAGTTGTACGAAGCAGCGGATCCGCATCGACTCGGCACCGCGCGCACCGGTGGTCGTGCCGGTCAGGTCCAACGCCGCCCGCGCGTCATCGAGCTCCCCACGCTCGCGAGAAGCGCGCGCAAGCAGCACGAGAGCCCAGCCGTGGTCGACGGAATCACGGACTGCGAAACGGTGCCAAGTCCGGCGTGGCAAGCGACCCTGGAGTTCCGCCGCGTCGAGGTCCGCTACGCCCGCCTCGACCCGGCGCAGGAGCCAAACTACGGCGGCCGCCTCCATGCGATCGGCTGCGGCGCTCTCGGCGGCGATCGACGCTACCGAGACTCGATCGAGCGCGTGGACGACCGCGCGCTTGCCGGCCCGCCAACCGGCGAGCTCGAGCTGTTCGAGTTGAGTCAGCGCGAGCAGCCACGCGGCGGTGTTGGCTGCAGTCGGCGCCACCTGCGCATCCAGGAGCGCTTCGAATGCCGCAAGTGCACGGCGCGCGGAGCCGGAGTCCGCGGCGGCGATCAGAGCGGCATGGGACTCGCGCAGGTCGATAGCGAAGCGAGAGTCCTCCTCGCCGACCGCAGCGTCCCGCCGACATCCGATCAGAAGGGTCACGCCCAGCACGCCGACGGATCGAAGTCCGAGGTCCACGGGAAGATGCTACGCCGGACGGCCGGCCTCCGGGTCAGCGCGACTGGCGATGCGTCACGTACTGCGGCAACGAGGATCCCAGTCGGTAGATCGTGAGCTGGAATTCGATGCGCGCCACTCCGGCAAGCGCAGCGACAGGCACTTCGATCGGACCGGGACTCGCATCCTCGCTACGCCAGAGTTCGATCCCCGGCTGGTCGTGGGCATCGAGCGCGCGGACGATCAACTCGAGCCGCCCCTCGTCCGGGGAGAAGTCGCGGGCCGACAACTGCACCGCACCGAAGGCACCCTGGTCGCGGAGTGCGAATCGCTGTTCGCCGAGGTAGCGGTCGTGGCGTCCGCCGCCATCGCCGTCCGCAACCCAGGATCGCATCCAGGGATTGACGAGGAATCCGAACACGAGCGCAGCCGCGGCAGCGCCCAGCAGCCAACCCCAAGGGATCCGCCGACGGCGTTGCTGCGCTTCCATCTGCACGCGGAACCCGGCGAGGATCGAGTCCTCCCCCACGACCGGAGTTCGCGCATCCTGCATGACACGCTCGCGCAGCACGGTGTCGCCCCGGGCGAGGCGATCGAGGCGGGCCACATCGTCCTCGTCCGCACCGCCGTCGGCTCGGACCATGGGATCACCGTCACTTGTCATCGGCACCTCGACTCGGCTCGCCAGGCTCGCCGAAGGACCGGCGCAACCACACACGAAGCCGCGACATCGCCCGATAGTAGCGCGTCTTGAGCGTGCCCTGCGAGACCGACAACGCGTTCGCAGCCTCATCGAAAGTCATGGCGCGAAAGTGTCGGGCCTCGACTACCTCGAACTCCTCCGGCAGAAGCCGTGCCATCGCCCCGTGCAAGATGGCGGCATCGTGGACACTGAGGGCGACTGCCGACTCGTCCACCAGGTCGGCTGCGATCCGCTCGAACTCCTGACGGCTCTCAGTTCGCGAGCCGCGCCGATGATCGAAGAGGGTGAGCACACAGAAGCGGTAGACCCAGGTCTCGAGCGATGCGATTCCGCCGAACTTCGGCAGTGCCGCCCAAACCCGCGCGAAGACCTCCTGCGAGACCTCACCCAATGCGTCCGACCCCAGCGGGGGGCCGCCTCGTTTCGAGAGACTCGAAAGAACGCGAGGGATGAGGCGCATGCGGTCGAGAAATCGTCGGGACGCTTCGTCGTCCCCGGCCAGGACCGCCCGCACGAGGGCGAGGTCGGCGCTGCGGGTTCGGTCCGTGTTCGTGGACGGGGCCGACGGTTGGTTGGAGGAATCCTCGAAGTCCACGGAGAGTTCGCGCAGGGGACGGCGGAAGGCATCGAGCCGTATTCGGCTGGGGTCTACCGCCCGGGCAGTTGAGTCTACCTATCGCGAAGCGTCGGAAAGTTCGCCGGGTGCTTCCAGAGTGCGCGGGTCAGCGATCGCGCGTTGCCGCATCCGCACCGCGAAGTCCGGCGCGGTCACGGATGCTCAGCGTGATCTGCAGCCGAAGCTCGGTCGGCAGCGGCCAGGGCCACGAGAACACCACGCGATCCATCGAGGGAACACTCCATGTCATCGCGGACAGCAACGGTGTGGGATCGATCGGCTGCCCGAAGACGGCGAGGTGCAGGCTGGCCCAATCGATGTCGCTCAGACCGTCGACATCGCGAAGCTCGAGATCGAAGGTGCCGTCCGGGCGCAGTCGCACCGCCACCTGCGGCGCGCGCGGATCCAGCTGTCCAGCGAAGTGCAGAACGGTGACTCCGTCGATGTCAGCCGAGCCTGACTCAGCATCGCGAATCGGCGCGCCGTTCGAATCGACGTCGAGACCCGAACGCACGTCGATCAGCCGAACCTGCGCGATCGCACTGAGATCGACCAGGCCGGCCAGGACCTCCGGCGCACTCGCGAGATCGTCGAGATCGAAGGCGTCGCCGCCGGCGAGGACCGGATCGCGCGGATCACCGGTGGGCAGCACCGGATTCTGGCCGGCGAGGTTGACAAACGAAGCGTGCGGCCGAACTCCGAGCGGGCCGGCGGAAGTCGGCGGTCCGACGTAGCGCGAAGGAAAGCGCGCGAAGTGCACGCCGTCGCTGCTGACCTCGACGAAGACCGCCTCGGCGAAGACTGCAGTCCCGCCGGCGAGGAAGGGGTTCTCGGCGACCAGGAAGTCGACCCCGGGCCCGTCGGTGATCGGCGAGTCGAATCCGAGGGTGAGGAATCCGCCGATCCCGAGCGTGTGCACGTGCGTGGAACCGACGCCGAGCCCCCCACCCTGTGGCGCGCCGAGCGCGAGAGTCGGCGAGAAGATGCCCCCACCGGCACCGCCCCGCGTGTCGAAGGCGACCACCGCAGTCGCGAAAGCACTCGGGGTCTGCGCAACGACCGCCGCGAAGTTCGACGCACTGAGCGCTGCGACGGCAAGGCACGAGAAGGAGCGAATCATGGGCAGAGGGTGCGAGCGATAGGGCCGGCACCTCTTCGCGGCAAGTCCGCGCGCATTTGACGACCGCGTGAGCCCCAGCTACCCTCGCCCGCGTTCCGGGTACCGGAAGCGAGGTGCAAATCCTCCGCGGGCCCGCCGCTGTAAGCGCAGAGAAGCGTTGCGACAAGCCACTGGCGCAAGCCGGGAAGGTGCAACGGTTCGAGGAAGCGCAAGCCAGAAGACGGCCCGGAACGCTCACGAATCCGTCGTCTCTCGTGGAAAGGAGACCGAAGGCTTGCACTCTCCACCGCCCAACTCACGGGCGCCAGGTTTCCTGGTCGCCGTCGTCTCTTCGCCCGTCGCGGGCTCCTTCGCTCGGGTGATTCGAGGCATCGCGTTCGCGGTGCTTCTCGGTGCCGTCCACGCGCAAGCGCTGCCGCTGCGTCCCGGATTCTCGGCCACCCTTCAGGTGCAGACCCACAGCGCGGCCTGGCGACAGCGCGGCTTGGCCGCCGGCCAGTTCGGCGACGACGTCTACTTCGCGCGGGGCAACGAACTCTTCCACCAGCGCGGCGCCAACCTTCCCACCTCGCTGGGATTCACTTCCGGCGGCAGCGACATCGGGTTCGTCGCACGCCCCGCGAACAGCAGTCGCTTGTTCTTCAGCGAGTACGGCAACGGGATCGTGATGGCGCACGACCTCGCTACGGGTCTACAGACACCGATCGCGACGGTGCGCAACGCATTCGATCTCGACCTGGCGATCGATGGGACCGTGCTCTTGTCCGCGAACCCAGGCTGGCCCGCGGCCGGTTCGAACTCCGCGATCTTCGCGGTTACGACCGGCGGTGCCACCCACCGCGTTCTGCAACTCCTCGGACCGTCCGGCCCACTTCTGGTCCTGCCGTCCGGCGATCTGCTGGTCGCCGAACTCGGCGTGAACTCGCCGCCGACTCCGGGCGGCGTGCGGATCCTGCGACTGAGCGCCGGGCAGCTCGCGAACGCGATCGCATCGCGTCAGACGCTCACGACGCGCGACGCGACGGTCTTCACGAACGGACTCGATGGTGCCTTCGATCTGGCCGCCGACGACCGCGGCGCGATCTACGTCAGCGATCCGAACTTCGGTGACGTCCGGCGCATCGCCGCCGACGGGAGCATCGATCCCTTTCCGCTACTCGCTCGGCAGTCGAAGAGCACGCTCGACCTGGCCTTCCTCGACGGCGGCCCGGCAGCCTTCTTGCCTCGGCAACGCGACGACTCCGGCACCTTGTGGTGCGCACTGAGCGACTTCACGACCGCCGCCGAGATCGTCGCCGTGCGACCGAGCCCGCCACGACTGGACTCACCCCAAGCGCCGGCTGTGCCACGCGGACCGGCCCGCATCGATGCCGCCGGCCTGTCGCCGCTCGCTCCTGCGATCCTGCTGGTGAGCTGGTTGCCGCAGCGATCGCCGTGGCATCTCGCGACGCTGCGCGGTGCTGATCTCTTCACCACGCTCGATCCGACGCTCGCACCGGTCATCACTCCGCTGGTGGTCGACGGCCACGGCGACGCGAGCTTCCTCTTCGATCACCGCGGCGGCACATCGAGCGTTCGAATCACGCTCGAGGCCTGGAGCTTGCCCACCGGCGGGTCCGAGTTCGCCGCGATCTCAGAGCCCTTGGTCCTCGACCTTCTGCAGTGACACTCCGACTCAACTCCATGACTCACCAACCACGACTGCACTTCGCCGCTGCGCTGATCGCCGCGCTGCTCACTTCGATGTCGCTCGCGGCACAGACTCTCGAGCCGGGCTACTCCGCCACCGCCACGACGTTGCCGAACGGCACCAGCCTGAACCTGAAGCTCGTCGATCTCCGCGCCGACGTCCGCTTCGACGGCACGAGCGTCGTGTTCGACGACGGCCGCTCGACTTCGACGCTTCTCACCTTTCCAGCCTTCACCTTCGGCTCCTTCCTCGTGCGCACGTCCGCGAGCACGGTCCTCTTCGGCGAGAGCAGCCAGGGCGATCTCTACCTGCTCCCGCTGAACGGCGGAGCTCCGCGCGTGCTCGCGCGGCTCCCGCTGAACTACGATGCCGTGCTCTGGAACGCCGGTGCGGTGCTCGTGTCGGCGAAGACCGGCGGATTCAGTTCGCCGCTCACCGAGATCTGGCACGTGGATCTCGGCAGCGGAGCACTGGACAAGCTCGCGGAGTTGCCGGGCGCTTCCGGCCCGCTCGATCTCGATCGCGGCGGCATCGTCTATGCGACCGCGAGCCTCGCCTTCCCGACGCCGCCGGGGACCGTCGAGATCCTGAGCTTCGACAACCGTCAGCTCCAGGGCGCGCTGGGCCCTACGCACCTTCTCTATTCCGACGCGCGGGTGATCTACCGCGGGCTCGACGCGGCGAGTGACCTCGCCGTCGACGGGGACGAGGACGTCTTCTTCGTCGACTGGATGAACGGGACCGTCGGCGAGCTCAGCCGGACGGGGCGAATGCCGCCGCGGGTCAGTGTGCTGCTCGACTACGCCGGTGCGACCTTCTCAGCGGGCTCGCTGCAGTATGTCGGCAGCAACAACCCGATGACGATCTTCGAGCCCTTCCAGCCGCAGTTCGGTCTGCGACTCTTGGTGACGGAGAGCAACTTCGGCACCGGGGCAGCTCGGTCGAACTCGATTGAAGTCGCACCGGCGGTCCTGAGCTCGACGCCGAGCGGACCGATCCCGCTGGGCCGATTCACGCTCGAGGTCGCGGGCGCCGCGCCGAACGGCTTCGCCGTGCTCGCGTTCGGTATCCAGACCGTCCTGGGCGAGCGGCTGATCGGAGTCCCGGGCTTCGAAGGCCCGATCCTCTGGAGTGACAGCCTGCTGCACGGCAGCCTGGAGTCGATCGGGATCCCGCTGGACGCGCAGGGTCGCGCCCAGGTCGCTCTGGCGAATCCGGGCGTCGGTCCACTTCTCGCGTTCGTCGCCCAGGCTGCGTTCGTCGACGCCAACACGCTGGTGCTCGGCGCGACAGCCCCACTGCGGCTGCGACTGTTGTGACGTGAGCGCTCGGTGGAAGTCCGAGTCCCGCCAACGAAACACCGAGTCTGCCGAGACAGGGCCCTCGTCAAGCCATCTTCCCCGGGACGACTCGTGAACGCCTGCTGCGATCTCTCGACGACCTTCACGAGTAGTCCGGGCCAGCACCTCGTCGATCCGTTCTCCATCGAGGTCACTGGACCGATTCGGATGACGAGTCCCACGAGGCGCGATGCCGCAGTTCGGATCGGGAGGCCGGGCAAAGTCATCCCCCAACCTCGTGGAGTCCGATGCGACGCGCGCGAACGTCGAGCACACCGGAGCCCCTGCCGTCGATCTCTCGATCGTCGCCGCGAGAGACCTTCACTCGAGGCGCTGATCGCGGACGGTGGCACGGACCGGATCGCCGTCGTGGTGTGAACGGTCACGAACGATTGATGCGGCCGGCCAGCCCACCATAGCCCCGATCATTCGAGTCGATCCAGCAGCGGACGAAGTCGGTCCGCGTGCCGCCTCCACGCACCGATCGAGCTTCGATAGACCGGGCGACGGACCTGCTGCAGGCTCGCGGTCTTGACACCCCGCTCGGTGCGATGGAACTCGAGACACTGCGGCTCGAAAGGAAGTTCACAGCGATCGAGGATTCGGCGCGTCTCGGACTCCAAGTTGGCGACGAGATGCTCGTAGCGGATCTCGAGGAACGAGTCCGCATCCAGCACGCTTCGCCAATGGTCCATCAGTTCGCGATAGAGCTTGATGTAGTCGCCGATCTCCGCGAGATCGAATGCGAAGCCCACATCACGTTCGAAGTTCTGTCGAAAGATCGAGTAGCCGACGTCCCGCTCGTCACGGATGCAATGGAGCACCGTGGCGTTCGGCAAGACGGCTCGAATGGCACCGAGCCGCGTGAAGTTCATCGGCAGCTTGTCCACCACGTTTCGAGCATCCGTCCGCGCGCGTCGACGCAGTTGCTCGACGATCGATGCGCCGACTTCGTGCAGCGCCTCCGGCCGAATGGTCTCGAAGGCCTCCGGGTAGCCACCGTCCAGCGCCTCGAAGGCGCGTTGCACGATCGTGGTCTCGCCGAGCCCGTGCACCTGGGAGTGCGACGCGAGAATCTGCTCCACGAGCGACGTGCCTGATCTGGGCAGTCCGACGATGAAGATCGGAGTGGGGTCCGCGCAGCCGACCGCGGCCCACGCGGCCTGCCGCTCGCGAGTGAAGACCTGCCGCACTCGCGCGAAAGACTCGGCGACCTTCCCAATGTCGAAGTCGATGGTCTCCCGTCTGGCGGCATTGGCACGAGCGAGTTGCTCGAACGACTCGGTGGGCTTCCCCAGATCCTCCAACACCTTCGCGTGTGCGAACCAAACGTCGTGGTCCTTGGCTCCGACTGCCGCGGGTTCGCGCGCGGCCGACTCGATCCACTCCGTGTGCTCGTCGGTGCCGACATGGTTGCGAGTCATGGCGAGCGTGATGCGCGGCTCGGCCATGGACGGCGCGAGGTCGATCGCGAGTTGGAGTGAACGGATCGCGGCCTCGATCTGCCCGGCTTCGCGGAAGACCTGCCCCAGAGTCGCATGACCCCGCGGATCCGTGGGCGCAATCTTCAGAGCAGCACGGTAGTTCTCGATCGCCGCCGGATAGTCGCCCAACTCGCGATACGCGCCGGCGAGGTTCAACCGAGCCGCGAGCATGTTCGGAGCCAGTCGGGTTGCCTCCGCGAGATGCTCGACCGCGAGATCCAACGCGCCCTGTGACAGGAGACAAGTGCCCAGGTTGATCCGCAAGCGAGGATCTGCCGGCGCGACCTCGATGCCGGCCGAGTACGCCGCAATCGCGGCATCGATCTCACCCAATCGCTCCAACGCGAGCCCGAGGCCGAAGTGATGCCCGGGCTCCTGACGGTTGCCTGCGATCGCGCGGCGAAATGCGTCACGCGCGCGACCGAATTCGCCGAGCGCAAACTGCACGTTGCCCAGCGTGGCGTGCGCGTCGGGTCGGCGATCGTCGAGCTTCAAGGCACGTCGGATCGATTGGAGCGCATCGCGCGGCCGATCCAGCGCGAGGCAAGCCGACGCCAGAAGAACCAGAGCGTTGACGTTGCCGGGTTCGATCTGCAGAACGCGACGGTACAGACCCTCCGCGCTCGCGAAATCGCGGGAGCGGTGACATGCGATGCCCTGCTGAAGCAGGGCGCGGGGGTCTCTGGGCGAAAAGGAGGGGGGAAGCCTGTGTGCCATCACCGGGTGCGAGCAGGTGAGGCAGGCAGGAGCGAACTAGCCGATCACTCGACGAGGTTGCGCGGTAGTCGCGATGCAGACACTCACGGTACATGCGCGCGAGGTCGCGTCTCGATGCGCGACGGTGCGCGCGCCGTGCGCGCTTCTCGTCACTCTTCGCGCAACCGAGGCTCGTCGTCCTCCGAGAGCTTCGCAACCCGATGCATCAGCCGTGCCGCCACATCCGTCGGCACCGGCTGCACGTCGTGCAACCGATCGCGGAGCGATTGCACCAAGGTGGCAAAACTGCCGCCGAATCGCGCACAGAGATCGCAACCGGCAACGTGCGCTTCGATCCGAGTCCGCACGGAGTGATCGAGTTCACCATCGAAGTAGTCCGTGAGCATGGCGAGCACGTCACGACAGCCGAGTCCGGCAATTCGACGTTCTTCCATCACTCGACCTCGTCGCTCCGGATTCGCCCGCGCAGTTCGGCGAGCAGGCGCAGCCGGGCCCGGTGCAGCCGGCTCTTCTGCGCCGCCAGACTGAGACCGAGGATCTGCGCAGTGTCCTCTCCGGACAGTTGCTCCAGGTCCCGCAAGGTCAGCACTTCGCGATCCTCGACCGCCAGAGCAGCGAGCGCTTCGTGCAGGATCGCGGTCTGCTCGGCAACGATCGCGACTCGCTGCGGGTCGACGTCGTTCGCGGCAAAGCCGGCCGCCTCCCCGAGTTCCTCCACCGACCGCTCGCAGTGGGGCCGCTGCGCGCTGCGCTCGAACTCGCGCGCCAGGGCGCGCCGCGCAACCGCGAACAGCCATGGTCTCAAGGACGCTCGCGCCTCCAGCGTGCCCGCATGCCGCCATGCCTGCACGAAGGCGTGTTGCATCGCATCCTCGGCGCGATCACCCGCAGCGATCGCACGGGTGTAGCGATACAACGCGTCACGATGTCGCTCGACCAGCGCTCCGAACGCCGCCGCGTCACCCGCCGCAGTCTCGGCGAGCAGTTCTGCATCGGAAGAATCCAGGACCATGGTCGACGTCATCCCGCCGAACCTCGCCTTCAGTGAGCCTTGGCGACGCGGCAGGTGCTGATGCCGAACAGAGTGTAGAGCGGGCAACTGCCGAGCAAACCCGTCAGGAGGGGGACGGCGCCGAGGTAAGCCCACGGCGTCTTCGGGCCCAGGAAGGCGAGGCTGAGGACAGCGATGCCGAGGACGACGCGGAGCACGCGCTCCACCTTGTGTTCGTTGCGTGGAAATAGGTTCATGATCGCGCGGTGCCGGAGGACGCTCGCGGTCACCAAGGCAAGAAGGCCTGAAGCGCCGAGCGGGATTCGCGATCGCCGCAAGAATTCTGCGCCGACGCACTTCGCGCGATCAGAGGCTGCGGCGCAGCCGCTCCGGCACCAGTTTCCAGGCGCCGACCCCGAGCCAGCGACGGATCGCGAACATCGAGTAGGCCCCGCGGAAGGCCTCCTCCTCGGCCGTGTAGCGGTGCTCGCGTCCGACCGGACATGCATGCAACACCGCACAGCCGTCGGCACAACCCGAGGCGAGGCGATGATTGGCGCAGGCGCACAAGTCCGTCGCTCCTGAGCCGTCGTAGACCCGCACCGGGCAGGCATCGACGCATGGCCGGGCGCACTCTGCACAGGGATCGAAGTCGACGACCTCGCGCGGCAAGGCTCCGAACGGTTCGCCCCTGACCAAGAGAGCGATGCGGAGGGAGACCCACGGCCCGAAGACCGGATGCAGGAAGTGGCCGATGACCGGCGAGACGCTCCCCAGTCCGCACATCTCGGCGAGTTGCCGAAAGTTCATCGCGTCCTTGTCGTCGGGTCGCGCGATCGAACTGGGATAGCCTCGTTGCGCGAGGACCGTGCGGATCTCCTCGGCCACCTCGGCGCTCCAGGTGTCGATCGGATGGTAGTCGGGCGCGGCGGGCTGCAGTCGACCGCCGTTGCGTCGAGTCACCGTCTCGAAGGCATCCCGCCCACCACTGCCCAGCAGCAAGATGGTGCCGACGTCGGCGCGACGTTCCTTGGCACGACGGCCGCACGGCTGGCTCGCGTCGAACACCGGGGCCCCCACGGCGCCGCAGAGGTTCATGCCCTCGGCCGCGGCGCGGTCGGCGATCGATCGGAAGAAGGGCGAGGCGCGGTAGGGCACGCAATGGGAAGATCGGCTGTCGAGCCCGTCCGCTCAAGCCGCGGCCCGACGATCGCGCGATGCCATGGCCGCCAGCCCGCATGATTCGTGAACGTCGTCGCGAGATCGGCGCAGGTCGAAGTCCGGCAAGGAGCCGCGTCGGTCGACGACCGAAGCGTAGCGGTAGTTACGCTGCCAGGGAGGAGCCGACGTAGCGACGCAGACGGGCGCGACTTGCGGCGATCGCAGTAGACGCTCACGAATCATCCGGGCCAGCGTCGGTCGACCGGCCCGGGCTGAGCCGAATCGAAGCCGCGACGCCACCCCGGGACGTGCCGAATCGGACGTCACCGCCTATCCTCGCCGACCCACCCTCGGAATCGGCTCTCCCACGGTCCTCCCCTGCTCCGCTCCCTAGGCATCGCGTTCCTGTCCGCGCTGATCACCGCGTTGGTAGTGATCGGCGGCTGGGCCGCGCTTCTCGCGTGGCCCAAGTCCACGCTGCGCGCCGCGGAAGGCGGTGTGCCCGACAGCGCGGTCCACGCGCTGGTCGTCCCGCCGCTCGAGCCGCTGCGACCGCTCGCTCGAGTCGTCGACGCCAGCTGGACGCGGCCCGTCGCGAGCGCGGCGCGTTCCCTGGCCGTCACGGTGAAGTGGGGTGACGGCCTCGACGACGGCGCGTGGCAAGTGAGCATCCTCGATGCCGTCACCGGCGCACCGCTGGCATCGAAGCCGCTGGCCGGCACCGCGGAGTTGCACTTCGCCGACCTGCCGACCACGGCACTCGGCGCGGTGTTGCATCGCCCGTCGCGATCGCCGCGCTTTGGCTGGACAGCCCGCACCGAGATCGCGCCAAGCTCAGCCGCCGAACGCGTCGATCTGCCGGCGAACCCAGCTTCGATCGAAGTCGTGCTGACCGCGGTCGCCGCGGCCGATCACAAGATCCCGATCGCGGTGCGAATCGAGCGACTCGACGAACCGAGTTACGGCGCCGGACTCGCACTCCGAATCGAAGACGCGTTCGCCCCGGGCCACTCCGACCACCCGCTGGTCGTGCGGGATCTCGCTCCCGGCCGCTATCGACTGAGATTCTTGGGCTTCGAGCCGAGCGAGGGCTCGAGCATCGAGCTGGATGCACCGACCGCCGCGCCGCGGATCATTCGCGGCACTCCCCGCTGATCGCCGCGGTTCCCCTCTGCACCGGCGAACTCGATGCGACCGTGCACCAGACGATAGATGCGTGGCGAGAGCGGATGCTGCGCGGCGGCAAAACGCCTGGCGACGGTGCGTTCGAGTTCTCGTTCCGTTCCCGCCGCAGTTCGACCGAGCCAAAGCAGGTCTCGCTCCGGAACGGCGAAGTGAGCGCCGTCTTCCCGCATGGGATCGAGCAGGAGGACGCGCGCAGCGTCGAGGCCGTCGCCGCTGTCGACTACGACGGCTTCGGTGGAAGCGATCGAATCGAGTGCGATCCGGGTCCGTCGCCGAAGGTTGTCGATCGCCAACCGCATCAGCCCGTCGAAGTCACGCCCCCATTCGCGAAGCAGACCGTGATTCACGAAGGTGAGGTGGTCGCCGCGTGCGATCGCCAACACGGCGACGAGATCCGCGCCGATCGACATCGACGGCAAGGCCTCGTCGCCGAAGCGCGGCCCGAGTTCGGCGAGTCGAGCCGTCGTCTGAACCTGGGGCACGAGCAAAGTGGCGGCCGAGGCGAAGGCAAGCGCGTCAACCCGATCCAGAGTCCTCTCACGTGCCTCGTCGATGAGTTGTTGGACGAGCCGCGGCATCGCCTCCGGAAAGACCTGCGCACGCTGGGCCAAGCGGTGGAGCGGGACCGCGGTGTCTTGGCCGTTCAGCCGCAGCACGACGGTGAAGCTGCACGGCACGAATCCCACCACCCTCGCAGTGCCCGAACTCGTGCGCCGCAACTCGGCGGCGAAGGCACGGAGGAAGGCTCTCAGGGCGGCTGCCGGCGATCGGTCGCGTGCTCGTCGACGCCGGACGAGGAACACCCCGAACACCAGGAGGGCCAGTCCGCCGCAGAGGTACGCCGTCACGATCCGTCTCATCGGCAGTTTCGGGCGCGCCGATGGAAGTCGTGCCTTCCGGTGTGACGGGAACCCGGCCAGAATCGGTGGCCCCGCATGCCAGCGCCGCACGTCTATCTCGATCACGCCGCGACCACCCCCCCCGATCCGGCGGTCGTCGCCGCGATGGCCGAGGTGGCCGTGAGTCACCCAGGAAATCCGTCTTCCATCCACGCGCTCGGCCGCGCAGCGCGCGCCCGGCTGGACGACGCCCGCGAGTTCCTGCGCGGCAGCGTCGGCGGTGCCAGGATCGTGATGACGAGCGGCGGCACCGAGGCCGACATGCTCGGGATCCTCGGCGCCGCGGCGGCGCGACCTTCCGGCCGCGTGTTGGTCGCCGCCAGCGATCACGCGGCCGTGCTGGCCCAGGACGGCCTGCTCGCGCGGCACCGCCAGCAACTGCAGCTACTGCCGGTCACGCCGCACGGCGATCTCGATCCGGAAGTGCTGTTCGAGAACCTCGGCAGCGATGTGCGGGTGGTCTCGCTGCTTCACGGACACAACGAACTCGGCACGCTCTGCGATCTCGACGAGCTCGTGGGCCTGATTCGTCGGGTCGCACCAGCGGCGCACATCCACGTCGACCTCGTGCAGGCCTACGGCAAGATCGACTTCGATCTCGACCTCGCCGACGTCGACTCGGTCGCGACCTCCGCTCACAAGCTGCACGGGCCGCGGGGAGTCGGCTTCCTGGCCCTCTCGAGCAAGGCGAGTCTCGCACCGCTGTGTGCGGGCGGCGGGCAGGAGGAGGGACTTCGCGGCGGTACGGAGAACCTCGCGGGCGCCGTCGGCTTCGCGCTGGCCGCCGAACTCGCGCTCACACACCTCGAGCGGCGCGCGACGACGATGCGCGCGCTGCTCGACCGCGCGTGGCACGCGATCGTCGAGGTGTTCCCCGATGCGACGCAGCTCGGCCATCCCGACCGCCGCCTCCCCCACGTGCTGAGCGTCCGCATTCCCGGGGTGATCGCCCACACCTTGCTCGAACGCTGCGATGAACGCGGCGTCATGTTCTCGACCGGTGCTGCCTGCCACGCCGGGGAGACCAAGGACAACCATGTCCTCCGCGCGATCGGACTTTCGCGAGGCGCCGCGCGAGAGGTGTTCCGCTTGTCGGTGGCTGCATCGACGACCACCGAGGAGCTCGATCTCGCCGTCGACGTGCTGCTCGACGAAGCGGAGATGCTGCAGCACCTCGCCGTCCCAGCCTCGCGCAAAGCGAACGGTCACGCCCAATGAGCACGCCTCGCGACGGCACCACGCCGGCGATGGCGCAATACCTCGCGGCCAAGGCACAGCACCCCGATGCGCTGCTGCTCTTCCGCATGGGCGATTTCTACGAGCTGTTCTTCGACGACGCCAAGCGCGCTGCCGAACTGCTCGAACTCACGCTCACGTCCCGCAACAAGGGTGACGACCCGATTCCGATGGCGGGAGTGCCGGTCCGGGCGATCGACAACTACCTGCGACGGCTCGTGGAACTCGGCGAACGCGTGGCGATCTGCGAGCAGATGCAGGACCCGCGCGAGGCCAAGGGTGTGGTCGAACGCAAGGTGGTGCGCGTCGTCACCCCCGGCACCCTCACCGAGGACGATCTGTTGCGCGGTGCCGGCGCGAACCACCTCGCCGCGGTCGCGCTGCGCGACGACACGGTCGGGATCGCATGGGTCGAGTTGTCGACCGGGACGTTTCGGATCGGTGAGTTCCCGCGACCTCGAATGCTCGACGAACTGTCGCGCATCGATCCGGCCGAACTCCTGGTGCGCGAGGACGCCGACGAACTGCGCGAGGCGCTCTCTGTGCTGCGCGTCTCGATCGCTCGCCGCGCACCGCACGACTTTGGCGCCCAGTCGGCGCATCTCGCCCTCACGCGCTTCTTCGGCACGAAGACCCTCGACGGGTTCGGCGTGAGCGACCTCCCCGTGGCGCTCAATGCCGCGGGCGCGCTGATCGTCTACCTCGAGACCACGCAGCTCGCCGCACTCCCGCACATCCGCCGCATCGAGGCGTGGCGTGACGGCGAGCACATGCTGCTCGATTCCATCACGCGGCGCAGCCTCGAACTGGTGAGCACGATGGCGGGCGACACCGGCACAACGGTGGTCGACGTCATCGATCGCACGCGCACGCCCATGGGCAAGCGGTTGCTGCGCGAATGGGTCGTGTCGCCGCTCGCACAGCCGGAGCCGATCGCGCGACGCCAGCAAGCGGTCGCCGCACTCCTCGCCGATCCCGCGCGTTTGCGCGCGCTCGCGGACGCACTGGCCGGAATCCTGGACTTGGAGCGATTGACGACACGCATCGCGACCGGCCGAGCGAACGCTCGCGACCTCGTGGCACTGCGCGCGAGCCTCGAGCGTCTGCCGGCGGTGGTCGTGGCACTCGACGGCATCGACTCCGCGCTCCTCGCCGAGATCATCGATGGTCACGATCCGTTGACCGATCTCGCCGAACTGATCGAGCGATCGATCGCCGACGATCCGCCGGCAACGCTCCGCGACGGCGGCATCCTCCGCGAGGGCTACAGCGCGGAACTCGACGAATTGCTGGTGCTCGCCCGCGACAGCCAGACGTGGCTGGCCAACTTCCAGGCGAGGGAATCCCAGCGGACCGGCATCGGTAATCTGAAGGTCGGTTTCAATCGAGTGTTCGGCTACTACATCGAGATCACGCACGGCAATCGCGCGGTCACCCTGCCGCCCGAGTACCAACGCCGACAGACCACGCGCAACGCGGAGCGTTACGTCACCGACGACCTGCGGGACTTCGAAGCCAAGGTGCTGCGCGCCGAGGAGAGCAGCAAGCAACTCGAGTACGACCTGTTCGATCGCGTACGCGCGACCCTCGCCGAATCGACCGCGCGCCTGCAGGACACCGCGCGTCGCGTGGCCACGATCGACGTCCTCTGCGGCTTCGCACTCACGGCGCGAGAGCGCAACTACTGCCGACCGACCCTCGACGATTCCGGCCAACTGCGCATCGTCGACGGCCGCCATCCCGTGATCGAGGCGACGCACGCACAGGGCACCTTCGTCCCCAACGACACCGACCTGTCGCTTCCCGATCGCCGACTCGTCCTCTTGACCGGGCCGAACATGGCCGGCAAGTCGACGTGGATCCGCCAGAACGCACTGATCGTGCTGCTGGCTCAGATCGGCAGCTTCGTGCCGGCGAAGGCCGCGACGATCGGTGTCGTCGACCGGATCTTCACCCGCGTCGGCGCCGCCGACGACATCAGCCGGGGCGCGTCGACCTTCATGGTCGAGATGGTCGAGACGGCGAACATCCTCAACAACGCGACCGCGCGGAGTCTGGTGATCCTCGACGAAGTCGGGCGCGGAACGAGCACGTTCGACGGTCTCGCGCTGGCCTGGGCGATCGCCGAGGACCTGCACGGACGCATCGGTTGCCGCGCGCTGTTCGCGACGCATTACCACCAGATGACCGCGATGGCGGGAGAGCGCGCGGGAGTGGTGAACTGTCGCGTCGCCGTGCGGGAGTGGGGCGAGGAAGTGGTGTTCCTCCACCGGATCGAGGAAGGCGGCACCGACCGCAGCTACGGCCTGCACGTGGCGCGACTCGCCGGCGTGCCGAGCTCGGTCATCGCGCGCGCACGCGCGGTGCTGGATCGTCTCGAGGACGAAGGCCGCGAGTTGAGCGATGCGCTGATCCCATCGGCGCAGGCGGTGGCCGAGAACAGGCCGCGACCGCGTCAACTCGAACTCTTCGAACGCGGGCGCGATCGCGTGCTGCGGGAACTGCGGGTGCTAGACCTCGACGGCGTCACGCCGCGCGATGCCCTCGCGAGACTGGGCGAGTGGCAATCGACATTGCGCGACGACGACGCTTCATGAGCGATGCGCGGCGAGCGCCTTGGTCAGTCCGGATGCGCCGCAGTCCACAACACCCAGGCGATAGTGCCGGCCACAACGATCAGGCCCGCGACGATCCACCAGCCGCGGATGCGCGGTGCTCGATAGTCGTCCGCGCTCACGTCTTCACCCCCACGTAGTAGACCGTCCCGAAGGCACCGAACAGGATGGTCGGTAACCAGGCAGCGAGGACGGGATGCAGAATCGACACACCGAGAGTTTGGCAGGTCAGGTCGGTCACCAGATAGAGCCCGCACAACAACACCGCAAACACGACCCGTTCGACTCGACGCCCGCGCTCGAACGAGACCGCGAAGGGCAGCGCGAGGATCAGCAGCACGAGGTTTGCGAGTGGAAACGTGATGCGACTGTGGAAAGCGAGCACGAGGTCGCGGCGACCGGGCCGCAGCGCCTGGAGGTCGAGCAGCTCCGAGTAGGAGAGCTGAATCGTCTCGCGACCTTCCTTGCCCAGGCGGAACAGCAGCTCGGGAGTCATGTCGGGCACACCGAGCCAGTCGACCGCGCTCGGGGTCGTCGCGGAACGGCGCTCGCCGGCCTGGAGCCGCCAGTCGCCGACCGCCGCATCCCAGGTCGCCGAGGTCGCGTTGACGGTGTAGACGTCGTCCGCGGTGCTGCCGCGATCGATCATCGTGACGTTGCTGATCTTGGCCGCGGCGTGGTCGTAGCGACCGACGAAGACGGTCTGGTTCGCTCCCTTTCGCAGCTTCACGATCAGGTTCTCGAGCTCGATCGGTCCACGGTTGCCGCGCAGGTGGGCCTGAGCCACCGAGAGCGGTTCGCTGATCGAAGGAATGACCCACTCCCAGCACCCGGCCATGCACAGCGCGGAGAATCCGGCGAGCAGGACCATCGGTCTCAGGATCCGCAACATGGATCGCCCGATGAAGAGCATCGGCACGACCTCGTTCGCGGCGAAGTGCGCGGACACGGTGAACATCGCGGCGATGACCGTCGCGAACGGCGCCACCATGACGAAGACGATCGGCAGCGCCAGGAACTGCGCACTGGAGACGTCGAGAAACAGCGTGAACATGCTGCCGCCCTCGTCTTCGACCACCCGCATGAAGGTGGGCAGATTGATCAACAGATCGATCAGCGAGAAAAGCAGCACCATGAACAGCAGCGCTGCGAGCCAGCTTCCGAATGCGCCGCGACCGACGTAGCGATCGAGCCGATCACCGAAGAGGAGCCCCATCACAGCTTCAGGAGCCGCCAGCAGAAGGGGATGCCGAGAAGCGTGAGCACGATCGCCGGCAGGAACGCGAACGCGGGCTCGCTGGTGCGCCGTACGAACTGCGTCGCGACGAAGTCGGTCAGATAGAAGAGCGCGATCGGTACCAGACCGAAGACCAACGCGAGCACCCGCCCGCGCTCACGCGCCATCACGCCGATGCAGAAGCCGATCGGGGCCAGCAAGGTGGGCAGCAGCGCGAAGGCAGTCCGGCGATTGACGGTATAGCGCGCGGTCACCTGCCGTTCGTGCACGCCGCGGTAGACCTCGGAGAGGAGCTGATCGCTGGTCTGATCCTTCTCGTCTTCCTTGCGCAGCTCCTGGTCGTCGACGATGGCGCGCAGCGAGATCCCGATCCGCACTTCCTCCGGCAGCCATCCATCGCCGCTCGCTTCCCGCGCGCGCAGCAAGGTGAGCACCAGCACGTCTTCGCCCTGCACTTCGACCCAGGCCTCATCGGCCAGGAACACGCCGACGTCGAGCGGACCGAACTCAGGTCGGTCGCGCCCAACCTGGATGATGACGTCGTGCCAGTGGTTGTCCTCGGTCTTGCGGTCCCAGGTCATCACCAGTCCCTTCGCCTTGAAGCGATCGCCGAGCATCCCGGTGGTCTGCACCAGGTTGCGGATCGTGTCGGCGACGACGCGGAACTTCTGGAAGTGGAACTCCGGCGCGATCTGGTGGAACACCTGGCCCGCGAGCAGACTGGTCAACAACCCGAGGATCAACGCGGGCACCATCGCGACGCGTGGGCTGATGCCGGCCGCCCGGATCGCGGTGATTTCGCGATCCCGCGCGGCGCGCGCGAAGGTGAGCACGGTCGCGAACAGGAGCGCGATCGGCATGAGGTGTTGCAGGGTGTCGGCGGCGAGGAAGATCGTGATCTTCGCCGCATCGAGCAGCCCGAAGCCTTCGGCTCGACTCAGCGCCCGGTAGACCGAAGAGATCAGCACGATGCCGAACAGCACCAGGGCTGAGATCAGGGCACTGACCGTCAGCTCCTTCAGGTAGTATCGGTGCAGTTTCTTCATGCCGACGTGATGCAGCCCGCCGAACCATCGCCACCTGGGACGCTGCCGCGCGGGGCCGGCATCATGGCCGTCCGCGGGCCACACTGCACCGGTTTCGTGACGATCGAGTGCGCCGATTCGCTGGCACGCTGGCTCGCGGCCGAGCCATCGCTCGAACTGCGCGACGCGCGGACCATCAAGGAATCGACGGTGCGGACCGTGCTGCAGGGCAGCATCCCGCCAGTCTCGGGCGATGCGGCGAACGGAGCGCTCGACGTCCACCTCAAGCTGTATCGCGCCGTGCGGTGGACCGACCGCGCCCGCGACGCGCTGGGTGGTGAGCGCGGCATCGTCGAATTCGAACGTCTCCGCGAAGCGAAGGTACGCGGAGTGCCTGCGATCGAAGCCCTCGCCGCCGGGACTTGTCGTCGCGACGACCGCGCGCGCTCCTTTCTGCTCACCCGCACGCTGCCGGGTGCGACCTCACTGTCTCGCACCGAGTGGCCGGCGGAGCTCGGGTGTCGCGTGGGCGCGCTCTTGCGGTTGGCGCACGACCGCGGCCTGTTGGCGAATGACCTCCACCCAGGCAATGTCCTGATCGACGCGTCCGGCGAACCGGTGCTGTGCGATCTCCACTCCGCTCGGTGGGACGAACCCCTCGCGACTCCGGCCCGCGCCCACGCGCTCGCATACTTCTGCGCGGAACTCGCAGCCGGGCCGCTGGATCCGTCGGCCGCCCCGCTGCTCGCGAGCTACGGCGCGTGGCCCAAGCTCCTCCAGCTCGCGACGGCTGCCCATGCTCGGCTGCGCGCCCGCGGACTCGTCGCCTTCGGTCGACGAGCCACGCGCGCGTGCCGCCACACCGAGGTCCTGCGCGAGCCGGACCAGACCACGTGGTTCCTCACCAAAGACCAATCGACGCTGCACCCGGCTGCGCGCGGGTTTCCCTGCGACGATTCGCGGGAACCGATCAAGTCCGGTCGGCGCGGCGCGGTTTGGCTGACGGCGGAGTTCGCCGTGAAGCGAAGACCCGCGCCGACCGCGCGCGCGCTGTTCGAGTCCGCTTACCGGCTCGTGCACGCCGGGGTCGACGCCGCGCCGCCGATCGCACTCCGCATCCGCCACGGCATCGGACACGCGTTCTTCGCGCGGGCCGGCGAGCGCGACCTCGCGCGTGAGCTCGCCGACGGCCGCATCGACGACGCCGCGTTGCTCCGCTTCGCCGGGCGCTTCGGCAACTCGGTGGGGCGACTGCACGCCTTCGGCCTGCGCAACCGCGACATGAAACTCGAGAACCTCGTGCTCGATCGTGACCGCGGCGCGATCGTCATGGTCGACCTCGACGGCGTGCGCAGGAAGTCGCTCAGCGACGCGCGCGGTCAGGCCGCGGACCTCGGTCGTCTCCTGGCGGCCTTCCAAGCAGTGCAACATCCGCTGCACTCGCGCGTGGTCCGCGCATTCTGGGGCGGCTATCTTCGCGCTCGCCGGTGTCTTCGCTCGATCCCTCACCCACGCCTGCGCAAGCGTTCCGCGGAGTCAGCGCGCGGCTACCTGGATCGGAAGCGACTCGGCGCAAGCAAGCCGGCTTCGCCCGGAAGCTGAAGACCGCACGGCGCTTCCTGATCTACTGGTTCGGACTGGCGCCGCTCATCGGCCTCGTGCGGCGGCTGCCGCGACCTCTGGTTCGAGCGTTCCTCCGCGGTGTGGTCGAACCGATCTTTCACCGCAGCACGGTCGCACGATCGCGACGGCACCTGGCACTGGTGTACGGGGACTCGATGCCGGCCGCCGAGCGCGACCGCGTCGCGCGCGCCGTCTCGCGCAACTTCGTGACCGGCATCCTCGAGTTGCTCGAGATCCTCGACCACGGGCCAGGACCGGCGATGGAGCGTTGCGATGCGAGCGCGCTCGAACCGATGCTCGAGGCGCTGAGACGTCGTCGCAAGCAGGGCTTCGTCGGCGTGACCGCGCACCTCGGCAACTGGGAACTGCTCGGCTCGTGGTTCGCGCGGTCGGGGATCGTCGAAGAGGTCGCCGCGATCGCGACCCCGCATTCGAATCCTTGGCTGGATCGCCGCATCGTCGAGTTTCGCAGCAAGCTCGGCATGCGAACTTTTCGTCGCACGGAAGCGAACACCGGACTGATCCGCTATCTCCGCGAGGGTCACGCCGTGGCGATCGTGCCGGATCAGGACGTCAAGAACATCGCCGGCATCTTCGTCGACTTTCTCGGCCATCGTGCCTACACCGCGGTCGGCCCCGCCCGCCTGGCGCTCGCGGCGGACATTCCGATCGTGTGCGGGTTCCTCGTGCGAGTCGGAGCGGACCGCTATCGACTGCACGTCGCCGACCTGATCGTTCCCGATCGCACGGCGCCGCGCGAAGCCGAAGTCGAACGTCTGACGCGAGCGTGGAGTCGCGCGATCGAAGACGCCGTCCGCGCATTCCCCGAGCAGTGGGCCTGGTTTCACGAACGTTGGCGCACGACTCCGGAGCGCCTCTTGGCACGCGGCCGCGCCGAACTCGGCGCTCAGCGTGACGACGCTTCGAGCTGACTCAATCGCGACGCCGCGTCGCCGAGCCACTCCGCGGGCACCCGCGGTCCATCGAGCAGGCGTTTCAGCTCCATGATCGCGCGCTGCGTCTCGCCGCGATCGACCATGCGCTCGATCTTCGCGCGATGCTCCGCGAGCCAGCCCGGACCCTTCTCGCGCAGCGACTGGAGTTCGGTGCGCACGGCCTTCGCACCGTCACTGTTCTCGTCTGCGCCCGAGAGCCAGGACTCGAGCGCGACGATCGCGCGGCGGTAGTCGCGGACCTCGAAGCGCATGCAGCGGGACGCGACGAACAACACGTCGTCCGCGGTGTCGGGCGTGTCCATCGCCGCCAGCGCTTCGAAGCGTCGCCGCGACTCTTTCACGCCGGACCGCCAACGGTCGAGATCGGCGTTGCGATCGGCGATCCGCGCATGGGTCGTCAGCCAGACGTCGCACAGCCGCAGGAACTCACGCGCCGCCGGGCGGGTGGGATCCGCGGCGAGGTTGATCTCGAGGAAGCGCTCGATCTCGCGATGATCGCGCTCGGCAGCCGCCACCAACGGCGCATCGGCAGCCAACTTGGCGGCATCCTCGATCTGTTTGCGCAGAGCGGCGATCTTCGAACGAGTCTCGCCGTCGGGGTCGCGCTCGAGCGCCAGGCCGAGCGTCGCGAGTGCGGCCGAGCCGTCGCCGGAGCGATACTGACTGTGCGCCAGGTTCAGCAGGTCGCGCGCATCGCGCTCGATCTTCCCCGAACTCATCGAGCGGATCAGGACGAAGGCGACGACGGCGACCACGAGGACGAGATTCCACAGGAGCCACGGCGAACCGCTGGAGCGCCGCCTATCGCGACGCCCGCCGCGATCGCCGCGATCGTCGTCCGTTCGGTCGGTCCGCTCGGCACGACCACGTCCCTTGCCGACCGGTGCGCTCGCGCGGATCGGCGCCGCCTGCTGGGCCCTGCCGCCAAGTGGCGCAACGCTGGCGGGCGGCTTGCCCGCGGGCGGTGCGGTCTGTCGCGCCGGAGTGCCCTTCCCCTTCGCCGGGATCGGATCGATCCGAAGATCCAGTCCATCGCCGATTGGTTCGGGCTCGACCGGCCACGGCTTGTCGGCCTCTCGATAAGCGATCGTGACGCCGCCGACCTCGATCCGGTCGCCGTGGCGAAGTTCACGCCGGGCCACCGGCTTGCCGTTGACCACGAGGCCCGCGCCTTCGACGCGACGGCCTCGCGGCGTGCTGCACACGCGAAGCGCGGCGGGCCCGACCCCGCTCACGACCAGCGAGTCGGCCGGCCCGTCGCCGATCGTGAACTCCGCGTCGAGCAACTCGAACACGACCACCCGCGCCCCGCGCTGTATCTCCAGCGTGTCCATGGCTCAGGAGTGGGCGGCGATCGCGCGAATCATCGGCGCAGAGGATAGCGACATGAAGCGACAGCGGAAGTGCGGACGCGTTCCCGATAGCGTCTTCCGACCATGGCCTCGGCGGCAGAAGCGGAGCCTCCCGTCGCGACGTCTCGACTGTCGCGAAACGTCCTCGTGTTGGGCTTGGTCAGCCTCTTCGCGGACATCGGCAGCGAGATGGTCTTTCCGCTGCTGCCCTATTTCCTGACCACGACGCTGGGCGGCGGCGCCCTGGTGCTGGCGATCGTCGAGGGGATCGCCGACAGCGTCGCGGCCGTCCTCCGCTTCCTCGCCGGCCGGCATTCCGATCGCACGGGGCGGTGCCGCCCGTACGTGATCGGCGGCTATGCCGTGGCAGCGATGACGCGCCCGCTGTTCGCGATCGCTGGCGCGCCATGGCACGTCGCCGGTGCGAGAGCACTCGATCGCGTCGGCAAGGGGCTCCGCACGACACCGCGCGATGCCTTGATCGCGAGTTCCGTTCCGCCCGAACGCCGTGCCTGGGCCTTCGGCTTCCACCGATCGATGGATCACCTGGGTGCCGCCATCGGCCCCCTGGTGGCCTTCGCGCTGCTGACCTTCGTGACGACGGACCTGCGGACCGTCTTCTTCGCCGCCCTCATCCCAGGGGCCTTCGCCGCAGTGCTCGCCTGGGCTCTGGTTCGCGAACTCCCGCCGGACCTCGAGCGCGCCGGCAAGCCGAAGAAGCTGCCGAACGGATCACTGCGGCGTTTCCTGATTCCGGTGGGCGTGTTCTCGCTCGGTGCGGCGAGCGATGAGTTCCTGCTGTTGCGTCTCGGGCAGAGCACGGACGTCGTCACGACGCTGCCGCTGTTGTGGTGCGGGTTGCATGTCGTGCGTTCGCTCGCCGCCGCCCCCGCCGGACGACTCGCCGATGCAATCGGTCGCACCCGCATGCTCAGCCTCGGCTGGTCGCTGCACGTGCTGGTCTTCCTCGGCTTCGCCTTCGTCGATTCTCACGCCGGGCTCATCGTGCTCTTCCTGCTCCACGGACTACGCAGCGCCATGACCGAGGGTGCCGAGAAGGCGATCGTCGCGCACCTCGCCCCATCGGGCACACGCGGGGTGGCCTTCGCTTGGTATCACCTCGTGCTGGCCTTCGCACCGCGACTGCTCTTTGGCGGGATCTGGCAGTTCCTCGACGCCGACACGGCATTTCTCACCGCCGCCGGATTCGCGACCGCGGGAATCACCCTGCTGCTGCGCGCGAGTCGCTGATGGTTGCCCGGCGGCGGCACCGGACCGCGGCGATCCGCTCGGCACCGCCACGGTCGTCGGCGCCGGGTCCGATCGGCGGATGGCTTGGCAATTCGCATGCCGAACAGGCCGCCCGGAAGAGAGGCAGATCCGATCGACCCCATCGGCGAAAGAGTCGGGTGTTGCCGGGCGCGCCGACCGACAATCCCCTCACTAGCCATGACCCAAAAGCACTCCTCCCTCCTGGCCGAGCTCAATCTTCTGCTCGCCGACTACCAGGTCTTCTACCAGAAACTTCGCACCTACCACTGGACCGTCACCGGCCCGCATTTCCTCGCGCTGCACGCCCAGTTCGAGGCGATGTACACCGACGTCGCACTGAAGGCAGACGCCGTCGCCGAGCGCGCGCTGATGCTGGGCGGCCGGCCGGTCACCACGCTCGCCGAGGCGCTCCGCCTCGCTCGCCTGAAGGAAGACGGTGAGCCCCGCTCCGCCGATGCGATGATTCGCCACGTCCTCGCGGACCTCGAGGCCCTGGCCAAGGTTCAGCGTGCGTTGAGCGGCAAGGCCGGCGAACTCGGCGACCAGACCACGGTCAATCTGCTCGACGGCTTCGTCGACGAGCAGGAGAAGACCGCATGGATGCTGCGGGCCACCGTGGCCGGCTGACGCGGTCTAGCCCGGGTTGTTCGTGAACGTCGTCGCGAGATCGCCGCAGGTCGATGTCCGGCAAGGAGCTGCGTTCGGCGACGACCGAAGCGTAGCCGTAGCTACGCTGCCAGGGAGGAGCCGACGTAGCGACGCCGCCGGGCGCGACTTGCGGCGATCGCAGTAGACGTTCACGAATAATCCGGGCTAGCCCGGATTGTTCGTGAACGTCGTCGCGAGATCGCCGCAGGTCGATGTCCAGGAAGGAGCTGCGTCGGTCGACGACCGAAGCGTAGCTGTAGCTACGCTGCCAGGGCGGAGCCGACGTAGCGACGCCACCGGGCGCGACTTGTGGCGATCGCAGCAGACGTTCACGAGTAATCCGGGCTAGGGCGCGTGCGTCGCCATCGACGTCCGCAACAGACTTGCGGGAGCAGACGCGGAGGCCGCGGTAGCATCGCGCCGTGACTCGTCTCTCGCGTGGGAACTCTGTTCACTCAGACCGATGGCTGCTCGACCTCGTCGACGCCGCGGGGCCACTTCCGGATTCGCTTCTCGCACTTCGCGAAGCCGGAGTGGAGTTCGAACTCACGGAGGTGTGGCAACCCTACGAGTCGCGAACGCGCGATGGCGCGTGGCGCGAACGTGATCGCGTCGATCCGCGCATCGCCCGCGACCTCGAGCGGCTGTTGCGAAACGTCCGGTTGCTCCGCGTGAAGACCGCGGTCGCAGGCGGCGCGGACCTCGTGGACAAGTTCGGTGCCGATCCCCTGGTTCGCACCGCGGATGTAGTTCCTTCCCGTGAGTTCTGCGGGACCGCCCGCCGAGTGCGTCGCGATGCGAGTTGGCATCTGGACGCGATCCGTTGGCACGTCGCACGCCGCCTGCCGGACTTCCGCGACGCCGCCGACATCCAAGTCGCCATTCTCGACTCCGGCCTGGACTCGCGGCACCCCGACATGCGACGACTGGAACCGATCGCCGCGCTCGATCCCTTCGACCACGCCTCACGGCCGCCGCGCGACCGAATGGGTCACGGCACGCACACCGCGGGGATCGTGCTGGGCGATCGCAAGACCAAGTTCGGACTGCGCGGCATGTGCGCCGCGCGCATCGAAGCCCATTCCATCGTCGATCCGGTTCCGGCCGCAGCCGACGAGCCGCAGCGGTTGGAATACGCGGTCGACGAGCGCCGCTACCTCGCTGCCCTGATCCGAGCGATCGAGTCGCGCGCCGACATCGTCCACTTGGGTGTCGCCAGCCTCGGCGGACCGACCTTTCTCGACCGCGCCTTGTTCGAACTGGCGCGGGAGTTGAGCGTCGTCGTGGTCGCGCCAATCGGCAACTTCCGTCAGCACGACGACCCACCGACCTGGGCTGCGCGGATTCACGACGTGATCGGGGTCGGAGCATCGTCGATCGACGACCAGCCGGCCCCCTTCTCCAGTCGCACCGCGGACACCACGATCCTCGCGCCGGGGGTGGCAATCTGGTCGGCGGCCCCGACCTTCGCCGGTGAGGTCGGGTTCGATCTCGTTCGCAACGCGAAAGGCCGCCTCCAACGGCGCGCCCGACCGCGACCACAGCGCGTGATGTGCCTCGACGGCACGTCGGCCGCGGCGGCGCAAGTGACGGCCGCCGTCGCTCTGCTGTTCGCCAGTCGCGGCAAGGACTCTCCCGGGCGCGTTCGCGATGCACTCCGGACGACGGCATGGCATCGCAAGGGATCTCGCGGTGCCCACGAGGCGGAGAACTCGGGACTGCCCGGCGTGCTCGACGTCGCCGCACTGCTGACGAACTGACGCCGCAGGCGCTACGCGCACCGCCGCGAGCTCAGGCGTCGATGGCGAGTCGATGCATCCAACGCAAACGCGGATGCCGCGTGCGAATGGCCTCGCAAAGGGCTTGCGCGGACTCGCCCGCGGACAGCGGTGTCGGATCGTCCGCACGCGACGCGCTCGTCGCTCGATCGAAACGCTGCGACAACCACTCGGAGTGAGCGACTCCTTCGGCCTCGAGCGCATGGAGCGCTTGGGCCAACTGCGGCTCGTCGTCCCCTAGGTTGCGAGCGACCGAACGATGCACCGCGAGCCAGTGCACGAGTGGGTGCGCGTGATCGAGGGCCTCGCCCTCCGCACACGCATCGGCCGCGCGAGTCTCGTGACGCACCCGCTGGGCGAGCGCGAACGCCGCGACCAGCGCACGCACAGGATCGATCGTCGCCGTCTGAAAATCCGCCGCCGTGAGCAAGAGACTGTGCCCGCGCGACAACAACCTGACCAACGCGGCCATCGCCCAGGTATCGGCCTGGAGTTCGAACAACGTGCGATCTGCGGCCGTCGCCGTCGGCCAGGCGGAGGGGCGCGACGGATACACCAAAGTGGGCTGGCCGTTCGATGACGATCCGGAGTCGGTATGCCCGCCGAGCACGTGCTGCAAGTCGTGCAGGAACGCGAACTCGAGCGCGAGGAGACCGATCAACTCCGCGGCGCGAGCACGCGTCTCGTCGCGCGGTCGAAGCGACTCGTCGAGCAACCCGTAGCGACCGTCGACCGCGGCGCATTGAGCACCGAGAACGGTTCCCGCCAGGTCGCGATCGAAAGTCGCCGGACCATGTTCTGCACTCGCATCGCCGAGATCGGGCAGGAAGTCCCGCTGGCACAGACAGAGTCCGGCGGCCCCCACCAACACCCCCGGTATCGCTGCCGAGATACCGATCGCGCATACGGAGCGGCGCTCGTGCCGCAGGACGGAGCCGAACAGGTCGGTAGCTTCGGTCTCGATCCAACCGAAGACCACCTGCTCGACGCCGCCGCGCGTCGCGGCGGTTTCGGCATTGGCATCGAGGATGGACTCGAAGCGCCGGCGGATCTCGGTGAGCCCCGCCGTCTCTTCGCCGCTGCGCAAGCGCCGGCGGCCGAACTGCCGGCGAAACAGCCCATCCATGGCCTGCCGCAAGCCCCTGGCGTCCAGCTGCGGAGCGCGCCGCACCGTACGAGAGTTCGCGGACTCGGTCACAGCCATCTCGGCTGGTTCTTCGACCCCGGCGACCGAGCAGCTTGACCATCCTCATGGATCCTGGCCGGGATTGACGATTTCACCGTAGTGCTCGATGCTCCTCTCACTGCCGGGGTTACCCCGATGAAATCCAGTGTCCGCGCCTTCTCCGCGTCGGTTCTTCTCGCTGCCGGCCTGGCTGCTCAGCCGAGCTACCTGCCCATTCGTGGCTACGACATCGGCTTTCCGCCGGACGCCATGTGGTTCAGCACGTCCTATCGCGGACAGCCGGCCATGGTGATGTCGATCCTCGGTGACCGCGATATCGCCACTGCCTACGACCCGCGGGTCTTGCCGCCGGGCACCCGCCACGTGCGCTTGTCCATCCGCGAGTTCGCCGTCTATGAGCCGCGGCCCTGCGCGCTCGGAACACCGCTGTTCTTCCAGGAGACCTTCCCTTCGGGCGCCTTGCCGTGGGGATCGATCACGGACATCGGCTTCAACTACTTCCCGCGGCCGATCGACCTGTTCTTCTCGCCGGGTGACCCGGCCTATTCGAACTGGCGATTGACCTACTGTGACGCCGCCGCGTGCTACAGCCCGTGTTTCCCGGGCGACCACACCCCGCTGATCGAGACCTATCTCGTGACCTTCGCGATCGATTGAGCGGATCGCAATCGACCGTTCGCGCGATACAGCCGGAAACGACGGCGCCGATCGCGATTGCGATCGGCGTCGTGTGTGGAGCGGAGAAGCTGCGAGCCGACTTCAGCGGGTGTAGAGCGTGGAGCACACCTCGGTGACCGGGAGCGGCAGGAACTGACCCGTCGGGTTGAACACCACCATCTGGAAGTAGAGGCGCTGGCCGACGAGGACTTCGGGGACGATTCCGATGCACTCCTCGGCACAGGGGCCATCCAGGCTGATTCCGCAGAGGTAGTTGGTGAAGTTGTTGCCGAGACCGAGTTCCACGATGCCCGGGAGGACCGACGGGGTGTTGTCCGGGCTGATCAGGATGAACATGCGGTTCGGACGCGCCTGGCCACCGTCGTGCACATAGACACACTGACGTTCCCCGACGCTCAGCTCGGCATCGCAGGCGATCGACGGAACCGTGGGCTCGAACAGATTCGCACGGAAGCGACCGACGCGGCAGCCGCGCCAGTAGAGCGACACGGTGTAGCAACCGGCCGGCAGGCACTGGGGCGGGCAGACCGAGAGGCGCGTGCCGTCGCGATTCACTTTCCAGGAACCTTCGCCGATCGTGCCGCCTCGCTCGAGGCGATCGCAGCCGAAGTAGACCCGGTCGATCAGGTCGAGGCAGCGACCGGTCACGACGAAGCAGTCATCCGTGACGACCGGGAGACGACTGCGGTTCACGCAGCGCGGCTCGGGCCGACCACAGCGAGGACGGCAACCATGACTGCCGCCGCCACCACCCGTCGAGTTGCCGTTCGACTCGGCTTGACCAAGACCCAACTGGTCGATCGTGGCAGCGCCACTGGTGAGGACGTCTTCGAAGGTGCCGGGCGTCTGAGCGGCCGCGGTCGACGCGAAGAGGAGTGAGAGGAACAGGAATGCGATGCGCTTCATGAGTGGGTGAATCCTTCTTGCGAGGTGAGGTGAGGTGAGGTCAGGTGAGGTGACGGAGAAAGCGTAGATCCGCGCCGGGACGCAAGCCGGTTGCGCTGCTGCGAATCAAGCCTGACCACCCCCTCCACTCAGTCACCGCCCGAATTCGCGCGATGCGAAGGCTCGATCGGAGCGTCCCGAGTCGAGAGCCTTGCGAGCGCGGTCACTCAGAACCGGCTACGAACGATCATCACCCCGACGTCGGTGGTGACGGGGTCGAGCTTGCTCGCCGCGGCGTCCACCACGATCGCCTGGGTGAACAACACGCTCCCAGCCAGTGCGGGGAGACTGGGCGCGAACCGCGCGAGAAAGGGGTTGGCGTTGAGCCGACGGCGATCGCCGAGTGCGTTGGCGGACCAGGTCGAGGACGTACTCCTCGCCCTGACGTGGCGAACTGGGCCACCTCGACTTCAACGCGCGAAGTGCAAGGTCAGAACCTCCAACCACGCCGCCTGCTCGAGCGGTGTGCCCGTCGGTCGTCGACGCTGCTCCGCGAGGACCGCGACCGCCGAGTCACCGCGGTCGATGCGCTTCTCGAGTTCGGTCGCGCACTGCCCGCGCATCCGCTGAAGCTGATCGCACTCCGCCAACCGCTCGCGCAGCGGCCGCGACTCGAGCAGGACGATCGAGGCATCGGTCGACACCGACGCGATGCGATCGCCGCGCGGATCGATGTCGACGTGGTAAGGGCGATCGACGTGCGGTCGGAAGCGACCGACGATACCGCCGTTCTTCGGATCGACGAAGGTCACGGCAGCGCTGGCCAGGACGATGCGCCGACCATCCGACGTGACCGCGAAGTGATCGAGCCCGTGGCGAGGTTGCAGAATGTCGCGCAGCCACCGACCATCGCCCGCGTCGTGCGCGGTCACCCGACCATTGCGCGTCGCGATCACGATTTCACGATCCGAATCGAGGAAGCGCGCTTCCGCGACGTCGGGGATTCCCGCCGCGATGGCGAGAGCTTCGAGTCCGCTCGTCGCGTCGAAGACACGCACGTGGCCGTCTCGCGCCGTCGTGACGCATCGCGTCGAATCGCTGCTCCACTGCACCGAGAGCAGACCCTTCTCATGACCGCGCAGCTCGGCAACGCGCTGGAACGTCGCCGTGTCCCAGACGAAGGCCGCGTTGCCCGATACCGTCGCGACGCGCTCGCCGTTCGGACTCGCTTCCAACCAATAGAGGCCGCCGTCGTGCAGGAGTCGGGTGATCTCGGCTCCGGTCACACTGTCGGTCACGCGCACCGTCCCGTCGTACGAGCCGCTGTAGAGTCGCGCACCGTCGGGGGACCAGGCGAGCGCATGGCACGACTTGTCGCTCGGATGAGCCTGCCACGCGGCTAGTCGCTCGAGCGTGTCCGCGCTCCAGACCGTCACCTTGCCGTCGTAGCTCGCCGTCGCGAGCCGATGACCCGCCGGATCGAAGCGGACGACATAGCTCGCGATCGGCGCCGTCATGCGCAACCCGGAGTACCAGGTCGTCTCGGCATCCCAAGTCAGCAGCTTCCGATCGGCACCACAACTCAGGATCCGCCGCCCGCCCGGGAGGAAGGTGACCGCCTGCGCCGCTGCGGCATGACCGCGGAGCGTCGCGCGCCGCTCGAAGGACGGGACGTCCCAGATCTCGAGGCTGCCGTCTCGCGACGCGGTCACGACCGCGCGACCATGGTCGGCGAAAGCGACCTCGCTCACGCTATCGCTGTGCGCACGAAGGGTCGCGACGAGTTCGCCGCTCGCCGTTGCGAAGATGCGAGCGGTGTGATCGCGGACGCCCGCGGCGAGGAACTTGCCGTCGGCGCTGAAGGCAACCGCATCGACACCGTTGTAGACACCTTCGTCAGGGATCTTGAGCGCTCGCGGTTCACCGCCCGCGATCGGCCACACGAACAAACAGAAGTCCCAGGACGCCGCCGCGAGCGTCTCGCCATCGGGGGAGAGTGCCAGTGCGGTCAGCGGCTTGGCGCCACCTCGCAACGTGCGCGCGACCGTTCCGTCCGCGACGCTCCAGACCAGGACGATCCCGACGACCGAACCGTTCTCGATGTCGTACGCCGCGGAAGCGATCTGCGATCCGTCGGCCGTGAACACCGCACCTCCGACTGGATAGCGATGGCCCGTGAACTCCAACACCAAGGACAGGTCGGCCGTGGTCCACACCTTCACCTTGCGGTCATAAGACGCGGTGACGAGACGTTGCCCGGTGGCGTCGAAGGCGATCTGAGTGATCCCGTCGGTATGGGCATCGACCGCCCGCAGGAGGCTGGAGTCCGCCGTGCTGCGTAGCTCCAGCCCCCCTTTCGAGTCACCCACCGCGAACAAGTCGCCCGTCGGCGCAGTCACCAGCGAGAGCGGGGTGCTCTCGACTTCGACCGCGGTGAGCGAGTTGTCGAAGCCGGCGTGGAACAGGCGCCACTCCAGGCCGCGCTGCGGCGGCGCCGTGCGGTCCAGCCACTCCCGCGCTTCGACCGACTCGCCGAGGCGAAAGGAGGCCTCCGCTGCCGCCATCTGCGCGCGATAGGCCTCGTGCGCGAGCGACATCGGGTCTTGGATGCAGGCGGTGAGCGTAACGACGAAGATCGATGCAAGCATGACGGAGTTCGAGTTCGAGTGAGCGATTCGCGAAGCCCTTGCTTCACGCGCGACGACGTTTGGTCCGCTTGGTCCGGTGCTCCTCGGCCCCATCCGCCAGGAGACGTTCGACGTAGTCGCGCAGTTGCACCACCGCGCAGTCGTAGGCGTCGAAGTTGCGCCACGCGCGGGCGAGCATGACCGCACCTTCCATGGTCACCAGCACGAAGGTCGCCAAGCGCCGCGCGGATACCCGCGAGGGGAGTCGATCGGCCGCGTCCTCGAAGCAACGCGCGACATGGTCGAGCCAGTTCTCGAAGTTCTGCACCAAGAGCCGGCGCGCGTCCGGATGCGTGGCGGCGACCTCGATGACCAAGTTGCCGATCGGACAGCCGTGCCCGAAGTCGGTGACCGCCAGCATCTCGCGATAGCCGCCGAGCAGGCCGAAGACGCGCTCGATCGGATCCTCGTGCGCAGCCCAGATGCGCTCGAGCACTTCACCCCACAACAACTCCTTGCGACGCTGCAGGGTGGCATGGAGCAAGTCGTCCTTGGTCGGAAAGAAGTAGTGGAGCGACCCAGGCAAGACCCCGGCCTTGCGCGCGATCTGCGACAGGGGGGTATTGGCATAGCCCTGGAAGGTGAACAGCTCCATCGCGGCCTCGAGGAGGCGTTCGCGAGTGTCCGAGGTCTCTGGAGTCATGGTGCGCGCGGTTCTTGGTTGGTCGCCCAACCAATACCGTGGATCGCGGCGCTGAGCAACTGAATCTTCCGAGCAGCTCCACCATGCAGGCTCGCGACCTCGGATGATCTCCCGCCACGGGGCTCGCCGCCGATCCGGCACACTTCGGAATGGAGATGCAACGAGCGAGCTGATGCATGCCACGGCGCGGCGCTACAACCACCGCGATCGATGACGACCACCACGCATCCAACCGATCCCGCCGATCGCCTCGCGCATTCGGTCGCCGGCGCATTCCGCCGTCACCTCCTCGATGAGGCCGTCCCCCACATCGAAGCCTGCGTGCGACGGCTGTCCTCGGAGCAGGTGTGGCGACGCCACGGCGCGAAGGGCAACGCGGTTGGAAACCTCCTCCTGCATCTCGAAGGCAATGTCCGCCAATGGATCCTCGCGGGGATCGCCGGACAGGCGGACGTGCGCACGCGCGACGCCGAGTTCGAGCCTGACGGTGTGCTGCCGGACGCGGCCGCGATGCTGACCCGACTGCGAACGACCGTGACCGAAGCCGTCGCCGTGGTCGCGGGACTCGACGGAGCCGCCATGCTGGCGCAACGCCGCTTCCAAGGGCGCTACCAGCGCGACACCTGCGAGGGCGTCCTGCATGTGCTCGAGCACTTCAGCGGCCACGCCTACCAGATCTACGCCTGGACGAAGGCGATGACCGACGAAGACCTTCGCTTCTGGGATCTGGGTCCATCGCGCTGACCGTCTCGCAACGAGAGCGACCGGAGTGCCCGCGGTGAACTTCCCGACAGGTGACGCGGACCAGCTGTCGAAGATCACCACGAACAAGGGGACCATGAAGATCACCAGTCTGCTCACCATCACCGCCATCGCACTCGCTCCGGCGACCGCACAGGAGACCACCCCGGCAAAGCCCGGCACTCCGCCGAAGTCGCGTCCGGCGATCCGCACCGAGCGCAGCGGCGAGTCGCCTCACCCGCACGTCGCCGCCGTGCGCGAATTCCTCGCCAAGCACCCAGGGCTGCGCGAAGAACTCAAGCAACGCGCGGATGCCGACGGCAACGGCAAACTGGACGAAGCCGAGCGAGCCGCGATGCGGAGCGCGATCGAGGATCGGATGCATGCCGGTCACGAGCGTCGCTCCGATCGGCGTGAGGATCGGCGTGAGGATCGGCGTGAGGATCGGCGTGACGATCGCCGCGATGATCGCCGCGATGATCGCCGCACCGAAGCCCTCGACGCCTGGGACATCGACGATGACGGCGCGATCGGTCCCCGCGAGCAGAAGCTGCGCGAGCGGGTCAACGAACGCGCCGATCGCAACGGCGACGGCGAACTCGGACCGGCAGAGCGCCGGGCTCGCGAAGCCCACAAGGACCGTGTGGATCGCAACGACGACGGCGAAGTCGGCCCGCGCGAACTGCACCGGGCCAAGGCGCGCCACGACCGCGCCGACCGCAACGACGACGGCAAGGTCGGCCCACGCGAGCGCGAGGCTGCGCGCGAACGAACGCAGTCGCCGAAGCCGGCACCGACTCCCACGCCGGGGACTGCGGGCGCGACCGCCGGCAAGCCCAAGCCGCGCGGTTGATCCCATCGCGCTCCGCCGCGGACTTTCGCGGACGCAGAGCCGGGCCTAAGTTCGCGGCATGGCAAAGACCAAGACGATCGACTGGATCTATCACCGCAAGGGTTGAACGAGTTGCGGCAAAGCCGACGCCTTCGTCGAGGCGCTCGGCGTGACCGTCCGTGAGACGGTCTCGGCGACCAAGGTGCGCTACGGCGCGGAGTCGATCCCTGATCTCTTTCGCGACGCGAAGAAGCTGATCGTCAGCAAGGGCAAGAGCACGACCGAAGTGGCGCTCGGCAAGGGCGGCGCAGGCCAGGCCGAACTCGCTGCCCTGGTGCTGGGACCGACAGGCAACCTCCGTGCGCCGACCATCCGAATCGGCGGAATCTGGTTGGTCGGTTTCCACGAAGACGCCTGGCGGGCGGCGCTCGGCGCCGCGTGACCATGACCCGCGCCTTCCCTTTCACCCTCTGGTTCGACAGCGAGTGCCCGATCTGCCGCCGCGAAGTCGATTGGCTCCGCGCGCGTGACAAGCACGGCAGACTGCGCGCGATCGACATCGCCTCGCCGTCCTTCGATGCCCGCGTATTCGGCCTCGACAGAACCGCCCTCGACGCGCGGCTGCACGGGCGTTACGCCGACGGTCGCATGGTGACCGGAATGGATGCGATGCGCGGCGCGTGGCATGCGATCGGGAGAGGCTGGCTCATCGCACCGACCGGCTGGCCGATCCTGCGGTGGTTCTTCGATCGCGCCTACGACCTCTTCGCGCGCCACCGCGTCCGCATCGGCCGCTGGTTCGGGCGCAAGGCTTGCACGACCGACCGCTGCTCGACCTGAGTCGTCTCTCCACGGCGGGAGCGAAGCTCAGTATCCCGGTTCGACGCCGGGGATCCGGTCCACGTTGGCGTGGAAGTTCGATTCGCTGCCGTCCTTGGCCGGATCGTAGTGGAACGCCGGCTTCTTCTTGTTGAGCTTGCCCTCGACCCAACCGTCCAGCAGCATCACTTCGAGGACGGCAATCGCGTCATGCACGGAGAACGCGCGTGTGCGCAACGCCGTCTGTTCGATCGCGCGACCGACTTCGAGGCCGACACTGAACTGCCGCAGAACTTCGGTCACGAGACCGAACACACCGAACCGCGGCAGCAACTTCTCGCCGCGCTGGTAGCACTCGCCTGCGGTGATCTCGCCCTCATGCAGCAACGGAACGCGCACGACCTCGGCATCGCGCACGTCGAGCTTGAACACGTTGAAGCGATTGATCTCCCAACGAGCCTTGCCGACGTCGGAGAAGATACTCGTCACTTCTTTGATCGCGCCGAGGTCGAGGCCGCCGACACCCGGGCGCGAGCCGTCGAAGAGATGGAACCCGCCGAGACTCAGCCAGCGAAAGGCCTGCGCGGGAGTCAGCGTCATGCCGGCGTCCTTCGCGATCTGTGCCGAGAACTCCTGCAGGTCGGTGAATTGACCGTTCGCCGCGTACCAGTAATCCGCAAAGCGAATGAACTGCTCGATCCGTCGACGATTGAGCACGTCGAAGTGATGCAGCAGCCACTGCCGATCATGCCGACCGCGGTCGAGCTCGAGAATCACGTACGCGCAGTTGCGCGCACTCTCGTGTGCCAGAGTCAAACCGCCGGCCAGGATCGGATCCGCGAAGCCGGCCGCTTCGCCGACTACGAACCAGTTCTCGCCGTAGATGCGCTCCGCGACGAAGGACCAGTCGTTGGTCGTCGCCAGGCGATTCTCGCGAGTGGCATTCGCGGTCAGCGCACGCACGCGTGGCTGCGTGGAAACGGCCCAGTCGTAGAGCTCGGCCGGCGTCTTGCCCGACTGTTTGTAGTACTCGAGCGGACAGATGAAGCCGACCGATGTGCGCGTGGGACTGATCGGGATGAACCAGCACCAGCCGTTGGGAAGACTCAACACTTGGACGCGCGTCCCGCCCTGCCCGATCGTCGTCGCCCACTCGGCGTCGTTCCAATAGTCCCACACCGCGATGTTCATCAGGCTCGTGGGAACCTTGCGTTGCACACCCATCGCGCGCCGCAGCACACCGACATGCCCGGTCGCGTCAACGAAGTGCCGCGCCCTCACTTCGCGACCGTCCGCCAGACGCAGACACGTCACGCGATCCCCCTCGTGCTCGACGCTGCGCACCATGGTTTCTTCGAACACCTCGCAGCCGAGTTCGCGTGCATGATCGAGCAGGATCTTGTCGTACTTGGCGCGATCGACCTGAAACGCGGTGCGCTGGCGATAGCCCTCGAAACGTCCGGGCCGCGGCGCGTCTGAGGGGATCTGTCGCAGCGGGATGAACTCGAAGTCCCACGGCTTGTCGCTCTTCCCCCAGACGTAGGTGGCGCCGATCTTGATCGGAAACTCGGCGGCCTCGACCTTGTCCCAGCACCCCAGCTCGGCGAGGAAGTAGCCGATGGTCGGCAATTGGCTCTCGCCGACGTGGTCGCGCGGAAAGCGCTCCTTCTCGAGAATTCCGACTCGCATGCTAGGCGAGTACTTGCGGAGAAGACCGCCGACAGTGGACCCGGCCGGTCCACCACCGACGATCACGACGTCGAAGTTCAAACTGGTCATGAGGCGGGCAAGGGGAGACTAACCGAGCGAGGGCGTGCCGAGCGTGGCGGTCAACTCACGCCGCAGTCTCGCGTCGAGATCGACGTCGAGTCGCAGCGCTCTCGCGCCCCGCACCGCACCCGCCCAGATCGGCGCGGGGAAATGCGAGTCGTCGCGCCAGCGTGGAACCACGTGCCAGTGCAGATGCGGCACGAGGTTGCCGAGGCTCGCGAGGTTGATCTTGTCGGGCGCCAACACCACACGCAGCGCGCGTTCGGTCGCGTAGACCGCCGCCATCAGCTTTCCGCGCGCGATCTCGTCGAGATCCGTCATCTCTGCGACGTGCTCGTTCCAGACCACGCGGCACAGTCCGGACCATCCGGAGTCCTCGGGGACGATGATGCGGAGTGCATCGTCTCGCCAGAGCACCGAATCGGGGCTCTTTGCACACAGCGGGCAGGGGTCGGTCACGCCTCGGATTGTGGCACAGGATGTCACGCGACCAAGCCAGCCCGGATTATTCGTGAAGGTCGTCGCGAGATCGACGCAGGTCGATGTCCGGAGAGGAGCTGCGTCGGGCGACGACCGAAGCGTAACCGTAGCTACCTTGCCAGGGAGGAGCCGACGTAGCGACGCCGCCGGGCGCGAGCTGCGGCGATCGCAGCAGACGTTCACGAATAATCCGGGCTCGGAATGCCGAAGCGAAAGTCCGGCCGACTCCGGTCGTTTCCCGACCCACGCGCGTCGTCCCGTCCATCATGTCCACCGCCAACCGCCTTGCCCTGATCGGCCTCGATGCCTTCGACATCGGCTTCGCAAGCGCCCACCGGCGGGAGTTGCCCTTCTTCGACCGCCTGATCGAGACCGGCGCCGCCAAGCCACTGACTTCCTGCGCGGAGGTGTTCAGCTCCGCGGTCTGGCCGAGCTTCGCCACCGGCTCACCGGCCGGCGAGGTCGGCATCTACTATCCGATGCAGTGGGATCGCGAGCGCATGGCGCTGCGGCGAGTCGATGCAAGCTGCACCATGCCTGCGCCGTTCTGGGCCGCGGCGGCGAGTACAGGCAAGCGCGTGATCGTTCTCGACGCGCCGTTCGCTCTGCCGACGCTGCAGAGCTCGGACGCCGCGAACATCGAAGTCCTGAACTGGGGCTCACAGGAAACTCTGGGGCCCTTCTCCGCGTCCCCGCCGTCGATCGCACGCCGGATCGGTCGCGAGTTCGGTCGGCACCCGATGGGTCGCGACGTGCCTGCTCCGCAATCCGCAGCAGCACTTCGCACCCTTCGCGAGCGACTCGTCGCCGGTGCTGCGACCAAGGCTCGCCTCGCCGTCGACTTGATGGGGAAGACTCCCTTCGACCTCTTCCTGATGGTGTTCGCAGAGTCGCACCGCGCCGGCCACGTGCTGTGGCCCTCGCCGACCCACCCTGCCGGCATCCGGGACGAAGGTGAACTCCTCGCGGTCTACGTCGCACTGGATCGCGCGGTCGGGGAAGTCCATGCGCACGCGCGTGCTGCCGGTGCGGACGTCGTGGTGTTCTCGCTGCATGGGATGCAGCCGAACTACACGCAGGAGCACTTCCTGCCACAGGTCCTCGATCGCATCAATCGCCGCTTCTTCCAGCCGGACCTCCGCTTCGCGGCGCCGAGCGACGCACCGCGCGGCCTCATCGGCAAGCTGCGCGCGGCGGTCCCGCCGTCGCTCCAGGCGAAGATCGCCGACCGACTGCCCGAAGGCGTCCGCGACTGGGTCGTCAACAAGTCCTTCTGTGGTGCGCTGGATTGGTCGCGCACACCGGCCTTCGCGTTGGTCGGTTCGTGCGAAGGCTATCTGCGCATCAACCGACGCGGTCGCGAGCGCGAGGGCATCCTCGATGCAGGCAGCGCCGAGGAGACTCGCTACCTCGCGCACCTACGCGCCGAGTTCGCAACGCTGCGCGATGCCCAATCGGGTCTCGCGGTGGTCCGCGAGATCGTCGACGTCGCGGCTCGATTCCCCGGTGCTCGGTCCGACCGACTGCCGGATCTCGTCGTCTTGTGGGCGCCGATCGCGCCGGCAACCCGTCTCGTCTCGCCCAGCCTCGGCGAGATGCGCGCCGAACTCGCGACCGGGCGCACCGGCGACCATCGCTCCGGCGGATTCGTCGCCATCGACGGTGCCGTGGCCGCGAATGCCGAAGAACTCCGCGATGCGACCGACTTCGCCGCCTTCGTCGGCCGCGCACTAGGGAAGAAGGTCTACGACTCATGAGTTCGAGCGATCGCTACGACGTCCTGATCCTCGGCACCGGTGCCGGCGGCGGCACGCTGCTGCATTCGCTGGCGCCGACGGGCAAGAAGATCCTCGTTCTGGAGCGCGGCGACTTCCTGCCGCGCGAGAAAGAGAACTGGGACAGCCGCGCCGTTTTCCGCGACCTGCGCTACACCGCCGACGAGCGCTGGTTGGATGCCGAGGGACAGGCGTATCGACCCGAGACGCACTACTACGTCGGCGGCAACACCAAGCTCTACGGTGCCGCGCTGCTGCGCTTCCGCGTCGAAGACTTCCGTGAGCTGCGCCACCACGGCGGGATCTCGCCGGCGTGGCCGGTGCAATACGACGAGTTCGAGCCGTACTACACGCAGGCGGAGTCGCTGTATCACGTGCATGGACGCGCCGGGGTCGATCCGATCGAACCGCCGCGCAGCGCCGGCTACGCGCACGCGGCGGTCACGCACGAGCCGCGAATCCAGGCTCTTCACGACGACCTCGTGGCCCTCGGTCACCGGCCCTTCCCGTTGCCCGTCGGCGTGATCCTGGACGAGACGCGCCCACAGCACAGCCAGTGCATCCGCTGCGACACCTGCGACGGCTTCCCCTGCCTCGTGCACGCGAAAGCCGACGCCGAGGTGCTCTGCGTTCGACCGGCGTTGACGCGCGACAACGTCACTCTGATCACGAACGCGCGTGCCGACCGCCTCTTGACCAACGCGAGTGGGACCGCGGTTGACGGCGTCGTCGCCGAGATCGACGGCCGGATGCGCGAGTTCCACGCCGATGTCGTGATCGTCGCCGCCGGCGCCATCAACTCAGCGGCCATGCTGCTTCGCTCGAAGAGCGGTGCGCACCCTCACGGGCTGGGCAATCGACACGATCTGGTCGGCCGCCATTACATGCGGCACAACAACTCGGCCTTCGTCGCGCTGTCGCCGACGATCAACCACAGCCGCTTCCAGAAGACGCTCGCGCTGAACGACTTCTACTTTGGCGCTCCCGACTTCGCGCACCCGCTCGGTCACATCCAGACCATGGGCAAGGCCGATGCCGGCAAGTTCGCCGTCGCGTCGCCGATGCCCCTCCCGCGAGGCTTCCTGCATCGACTGGCCACGCATTCGCTGGACTTCTGGGTCACTTCCGAAGACCTCCCGGATGCGAGCAATCGCATCCGACTCGCTGCCGACGGCCGCATCCAGACGGAGTACCGGGAGAACAACCTCGAGCCGCACGATCGACTCAATGCGAAACTGAAGTCGTTGCTCGGCCGCATCGATCGCCGTCATGGTCGAATGCAGCGCAGCCTCTGCATGCGAAAGAAGATCCCGATCAAGGGGACGACGCATCAGTGCGGGACGTTGCGATTCGGCGACGATCCGACGACCAGCGTGCTCGATCGCAACTGCAAGGTTCACGACGTCGCGAACCTCTATGTAGTCGACGCCTCCTTCTTCCCCTCGAGTGCGGCGATGAACCCGGCCCTCACGATCATCGCCAACGCGCTGCGGGTCGGCGATCACCTCCGCGGCGTGTTGCGCTGATCGAACTCCGCCGCGCGCGCAACGCGAGGCCAACCCCGTTCAAGAGACGGCCAGGGTCGCCGCACGGGTCGCGAGCGCCATGATGGTCAAGGTCGGGTTCTGACAGCCGGTGCTCGGCAACGCCGCACCATCGGCCACGATCACGGACGGCAGACCCCACACCCGCTGGTTCGGGTCGAGCACCGACTCGCCGGGATGGCTCCCCATGCGCGCGCCGCCGCACTCGTGGATCGCCAGTCCGATGTGCATCACACCGACCTCGGGCCCTACGGCGCGCCAAAGGATCGATCGCACGAGCGAAGGCAGCGGCATCTCGATGCGGAGATCTGCCGCTCCGGCGAGTTCGAACAACGTTCGCTTCTGCGCGGCGATCATCCGCTTGTCGTTCGCACTTCGCCGCACCGCGATGTTGGGAACCGACAAGCCGTGGACGTCGACGCGACTGCTGAGAGTCACGCGATTGTCCGCGGAAGGCAGCATCTCCCCGAAGCACCCCATCCCCCAGGAAGTCGCTCCGATCGTGCCCTGCACGCCGAAGCCGCGGACGAAGTCGCATGAGCCGCCCGGTGTGACGAAATCCGGCACGTAGAAGTCGAGCTTGCTGCCGAGATCGAGCGTGTCGACATCACGCTCCGTGCCAGGCCCGCCAAGGGACCGATAGCCCGCGCCGACGCTGCCGGCAGCCACCACGAAGTTGTGATCCAGCACGAAGCGCCCCAGCAGGTCGCGACCGTTGCCGATCCCGGTCGGATGCCGCGGATGGCGCGACGCCAGCAGGATGCGGAGGGACTCGATCGTCGATGCGCAGAGGAACACCAGCTCGCCGCGGACGAGTTCGCGGGAACCGTCGGCGTTCACGCGCTCGACACCCAATGCACGATCCCCGGCATCGTCCAACACGATTCGCGCCACCGGCGAATCCACCATCATCTCGACGGTGCCCCGCGCCAGTGCTTCCTCGAGCGGCGACGGCATCGGCCCGGTGCCGCTCGCGAGCACGCGCGGTGCGATCACGCGACGCTCCGGAAACCTCTGGCGCACGCGCTCGGCGAACTCGCGTGCGCGCGGTGAGAGTTCGCGGCGGACGGAGACCTGGCCGTCGGGGAGTTCCGCGATCTCGTCGTTTCCGCCGGACAACCCATGATGTCGTTCGACCTGGTCGTAATAGGGCGCGAGATCCGCGTAGCCGATCGGCCACGCGATGCCGTGACCATCCTCGCGCGCGCGAACGAAGTCGCGCGGCGCCAACCGCAGCGACATGCGCGCCCAGGTGTGCAGTCGCCCGCCGACCTGTTGCCCGCGAATCCACAGGAAGCGGTCCCCACCTCGCGTTCGATACGGATGATCGCGATCGTCGACGTACAGATGCGCGAGTGCTGGATGGAACGAGATGCTCTTCGATTGCACGGGATGGCGCCACGCGAGCGCGCGGCGCCAGTTGCTCATCGGCGCCGCACGCTTCGGAAGATCGCGCGACCCGAGCAAGCCGCCGGCCTCGACTGCGGCGATCCGCAGTCCCTTGGCAGCCAGGACTCGCACGACGTGACAACCCGCCGCACCGAGTCCGACGACGATGGCATCGAAGGACTTCACGCCCTCCTACGATCGGTCATCGCGAGGTCAGGGTGAAGTCGATCGCCTGGCTCGAGCCGAAGCTCGCCGAGTTGCCGCAGGCGACGATCCATTGCACGCACAGCCGCTGCGCACTCAGCGCGGCCGACCACGGGATCGGCAAGTCGAAGTGCGTTCGACCATCGCAAGATCGAGCCCCAACGAGGGGCTGCATCGCGCCGAACAACGCCGCCGAACCGAGGTCGGGATACAGCGGCCCGCACACGAACGGAAAGAACTGTCCGCCCGGGCTGACTCCGGTCGACAGGAGCAGGATCGCGGAACCGCCGCTCGGGCCGTCCTCGAGCGCGACGGAAAAGCCGAGATTGCCGATCGCAGGAGTGCCGAGCAGGTCGGCACGCGGGTTGGCGCAGTGGCTGCACGCACTCGCCGCGCAACCGATGCCCAGGTCGCTTCGCTGCGTGGACGGCACGAGTGTCAGGCCGCGCAGGCTCACGGCAGCGTTCCACTCGCACCAACCCAGTGGCCGAAGGCCGCACGGCGGACTGTCGAGCGAGAAGGACTGCAGGGTCCGCCCGTTCGTGAGGTGCAGCTCGCGACGACCGGTGTCGAAGGTCATCCCGACCACCGTGTTCGCGCGATCGAAGGCCACGCCGGGGCTCGGCGGCACGCTGATCCCGCACACCGGCACGCATCGAGCACTCGCGTCGAAGCCGAGCACCCCGGTCGACCAACCGCCGCCGGTCGTCGGCGAAGAAACCGTCTGATAGAAGCGATGATTCTCAGCGTCGTAGGCGATCGCCGCAGCGACCGCCCCGGGTCGGAGCGTGAGCGTGCAGACATCGCCCAAGGCCACTGCGTTCGTGGCAGTCAACTGGTAGCTGGAGGTCCACGAGCGCCCCGGAATGGTCTCCAGAACCACGAGCCGGTCACCGTTGCCCGCCAGCGTCAGGCCGGAGATGAAGGCCGCGGGATCTGCGGGGGTGTGCGCCACCGTGCTACGAATGACTCCGGTCGCACGGTCCAGCTCGAACAGCGAGACACCGTCGCTGCCCCACAGCGTGTCGCGCCGTAGGTCATGACAGGTGCCGCCGGCATACCACGAGGGCGGTGCGAAGTTGGCGTTCCATTGGACGACTGCAGGCGAGCAAGTCCCGTCCAGTGGTTGCGCGAGGAGGCCGGGCCGAGCGACGCCGGCATCGTCCGCGGCGAGCCCGGCCAGCACTGCCGGGCTCTGCGCGGGGAGTGTCGCGACCGAAGTCGCCGCGACGAGAAGAGCGAGCTTGATGAACATCGGAGCCTCCTCAGTAGATGTCGTGCATGGTGTTGTGCACGTTGAAGTGACCGGTCGGGGTGACCATCCAATCGCCGGTGATCTGATGCTTCAGCTCGAGGGTCTCGTCGTCGTAGACGAGCACCGCCGAACGCTGATCCATCGGGCTCCACGCCGAGACCCAGGCTTCCTTGCCGGCCTTGTCGTACTCGATGTGCACCGCTCGGCCCGGGTACTCGCTCGGGATCGTCAGCGTCTTCACGACCTCCAGCGTCACCTTGTCGATGACGTAGATGTTGCGGTGGAGATCTGGATGCAGGACGCGGTCCGCCCACAGGTAGCGCGAGTTCGGATGGGTCTTGATGAACAAGTTGCCGCCGCCGTCACCGGGCAGCTTGACCGAGTGAACGACCTTCCAGGCCTGGTCGGGATGGTTCTCCGGATCGGTGCCGATGCAGGCGATCGTGTTCTCGCCGAGGTGCCCGGTGCACCAGATCGGACCGTACTTGGGATGATCGATGTTCGCGCCGCGGCCCGGATGCGGCGTGGCACCGACGTCGACGAGTGCCACGCGCTTTCGCTCGTGAGTGTCGACGACCGCGATGCGATTGCGCGCGTTCGCCGCCATCAGCACATAGCGTTTGCTGGCGTCCCAGCCGCCGTCGTGCAGGAATCGATCGCAGGCGATGCTCGTGATGTCGACGTTCTCGATATCCGAGTAGTCGACCATCCACATGTGGCCGGTCTCCTTGATGTTGACCACCCACTCCGGTCGCTCGTGCGATGCGACGATCGCGGCCACGCGCGCTTCGCGCAGGAACTCGTTGTCGTCGCAGGTGTAGCCGCTGGTAGCGATCAACTTCTTCGGCTCGAGCGTGCGACCATCGAGGATCGTGAGTGCTGGCGGCCAATAGCCGCCGACCACGAGGTACTTGTCGCGATAGTCACCGAGCTCGCCCGAGTACTTGCTGGCGTCGACCGATCTGGCCTCGTAGCACGCCTTCACCTCGGCCACCATGTCCGGCTTGGCCATCCACAGGTCGATCATCGTGACCTTGCCGTCACGACCGATCGAGATGAAGTAGCGACCATCCGCCGACGACCGCAGGATGTGCACCGCGAAGCCGGTCTCGACGATGTTGACCAGCTCCTTGGTGTCGCCGTCGACGATGGCCACCTTGCCGGCATCGCGCAGCACGACGCCGAAGAAGTTCTGCCAGTTGCGCGTGTGCTGCGGCGCGGTCGGCCGCTGCTCGACCGGCACGGTGAGCCGCCACGTCGCGCGGATCTGCTCGAGCGACATCTCGGGCGGCGGCGGCGGCTCGTGTTGCAAGAAGCGCGCGAGCAGATCGACCTCGCTCTCGCTGAGGATCTTGTTCTTGCCCCACGCCGGCATGCCCTTGGGCGAGCCGTAGTTGATGAAGGTCTTCAGGCCCTCGGTGCCGAGTGCCAACGTGCGCTTCTCGGGCGTCAGTGCCGGACCCGTCGCACCTTTTCGCAGCATGCCGTGACAGCCGCCGCAACGATTGAAGAAGATGTCCGACGCATGGGCCATCTCGTCGCTGCTGAGCGGTGGCGGCCCACCGGCCTTGCCCGGCAACGGCGTTCCGATCGCGGTCAGATCGGGAGTGCCGGTCTCGAGCGCCTTCAGCAGTTCGACCACCGAGTCGATCTCGGTGTTGCTCAAGTGCAGGTTGGGCATCAGGCCCTGGGTGAAGCCCTTCACCGTGTGTTTGGCCGGATCGAGGATGGACTCGCGGACGTACGCCGCGTCGACCACGATCGACTGCTCCTGGTCACCCACCAACACCTGCTCCTTCTTGCCGAAGAGATGCAGGAACGACGGGCCGACTCGCGGCGAGCCGTCGAGTGAGTGACAGCCCACGCAACCCTTCGACAAGACGACCTCATGCCCCTTCTGGGGCACCGCCGAAGCGATCACCGGCTGTGCGACCGGCGCGCCCGGCTTCAGAGCCTGGATCATGGCGACCAGGGCGTCGAGTTCTGCGGGCGTGACCGGCAAGGGTGGCATCTGCCCGGCGATGAAGCCGTCGACCACGTCCGCGTTCGGATCGGTGATCGACTTTCGGACATAGGCTTCATCGGCGGTCAGCTCGCGCTTGGCACCTGCGGTGGTGACGGCGGTCTTGCGACCCATCAAGCCGAGCAGGCTCGGCCCGACGCGCGGTGTGCCGTCCAGGGAGTGGCAGCCGACGCAGCCCTTGCTCTCGTAGAGCTTGCGGCCCTCCGCGTGGTCCTGCGGGAGGGTGTTGGCAGCGGCGGTACCGGTGGGGTTGCCAGCGGGCTTTGAAGCAGGTTGGGAGGCCGGCGTGCCGATTCCGGGCTTCGCCGGATCGCGGCCGCCGCAGGCGGCGACGGCCAGGAACAGCGCCCCGAGCGTCACGGCGCGCATGGCCTGGGGAAGTCGTTCGATGAGCGAGGGAGCGAGACGAGTCGAGGTGTTCACGGTCAACTCCGAGGTCCTTTCAAGGGATAGGTCACTCCTCTGAACGCGGCTGGACCCCTCCGACTTTCACAGGATCCGAGAATCCTCTGAAACCCCGTGCGGCGCTTCAGCGCAGCAGTCGCTGATGGATGCCCAGCAGCGCGACCGCGAGCGCGGAGGGATCCGGGAGGATGCGGAATCCGGCACCACCGAACATCTGCGGCAGGTGCGAGCTGGTGCGGCGATCGATGGACAGGGCCAGCGTGGTGATGCGTTGCGCGTTCGCCTCCCGCTGCGCCTGCCGTACGTCGGCGATCCCGCGCGCGCCCTCGTAGTGATCGAGATCGGTCGGCTTGCAATCGCTGAGAAGGATCAGGAGCCGCCGTTTGCTCGGAATGCCGGCCAGCAGAGTGGTGGCATGGCGGACGGCGGGACCGATCCGCGTGTAGCCGCGAGGCCGCAGACCGTAGAGCCGCTGCGGCAGTCGGTCCCAGCGCTCGTCCGGGCGCTTGAGGACTTCGAAGCGGCAGTCGCGCCGCGCGTGGCTGAAGAAGGCGGCCACGCCGACCGGCAGTCGCTCGCCGGCGAGCACCTCACTCAGGATCAGCATGGACTCGCGGGTCACGTCGAGCACACGCCGACCGTTGACCCAGGAGTCACTGGACAAACTCGTATCCAGAAGAATGTACGAGGCGACGTCGGAGTGATCCGGCCGACGCGCGACGTAGACCCGCCCCTCCGGCAGGCGCTCGGCCCGGCGCTCCGCGGCCACGGTCGCGGCGCGGAAGTCGACCAGCGCATCGAGGTCCAGGTCGGTGCCGATCGGCTGCCGGCGCGCCAGAGCACGCGCCTCCTCGAAGCGTGCAAACTCCGCTCGCAGCTCGGTGATCTGCCGACGGTGACGCGCACACACCGCGCGCGCTGCAGACCTGGCGCTCGCCGCTTCTGCCTCCACGGCGAGACCGACCGCCAGTCGACACCAGTCATGTTGGTAGGCGCGCCGCCGGTGATCCCACTCGGGGTAGCGGAACTCACGGATCGTCGCCGATTCGTCGGCGACCAGATCGGGATGCTCCCCGAGCACCTCGAGATCGGCGTGGAACACCGACGCGGTGGCCTGTCGCGACCGTGTGACCCGCCGCAGGTCGAGTTCGTCGAGGGCCGCGCCGTGCTCGTCGAGCTCGTCGCTGCCGTCCATCGAGCGATTGCCGCCGGTCTGCTCCTCCACCGTCTTGACCTTCTCGAAGACGTGCGCGAGCGGGTTCTGCCCGTCGTCCTCGTCGTTTACCTCGACCACCTCGACCTTGCCCTTCGCCGCCGACGATCGCTCGGTGCCGTGCGGCAGCGCATCGGGATCGACCTGCGGCACCACTCCTGCCGCAGGTTCGACGTCGACGATCGGCACCGGCAAGGGACCGAGCAGAACGAGCAGCTCCCGCGACACCCGCTCCGCCCCCCGCGCACCCTGCGACGCCGCGAGGAAGCGACAGCGATCGAGACTCTCGACGGGCGGGTCCGAGTCGTTGAGCAGCGCCGTCGCCGCGGACTCGACGAGTGCCGCGGCCGCGGGATCGTCGGCCCGATGCGAACCGAGCACCATGCCGGCAAGGTGATGCAGCGCGAGCGTTCCGCCGGGGTGATCGTGACGCAGCCGCCGCGCCATTCGCGCCCACGCCGGTAGCGCGCGCAGGATGGTCGCGAGCGCGGCGGCTTCGTCGGTGCTGCTCGGACCGTCGAAGCAGCCCTCGTGCATGGCCGTCGCCGCCCACACGATTCGCAGGCGATAGACCAAGGCGTTGTCCGCCGGATCGACGAAGAGTCCGATCGCGGTCGGCAGTGCCAGCTTGGTGCCGCGCACCTCGCCCACGCCGTCGGCGGCACTGACGGTCGCCGAGCCGTCCAGCAGCACCCGCGCGAGGTGTTCGAGTCGGATCCGCTCGGACAAGAGTCGCGCATGGTGCGCGGTGCGCTGCGCGAGCCGCTCCGCTTTGCGTCTGGTGAAGAAGCCGTGGATGCGCGCGAAGAGGGACTCGTCGAAGCCCATGGTCGTTCAGAACGCCATCGAGACGGCATCGGTGAGCGCCGCGGCGACCTCGCGATCGTCGGTCAAGGCGTGGACGATCGCATGCTGCGCCGCGACGCGCGCCGGCAGTCCCGCGGCGATCAACCGCGCCGCCGCGACCAACAGTCGCGTGGAGACCGTCTCGCGCAGCCCGAGCTCGGCGAGGCCGCGCACCTTGTGCGCAAAGGCGACGAGCCGTTTGGCGGTCGCGGTGTCGATGCCGGTCTCCGCGGCAACGATCTCCGCTTCGATCGCAGCCGACGGCCAGTCGAAGTCGATGCTGACGAAGCGGTGGCGCGTCGACGGCTTCATCTCCCGCAGACCGCCCTGGTAGCCGGGATTGAAGCTGCACACCAACAGGAAGCCGTCGCTTGCAACGACGCTCTCATTGCGCCGATCGAGGTGGAGACTGCGCCGATGGTCGGCGAGCGGATGGATCACGACGAGCACGTCGTCGCGCGCTTCCGCGATCTCGTCGAGGTAGAGGATCGCCCCGGCGCGCGCCGCGCGCGTCGCCGGACCGTCCTCCCAGCGGGTGTCGCCGCCCACCAGGAGAAATCGCCCCAGCAGGTCGACGGCGGAGGTCTCTTCGTTGCACGCCACGGTCACGAGCGGACGCCCCAGCTCTGCCGCCATCGCTTCCACGAAGCGGGTCTTGCCGCAGCCGGTCGGTCCCTTCAGAAGGACCGGCAATCGGCTGCGATCGGCGGCGAGGAACACGTCGCGCTCCCGCCCTACCACTCTGTAGTAGGGCAGCGCGTCGGGGCCCTTCGTGACCGGTGTCATGCGATGGCTCCACCAGGTGCACCACTTTGCGCATCGCTGGGACGAGTCTCGGCCTCGGCCTCGGTCACGACCTCACCCACCGGCTTGCCGTAGCGGATGAACTGCACGATGTAGGCGATGATGCCGGCAGCGAAGAGGGTCGCCGCGAGCACGACGCCGAGGAAGTGCACTTCGAGCTCCTCTTGCACATTGAGGAAGTCGAGGCCGACCTTGCGCTCGAGGTAGACCTGGCTCACCCCGGCGACGGCGAACGCCAGCGTCATGCTGACCATGCCGATGTTCGAGGTCCAGAACGCGAAGACCGACAGCGGCGTGTCGTAGAGCTTGCGCCCGGTCAACTGCGGCAGCGCATACGAGATGATCGCCAGGACCAGCATCGCATACGCACCCCAGAACGCCATGTGGCCGTGCATCGCGGTCACCAGCGTGCCGTGCGTATACATGTTCACCTGCGGGAGGGTGTGCGCGAAGCCCAGGAAGCCGGCGCCGACGAAGGACATGATCGAGCAACCGATCGTCCAGGCGAGCGCGTTGCGGTTGGGATGTGCGCGACCGCCCTTGCGACTCATCGCGATCGCATAGATCGCCATGCCGAGGAAGGCCAGCGGTTCGAGCGCGCTGAAGATGCCGCCGATCATCAGCCAGTAGCGCGGGGTCCCGATGTAGTAGTAGTGGTGTCCGGTGCCGAGAATGCCCGACAGGAAGGTGAGGCCGACGATCACGTACAACCACTTCTCGATCAGCTCGCGGTCGACACCGGTGAGCTTGATGAGGAGGAATGCGAGGATCCCGCCCATGATGAGTTCCCACACGCCTTCGACCCACAGATGGACCACCCACCAGCGCCAATACGAGTCCAGCGTCTGGTTGTCGGTGGGGATGAGTCCCGGCAGGTAGAGCAAGGCCGCCATCAGCAGGCCGAAGAACAGCACACAGCTCGTCGTCGTGATGCGCGGGCTCTTCCACATGGTCAACGCGATGTTGCCGATGAAGAGCAGTACGTTGACGACCACCAGCCAGTCGAGTGGACGCGGGATCTCGAGGAACTTGCGACCCTCCCACCACTGGAAGTGGAAGCCGATCACCGCGACGACACCGACCACGATCAGCGACACGAGCTGCACCCAGGCCGCCTTCACGCTGTGTAGTTCCCGGCCCACTTCTTCGGGAACGATGTAGTAAGCGGCACCCATGAAGCCGCAGAGAAGCCACACGACCAACAGGTTGGTGTGCGTGGCGCGCGCGACATGGAACGGGATGACCGAGTGCAGGCCGTCATACCCCATGTGGGCGAATCCCATGATGAAGCCGTAGACGAGCTGCAGGGCCAGAAGCAGCATGCTGGTCGCGAAGAACCAGTAGGCAACGCGTTGCGATTCGTATCTCATCGTCCTTCACCTCCCGCCGAGGGAGTCTTGGCTTCGAGCTGTTGGAGGAACGCGACCAGTTCGGTGATGTCGTTCTCCGTCAGCGGCAACTTGGGCATCTTTGAGTCGGGCTTCACCGCCGTCGGGTCGGTGAGCCAGCGGTGGATGAAGTCGGCGCTCAGCCGCGACCCGACGCCGTCGAGCGCGGGACCGACCACGCCCCCTTGTCCGCCGAGCGCGTGGCAGGCCACGCAGAGTTGGTTGAAGACCAGCGGTCGATCGTCCTGACGGACCACAGCACCGTCGCCCGCACCGAGGGGCGCCACGATGCGCGACAGATCCGGCTCTGGCGGGAACCCATTGAGGTCCATGCCGCCGATCCACTCGAAGAACGCGACCAGATCGCCGATCTCGGTCTCGGTGAAGTCGTACTTCTGCATCTTGCGCCGACCCGGGTACATCGCCTCGGGGTCGCGCAACATCGCCGCGATGAACTGCGGACCTCGACGTCGATAGACCTGGGTCAGCTCGGGGGCGTAGTAGGCGCCCTCGCCGAGCAGGGTGTGGCAACCCATACAGTTGCTCCGGTCCCACAGGTGCTTGCCGCGCACGACGGCCGGCGTCATCGCCGACTCGCGCGTCTGCTCGGGGATCCGGCGCAGGGTATCGAGGGTGAGGAGAACGAAGGCGCCGAAGCAGAGCGCCGTCCCGACGAGGAAGAATCTCCGTGCCGCTGACTTGGAGAGCATGGTCGTGGCTCGAACGTGATCGAGACCCCTGGGAAGTCAGAGGACTTCCGGGTCTTCCGAATGGCAACCACCAGGCCGTGGGGTTCTTTCAGAAGACTTCGGAATCCACGAAGTCGTCGTTTCCGGTGCGTGCCGGGGCCGGGACCGGGACCGGGACCGGGACCGGGACCGAGCTACTCGCGGAGCAGCATCGCCGCGAAGTCGGTCAGCGCCGGCTCCGCCATCTGCTGGGCGCGTTCGTTGCCGTGGTAGTCGGCGGGGCAGATCCACAGCTCGGCGGTCGTCGCCACCTGGCCGGCGAAGGTCGGCAGCAGGTCGAGGACCGGTACTCCGATCGAGCCGCAATAGTCGGTCAACTCGCGATGCATCCGCGCGAAGGGGTAGTGCTCGCCGTGCCCAAGACCCTGGAACAAGGGCCAGACGACCACGCCCAGCTTCACCCCGCGCGCCGCACACAGTCGCGCCGCGCGCTCGAGCGCACGCTGCGGACCGCCGCCCGCCCACAGCGCGGCGCGACCGATCGAGTTGGGCGGCTCGGCGCGGGCGAAGATCGGGTAGTCAGATTCCGGCAGCGCGAGGAGCTCACCCACCAGATCACGACTCGGGTCGACTTGGAGCGTGGCCGAAAGCGCATAGCTCTGGAGCAGGGAACGCAGGATGCGCGAGTGTTGGAGCAGCCACGGCAGCGGACTCTGGTGCGCGAGCGCGTGGGTGGTCGGCAGCAGGTCGTTGAGGCAGACGGTGAGGATCACCGCGTCGGGCTCGAAGGCGAAGAAGCGGTGCTCGAGGGCGGCGACATACTCGTCGACCAGCATCGCTCCGGCAGCGCCGCAGTTCAGCGTGCGGATCGCGTCGTCGCGCTCTCGCAGTCGCCGCTCGACGAGCTGCGTCCAGCCGTCTTCGAACTTCACCCCCCACGCGAAGGTGAAGGAGTCGCCGACGCAGACGATGCGCCGCTGCCCGACCGGCTTGGGCTCGGCGACCTCCTCGCGGTCGCGAATGCCGGCCGCGTTCAGCCGCACCTCGACGCAGCCGCGATCGTCGAAGTAGCCGGCGCGGTCGGTGCCCGGCAGTCCCGTGTAGCAGATCCACCAGGTCACACCCGGCGACCACCGAAAGCGCGGGCGCAAGCCGTGAATCGACACCGGAGTCGTCGCCGTTTCGGGGACGAGCGGTCGCTCGACCTTGATCGCGTGGTCCCCGTCGATCGCGAGCGCCCAATACTCGCCGTCGTTCCTCGCCGAGCCGCGGATCCGGATCTGTTCGAGGCCCGCTTTGTCGATCCACGGCGACTTCGCCATCGCCGGTCCCTCCCAGCGAATCCACCCATCGGCGTGGAACTCCGGGCGGATAGCGAGTGCGAGTTCGCGTGCTGCGATCAACTCTGCCGCGTCAACCGGCTGCATCCAACCTTTCGCCAAGGCGGCCGAGGCCTCGGTCTCCTCGCCGTCGGGCCCGCGGAAGTACTGCCGATAGCGCACGTGCACCGTCTCGAGCGTGAGCTCCTCGCCGCGGAGCAGTCCGAACACCCACTCGCCGGTCAGAAAGGCAATGAGCAGGGCAACCAGGGCGACGAGCAGGCGCAGCCCAAGGTGAGCGAGGCGGGACATCCGCGCATGCTAGCCCGGATGATTCGTGAACGTCGTCGCGGGTTCGCCGCAGGTCGATGTCCGGCAAGGAGCTGCGTCGGTCGGCGACCGGAGCGTAGCTGTAGCGACGCCGCCGGGCGCGACTTGCGGCCATCGCAGCAGACGTTCACGAGTAATCCGGGCTGGCCCCGACGATCCGTGAACGTCGTCGCTAGATCGACGCAGGTCGATACCACTCAAGGAGCTTCGTTCGGCGACGACCGAAACATGGTCGTAGCCAGGCTGCCGGAGAGGAGCCGACGTAGCGACTCGGATCGACCAGTGCGACAACCGGCCGCGCTGCCGCGAGTCCGGCGACTGGCTAGCGCGAACCGCTCGCAGCGAAGAACTCGAACTGCCGCTCGAAGAGCGCGGTCGATCAGCGTCGGCAGCATGGTGAGCTCGGCGCTCGATGTCCGAACTGGTCTACACGCGGGCCTCGCCGGTTGGGTGTTCACGCAGGACGAGGCCCTGGCCTGCGCAGAGGATCTGATGCGTCGGTTCAGCGTGAGCAGCGCAACAGGTCGGGGCGGCCCTTGGCGGCGACGCGATCCATCGCATCGACGAGCTGCCGCGCGATGCCCGGTTCGTGAGAGGAGTGACCGGCGTCGTCGACGATCACGTAACTCGCCTCGGGCCAGGCGCGGTGAAGGTCATCCGCGCCGACGAGCGGGCAGACGAGGTCGTAGCGGCCGTGCACGAGAAACGCAGGAATCGCACGCACGCGATCGATGTCGCGGAGCAGACGGTCGTCGGGTTCGAAGCGTTGATTGCGCAGGTAGTGAGCCTCGAGCCGCGCGAGGGCCCAACTCGTCGTGTCGTTGGTGAGCAGTTCGAGAAACTCGGGATTGGGCAGCAGCGTGCAGGCCGATCCCTCATAGGTCGCCCACGCGCGTGCGGCGGCGCGCGCCACCGTTTCGTCGGGGTCGTGGAAGAGTTTCCAATAGCCTTCGAGCAAGTCGCCGCGGAGCGGCGGCGGTAGATGTTCGGCGAAGGCACGCCACAGTTCGGGCGCGAGGTTGCGCAGACCGTAGAACCACCAGTCCACTTCCAGTTGGCGCAACAGCCAGATTCCGCGCAGACACAGCGAAAGCACTCGATCGGGATGACGTTGGGCGTAGTAGAGACCGAGTGTGCTGCCCCAGGAGCCGCCGAACACGTGCCAACGCTCGATGCCGAGCTGGGTGCGGATGCGTTCGAAGTCGGCGACCAGATCGTCGATGGTGTTCTCCCCCAGTTCGCCGAGCGGACGGCTGCGCCCCGCACCGCGTTGATCGACGAGCACGACACGAAACGCCTTCGGATCGAAGAACCGCCGATCCGTCGCCGAGCAGCCCGCCCCGGGACCGCCGTGCACGAACAGCACCGGCATCCCTTGCGGATCACCACACTGTTCGAAGTAGATCGTGTGCAGCGCGGACACCGCGAGGTGCTCGCTCGCGAACGGCTCGATCGGCGGATAGAGGCAAGGCGGGGTCATGCGGCGTGATTGGACAGGGCGGCGACAGCTTCGCGACCGAAGAGTCCCGATCAAGTCGACAGACCTCCGCGCCACGGGTCGGGGTCCGGAGCTGCGATTGGTTGCGATGTCAGGACTTCCGTGCCCGCGGCAACGCAGGTGTGAGATTGCGAGCGGCTTCGAGCACGGCCTGACCGGCTCGAGCTTGCCCGCTTCTCGACAGCGCGATCCAAGCCGCCGCCGCGAGCCGGACCCGGTGAACCGACGCATGGGATTGCTCCCGACGCTCTACTGTGGAGACTCCCTCGCCGCGCTCTACTACCCCCATGCCTGCACTTCACCGCACCGTCCTCGTCGCTGCGCCGACCAGGCTCGTGTTTCGATTCCTGAGCGAGTCGGAGTTCTTCTCACGCTGGTGGGGACCAGGTTCGGAGATCGATGCCAAGGTCGGGGGTGTGGTCCACATCGTTCACCCCGGCGGCAACGTCGCGGGCGGTACGGTCACCTCGATCGAGGCGCCGACACGCATCGAGTTCACCTATGGGTATGAACGCGAGACCGCGGGATTGGCGGTCGGCGACTCGAACGTCGTCATCACTCTGCGAGAGGTGACCGAGGGCACGGAACTGACTCTGGAGCACCGCACCCCGGACGAAGCCAGCACTCGAGCCCACGTCGCCGGCTGGCGATACCAACTCGCCGTGCTCGCCGGCGCGGCCGCCGACTTCGCCCACCGCGAGGTGACCTCAGTCGCCGACGACTGGTTCGACGCCTGGAACACCAAGGACGCCGCACCCCGCACGAAGTTGCTCGCGCGATGCACCAGCGACCAGGTCCAGTTCCGCGACCGCTACTCCTGCGGCAGCGGCCGCGACGAGCTCGTCGAACACATCGGCCAGGCACAACAACACATGCCCGGACTCACCATCGCCCGCGACGGCGACGTGCGCCACTGTCAGGGCACCGCGATGGTCGGCTGGACCGTGACCAGCCCCGACGGCGCGATCGTCGCGCGCGGCACCGACATCTATCGCCTCGCCCCCGACGGCCGCATCGCCGATTCGGTCGGCCTGTGGTCGAGCTGAATCGAGCGCTCGCGCCATCACCCGCGTCTACGTATCTGCGACATGCGAGCCCCCCATCACCTCGCGCCGCTCGGATCCGCAGTCCGCGTGTTGGCGATCGCAGCGCTCGTGCTGCAGTCCTGCGCCGCGCCGACGCCGACGTCGGCGACCGCCGACCCGATCCCCGACGCCGCACGCAGCGCCGTCGCCACGATGTTGCGCGAGGCGCGCACCCAGCACGGCTTCCCCGGCTGCGTCGTCGCGATCGCGCCCAAAGACGCGCCGATCACCGTGATCGCCGAGGGTCACGCGGAAGGCACTACCCTCGATGAACACAGCCGCTTCCTGTCGGGCAGCATCGGCAAGACCTACCTCGGCGCAATCGCCGCACAACTCGCCGCCGAGGGTCGCATCGAACTGGATCAGCCGATCGTCGATCGGATCGGGAATGCCGATTGGTTCGCGCGCCTGCCCAACCATGCGCAGATCACGCTACGTCACCTGTTGCGTCATCAGAGCGGACTCCGCGACCACGTCTGGGATCCAGACTTCCAACGCGAACTGCTCGCAGCGCCGGACAAGGTGTGGGACGTCCGCGACCTCATCGGCTACCTCGCCGACACCGAAGCGCTGTTCGAACCGGGAAGCGGCTGGGCCTACTCGGACACGAACTACCTGATCGCCGGGCTCGTGATCGAGACGGTGACCGAACGCTCGTTCGCGACGCACTTCGCCGGACTGCTCCGCGATCGCTTCGAACTCCGCGACACCGCATTGAGCGACCGCCGCGAACTCCCGGGCCTGGTGAACGGTCTCGCGAGCGGACTCGCCTTCCACCGCGGGCCGGTGCTCGCCGACGGCCGCTACTTCGTCAACCCGCAGTTCGAGGATCGCGGCGGCGGGATGTATTCCACGCCCGCGGATCTCGCGCGCTTCGTCCGCGAACTACTCGCCGGCAGCGAGTACCCCGTGGCGGCGCGGAGCATCCTCCTCGAGACCGTCGCGACGAGGAGCCGCGTCTGCGAGCGCTACGGCCTCGGTGTCATGGTCGACTCGACGCCGCTGGGCCCGCGCATCGGCCACTCGGGTTTCATGCCCGGATTCCTCAGTCGCGTGAGCTGGTATCCGGAGCATGAACTCGCGATCGCGATCCAGTTCTGCACCGACGACGCGCGCACGATCGGGGGCACGCTCGAGACGTGGACCGACCGAATCGTGAGCGAGATCGCGAAGGGCGCTACCCTTGGCGAAGACCCGAGCGCAGGACGCTGAGTCCTCGATCCCCGGGATCGTGCATTTCCTATCCACCCATCCTGACACCACCAATGCATCTGAACCGAATCCTGTTCCGCACCGCCGCTCTCGCCGTCCTCGCGAGTCCGGCCTTTGCTCAGACCACCGCGACTTTCGAACTCTTCGGCGAGGGCTGCAACGGCGCCACGCTGTCGAACTGCCTGACGCTGAACGACCAGAACCCGACCCTTCAGGTGTCGTCGCTGCCGAGTGAGTACGCCTATCCGGTCGTCAACACGACCGGCGGCGACATTCAGATCGTCGGCTTCGAGATCTTCACCGTCACCAACACCGGCAACGTGGAGACCGTGAACACCGGGCTGCTCTGGGACGCGAGCGGCCCGCCGCCACCGTGCACACCCAGCCCGACCCCACCAACGCCGCCAACGGCAAGATCACGGTGACCGGCACGCAGGGTTGGTACTCCACTTCGGTCTATCCGCCGATCGTCGTGCCCGCCGGTGTGGCGTTCTGGTTCCACGTCGATGCCTACTCCCTCGTCGCTCCGCCGCAGCACGTCACGACTGGCGGTGTCGCCGGCCCGGTCTCCAACTGGTACCGCCGCCCGAACAACGGCATGGTGTGGACGCGCTCGGTTTCGGTCGCGCGCCAGATCTTCCGCATCCACTGCCTGCCGGCGAGCCCGCAGGTGCCGACCATCGACGCCGATCAGCCGCCGCGGCTCGGCCAGAACATCAACTTCGCGATCGGCAGCGGCCAGTCGATCTTCCCCGGACTGTTCATCGTCGGTCTGGACGGCACGCAATGGGCCGGCTTCCCGACCCCGGTCGACCTCGGCCTGCTCGGCGCGCCGGGCTGCCGTTTCTACAGCAGCTCCGACGTGATCTCCCAGGTGACCTTCAACGGCAGTGGTGTCGCGACGGTCGGACTCACGGTGCCGAACCTGCCGACGCTCAGCGGCGTGGAACTCTTCGTCCAGGGCGGTGCGTTGAGCCCGGGCGCAAACTCGCTCAGCGTCATCTTCTCCGGCGCGGGCAAGGGCGTGATCGGCACGTGAACCGCGCGTGAACGGAGCAGCGCCGGAGCGTTCGGCGCCGCGAGACGTTTACTGCTGCGGATCCCTTCGCGCCGAGGGGGCACTACCTCTCTGACCGTGCTCCCTCGCGCCTCGTGCGCCGCCTCCCGTGTTGGGAGCAGATGCGCTCGCTCGGCTCCCACCCACGAACACCGACCACAGACCCTCGGATGCGCACCCAAGTCCTCGCCACAGTCCTCGCCGCTCTCGCGGCCGTATCCACCCCCAGAGCACAGAAGATCGAGGGTGGCCCAGATCCCGATCGACGGGCTTCGACGCTGTTCCTCTCGACCGACAGCTCGGAGGTTCTCGCCGGAGTCTCGATCAGCTACGGCGCAGCGCTTTGGCAGGACAGCTACGACGCGATGCTGACGGCGCTGAAAGGAGGCAACTACACAAGACTGGGCAAAGGCTGGTGGACCAGTCTGGAGACGTGTCGAGCCATCGAGATCGGCGGGACGAAGATCGAGGCCGGCAGCTACTACCTGGGCGCTTCCGTCGACGAGGATGGCGCCTTCACCCTGCTGATCTTCGACAGCGGACGAGCCATGAAGGCGGGCCTGCTCCCGGGTTCGACCGCACTCTACACCGGCGAAGCAAAGGCCGAGCTCGGCGCGCCGCTGACTCTCGCGAAGGAACCGCCGAAGGAGTCGGTCACCCGGCTGGAGATCGAGATCTCCGCGGATCCGAAGGAGCCCGCGAACGGCAGGCTCTCCTTGCGCTGGGGCAAGCACGAGCTCTTTGCTCCCGTGAAGTTCCTTCTGCCCGAAGCCAGGAAAGCGACACCGCGCAAGCAGTAGAACGAGCGATCCCGCCGCTGGGGCAAACAGGACCAGGCGATCCGTGTGAAGCTCCGTTGCGATTCTGCCCGCATCGCTCCAATCGCTGTTGGCACGAAACCTGGCCCGGACGACACGTGAACGCCTGCTGCGATGGCCGAGTCATCGCACGGGCTCTACCTTTTCGCGGAACTCGCCCATCAGCGGAGCGAAGTCCACACCGGTGCCGGCAAAGGTCTCGGTGAGGGAGCGGAAGATCGATGTGCCCCAGCGCCTCAGTTCCGAGAGGTGCTTCTTGGTCGTGTAGTTGGGCGCGGGGATCCGGTTCACCCAACGCTCCATCGCTCTGAGCGCCGGGCCTGCGAGACGATCTCGTTCCTCTGGGGACAACGTGGCGTCGCGGAGGAACGCCACCGCCGGCTCCACGTGCCCATCGGTCAGCTCGGCCGCCAAGCGTTCCACGAAGGTGGGATGCGAACGTAGCCGCGCAGTGGCGGCGGCGTGCACGACGGGACCTTGATGCCGAGTCGCCAACCAGAGGATCCGCTCGAAGTCGGTCTCCGGATCGAACTCGGAAAGTCGGGCGACGGTCTCGCGCGACGAAGAACCGAACTTGGCTATGCGCTGCGCGAAGCCCAGCGTCCCGACCACGCTCATTCGCACGATTCGCTTGCCGAAGAACGCGACCCCGGCGACGAAACCGACGGCAGCGAAGATGGCCCACGGCAACCGTAACCAGGGCCACGGAGCACCGGGCGCGAGTTGGCGGTTCAGGCTCGAGACCAAGAGGAGCATGGTCGAGAGCGGCACGAGCTGGATCGCCGGGAGGTAGAGCCCGCGCGGCGTGAAGCCGGGTCGGACGAAGAGGCCGAGAAAGACGAAGGAGACGAGAGCCAGTCCGAGCGCGGCGGCGATCGCGAATCCGTAGAGAACGCCACGACTCCGTTGGAGCCAATCGAAGCCGCCGCCGGCGGTCATGCAGAGCAGGCCACCCATCAGCAAGAGCCACAGCGGCGACAGGACGACCAATGCAGGCTTGACCCACCGATCGTCATTCACGTGCGTGTTCGCATAGCGCGACAGCAACCTCTGCAAGGGCAGGAGGTACACGACTGCGGCGAGGCCGACGCACACGTTGCCGAGAACTTGGAGAAACACCGGGGTCATGATCGATGCGCGCCTCGCCACGGAGTGAGGGCGCGGTGATGAGATGGTCGGCGCGGGGAGGTTCGGCGCCGATCGGAACAAGGGCGACGGCCGCCGGATCTCGAGCGAGCGCTTACCTTCTATCCTCCGCGAACACCGAACTGCCGTTCGTTTCGCTCGGCAGGGGTATGGCGAGTTGGAGCCGCGGCTGAACCGACCGCGAGTCAGACCGCTGCCGCGACCACCGCGAGGTTGTCGCGGCCGCCGTCGCCGAGTTCGCCGAGTGCCGCCTCGATCGCCGCTCGCACGAAGTCGGCCGGGCGATGCGCGCAGTCGCGGGCGATGCGGTCGAGGTCGCTTGCGGTCAGCCCGCGATCACGCCCGAAGGCGTCGTCGATGCCGTCGGTGTAGAGCGCGATCAGGTCGCCCGGTGCCACGCGCAGGCTCGCTCGCGCCTCCGGGAAACCGAGCTCACCGGGCGCCACGAAGCGCTTGCCGCGCGAGAGCGGACTCTGCGGCGCGCGATCCTCGACCCGCAGGTGCAAGAGCGACGAATCGCCGTACGACACCGCTTCGACGCGCAGGTCACGCCGATCGAGCCAGGCAACGAGGAGAGTCGTCTCCGACTCACCGACGTCCGCCGCCGGCAATCGCGCCAATCGGGCAAGGACCGCCTCGAACTCGACCGGGGACCGCGGCAACGATTCCTGCGCGATCGCTCCGATGAATCGCTCGCTCGCCTCGCGTCCGTAGTGGGCGTCGGCGACCGCGAGGAGAACGTGGTCGTCATCCCCCACGAGACAGCAGGCATCCTCGTTGGGATAGGCCCGATCCCCCTTGTGGCGGTAGAAAGCGTCGTCGGGAAGACCCCCGGGACAGATCGCCACGGCCGCGCGCGGCGTCGCGAGCACATCGACGGTCAGAAACAGCCGGTGATCGCGACCCAGCAGACACAAGCGCGTGGGCGACCCGGAGTTGGGTCCGGTCGACGACTCGCTCAACGGTTGCCGGTATCAGCGTCAGGGGGCAGTTCGGCGCCGTAGGGATGGACGTCCCAGAACCACTGGAAGGGGAAGGTCACGATGTCCCAGGCGACCGCGACGGGGAACGCCACCACCGTCCCGCCGGCACGCACATAGACCGACTTGTCCTGCGAGGGCTGCGAGAATGTGCTCTTCTCCGCCTTCGACCAACGCACGAGGTGAGAGGTCGCGCACGCGGGCAGGCATGCGGCGGCGAGAAGGACGAGCGGAAGCGCGAGCCGGGCTTTCATGGATCGGGTGCTCGAAGTCTAGCGCGGCATGGTCGCAGCGCACCTTCGTTGAGACGACCCTCGGATCGAGATCTTCCCCGAGTATGCCCCCCGGCTTCGGACCGCTCCGAAGCCCGGACCGGAATGTCCGGCAGACAGCCGAGTGTGCTCCGCACTCGACAATTGCGCCACTGTGGGCCGTGCGCCCGACCACTTCCCGCGTGGCCCAAAGCCACGCCACCCGCTATCCATCCATGGATGCGCTGTCTGCTCGCGTTCACCGCCGGTTTCCTCGCCTCGAGCGTCCCGTCGACTTCGGCCGCTGCCCAGGAGCCAGAGTTCCTTCCGGGGGTGGCCCGCGCGAGCGACGTGCCGGCTCCGCGCGAGATCCTTGGCTACCCGCTCGGCACACGCATCACCGACGCCCACGACCTCTCGCGATACTTCGCCGCGCTGGATGCGGCTTCGGACAAGGTCCACGTCGAGCGCTACGGCACCAGCGTGGAGGGTCGACCCTTGCAGTTGGTCTTCGTCTCCAGTGCAGCGAACCTCGCCAGACTCGACGAACTCCGCTCGACGATGGCGCGTATCGCCGATCCTCGCAAGGAAAGCGTCGCCGACATCGAAGCGCTCTGCGCCTCGACCCCGGCCTTCGCCCAGATCGCCTGCTCCGTCCACGGCGACGAGATCTCACCGACCGACGCCGCCATGAGTTTCGCATGGCATCTGGCCTCGGCGAGCGGCGACGCGCTCGTCGACACCATCCTCCGCGAGACCGTCGTGATCCTCGATCCGCTCCAGAATCCCGACGGCCGCGAGCGATTCATCACCCGCGCTCGCGGCGCGCGCGGACGCTGGCCCAGCCCCGAGCCGCTCGCCGCCGAGCGCGATCAACCCTGGCCCGCGGGTCGCTTCAACCACGAGTTGTTCGACATGAACCGCGACTGGTTCGCTCTCACCCAAGTGGAGACACGAGCAAGGGTGAAGGCGTATCTGCGCCATTGGCCGATCGTCTACGTCGACGTCCATGAGATGGGCTCGAACTCGAGCTACTACTTCGCGCCGCCGGCCGAACCGCTCAACCCGCACATCACGCCGTCACAACTCGACTGGCTGTCGCGCTACGGCAAGAACAACGCGAGCTGGTTCGATCGCTTCGCCTTCGACTACTTCACGCGTGAGGTCTTCGACTGCTTCTATCCGGGTTACGGCGACGGCTGGCCCATGTATCAGGGCTCGATCGCGATGACCTTCGAAGAGGCGTCGATCCGCGGTCTGATCGTCCGTCGCGACGACGAACTCGTGCGCACCTACCGCGACTCCGTGCGCCGCCAGGCGATCGCGTTCCTGGGCACCTGCGAGACCACGGCGCGCAACAAGACCGATGCGCTGCTGCGATTCGCACGCGACCGACGCTCCGCGACCGCGATCGACGGCGACGATGCGCAACGCGAGTTCGTATTGCTCCCAGGGCGCGATCCGACGCGCGCGTACGAACTCGCGCGGCTCCTGGCGTTCCAAGGCATCGAAGTCGGCGGGACTACGAGCGACACGACGAATCCGCGGGTTCGCGAGCACGGCGCCGCGGGCGCCGGCTCCGAGCGAACGATCCCCACCGGCAGCTACGTCGTTCGACTCGATCAACCGAGCAGTCGTCTGGCCCGCGTCCTGCTCGCTCGGCATCTCGAGATGAAGTCGGAGTTCCTCGCCAAGCAGATCGAGAAGGAGAAGCGACGCGAGTCGACCGAGATGTACGACATCAGCGCATGGTCGCTGCCGTTGATGTTCGGAGTGGAGTGTGTCGAGACGACCACGTTCAGCGCCGGATCGCTCACACCCGTCGACAGCAACACGCTCGACGAAGCACCGATCGTCCTCGCCGGCGTTGGCACTGCCCCGACGGCGAAGGTCGCCTACGTGATGAGCGCCGATCGCGCCACGAGCCTGCGCGCACTGGCCGACCTTCTGCAAGCCGGGGTGCGCGTGCACTGCGCCGGCAAGGAGTTTCGGATCGGTGAGCGATCCTTCCCTGCCGGTTCACTGATCGTGAAGGTCGACGGCCAACCGACCGACCTGCACACGAGAGTGCACGCGCTGAACCGAGCCTTCGATCTCGACGTGCTCGCGCTCGACAGCTCCTGGGTCGACGACGGCATCCACTTCGGCAGCAACCACGTCGCCTGGGTCAAACCGCCGCGCGTCGCGATCGCCTGGGATCGGCCGACCAGCACGACGGCGGCGGGCGCGGCGCGCTGGATCGTCGAATGGCGCGCGTCTTGGCCGACCACGAACGTGCGCACCGAGCGTCTCGCCGGCGCCGACTTGTCGGAGTTCGACGTGATCGTCCTGCCCGAAGGCGGCGGCTACGGCGATGTGCTCGGCAAGCGCGGCGCGGAGCGGCTGCGCGAATGGGTGCGCGCCGGCGGCACGCTCATCACCTTGGGCGGCGGCGCGACGCGATGGCTGTGCAGCGAGGGTGTCGATCTCCTGGCCGCGGAGCCGGAGAAGCGCAAGCCGACGCCGAAGCCTGCGGAGAAGTCTGCGGAGAAGACCAACAAGAAGCCGGGAGAGTCGGACGACCAGGACGAGACCGAAGCGCCCGAGCCGGCGGAGCAGGCGGCGAAGCCCGCCGATTCCGAACCTGAAGCCTTCGACTTCGAACGAGCGATTCAGCCGACGGACGAGGATCCGGCCGAGACCCCCGGCGCGATCCTGGCCGTCGCCCTGGACCCGCGCGATTTCGTGGCCTTCGGTGCCGGAGAATCGATCGACGTCCTCTCCAACGACCGCGCGATCTACACGCCGATCAAGCTCGACGAAGGCGTGAACGTCGGCGTCTTCAAGCCGCGCGCCGAGTTGCTGCGCAGCGGTTTCGCCTTCGAACACAAGCTCGATCAACTCGCCCAGAAGGCGTACGTGGTGCGCCAACCGCTCGGCCGAGGTCACGTCATCGCCTTCGCCGAAGACCCCACGCGGCGCGGCTTCTGCCGCGCGACCGAACGCCTCTATCTCAACGCGCTGTTCTTCGGTCCATCGTTCTGAGGGTGCTTCGCTGCGCGCGCGCCAAAGCGCCGCTCAGGGATCGAAGCGGACCACCAACTGGCGCTGGTGGTCGACGAAGAAGCCGCTCGCGAGATCCACGCCGTAGCCGAACAGCGTCGCATTGCCCGCGACCGGCGGCACCGCATCCGGCAAGCGGACGACGAGACCGCGAGAGATCGCCACGCCGCCGCTGCGGAGGAACACCGCCTGACTGAACAGCTCGAGTCCTGCCCAGTGCGGCTGCCACGGCAACACCAGGCCGAGGGTGAAGAGGCCCGCGTTGTTGAGCGGCCCACCCACCGCGATCATCGCGTCGGTGTGGATGAAGCCCGTGCAGAGCGCACTCGCCAACGGGAAGTTCGGGTCGCTGATGCCGATCCCGATCCCGACCGGAGTCCCCACCAACGAGCGGTGCGCCTTCGCCTGCAAACCGAAGATGAGGTTGGGGCTCGCCCCGGTCTGCAAGCCGCCGCTCGGCACCAGATCGTAGTTGGTGCAGGTGCTGCCGCCGAGCGATCGAACCGCGAACCCGGTCGCCACGGTGCCGGCGTTCACCTGCGGGACCACATAGTCGCTCGCATATCGCACGGTGAAGTAGTTGACCTGCGAGCGGGTGATCGTCTCCCACACGAGGTCGGTGCTGCCGTCGTAGGCGAAGGGTTGATCGAAGGGCAGGACCACGTCGAAGGGCCCGAGGAACGCGGTCGCATCGCCGGTGCGCGCCGGCAGGTTCATCATCCGACGCGACATCGCGACGGTCGGCGCCGACGAGTAGTTGGCGGCGAAGTTCGTGCTCGCCGCCGCGAGTGAGCTCGCGCCGATGCGGACCTCGAGATCGACCGTCATGGCAGCGCCTTCACGCCGCGCGCCGCTCTGGTCGGCGCGCAAGGCGATCGCACTGATCGTGCGCGGCGCGCCGTGAAGGTCGGTGTGGAACTGCTGGAAGCGCGTGCCGGAAACGGCCGAGCCGTCGGCGCCGAAGGGCAGGCCTGAGCCGAGATAGGCCTCGTGGTTGGTGAAGTAGCTCGGGGAGACGACGGGCGACTGCGCCATTACCGGTGCGGCCGCGACGATGGAGAGAACGATTGCGCGCATGACGGGAGCGACGAGACCTCGCAGCTCCAGAGTAGATCGCGGCGGAGGTCTTGGTCGGGCCCGCCGCAATTCGTCTCACGGAGATGTCCGAGAGCGCGCCGCGGCGCCGGTGACAGCGCGCGCTCGCGTCCGCGACCCCGTCGCGCATCACTCGGGTCAGAGTACCCGCGCGATCACCAGCCCGGTGAAGCGGACGCGGAGCGGCCACTCGACGATCGCGGCCTGCGCGAACAACACGCGGCCGGCGAGCGCGGGCAGGTTGGGGATCGGCATCGTCACGACCGCGATCCCCGCCGGTGCGGCGACGGGGGTTGCGAACACCGGCAGGGTGCCTTGCGGATCGAGCTGCCAGAGGCCGATGGGCGACATCGCGCACGGCGCACGCGCGAGCGCGAGGAATCCGATCGCCAGCGCGTCGCGAGTCGCGTAGCCGGGTCGAGCGAGCACACGCAGCTCGAAGTCGGCTCCGGGCTGTGCGGCGTACGGCGCGTGGAGCCCGCGATGGTTGCAGAGCCGGAGCTCATTCTGCTCGTAGCGCACATCGCCGACCGCGAGAACGAGGTCGGGATCCTGATCGAGGTCGACATCCACCACGAGTGCACCATGCTGCGCCGCCAAGGTATCGGGCTCTTCAATGCGAGTTGCGGAGACGTCGCGGAAGGCTCCGCGCCCGTCGTTCTCGAAGAGCTGATCGGAAGCCAGGCGATTGACGAGGTAGAGATCGGGATCGCCGTCGTCGTCGAAGTCCGCGACCGCGAGGTCCTGGGTCGGCGACGCGAGCGTGGCACCCGGCCGCAAGCGACCGCGACGATCGGCGAGCAGCACGAGAGTTTCGGTTGGACCACCGATCAGACCGGTGACCGCGACATCGTCGTCGCCGTCCCCGTCGAAGTCGGCCACCGCGAAGCGCTCCGCGACGATCCCCGACGGCCAGCGCGCCGCGGTCTGATCGACGTAGGAGCCGTCACGGCGCGCGACGAGGACGTGCACCGAACTCGCGGCAACCAGGAGGTCCGGACGAGAATCCCGATTGATGTCGATGCGCTTCACATCGGCGATTCGACCCGTGATCGCCGGCATGCGCATCGACGTGACATCGACGAATCGCCCAGCGCTGTCGTTCTCCAGATAGCGCAGACCGCGTGAATCGCTCGCGAGCACGTCGCGGCCGAGCGCCAGCAAGGGCACCACGGCTTCTGCCAGCGCTGAGCCCGGGCCGACGCGAAACCCGCCGCGACCATCGCCGAGCAACAAGACTTCGCGAGGTGAGCTCGCCGCGAACAGGTCGAGGATCCCATCGCGGTCGGCGTCGAGCACGACGAGCGACGCACCGCCGTCGATGCCCGTTGGGATCGCCGTCGCCGTCACATCGAGGAAGCGACCGCTGCCGTCGTTGTGCAGGCAACGCAGGCCTTCGGCGCGCGCCGTGAACGCCAGGTCCGGATCGCCGTCGCGATCGAAGTCGCCGGCAACGATGCGAGCGGTCTCGGCAAGGAACGCAGGCAGCCGCGGGACCGCGATGTCCACGAAGTCGCCCCGCGCATCCTGCAGGAAGATCGGCGGCGGGCCATAGGCATTGCCCGCGAGATCGGCATCGCCGTCGCCGTCGAGATCGCCGAACGCGGCGACCAGCATGCCGAAGCGGACAGCGGGCACCCGCTGCGAGCGATCGGTGAAGGCGCCGACGCCGTCGTTCACCCACAATCGCAGGCCGCCGTAGTCGGAGAACACGAGATCGAGATCGCCGTCACCTTCGAGATCCGCGGTCGCCACGGCGCGGCTGGTCGTGGTCTCGCGCGGCCAGGTCGTCGCCGACGCGAGGCGGAAATGCCCGGTGCCGTCGTTGCGCAGGAGTTCGTCCTGCGCGTCCGCCGCCACCAGGACGATCTCCGCTGCGCCGTCCGCGTCGAGGTCTGCCACCGCGAACTCGATCGCGTCGATCGCGAGCGCCGGGAGTCGCAGTGCGCCTTCGTCGACGAACGCGCCGGACGCCGCACGCACATAGATCGAGGGCGGTGCACCGCGCAGTGCCAGGAGTTCCTGATCGCCGTCCCGATCGATGTCGGCGACGGCCACGGCGCGAGCCGGCTCGCGCGGCATCGGCAAGACTGCAGCCGACGCATCGGTGAACTGAAGCGGCGCGCTCTGGAGCAGGAGTCGCAGGTCGCGGTAGCTCGAGACCAGGACGTCGAGATCGCCGTCGCCGTCGGCATCGCCGCTCGCGGCCGCGAGGACGCCGACACCGGCGAGAGGCGTCGTGACTTGCAGACCGACGAACGCGCCGCGGCCGTCGTTGACGAGCAGGCGACCCGTTTCGAGGGCCAGCAGGTCGAGATCACCGTCGGCATCGAAGTCGGCGATCAAAGTCGCGGACTCGCCGGCGTTCGGCGGCGGGTCGATGCTCACCGGTTCGCGCCAGCGGGCTGGGCCGTTCGCGAACCAGAGCCGAATCTCGATCCCGGTGCCGCCGATCAGGTCGGGCCGGCCGTCGCCGTCGAGGTCGGCAGCGGCGATCACGAAGTCGTTTCGAGATGCCGGAACGTGCGCGGGTTCGAGCGGCGCGAGTTGCCGCTGCGCGCGCACGCCCGCGCCGAGTTGGGACAGCCAGGCTGCCGCGACCAGCAGCCACGCGAGCGACGGATGACGCATGAGGATCTTCTCGAGCAAACGAGTGGCGAGAGGCCCGGCGCGGCGCTGCAGTCCGATCGCCGGCACCAGCAGAACTCCTCAACCGCTGCGCTCTTTCCCTCCTCGCCGCTGCAGCCGACCGGCCGAGCCTTCCCGCGAGCGCCGCTCCGAGCCACGTCGCCGTTGCAATGCGCCGTGCTCGTCTCACACACCGCGAGGACGAGGGTCGTTCGCCAGATACTGGTCCGTGGAATGTTGCCGCAGCCCCGAGTTCGCGCGTAACCGATCGATCCGCCGGCACACGTAGCGGTTGTGCGGCTCTCGCCGCGCGAAGCGCTCGGTGCCCATGTTCGAACCGCCGTTCTGTCCGAACCCATCCTGCCCCTATCACCTTCAACCGTCGCAACGCTTCTACAAGCTGCACGGCACCTTCTGGCCGAATTGGAGCAAGAAGCCGATTGCTCGGATGCGGTGCAAACGCTGCAACACGACGTTCTCCCGCCAGACCTTCCGCATGAGCCGATATGACCGTCGCCCCGAGGTCAACGCAGAGTTGTTCTCGCGACTGGCCTCTGGCGGTGGGTTGCGCCAGAGTGCGCGAGAGCTTGGACTGTCGCCGTCTGGGGTTCAGTGGAAGTTCCGCAAGATCGCGCGGCACCTCCTGCAACTGCATCGCCATCGCATTCGCCCGGTGCACACCCCGCTCTGCTTCATCTTCGACGAAGCGGAGACTTTCGAAGGCTCGCGCCTCGAGGCACCGTTGACGGTCCCATTCGTCGTGGAGCGCAACACGATGTTCCTCGTCGACGCGCGGTGCGGCACGCTCCCGCCACGGCCATCGGCGCCAAGCCGAAGATCCACCAAAGCGAATGCGGAGGGCCAACCTCGATCGCCAAGGACTCGAAAGAACGAGTCCAAGCGCGTGGTCGGCGAGTCCCTTGCGATGGCCGCGCAGCTCGTTGCTACCCAAGAGTCGATCGAGTTTCGATGCGACGAGAAGTCGACCTACCCTGGACTGATTCGATCGTCCTTTGCGAGGGTGTGTGCTGGGGGTGAGCGGGACATTCGCACGAGCTTCAGCATCAGAATCTGCCAGACCAACTCGCGTGAGCCCCGAACTCCGCTGAGTCCACTCCATCGCATCAACCTGACCTTGGCGATGGCGCGGGATCAGATGGGTCGGATGCGGCGCCGATCATGGTTGGCGACGAAGAAGCGAGAGTATCTCGACCTACATCTTGGGCTGTTCCTGGCGTATCGCAACTACGTCCGCGCGCGCTTCAATGAGGAAGCGCGCACGCCGGCGGAACTCCTGGGTTTGATGCCGCGGTCCGCAAGCTGCGCCGAATTGCTGACCTGGCGGCAAGACTGGGCCAAGGAGCGGGTGCTGCATCCCTTCGAGAGTTGCGAGCACCGAGCCGCCGAGAGCGCCTGAACCAACTCCGGACCGCCAAGCGACCGAGCCCGCGGCGGCCGGCCGCGCCGACCAGCAACAGTCGTTCGATCAGTATCCGAAGGGGACGCGCACCCAACGCACCGCGGATCCTGAGGCGCATCCGAAGCCCAGGCGAGCGAGCGCGCCGACCTCGTGACGCAGCGCGCGATCCGAACGCGGGTCCACGGCCAGCACACCGTCTTCGATCACGAGCTCGAGCTCACGATCGCCTACCACCGGCGCACCCGCGGCGGCAACCCCCACCACCCTTTGCCAGCGATCCTCGCGCGGTTCGTAGCGCCACAAGCCGACTTCGCCGTCGTCGCCGCAACTCACGCGATGCACGCGACCATCGACGCCCGCGAGCAAGACATCGGCGCGAGCCGCCTTCGCCGGTAGGAACCGGAACCGCAGCGCGCAAGCGAAGGCCCTCGAATCGATCGGACGAGTCGACCACGCGACGGCATCGACCGCCTCGAACGCGACCTGCTCGAGCAGCCAGCTCTCCTCGACACGCCGCCAGCCGAGACTGCGCCGCACTTCGTCCCACTGCGGCCGCCGCGTTTCGACGAAACGAAGAAAGCTCGCAGTGTCGTTCGGCACCGTGAACTCGTCGCGACCGTCGAACAGGTCACGCACGATGGTCGCGAAGGGCGTGGCCGCGTCCTCGCGAAGCCAACTCCCGAATGCGAGATGCGTCGCATACAGATCGTGACTGAGACCGAAGCTCGCATCGCTCTCGGTCCGGCGGCCGAGGATCGCACGCACGTCGGGCAATCGCCGCTCGCGACGCAACCGTTCGGCACGCACGAACTGCGTCGCGAACTCCGGTTCCGATTCCATCGCGCGCGCGAGACCGCGCTGCGACAGAACCTCGTGCGCCACCGCTTGCGCCATCGCATCGGCGAGCCAGCGAGGATGTCGTCGCGCGTCGACCACCGCCGCCATCCGCGCTAGATGCGCGCTCTCGTGCGCGATCAAGCGCGACGTCGCGAGCGGCAATCCGACCTCGGCCAGGAACTCCTTCGACACCGGCGGCTGCAAGGCCACGTGCGCGGTGCCGTCGAGCAACGCGCAGGCCAGGTTCTGCTGGAACTGCTTGGCGTCGCGATACAGCGTGGCGGTGCGGTAGCCGGTCGCTTCTCGGTAGAGATGCAGTTCGGGACGCCG
>JBFXDD010000003.1:193614-200607 GCA_050181465.1 Planctomycetota bacterium
ATCGAAGCCAAGCTGCTCAAGCCGCAGAACATCCTCGAGATGTTGCACGCCGGCTCGCGCGACCTCGGCTTCGCCGGCGCGGACTGGGTCGCCGAACTCGGTCTCGGCGAACTCGTGTCGCTCTGCGACACGGGACTCGATCCCGTGCGCATCGTGGCCGCCGCTCCGTCTTCGATCCTGGTCGACGGCCGACTGCCGACCGACCGCCGCCTCGTCGTGGCCTCGGAGTACGAACGGCTCGCGCACGCCTGGATCGACGCCAAGGGACTGAACGCGAGCTTCGTGCGCAGCTTCGGCGCCACCGAGGTGTTTCCGCCCGAAGATGCCGACGTCATCGTCGACAACACCGCGAGCGGCGACACCTTGCGCGCGAACGGGCTCGTGATCGTCGACGAACTCATGCGCAGCTCGACGCGACTGTATGCGAGCCCCAACGCGATGCTCGACCCGGCGAAGGCCGAGCGGATCGAATGGATCGCCGCACTCGTGCAATCCGTGCTCGACGCCCGCGCCCGCGTGATGCTCGAACTCAATTGCTCGCGCGAGGCGCTGGAGCGGATCGTCGACGCGCTGCCGTGCATGCGCACGCCGACCGTGAGCACCCTGCACGACGGCGCCGGCCACGCGGTGAAGGCCGCGGTGCCGCGCAAGGACCTCGCTCGACTGCTGCCGCGCCTTCGCACACTCGGCGGCACCGACCTGGTCGTCACCGAGATCGCACAACTCCTGCCCTGAGGGCGACCGCATGACCTCCTCGCCGAAGCTCCCCGCCCCCATCGACGGCCTTGTCGGCGTGACGGCCTACCGCCGCCGCACGCTGCCCGCACACGTCGACCTGCGACTCGACGGCAACGAGGGCGCGCTCTGCGACCGCGCCTTGCTGCGCGACGCCGCCCATCTCGATCCCGAGTTCCTGCGCACCTATCCCAGCAGCGAACGACTCGAAGCTGCGCTGGCCGCCGAACTGTCGATCGATCCGGCGCGCGTGCTCGTCACCGCCGGCGGCGACGAGGCTCTCGACCGCGTCTTTCGCGCGTATGCCGGACCGGGTCGCAGCGTGATCCTGCCGGAACCGAGCTTCGAGATGCTGCCGCGCTACGCCGCGCTGGTCGGCTGCGAAGTGCGATCGATCGACTGGCCGGAAGGTGACTTCCCAGGGTCGGCGTGTCTCGCGGCCGCCGATGCGCACACCGCGCTCGCGTTCGTCGTCACACCCAACAACCCGACCGGAGCCGTGGCGACTGCGAACGATCTGGCGGCGATGGCGCGCGGACTGCCGCAGGCGATCGTCGTGCTCGATCACGCCTACATGGAGTACGGCGACGACGACCTGACTTCGCGCGCACTGGAGTTGCCGAACGCGGTGGTCGTCCGCACCTTCTCGAAGGCGTGGGGGCTCGCCGGACTGCGCGTGGGCTGGATCGCGGGACCGCGTGCGGTGATCGACGTCCTGCGCGCCGCCGCGAGTCCCTTCTCGGTAGCGAGCGTGTCGATCGCGCTGGCCGAGCGCGCGCTCGCCCGCGGTACGTCCCTCATCGCGGCGCACGTCGCGCGGATCCGCAGCGAACGAACGCTGCTCGCCGACGCGCTCCGCCGCGCCGGATTCCACGCGCCGGCTTCGCAGGCGAACTTCGTGCTCGCGCGCGGCAAGGACGCCCAGGCGCTGGCCGATCGCATGCTCGCCGCGGGAATCGCGATCCGCAACTTCGTCGGCCGACCGCGGCTGGAGGACGCCGTGCGCATCACCTGCCCCGGCGAGAGCCACGCGTTCGAGCGCTTGCTCGCAGCGGTCGACGGCCGCCCCGCGCCGAACGGTCCCGACGGGCGCGACGCCCGCACACAACCTGCCCGCACCGCCCAGGTCGTTCGTCGCACCCGCGAGACCACGATCGAGTGCACGCTCGCGCTCGACGGTCGCGGCGAGGCGCAGATCCGAACCGGGATCGGCATGCTGGATCACCTGCTCGAGAGCCTGACCAAGCATTCCGGGTTCGATCTCACGCTCCGCTGCAGCGGCGATCTGATCGTCGACGATCACCACAGCGTCGAGGACTGCGCGCTCGCGCTCGGCACCGCACTGGATCGCGCGCTCGGCGATCGTGCGGGAATCGAGCGCTTCGGCCATGCGCTGGTGCCGCTCGACGAGGCACTGGCTCGCAGCGTGGTCGACCTCTCGGCGCGGCCGTGGCCGGCCGTCGCGCTCGGCCTGAAGCGGCCGACGCTCGGCACCATCGCCACGGAGAATCTCACGCACTTCCTGCAGTCGCTGGCGACCGCCGCGCGCATGGCGCTGCACGTCGAACTGCTGTCGGGCGAGAACGATCACCACCGCGCCGAAGCGGCGTTCAAGGCAACCGCGCGCGCACTGCGCATGGCGACGGCGCGCACGAGCAGTGACTCGGTGCCGAGCACGAAGGGAGTGCTGTGACGGACCGCCTCGTCACGATCGTCGCGACCGGCGTCGCGAATCTTGCTTCGGTGCGCGCGAGCTTTCGCCGTGCGGGAGTCGCGGTCGATGTCACGACCGCCCCCCACCGCGTGCTCGCCGCGTCGCATCTCGTGCTGCCCGGCGTCGGCGCCTTCGATGCCGGGATGCACGCGCTCGAGCAGGCCGAACTCGTCGCACCGCTGCGCGAGCGCATCGAGCGCGATCTCCCCACGCTCGCGATCTGTCTCGGCATGCAGCTCCTCTTCGAATCGAGCGACGAGAGCGTGCAACGACGTCGCGGGCTCGCTGTCTTGGCCGGGCACGTCGAATCGCTGCCGACCGAAGTGCGGGTGCCGCAGCTCGGCTGGAACGAACTGCGGGCGGAGCACGGCTGCACGCGACTGTCGAACGGGCACGTCTACTACGCGAACTCCTTCGCGCTGCGCTCGCCGCCGCCCGAGCTTTGCTGCGCGTTCTCCAACCACGGCGTCGATTTCGTCGGCGGCTTCGAACGCGGCCGGCTCCTCGGCTGTCAATTCCATCCAGAGCTCTCCGGCGCACTCGGTCGCGCCATCCTCGAACGATTCCTCGATCTGCCGATCGCGAGTGCCCGATGCTGAAGTCTCGCATCATTCCCTGTCTGGACATCCGCGACGGTCGCATCGTCAAGGGCGTTCGCTTCGCCGATCTGCGCGACGCCGGCGACCCGGTGCAGAGCGCGCAGCGATACGAGGCCGACGGCGCCGACGAGATCGTCGTGCTCGACGTGTCGGCGACCGCCGAGGGGCGCTCCGCTGCGCTCCACACCATCGCCGCGATCCGAGCGGTTCTGTCGATCCCGCTGACCGTCGGCGGCGGCGTTCGGTCGATCGAGGATGCCGCCGCACTGCTGGAAGCCGGTGCCGACAAGGTCGCGGCGAACACCGCGGCGGTCCGCGATCCGGACCTGCTGAACGCGATCAGCGCCCGCTTCGGTGTGCAGTGCACGGTGCTCGCGCTCGATGCGGCGGCCTCGGCCACACCCAGCGGTTACGAAGTCGTGGTCCACTCGGGGCGCGAGCGGACCGGTCTCGACGCGATCGAGTGGGCGAAGAACGCGGTCGCTCGGGGTGCGGGCGAGATCCTGCTCACGAGCCTCGATCGCGACGGCACGCGCAGCGGCTACGAACTCGGACTGCTGCGCGCGGTGAGCGCGGCCGTCCATGTGCCGGTGATCGCTTCGGGCGGTGCGGACACGGTGGAACACATGCTGGAAGCCTTCGCACACGGTGCAGACGCCGTGCTCGCGGCGTCGATCTTCCACGACGGCGACCGCACGGTGGCCGACGTCAAGCGCGATCTCGCCGCAGCCGGCGTGGCGGTGCGCTCATGATCGTGCCCTCGATCGATCTGATGGACGGTCACGCCGTGCAACTGATCGGCGGCCGCGAGAAGAAGCTCGATGCCGGCGATCCGCTGCCGATCGCCGAGCGCTTCGCGGTGGCCGGGGAGATCGCCGTCGTCGACCTCGATGCCGCGCTCGGCCGCGGCTCGAACGCGGCGGTCATCACCGAGCTGTGTCGCCGCTGGCCCTGTCGAGTCGGCGGCGGCATCCGCGATCTGGATAGCGCGCGGCAATGGCTGGATCGCGGCGCGACGAAGATCGTGCTCGGGACCGCGGCATCGCCGGAGTTGCTCGAGAAGCTGCCGCGTGAGCGGGTGATCGCAGCACTCGACGCCGTGCACGGCGAGGTGGTCGATCGCGGCTGGACACGGTCGACCGGCGTTCGGGTGACCGATCGCGTGCGCGAACTCGCGCCGCTCGTGAGCGGCTTCCTATTCACCTTCGTCGAACGCGAAGGACGACTCGGCGGCGGCCCACCGCTCGATGCCGTCCGCGAGTTGGTTGCACTCTCAGGCGACGCTCGCGTGACGATCGCCGGCGGCGTCACGACCGCCGCAGAGATCGCGCAGCTCGACGCGGCGGGCGCCGACGCGCAAGTGGGTATGGCGCTCTACGAGGGCCTGCTCGACCTCGGCGATGCGGTCGCCGCACCGATGCGCAGCGACCGCGACGACGGCTTGTGGCCGATCGTCGTGGTCGATGAGCTCGGCACGGCGCTGGGACTCGTCTACGGCAATGCCGAAAGCGTGCGGGTTGCCGTGGCCGAGCGACGCGGTGTGTACTGGTCGCGGCGCCGTGGGCTGTGGCGCAAGGGCGAGAGTTCGGGGGCGGTGCAGGAGCTGCTGCGAATCGAACTCGACTGCGATCGCGATGCGATGCAGTTCGTGGTCCGCTCGCAGGCCGGCTTCTGTCATCTGGGCACGTGGAGCTGCTTCGGTCCGCAGCGTGGCCTGGGCGCGCTCGCTTCGACCTTGGCGCAGCGCGCCGCGCTCGCACCCCCGGGCAGCTACACCGCGCGACTCTTCGCCGATCCGAGTCTCCTGCGCAGCAAGCTGCTCGAGGAAGCCGGCGAACTCGCCGCGGCGGTGGATCCCGATCATGTCCGCGAGGAAGCCGCCGACCTGTTGTACTTCCTCCTGGCCCGCGCGACCGCCGCCGGAGTCGACCTGGCGTCGATCGCGGCGACGCTCGATGCCCGCAGTCGAAAGGTGAGCCGTCGCGGCGGCGAACGAAAGGACGCCGGCACATGAGCGGTGAACTCCTGCCCGTGGTTGCGAGCGAGTCCCTGCGAGCCGCCGCACTCGAACCGATCGACCCGGCGGCGATGGAAGTCGCGCGCGCGATCGTCGCGGACGTCCGGCGCGGCGGGATCGCTGCGGCGCGCTCGCACGCGATTCGCCTCGGCGACCTGCGCGACGACGAGCCGCACTGGTTCGATCGCAGCGACCTCGAGCGCGCGCGCGCGCAACTCGAGCCGACGGTCGAAGCGCTGCTCTCCCGCGTCGCCGCGCGCATCCGAAGCTTCGCGACGGCGCAGCGCGCGTGCTTGCAGTCGCTGCAGCTCGATCTCGGCGAGGTTGGAAGCGGGATGCGCGGCGGCCACGTCGTCGCGGCGGTCGAGCGTGCCGGGTGCTACGCGCCGGGCGGTCGGTATCCCCTGCCGTCGTCGATCCTGATGACCGCGATCACCGCGCGCGTCGCCGGTGTGCACACAGTGCACGTGGCCTCGCCGCGCCCCTCCGCGCTCACGCTCGCGACGGCTGCGATCGCCGGAGCCGACGGCCTGCTCGCCATGGGCGGCGCGCAGGCACTCGCGGCACTCGTGCATGCGAAGGACGGCATCGGCGGCGCCGACGTGGTCGTCGGACCCGGCAATCGTTTCGTGACGGCGGCCAAGAAGCTGCTCGCCGGAGAGGTCGGCATCGACATGCTGGCTGGTCCGTCCGAACTCGTCGTCCTGGCCGATGACTCCGCGGATCCCGCGACCATCGCCGCCGACCTCATCGCTCAGGCCGAACACGACCCGCACGCGCGCACGATTCTGATCGCGCGCGGGGCACCGAGTCTCGTGGCGAGGGTGCGCGAGCAACTCGAGCGGCAACTCCGCGATCTACCGACCGCGGCGATCGCACGGGAATCGCTGGCTGCCGGCGCCGCCACCGTGGTCGATTCGACCGCCGCGATGATCGCTCTGTGCGACCATCTGGCCCCCGAGCATCTGCAGGTCATGCTCGCAGACGCGAAGGCCGTCGCGCCACGCCTCCGCCACTACGGCGGTCTGTTCTTCGGCGCGGCCGGCGCCGAGGTCTTCGGTGACTACGGCCTCGGCCCGAACCACGTCCTGCCGACCGGCGGCACGGCGCGCCAATCCGGCGGTCTGTCCGTCTTCACCTTCCTGCGCATCCGCACCTTCCTGGAACTGGATCGCGTCCCCCCCGGCTTGATCGAGGACACCGCGGCGCTCGCCCGACTGGAAGGTCTCGAAGGCCATGCGCGCGCGGCGGAGCTGCGGCGCGAGTGATGTGCGCTGGCAGCATGACGCCTGCCGCCTGGGATCGCGAGTCGCGGCGTGCCACACTCTGAGGCGCGCCCTCGACTCGATGACCACGTCCACGCCACCCACCGGCCGCTTCGCCGAACTGCGTCGCGCGCTCCGGCGATTCGCCGAGGTCTACGGCTGGGTCGCACGCGAGCAGATCGCGAAGCGGCGGCGACGTTCGCTCGCGATCGTCATGCTGAGTTCGCTCGGCCCGCTGGCGCAGGGTGCGACCATCGGCGCGATCCTGACGGTGTTCGGGATGCTCGGTGCGAGTTCGCAAGGCGACAGCTCGGGTCTACTCGCCGGCCTCGCCGGTCGCCCCGCACTCGCGCTGCCGCTCCTGGGCGCGGTCGTGCTCGTGCTCAACGCCGCCGGGAGTTGGGCGAGCTTTCGCGCCGCGAAGTTGGCCCGTGCGATGGCTCGCGAGTTTCACGTCTTCGTGCAGCAGGCGACGTTTCGCGCTCTTGTGAACAGCGACGCGTCGCGCACGCCGCCGCTCGACGAGACAACCTTCAAGAACGGTGCGTCGCGCAACCCGATCCTCTGCGGCAAGGCGGTCGAATCCCTGCTCGGACTCGCGGAGCCGATGTGGCTGCTGATCGTGGCATCGGTGATCCTTCTCACTGTTCACCCGCTGCTCGC
>JBFXDD010000003.1:200707-225295 GCA_050181465.1 Planctomycetota bacterium
CTGTTCCAATCGTCGTGCGAGTCGCTCGCCTCGATGTCCGTCCGCGAGCAGCTACCGCTCGGTATGGATACCCCGCTCGATTCCGCCGCGTGGCAGCACGCGAGCGAGGATCTTCGTGCCGCCTGCTTGATCGCCTCATGCGCGCTCGATCCGCGCCCGTTCCTGTTCCTCGACATCCGCACCTTTCGACTGACGAGCCAGGACTTCGCCGAGCGGGCGCTCGCGCGACTCCGGGACCGCTTCGTGTTCCTGGTGGTCTACGGCGGCGCCACGCCGGTTCGCGCCGTGGACAGCGTCGTGATCTGTCAGAACGGTGTGCTCGGGCCGGTGCTGTCGGTGCGTGAGTACGGCGAGCAGCGGCGCAACACGAACCGCGAACGACCCGGCCCCGCGCGAAGCGACGGCGCGACGGAACTCCTGGGGGCGTGAGGGTCTGTGATGGTCGATCTCGAAGCCACGACGGCATTCCTTCACCGCCTCGATCTCGGCCACATGGCCCGCCGGGGCAGCGACTACTGCTCATCGGAACTGTCGCCGCTGCGCTTGGGGCGCGCCCTGGATCAGCTCGACGTCACCTTCGACTTCGACTTCGAGCGACTCGAACGCGTTCAGAGCGACCTGGCCGCGATCGACCGCGGCACCGCGCTCCGCACGATCGCGGAGCACGTCGTCGCCGGCGCGGTCGATTGGACCACTCGTCATCTGCGCATCCTGCGCTTCCTGCAGCGGACCGCGTTCAACAGCTTCCTCCAGCCGATGAATCGCGCGAAGCGGCCGGTCTACGACGCGCTGACTTTGCTGCATCTGAACGAGATGCGCTGCGGTCACGTCGCCCGAGTGGCGATCGATCTCTTCCAGACACTGGGTTGTCGAGGTCGAGTCGTGCAGCTCGGTGGACACATCGTCGCCGAAGTGGAGTACGACGGCGGCTGGCACCTCATCGATGCGGACCTCTTCGATGCCGGTGAGACCCCCAGGAACGCGGACGGTTCGATCCCGTCGCTGGCGGAACTCTCCCTCGATCCCTTTCGCGTCGACGCACTCGCCCATCACTTCTACATGACGTTTCAGTGCGTCGCGAAGATCGGGGGAGCCGCATATCCCTCGTATCACTACTTCGGTGAAGCTGCTTACGGCAACTCGAAGCCGAGCTACTCCTACAAGGTGGTGAGAAGCGGTGACGAGCGCACGGGAGAGGACTGGACCAGAGTCGAGACCAAGCCGGCAACCGAGATTCGGCTGGGACCGATCCCACTCCTGCGCCAACCCGGCGCGCCGCTCATCGACCGCGTGGAGATTCACGAGGAGTCGAACGGCCGCGGTCATCGAATCGGCTGGCGCAACGCGTCGGATCCCGACGGTGATCTCGCGCAGTACCGCGTTCTCGTCGGGACGTGTTCGAGAGGTTGGAATCACCAGACGTCGATGGTTCAAGGCAGCGCGGCCCCCTATCGCCATGAGCTGGGTCCCTGGCGAACCGAATGGTACGAGCGACTGATGGAGCGGCCGCCGTCCGACGCCGGTGAGTTCGTGGTCACCGAGCCGCAGCTCTGGCTGCCCGCCACGACACGCGACTGCTTCGTGACGATCTGGAGTGAAGGTCGCCACGGTCTCGCGGCGGGCAAGTCGCTCTGGCTGCCCTCCGACGAACTTCGGCTGCCCTCGCTGAGCTGACTCAAGCCTTGGGCAAACCCATCAGCGACCGCCCGAGTTCGCCCTTGCCCATCGTCACGCGACCTTGCACGAAGCGCGGCTCGTCGAGGACGTTGCGTGCCGTGTGCCCCTGCCACCAGCCCTCGAGCAGCACGCCGCTGGAGCCTTTACGGCGCATGACCACGCTGCCGCAGATCCGCACTTCGCGCGCACTCCAGTATGACAACGCGAGCCAGCCGTCGGCGGACACCACGCCCTCCATCGGGTAGTAGCGCTCGTCTTCGTCGGCATCGAGCAAACCGTCGATGCCGCCCTTGGCACTGGTGCCGATGAAGCGGATGCGACTGTCGGTGGTCCAGCACTCGAGCGTGTCGGTTTCGAACGCGGTCTCGGTGCCGTCCTCGCTCACCTCCGTCCACATCGCGGTCCAGTTGCCGGACAGTTGCTCGGCGGCGTGACGATCATGGAAGTGATCGTGAAACAGCGCGCGAGCGAGCGAGCTGCGTCGCTCGGTCGCCACCGCCGCGAGATAGCGCTCGATCGGCACCCGCCACGATTCGAGGATGAAGTCTTCGAGCGGTCGACCGGTCATCCGCAGCATCAGCTCGCGAACCAGCTTCTCGACACCGCTCCGCTTGTCGCCTTCGAACCACTGCTTGTTGCGGAACACCTCGTGGAGCCCGCGCTCGTTCATGAAGAAGGTCACCGGAATCACCTCCTTGCTCTGACCCTCGGCGAGACCGCTCTCCCAGACCAGCCACGGCCGTTCGTTCGATCCCGGCGTCAGAAGCACGAGGATCATCGTGGACTCGCGCACCTTCTGATGCACGAGCCGTCGCCAATCGCCCGGCCCCATGCCGCCGCCCATGCGGTCATCACTCGAATACCACGGTCGCACCCGCGTCGCCGTGATGCTGTAGATCAGTTCCTGCCAGGCGAGAGCGAGCGCCCGATCCTCATGGGCGTGGCTGATGAAGATCGCGAGTTCGTCCATGGCGGCCCCGAAGTTGCCCAAGCGGCGCCGCCCGCGCGACGGTCTCGATGAATTTCTCCCGAAGAATGACATCGCGGTCGTGACTCCGGGTGTTCTGCCGTCCCCCCGGCAGGACAGGATCACCCTCCGAAAGCCACACATGAACGCTCGACCTTTCGCATCCACGAACCTGGCCGGCGCTGCCGCGGTAGCGCTCTCGGTCCTCGCTCTCGCCACCGACGCCGCGACGCAAGACTCGGTGCGCATCACGGAAGTCTTGCCCGACCCGGTCGGCACCAACTCCGGTCGTCAGATCATCGAGATCACCAACGACCGCAACCTCCCGGTCGACCTCACCGGCTGGCATCTCTCGATCGGTGCAGTCATGCTCGCCTTGCCGCCGGTCGTTCTGCCGCCGGGCCAATACAGCCGCATCTTCCCCAACGCCGCCGGTTCGACGACCGTCGCCGACATCTACCTGCCGACCGCGCCCGACCTCACGCCGAACGACACCGTCGGGCTGTGGTCGAGCGGCAATCCGAACGACCCGAATGCCTCGATCGATTTCCTGAGCTACGGCGCCGGCACCGCACTCGCCGGCGGAGCCATCGCCGCCGGCCAATGGCCTTCGCTCTTTGAGACCATCCCGACTCCAAGCGAGGGCTACTCGATCGCGCACTTCGGCATCGGTGCGTTCCTGAGTCAGAACGAACCCTCGGCGTTCTATCTCGACGGCAATCCCACCCTCGGCTTTCAGAACGACCCGGCGATGATCTTCGCGGCGAACCGCGGTTGCCCGGGAGTGGTCTTCGCCCCGAGCCTGGGACTCGCGCGAGAAGAGAGTCGTCCGTGGCTCGGCGAGAACTTCGAACTCGACGCTTACAACCTTTCGCCAGGGGGAACCCACGCAGTCTTCGTACTCGGCCTTGCCCCGACACCGCCGGTCTTCCTCGACTCCATCGGGATGCCCGGCTGCGCACTCCACGTCCGGGTCGACGCAACCGCGACCGTCCGCATCTTCGGCGACACCGCGACCCTGGCGATGGCGATCCCCCTGATGCCCGGGCTCCGCGGCAGCACCCTCTACGCCCAAGCCTTCGTGCCCTGGTCGCCAGCGCCCAATCCCATCGGCGCCTACATGACCAACGAAGTGCGAGCGATCTTCGGCTGGCGCTGAGTCGAGGCGGCGGACGGGAACTCGGGCGCGGTTCCCGCTACCCTTTCCGCCCCATGCAGACCGGCCTGCGCAAGCTGCTGTTGAGCTCGCTCGTTCTGGCGTTCTGCGGCCAGACCGCGATGGTCTACCTCGACCCGACGGCCGACCGCACGCCGCCCTTGAGCGAACTCGCCCTCGCGGGCCGAAAGCTCTGGCACGAGAAGAACTGTCAGGTCTGTCACCAGATCTACGGCTTCGGCGGCTTCCTCGGCCCCGACCTCACGAACGCCGCCCCCCGCCTGACCCGCACGCGGCTCGACGAGATCCTCACCAAAGGCAACGGTCAGATGCCGGCCTTCGGACTCAACGCCCAGCAGATCGACTCGATCGCGGCGTTCCTGGCCGAGCTCGACAAGACCGGCGTAGGCGTCGCGCAGAAGCAATCGCGCGTCGATCCGGCGAAGGTGTATGCCGCGATCGAGCAACGGCTGCCGCCGGCCGAAGTCGCGAGCGCGGAGCACGCCGGACTGGCGACCTTCCGCAGCTTGTGTGCGGCGTGTCATGTCCCGCTGCAGTCAACGGCGCTGGGTCAACTCACCGCGCCGGACCTGACGACGGCGATCACGCGCCTTGGGGAGGACGCGGTGCGCCAGACGATCCAAGCCGGCCGAGTGGAGCGCGGCATGCCGGCCTGGAACCTGCCGGCACAACAGCTCGAGGAGATCAGCGCGCTGCTGCGCTGGCTCACCAAGGAACGTGCGGCACTCGCCGAGGCCGTGCCAGAGACCACCACCGACCATGGCCTGCCGTGGTGGGAGTTCGCCCGATGACCGAAGTTCTGACCGATCGCGAGATAACGCGAGACACGCGCCGAGAAGCTGCGAGCGCCACGACGCAGTCCGGCATCGACGTCACCGTGCGAATCCAGCTGAAGATGGCGCTCTCGTGCATCGTGATCGCGGTGCTCGGCGGCGCGGTCGCGGCACTGCATTACCTGCCCGGTGCGTCGGCGTGGCTGAACGAGCGCGGGGTGCAGCTCACCCAGTTGCGGCCGGTGCACACGTCCTTCGCGTCGCTGTGGATCTTCGGCGCGTCGATCGCGGTGATGTATCACTGGATGTCGACGAACCACGGCGGATTGGACCGCGCCGATCGCGCGCGATTCCGCTTCCATACGATCGCGTGGATCGTCGCGGGTGCCGGCATCTTCGTGAGCCTGCTGCTGGGAGTCAGCTCGGGTCGCGAGTATCTCGGCTTCCATCCCGCGTTCAGCGCGGTGTTGCTCTGCGGTTGGTTCGCCTTCACCTGGAACTTCCTGCGGCGCTTGCGCCACGGGTTCTGGGATCAGCCGATCTACATCTGGTTCTGGACCGTCGGCGTTCTGTTCTTCGTCTACACCTTCGTCGAGGGGCACACCTATCTCCTCGCCGACGTGTTCGCCAGTCCGGTGCGCGACCTCCAGATCCAGTGGAAGTCCTGCGGCACGCTGGTCGGTTCCTTCAACTTCCTGATGTACGGCTCGCTGACCTACGTCGGCGAGCGATTGTCCGGCGACAAGCGCTACGCGCAGTCCTCCACGGCGTTCTGGCTCTTCGGTGTCGGTTGCCTCAACTCCTTCACGAACTACGCGCACCACACCTACCATCTGCCGCAGAGTGAGGCGGTGAAGTGGGTGTCGTTCCTCGTCTCGATGAGTGAACTGGTGATCCTGCTGAAAGTGATGATGGATCTGGGTAAGGCGGTGCGGAAGCGGGGCGGCCAGTTCTGCGGTCGCATGAGTTGGCTGTCGACGGCCAAGTGGTGGACCGGCGTGATGCTGTTCACTTCGATCCTCATCTCGATCCCGAATCTCAACAGCATCATCCACGGCACGCACGTGATCGTCGGTCACGCCATGGGCGCCACGATCGGCATCGACACGCTGGTTCTGCTCGGCACCAGTTGCTTCCTGATCGGCGAGGCCGGCGGCAGCGCGATCACCGAGAGGATGAACTGCGGCCTGCAGCGCAACGCCATCCGCTGGATCAGCGGCGTGCTCGGCGTGTTGGTCGCGTGGTTGACGGTCGCCGGCACGGTGCACGGCATCCACCGCTACCACGGCGAGGCGACCCCGCAGTGGGTGATCGACAGCCGCTTCGTGCTGCCGGTCTTCGGCAGCATCCTTGGCGTGTGGTTGCTCGTGATCACCAGCCGCTTGTTGAGCTTGCTGCGCCAGTCGGTCGCGCGTTGATCCGACGATCACGGGGACTCGGATCGCGCTCCCGACTCCGCCCCCACCAACCCAGCGAAACTCAGCCCGAACCGCGCGAGGTACTTCCGCACCCGATCGGCATCGTTCACCGAACTGCGCTGGCGGCGTGAGGCGGCGAACAGGGTGCGGCCGGCCTCGCTCGCGGAGCGGGCGCGGCGGCAGCAGCGGACGACCGCGGCCAGCTGCGCGCGGTCGAAGCGGTCGATCGCCGCCAGACGATCGACACCCAGAAGGCTGCCGAGCAGATCGTCGTCGTCGACCTCGGCGCCCACGGAGCCGTCGGAGCCCTCCGAGCCCACGCGCAGCGACCGCGGATCGACGTGACGCCATGCCGCGCGCAGACGCGCGACCTCGTCGGCCACCAGCGACTCGGTGATCCGACCGCCCTCGGCGAGCGTCGCGAGCCGCGTGATCGAGGAACTCAGGTCCCGGAAGTTGCCGCGCCACGCCGCCTCACCCGACATCGAGAAGCGCAGGTACGCCGCGCGCGCCTCCTTGTTGAAGGACACCTTGCGACCCGTGCGCGCCGCGTGTCGCTCCAGTTCGTAGTCGAGGTTCGGCTCGAGATCCTCGAGACGATCTCGCAGACCGGGCAACTCGAAGGTCCACAGGTCGATGCGCGCGAGCAGGTCGTCGCGAAAGCGACCGCGAGCGACGTCGGCGCGAAGGTCGCGATTCGTGCCCGCGATCAGCGTGAAGTCACTCGACACTTCGCGATCGGAACCGACCGGGAGGAAGCGGCGATCCTCGAGCGCGCGCAGGAGCATCGCCTGCTCGTCGAGACCGAGTTCACCGATCTCGTCGAGGAACAGGAGACCGCGATCCGCCGTGCGCAACAGACCCGCGCGCGCCGACACCGCACCGGTGAAGGCCCCGCGCGCATGGCCGAACAACGCCGAAGCCGCAGAGTCGCCGCGCAAGGTCGCACAGTTGACCTCCACGAAGTCGCCCTCGATCTGATGCCGCTGCTTCTTCAGCTCGTGGATCCGTCGCGCGAGCAGCGACTTGCCGGCACCGGTGGGACCGAGCAAGAGAATCGGATCCTTGGTGTTGCGCGCGACGCGTTCGATCAACTCGATCTTCGCGTTGAACGCGACGCTGCGCGTGGCGATCCCGCTCTTGAGCAGTGCCGTCGCTTCGACGTTCTCGCTGCGGAAGCGCTGCGCCAGCGCATCGAATCGCGAGAGATCGAGATCGACGATGGAGTAGGTGCCGACGACACTCGCCGCCATCCCCCGCGGCGGCTCGGCCTGGATCAGCCGTGCGGGGAACCAGCGCGTCTCGGTCAGCAAGAACAGACAGATCTGGGCGACGTGCGTGCCGGTGGTCACGTGCACGAGGTAGTCCTCGCGCTCCGGATCGAAGGGATATCCCCGCGCGAAGTCGCGAAGCGCGACGAACACCTCCTCGAAGTCCCAGGCATCCGAGAGCCCGAGCGCATGCGTGCGCACCGTCGTGCTCGGCGAAACCTTCGCGATGTCGGCGACCACCTGAGCGGTCAGCTTCGCGTAGCGGGGTTCGACCCACAGCTCGAAGCGGTCGACGAGGAGATCTTCTTGCTGGCACAGCGCGACCGTCGGCCGCCACACCGAGAAGCGCTCGCGAGGTCGCGGTGAATCGAGTTGCACGCCCAGGAACCCGAGGATGACGAGGGGACGACGGCGATCCATGCTGATCATTTCTTATCTTCTGGGATCGCACTCGCGCCAGCGACCGCCGGACGCGCCGTAGCGCCGCTTCCGTAACCATCTGCCGAAAAGGCACTTGCGATCGAGCGCCGGGAATCCCCCACCACGGCACACCGCGTGCTCCACCCCGCGAGACCGCGCGTGCCCGAGCCGTCCTGTAGAAGAGTCCGAGCGCGCGCCTTGCCAGAGGACGACTCCATGAAGCCCTACGAACACATCGACACCGGCCACGCCCCCATCAAGGCCTGGGTCCGCGGCGTCCCCGTCGAGGCCGAAGCGCTCCGTCAACTCCACAACGTCGCCCGCCTGCCGATCGTGCACGGCCACGTCGCCGCGATGCCCGATGTGCACTGGGGCATCGGCGCGACCGTCGGCTCCGTCATCCCGACCAAGAGCGCGATCATCCCCGCGGCGGTCGGCGTCGACATCGGCTGCGGCATGATGGCCGTGCGCACCACGCTGCGCGCGAGCGAACTGCCCGACAACCTGTTCGGCCTGCGCTGCGCGATCGAGGAAGCGGTCCCGCACGGCCGCACCGATCAAGGTGGCCGCAACGACAAGGGCGCCTGGCTCGACAAGATCCCGGCCGCGGTCGAAGCGGCGTGGGCCGAACTCGCCGACGGCTACGCGAAGATCGTCGCCGCACACCCGCGGCTCGATCGCGGCCGGCACGTCGGCCAGCTCGGCACGCTGGGCACCGGCAACCACTTCATCGAAGTCTGCCTCGATGAGGCGGACGCCGTCTGGGTCATGCTGCACTCCGGCTCGCGTGGAGTCGGCAACCGCATCGGCACCTTCTTCATCGAACTCGCGCAGAAGGACATGCGCCGCCACCTCGCCAACCTTCCCGACAAGGATCTCGCCTACTTCACCGAAGGCAGCGAGCACTTCGCCGAGTACGTCGAGGCGGTGGGTTGGGCGCAGAACTTCGCCCGTCGCAACCGTGAGCTGATGATGCTCGGCGTGCTCGGTGCGCTGCGCGACGGCGGCGATCTGCCGCCTTTCGAAGCGACCGACATGGCCGTCAACTGCCACCACAACTACGTGCAGGCGGAAGACCACTTCGGCGCCCGCGTGTGGGTAACCCGCAAGGGTGCGGTGCGTGCCGGTGCCGGCGAGCTGGGGATCATCCCCGGCTCGATGGGTGCTCGCAGCTACATCGTGCGCGGCAAGGGCAACGCCGAGAGCTACCACTCGTGTAGCCACGGAGCCGGGCGTTCGATGTCGCGCAACGAAGCCAAGCGCCGTTTCTCACTCGAGGAGCACGCGCAGGCGACGGCGCATGTCGAGTGCCGCAAGGATGCCGCGGTGATCGACGAGACCCCCGCAGCCTACAAGGACATCGATGCGGTCATGGCGGCACAGGAGGATCTCGTCGAGATCGTCCACACCTTGCGCCAGGTCGTCTGCGTGAAGGGTTGAGCGAGCCCTCTCTGCCGACATCAAGGAGACGAACAACCATGCCCGGCAACGACATGATTCACATCGACGGCAGCCTCGGCGAGGGCGGTGGGCAGGTGCTGCGCACCGCGCTCGCGTTGTCGCTCATCACCAGGCGACCGCTCGCGATCACCGGCATCCGCGCGCGCCGCAAGAAGCCCGGGCTAATGCGGCAACACCTCGCCGGAGTCGAACTCGCGGCGAAGGTCGGCGCGGCAGAGGTGCGCGGCGCGGTGCTCGGCTCGCAGCAGGTCGAGTTCCGACCGCAGACGCTGTGCGGCGGGCGCTTCGATGCGTCGATCGGCTCGGCGGGCAGTACGACCCTGCTCGCGCAGACCGTCGTTCCCGCCCTGTGGTTCGCCGATCGACCCAGCGAACTCATCCTCGGCGGCGGCACGCACAATCCGCTGGCCCCCACCGCGGGCTTCCTCGTTCATTGCTACGCGCGCGCGATCGCGCGCATGGGCCTCTCGCTCGACGTCGAAGTCCGGCGCCACGGCTTCTTCCCGGCCGGTGGCGGAGAGTTGCGGGTATGCACCGCTCCCGCGCGACCGCGCCCGATCGAGTGGCACTCGCGCGGCGAGCTGCGGAGCATCGCCGCGCGCGCGATCGTCGCCGACCTCGCCGATCACATCGCGACGCGGGAGCTCGAGGTCGTCGGCAAGAAGCTCGGCCTCGGCAGCGCGCAGTGCACTGCCGAACGCGTGACCAACGGCCCGGGCAACGCGCTCGAGATCGTGATGGACTGCGACGACGCGACCGAAGTCGTGACCGCGATCGGCCAGCGCGCCGTCCCGGCCGAGCGCGTGGCGCAGGACGCCGTCCGCGACGCCAAGGCCTACCTGCGACACCGGGCACCGGTGGGCGAGCATCTCGCCGACCAACTGCTGATCCCGCTCGCGCTCGCCGGCGGGGGCAGCTTTCGCTGCGGGCCGCCCTCGATGCACGCGACGACGAACGCGCGGGTCCTCGAAGCCTTCCTCCCGGTCTCGATCCGCTTCGCGGAAGCCGGCGACGGCATGTGGACGGCGAGCGTCGAGCCGCGCTGAGCCGGCCGCATTGAACCAGGCACATCGAGACCCCCGCATTGAACTCGCCGCACGGCGATCCGTTATGGTCTCGACGTCGCGCATGACCGGACTCCCAAGCGCCAGGACGCCCATCTCCGCACTCGCCCTCGGCCTGTGCCTCGCGATGCCGTTCGTACTGTCGGCGTGCGGCGAGCAACCCGTCGCGCCGTCACCGCGAGCACCGACTCCCCCGCCCATCGCCTGGTTCTCGCGCTTTGGTGACGAAGACTCCCGCCTCGCCTTCCTCGCCGAAGTGCAGCGTTGGTTCGCCGGTCGCAAGCTCATCGCGGAACTCGCCGTCGACGGCGCGCTCGACGTGCGCGGCGATCGCGGCGGCAGTCAGCTCTTCGAACTCGAAGCGCTCGCGGAGATCGCCGCGAAGACTCCGCGCGCGGAATGGCCGGCCTTGATCGCGGCTCAGTTCGAGCTCGTGATCGCCATCCGCGATGCCACTGCGGACATCACGGTGCCCGATTGGGAGACCGCGCAGGCCGCGCTGCGGCTGCGGCTCGTCCCGGAGTCATTCCTCGCCGACGCCGGACTGCCGATCGAATCGGTCGCGGGCGTGCGGGAGATCGACGGGCTGATCACCCTGGCCTTCTTCGATCGTGAGGAAACGGCACTCGTGGTGTCCGAGATCATGCTCGCGCGGTGGAAGCAACCGACGGTCGTGGTGCTCGGCGTCGCACTCTCGAATACTCGGGAAGAGCTCGCCAAGGAGTTGCGGATCGACACCAAGGACATCGGCGAGTTGGGCAAGCTGCACGCGCTGACCTCGACCTCGTACTACGGGGCGGCTGCGGTGCTGTGGCTCGATCGCTTTCCGGAGCTTCTCGGCAAGCACGGGGCGATCGTCGCGATGCCGACGCGCGAGGGCCTGTTCGTCTGGCCCTTCGACGACGGCCGCGTCGCCCGCGTGATTCCAGCCCTGCATGCGCTCGCGCAGCGCGCGCCCGCGGAGCTCGGCTCCGCGCTCGATCCCGGCGTGTTCTGGCGGCGCCCCGATGGTCGGATCGAGCGCATCGCGATCGCGGTCGTCGACGGCAAGCTCGAGATCACGCCGTCGGCCGACCTCGCCGAGCTCCTGCCGAAGTGACGCTCGCGGGGCGGTTCGTCCATCGGCGACAATCCCGCAAGCATGACCAAGCCCCAACTGCTCCGCCCCGACGAACTCGCGCGCTTCTTGGTCGAGCATCCCCGCTGGACCGCGGACGCCGACGCGATCTGCCGCGCGCTCGAGTTCGCCGACTTCGTCGAGGCCTTCGCCTTCATGACCAAGGTCGCGCTCTACGCGGAGGCGCACAACCACCACCCTGATTGGCGCAACGTCTATCGCCGCGTGGAAATCCGGCTGTCGACGCACGACGCCGGCGGCATCACGGAGCGCGATCTCGACATGGCGCGCGGGATCGAGCGGCTGCTGTCCGGATCGACCATCGCGGGCTGAGCCGCGCGCAACTCGCGCCGGCTCAGTTCGCGGCGGCGGACTTCGCGTCGCCATCCTTCGCGTGCACGGACTTCGCAGCCGCACCCTTCTCCGCCGCCTCCCCCGCCCGCCGCGTGCGCACGAAGCACCACAGGTAGCCGAGCGCGAAGCCGCCGCCGATCGCCAGCAGCAGGGTGAAGGCGAGCGGCATCTCGATGGTCGCCGACAGCACCTTGGTGCGGACGATCTCCGTGTTCTGGAGCATCAACACGAGCAGCAGGAACCCGAGAATGGCGCCGACGGCGATCTTCACGCGCTTCATGAGGCACGCATTCGAACCGCGCGGCCGATGCTTTGCGAAGGAATGCTGTGGGCGGCACCCCGGCACCTGGGAATTCGTGTAAGCCGCCCGGCAGCCGCGTGTCTCTGGGGTCAGACCACGCCATGACGACCTCCCAAGCCTTCGCGGCGATCGCCGCCCGCCTGTCGCTTGTCCTCCCGATCCTCCCGACCCTCCCCGGCCAAGAGCGCACCCACGACGTGCCGCCCGGCCGGGAGATCGCGGAGCAGAAGCTGCTCACCCCCGGCCTGACCGACCACTGGAAGCTGAACGTCACCGCCGACGAGATGCTGTGGTGCACGGTGACCAGCGACACCTTCGACCCCGTTCTCGAGATCGTCGACGCCGACGGCAAGGTGCTCGGCACGAACGACGGCGAGGGCACGCGAAGCGAGTTGTGGCTCCGAATGCCGAACACCGGCCCCATCGAGGTCCTGGTGCGCCCCTATCAAGGCAGCGGCGGCGGTCGCTACCGACTGTGGCTGCAACGCTTCCGCACCGAGCCGCTCGGGCCGAGCGATGAACGATCGGGCACCTTCGGCGAAGAGCAGTGGTGGCACTATCGCGTCGCGCTGCGCGAAGGGGACGTGCTGGTGCCGACCGTCGGCGGAGGCGCGGCGCTCACGCTCGTCATGGCCGCCGATCGGCGGGTCCTGACACCTCGCAGCGGTGGCTACGTCGCACCACGCGACGGCGACTACTTCCTGCGTCTCGAAGGCCGACCCGAGGCAAGGTGGACGATCAGCACACAGCTCGCGCGCCGCCGCGACGGTGTGCCGGACCGGGTCTTCGACGAGACCATGGGCAGCTACGGCTTCGATCTCTGGAAGCTGCGGTTCACGCGCGGGACCGTGTTCGCCGTCGACGTCCGGATGCCGCAGACCCAGCTCGAAGTGGACCTCATCGATCTCGAGCCGAGCGAGCAGGGGCCGCGCTTTCGACGCTGCACGGATCTCGACAAGGGCGGCCAACTCCTTCGCTACTACCACGTCACGCGCGATGCGGAGCTCGAGCTGTCCTTGCGCAACCACTCCGGCAGTGCCGCCGACTATCGCCTCGCGATCGGCACCTTCCCCACCGAGCTGGCACTCGGCGCCGCGTGGCAGGGCGAACTCCCGCGCAATCGCGGACTCCTGTACCGGCTTCGCGCGCAGAGCGGGCAGATGCTGCACATCTGGGCGAGCAGCGAGCACGTCGACACGCAGTTCGCGGTCTTCGGAGTCGGCGGCGAGCCTCTCCTCGCCGTCGACGACAGCGGACCGCTCCAACGCGATGCGAGCGGCATGCTGCTCGTGACTCGGAGCGGCGACCACACCCTCCTGCTCCACGGGCAGGGCGGCGGCGCGTGCTCGCTGCTCGTCGAGTCCGTGCCGATCCCCCGGCTCGATCCCGGCGAACGTCGATCGCTCCAATTGCGCGCGAGTGAGGCGCAGCACTTCCAGGTGCCGTTGCGCGCCGGGCAGGAGATCTGGCTGGCGGTGCGAGGCAAGGACCTCGATCCGCTGCTCACGATCATCGATCCGGTCGGCAACGACGGCTATTCGGCGTCTCGACAGACCGCCGAAGGCCCCCTGCTCGCGGTCTATCGTGCATCCCACGACGGCCTGCACACGCTGCGGCTCACCGATCGATGCGGCAACGGCGGGGACTGCGAGCTGCGCACGATCCTGCCGTGATCGCCGAACTCATTCCGGCCGACGCCAGAACGTATCGACCGCATTGCCGAGCTGACTGCGGAGCAACGCCTTCGCGCGATGCACCCGCACCTGCAGGGTCCCTTCGCTCGCACCGGTGATCTCGGCGATCTCCGCGTAGCTGAGGCCTTCCTGGACGAACAAGACGAAGGCCTCACGCAGCAGGATCGGCAACCGATCGATCGCCAGCGCGAGCAACTCGGCAGATTCACGCGCGACCAGGCTCGTCAGCGCGCTGCGGCGACCGTGGTCGATCGCACGCGGATGCGGGTCGTCGCCGCCGAGCGCGCGCCGCTGCACTTCGTCGCGCAGATGATTGCGGCAACGATTCGCGGCGATCGACAAGGCCCAGGCGCAAAAGCGCGCGGGCGATGCGAGCTGGTCGAGTCGCTCGAATGCGGTTCGGAACGCCTCCTGCCGGAGGTCCTGCACCGCGGCGTCGTCGCCGGTCATCGAGGCGAGGTAGCGCAGGATGCGCGGTTCGTGGCGGGCGACGAGCTCGTCGAAGGCGCCGCGCTCGGATCGTCGCGCTCGCTCGACCAGCTCCGCGTCAGAGGTCGAGTCCACCCTGCACCTCTCGTATCCAGACGGCTCGCAACGGCGGCTCACGGAACGCGCGCAAGGTCGTCAGGTCGAGCAGATCCTGCGACGAAGTCCCGCGGCGAAGGAAGATCGAAGCCAGCGGCAAGTTCGACTCCGCTCCCGTCGACGCGGCTGGAAAGTCGCCGGCCGCCGGAACGGCTGCGGCTCGCTTCGGCAGCCAGTCGAGCAACTCGAGATGCGCGCCGCGATCGACGGCGGCACGCCAGTGCTCACTCGCCGCGGCGCGTTCTTCCTCGAACGTGGCCAAGAGGAGACGGGCGTCGGCGCCGGCGACTCCATCGGCGCCGGCGACTCCATCGGCACCGACGACTCCATCGGCACCGAGCAGATCCTGGAGCGCGCGGCGCGCCGCGCTCGCTTGCCCGCCGAGTCGCAAGAGGATGGCGCTCGCCAGTTCGTCGCTCTTGGGCGCTGCGGCGAACGTCGATCCGAAGAGCTGACCGGTCGACACCACGCGCTCGCCCATCGCCGTGCGCAGGGTCGCTTGGAGGAACGGCAAGCTCGGGTGCGTCGCGGCGTCGAAGCCGTGCAAGAGCGCCAGCAAGCGTTCGGCGTCTCTCGGGTCGAGCACGAATCGCGAATCGGCGGCGGCGAGATCGATGCGCAGCGCGACCAGACGCAGCAGTGCGGTCTCACCTGCGCCGGTGAGCCACGCAAGTTCCGCGAGTGCGCGCAGTCGTTCGACACTGCCGCCGGACTCGGCGAGCTGGATCCGTTCCAGGAACATCCCGGCGAGCCAGCGATCCGGACCGTGCGCAGCGAGGAGCGCAACGTGGTCCGCCAACTCGACGCGAAGACTGTCGCGCGGCGAGGCCAAGAGCCGCCAGACCGGACTCGGCTGCGTCGGTCGCCACCGCTGCGCGGCGCGCAGAACGACCTGATCATCCGCGCACGCGATGCGAGCCGCGAGCAAGCGCACGATGCCGTGCAAGTCCCCGGGCGCGGGCTCGCCGTCGACCAAGAGGAGCTGCAGGGCGCCGACCGCATCGCCGAGCGCGAGCGCTCGGCAGGCGCGGAAGAGCGGTGACGCGAGATCGCGCACCTCGTCACCCACGCCGAGAATCCGATCGCGACGCGCGCGATCGAACTCGTTCCATCGCCGCGGGAGACCGACCACCTCCGGCAGCAGGTGCTGCGCGCAAACCCAGGCGACGGCCGACAACTCGATCGCCTCGATCGAACCGGTTCGGAGCGACGGCTCGAGACTCGCGAGCGCGGTATGGAACTCACCGGCGAGGATCGCCGCGCGAGCATCGTCGAGCTTTGCCGATTCGATCTGCGCAGCGCTGGGCACGCCGCTCGGCACGTCGCCCGACCCATCGCCCGGCACCTCGCCCAAGAGCGCACCGGGCGCGCGCCGCGTGGCGAGCCAGGTGCCGAGCGCGAACCCCGCCGCGGTGAGCACGGCCGTGAGCGCGATCGACCACGCTCGTGAGCGTGGCACGGCCCGCTGCGGCGAGTCCGCAACCGAAGGGGCGCTGGTGGTAGGCGGTGCCGCCATCGACAAGGCCGCAGCGAAGGCAGCGGCGTCGGGAAATCGATCCGCGGGTGACTTCGCCAACGCGCGCGTCACCACCGCATCGAGTGCCGGACTCACCTCCGAACGAATCGTCGACGGCGGCGGCGGCACCAGGGACTCGACCAGCTTGAGCGCTTGGAACAGATTCGCGCCGCGGAACGGTGAGACGCCGGTGAGGAGTTCGTGGAGCATCACGCCGAGCGCGTGCACGTCGGCGCGCGCGTCGACCGCATCGGCAGACTCGAGCAGTTGTTCCGGCGCCATGTATTCCGGCGTCCCCACCACCTCACCGGTGCGCGTGAGTTGTTCCGCTTCCGTCCACACGCGCGCGATGCCGAAGTCGAGCACCCGAACCGTGCCGTCGGGCGACACCACCACGTTCTCCGGCTTGATGTCGCGATGCACGATGCCGCGGGCGTGGGCGGCGGCGAGCACGTCGGCGACCGCTCTGGTGATCCTCACCGCCTCATCGATCGCGAGCCTGCCGCCGTGAGCCGCCAGGTGGGAACGCAGGGACTTGCCCGTCAGCAACTCGAGAACCAGGAAGGCGCGGTCACCATCCTCTTCGAAGTCGAGCACGCCGACGACGCCGGGGTGTTCGATCGAAGCCGTCAATCTGGCCTCGCGCAGGAATCGCTCGCGAAGGCGTGCGAAGTCGACCGACCCGGGTGTCCGCGGCAACAGCTTGATCGCGACCTTGGTGCCGAGTTGGCGGTGACGCGCCACGTAGACCTCTCCCATTCCCCCTGCCGCCAGCAGCCGTTCGATCTCGAATCGGCCGAGTTCGCGCGGAACGGCGTCGCCCGCGCAGTGCGGACACCGCTCGGGCAGGATCCCGGTGGACTCGAGCGTGACCGCGCGACCGCAACTGCTGCATCGGATCTGCATGGGTCGAAGGCCGTGTCACAAGAGGAAGTCGAGAACGCGGTGACGAGCGCAGAGCCGCCACGGGTCCCGCCGAGGAGTCGCGCGCGAACTCCTCGCCGGGCCGGCGGCGTCACCTTAGCAAGGCGGGGTCGTGGTCACGAGGACCGGCGTGGACTCATCTCGGTTGAGAGCCGCCGTCGCTCATCCGTCACGAAAGCGGTCGATATATCGCGCGAGCACTTCGCGATATTGCTCCGCGATCTCGACGACGCGGCGGACGTCGGTGTCTTCACGGCTCGCGAACTGATCGCGTGCGAAGCGCAGTTCGCGGCGAAGCGCGCGGTCGGCCTCCGCCCAACAGGATCGGCTCGCGGCGTCCGCCATTTCGTGCATGCCGAGGGCGAGCCGGGCGATCGTGTAGTTCTTGCGAACCTCGGGATCGGTGAGGCCGTCACCGTCTGCGCGCGGGTCGAGGTGCGCGGTCGTCTCCACCTCCACGGCGCGGTCGTCTCCCGCGCGGCGGTAGCGCAGCTCGGCGCGTGCCTCCAGTTCGCGCGGCGAGCGGGCCTCGCGATCCAGTCGACAGCGGGCGAGGACGACCTGCGTGGCGCCGGAGTTGAGGTCGGGCACGTCGATGGTCCATTCCGTGCGACGATCGCCGCGCCGTGCCGGGAAGCCGAGGAACTCGACGCTGACGAACTCCGCCGGCAGTCGGAGATGGATCTGCACGGATCGCGCGACGGCGCGAACCTGGGCCTGCAGTTCGTCGACGAAGACCTTCTCGATGTCCGCCGTATCCGCGACGAAGTGGAACAGGCCGCGCGCCCCGCGCGCCAGTTGATCGAGCAGTTCGGTGTTCAGTTCGGTGCCGACGCCGATGGTCGCGAGATCGACTTGCTCGGCGGTGTAGGTGCGCGCGTCGCGGAGGATCTTCGCGGGTTCGGTCTCGCCGCGGTTGGCGATGCCGTCGGTCAAGAGGATCACGCGATCGTGAGCGCCGGACTTCGCACGGGCGGCGACTTCTTGCAGGCCCAGCATCAGTCCTGCGTGCAGGTTGGTCGAGCCGCCGGGTTCGAGCCGGTCGATCTCGCGGCTGAGCCATGCGCCGTCGCCGACCAGTTCGCTGCCGCGCCGTTCCGCCGCATCGGAGTAGGCGACGAGGGTGACGTGGTCGTTGGGGCGCAAGCGACGCACGAGTTCCCGCAATGCGCGTTGCACTGCGTCGAGTTTGCCGTCGGCCCGCATCGAGCCGCTGCAATCGATGACGAGGCCGAGGTTCAAAGGCGGCAATTCGCGACGATCGGCCACCGCGCCGGCCGCCATTCCGATCTGCAGAACCGCTTCGCCGTCCCGGTCCACGCCAACCGCGCCGAAGCGGAGGTCGAGTGCGACCGCTTCCCCCGCGCGCGGCATCGGCAGTCGATGTCGATGAAAGTTGATGATGTCGGCGATCGCGACGTCTCGTGGCGTCGGCAGTTTGCCGAGATTGGCGAGTGCGCGCGTGCGCGCGTGTCCGTAGGTGGATCCGGCATCCTGCGACCACACGCCGCTCGGGATCATGAGCGAGACGGCGATGGCAGCAGCACGGCGTAGCAGTTGGTTTCTCATGGGTTGCTCGTCGCGTGCCAGGAGGGCGGCACGCGGGGGAGAGACACCCGGGTGCGGGGAACCTTACGGGGAATTGAGGGGGTGCCGCTGCGGCGTGGTGGGGTGATTGGGTGGATGTGGGGCGTGGGCTGTCGGGCGAGACCGGGAAGCCAGAACCCGATCGTGTGCCTGGGCGACGCGATGCGTCGCAGTCTCATTGCGCGGCCAGCCAAGCTGCCAACTCATGACTCGGTCTGGCGCGCTCCATCGGGTCGGTGCTTGCAGGCCGCGGGATCAGTTGCTAGCGTCCCCCGCGGGGCTGAGTACTCCCAAGAGGATGAACCTGCTACTGGCCAGCGGACCGACGCTCGACACGCCACCCCTGCGGCGGTGGTCGCTCGTCCGTCCGGTCTTCGAGGTCGTGCGGGAGACGAGCGGCGATGTCCCGCCCGGCGATGTCAGATCGCAGCGCTGTCCCGGGCTGATCCGCACGCAAGCTGGCAGTCGCAGTCGTGTTGCGAGGCGCCCGCGAAGCTTAGGCCGTCGCGATGCAGCGGAGGTCAGCAGGAAGCCGGTAAGCGCGTGCAAGTCGTCGCTCGCGACGCCCAGCCCGGTCAAAGCGGTGGCGAGGATGCAAGCCAACCGCGCCGAGCCGTTCCCCTCGCGCGACGGCTTCGGTCGGGATCCAGACTGGCTCGACCGCCTCGTCCGCGCCAGAGCACGGCTACACGGGACAAACGTGATGTCGCTCGCTGAACTCCGTGCAGTGTTCGATCTCTCTGCGAGCGGGCAGCGCCAGGTAGAAACTCGTCCCCGCGGCGGGAGTCTGCGGATGAAAGACGTCGACCTCGATTCCGATCTACTCTTCGTGCGCTCGCGGAAGGTCCACACGAACGGAGAACTGGTGCTGTCGAGCACCAAGCTCCAGCTGTTCGCGATGTGGATTTCGCTCGTGGCGAGCGGACGCCATCGAGATCGCTGCCAAGTGCGGATTTTCCAGCAAGCGATCGGCCACGCCCTCCTGGACGAGGTTCTGCGCATGCGCATGACCCACCACTTGTTCCGCGACTCCGTCGCAGCCCATCTGGGGGCAGTCGTCTCCGACATTCGCAGCGCCCAGGAGAACCTAGGCCACATCGCGGATCCGCAAGCATGATCGACACGCACGTCCCGAACCGCCGATCCGGCTGGAATGGGGAAAGCCCGCCGACCGACCGCTCGAACGAGGCGGATATGACGCGGGTTAGCCAAGTCCACCTGACGTGGCGCGAGCGGAGTTCCGCCCGGCCCGAAGCCGAGACTTGGCACGGTTCGACGAACTCTCTCCGCCGCGGCGGCGTCGCGCCGAGCGGCAACCGCCGTAGTGTCTTAGGCGTTAGGCGAGTCTGCCCAGCTCAGGTTGGACACGATCGATCGCACAAGCACTCCCTATGAGCCGCAAGATCTTCACCATCGACGACCCGCTCACTTCCGATAACCATCTTACGTGCGGCGCATCGGTCGATGCAACTGCTCTCCGATCACGCGCAATCGCACGCCTCCCACATCGCGTAGAAGAGGACCACCACTCGCATACCAAGCCCCCCTGCTATCCACCAATCGCCGTCTTGAGTCCATGCTAGACTTGGACACGCTGGCTCAGTCAATTGCAAAGCACATGGGAATCCAAAAGCAAGAGTTCTACGAAGGCGCGGCCCTGCACCAGCTCATCCGCGGTTCGAGCGGGACGAACAGCATCGCGCATTCGCCGCCATACTTTATTTTCAACGGCAGCCTGCAGGTGCATCTGAAGTACTCGACAGCCAAGCGCAGCCCATGGGGATTCACATTCCTTCCCGATGAGCAGACTCTCCTTCACCAGCGCGCGCAGGAGTTGCGGATGGTCCTTGGATTAATCTGCGGCCCTGACGGTGTTGCCACAGTACACTACGAGGACTACATCCGAATCGCTGGGACAAAGGAAGTGGCACTACGCATCTCGTGTAAGCGCAACCATCGTGAGCACTTCGAAATCGTTGGACCAGACGGCGCCCTACCGGGCAAGGTAGCACCGTCGGACTGGATGAGGCTTCTCGACAACCGAAGGAGGCAGGCATGAACGGTAGGCACACCAACGAGATTCTCAACTTATTGCGACAGCAGCTGGGCAATGACGCTGAGGTGGATGACATCGCTTCAACCGCACGCGAGGTCATGCAAAAGTGGGTCAACCCGGTGGGCGACGGCCGCGAGCAAACCAACGGCCTCATCTACGGCCTGGTGCAAAGCGGCAAGACAGGCGTGCTAACAGTGACGGGAGCGATGGGCGCTGACGAAGGGTATCAAACTCTCATCGTGCTCACCTCTGACATCGACCCCCTGTATGAACAGACTCGCGGCCGCATTCAGGAAGCCTTCCCGGGGATGGACATCCTCGGCAAGGTGGACCTCCGTGATCCGATTTCTTTCTCCCGGCGAATCAAGGCCGGCAAGTGCGCCATCGTGGTCACCAAGAACGGTAGCGTTCTCCAGACACTAATCGACAACGTCAAGGAGGGCAAAGTCCGTGACTTGGCCTGTCTCATCATCGATGACGAAGCCGACCAGGCCAGCCTCAACACCAAAGCGCGCAGGAACGACGGTACGCAAAGCAAGATCAACGAGCAGATCCAAGAGTTGCGGGGTTTCTTCCACAGGAACACGTACTTGCAGGTCACCGCGACGCCCGGCGCCCTCTTCCTTCAGGAGAACATGCATGCGTTTCGTCCGAAGTTCACGGTGCTGAGCCATCCTGGCAGTGAGTACGTTGGCGGCGACGACTTTTTCGCGCAGAGCGTGATGCACTTGGTTCGCGAGTTCCCTTTAGAAGACCTTACGACCCTATCCGCCGGGATGCAGCCTACCCCGGGCACCCAGGTGCCTGGTTCCCTCCTAGCTGCACTGGATACTTTTATTATCGGAGCGACATACAAGCGCCAGGTGAATCCTGACGCAAAATGCGCGTTCCTGTGCCACGTGAGCACGCGAACCGATGATCACAGGCACATTGTTGAACTGCTGCGAAAGTATAAGTCCGACCTCGGCGATGGTCTCAGAGCGAAGAACACGAGTCTCATAGCTCGCCTGCGAGCAGCATTCGATGACCTAGCCTGTACCGACAAGGATCTTGCGAAATCTGATTTTGGTACTCTAGTCAACAGAATCGAGTTCCTATCGCCAGGCATTCACGTGAGGCTGGTAAACGGTGAGACCGATGAGGATGTCGCTTTGCACGCACCGTACAGCCTCTTCGTCGGCGGCAACAAGCTCGGTCGAGGCGTAACTATCAAGAACTTGCTTGTCAGCTATTACGGTCGTCATCCGAGGACGCCGCAAGCTGACACCGTGCTACAGCACGCCCGCATGTACGGCTATCGTCGTAACGACATCGGGCTGCTACGACTGTGGCTGCCACCGCAGCTTCACGCGGTGTTCCGGGCCATCAACCATATGGAACGCAGCCTGCGCAGACTCATTGCAGAGAGCCCCGACGAGGCATTCCGCTGCATCTATCTTGAGAACTCACTCCAAGCTACTCGCCGCAACGTGCTCGTCCCGGGTGCGATCGGCGTTTACACGGGCGGCGGCACCTACAATCCCGCACAAGTTCTTCGCGACGACGGCGGCTCTGAGAACACGGCCAAGCTCGACGACTTGTTGGCCACCATCCGCAACAAGCAGGTGAAGACATTTTCGATTTCGGATCTCCAGGAGTTGATCCGACTGACGAAGCCTGACCCGAGCGCCTCGGAGCATGTGTGGGATCCGATTGCTATCGCTGAGTCGCTCAAGCAGTGCGCGGACATCCTCGAACAAGAGACGGGATATGTGTACGTCGATCGGGACCGCGATTTACGGGAGCCTCGGCGTGAGACTCAGGGCTTGCTGACCGGAGGAGAGGCAAGCGCAGTACCGATCGACCGTGTGACGATATTCATGATGCGCACCAAGAAGTATGGAGCCCACCATGCTGTCTGGTGGCCGCAGATTCGATTTCCTACCGGTCGATACGCGTTGGCTTTTGCAATCTGACTGCCTCTTTCCATGATCATGAGATCTCTGCCATACAACTGCTGCCGTCTCTTGAGTAGCCTGCGTCGCGTGAATTCGCTCAGCACTGGAGCTCGACCAGCCCTCAACTCTCAATGACACGCACCCAGAAGCAAAATGCGCAGACTCTGCGCGCCATCGACCTGTTCAGCGGGTGCGGTGGGTTGAGCCTTGGGCTTAAGGATGCGGGCTTTGCTGTTTCCGCCGCTGTGGAAATCGACCGCAAGGCAGCGGAGACTTACCGGCTCAATCATCCCACCGTCCACCTCTACGCCAAGGACATTCGCTCGCTAGACCCCGCGGAGGTGCTTCGTGACGCGGACCTGATGCCAGGTGAGTTGGACCTGCTGGCAGGCTGTCCGCCATGCCAGGGATTCTCACGCCTACGAACCAAGAATAAGCGGGCATCGGTCAGGGACGACCGGAACAACCTCGTGGCTGACTTCCTACGCTTCATCAACGTCATGAAGCCGAAGACTGTGATGCTGGAGAACGTTCCGGCCCTGGCAAGGAATCACCGATTCGTCGAGGTGCTTCGGCACCTGCATTCGTTGGGCTACAAGACGGTCGTGAGGGTATTGGACGCTGCGGACTATGCGGTGCCGCAAAGACGCAAGCGCCTCATCATGCTGGCGTCGATTGTCCACATCCCAATGCTTGCCAACAAAGTAGGATATCGCATCACGGTTCGCACGGCATTGAAAGGTCTCGGATCTCCGAGAACCGCCAGCGATCCGCTCCACGGCTTGGGCGAGAAGCGCACAAAGAGGGTGCGCGAGATGATTGCTCTAATACCCAGGGACGGCGGAAGCCGCAGCGATTTGCCGGGGCACTATCAGCTGGACTGCCACAAACGCAGTAATGGATTCAGCGACGTGTATGGGCGCATGGCATGGGACGATGTGGCACCGACCATCACGAGCGGCTGCCACAATCCGTCGAAGGGCCGCTTCCTACATCCGTCGCAGAACCGGACCATCACCCTACGCGAGGCAGCTGTTCTCCAGGGCTTCCCTCGGCGGTATCGGTTCAACGTAGAGCATGGGAAGGAAGCCATTGCACTGATGATTGGCAATGCCTTGCCACCGCCCTTTATCGCCGCACATGCTAGCGCGCTAAGATCCGGGCTGCAGGAAGCCGCAACCGCCATGTTCGCATCTGTCCGCAGCGGCAGAAGCACCGATGACTGATCGCGTGAGCATGAATCAATGCGGCCGCAGAGTTCTTTGCTGTGCGGTATACGCCCGGTAGTCCCCACCTTTCGCGACGCGGCCCCTTGCGGCGTAAGCGCCCGGTCTACCCATCTGGTCGCCGCGGACTTCGCCAGCACGATCCGGCGGCATGACGAAGTCATCAGAATCGAAGTGGCGAGCCCTGATCTCTGAGCAGGAGCGGAGCGGCCTGTCTGTCCGTGAATTTGCGGACGTCCAAGGCATCACCCCTACCACGCTGTATTGGTGGCGCAGCAAGCTGAAGCGGCGCCAACCTGATCTGGTGCCTGTCGCCGTCGTGGCCGACGACCCTCTCCAGAGCGGCCATGTCGACGGCTTCGAGCTGAGAATCGACGCCGCGTTGACCCTGCGAATCCCCTCGGGCTTCGATGCATCGGAGCTACGACGACTCGCAGCAGCCCTGCGATGCTGAACTTGCCGACATCCGGTAACCGCCCGCTTCACCCACCCCGGCAGTTGAGCACCCGAGATGACCGATCCCAAGGTCAGCTCTCGGCCCGCGCCGACCGCCACAGCCGCGGCGTGAGCGTTGCCGGGTCACCCCCTTCGGCGAGGCGCTGCAGCACATCTTTCAAGTACGCCCACGGCTCGACACCAAGTATTCCGCAGGTGCCGATCAACGAGTAGGCCACCGCGGCGCGCCGCCCGCCCGCCGCTGATCCGGCGAAGAGCCAGTTCTTCCGCCCGACCGCTACGCCGCGCATCTGTCGCTCGACGCGGTTGTTGTCGATCTCGATGCGGCCATCGTCGCAGAAGCGGGTGAGTGCATCCCAGTGCCGGGTCATGTATCCGATGGCCTTACCCAGAGGACTCTTGGGCAGCACGGTCTTGCCCAGCTCAACGAGCCACGGGCGCATCGCTCCGAGCAGTGGTTTGCTGTGATGCTGTCGAAGTTCACGCCTGGCATCTGCATCGAGCGCTTGCTCCTTGGCCTGGTGCTCGACGGCATACAGTCGGCGCATCACCGCGATGACGTGCCCCACGTTCTCCGGGTCGGCCTCTTCGGCCTCCACGAAGCGAC
>JBFXDD010000004.1:0-124938 GCA_050181465.1 Planctomycetota bacterium
AGGAGCTACGACGGTCGACGACCGAAGCGTAGCTGTAGCTACGCTGCCAGGGAGGAGCCGTCGTAGCGACGCCGCCGGGCGCGACTTGTGGCGATCGCAGCAGACGTTCACGAATGATTCGGGCTAGACTCACGCGCCACCCAGCGGCGGCACGGACCGAGACGACCCGGTTGAGCAAGCGGCGCATCTTCCTCCTCTACCTCGGCTTTCTGGCCATCCTTCTCGCCGGCACCTGGTTCGTGCTCGGTCAGACCGGGGCATCGCGCGCCTTCGTCGCGAACCTCCTCGCGCGCGTCATTCGACCGGAGCACTTCTCCCTCGCGGATGCCGCCGTCGACCTCGGCGGCGGCGTGGTCACGCTGCGCGGATTGACCGTCGCGACGCCGCCCTCGGCGGGTGGTGGCGCGCGCATGGCTGTGGATCGAGTCGAGGTCGGCGTCGAGACCAATCCTCTCGGTCAGCCCGGTCGAGTCCGCGAGTTGACGCTCACCGGGTTGGATCTGGAGATCGATCTGATCGACGGTCGCGTGCCGGACCTGAGCCAACTCTGGATTCAGGCGCCGCAACCGGAAGCGAAAGACGAGACGGCCCCACCGCCGCCGCTCCTGATTCGCAGCTCGCGTCTTCGCCTCCGTCTCGCGGCAGGCCGGGCTCCGCTCGAGTTCCGCGATCTCGAACTGGATCTGCTCCCGGCCGAGCCGGACAGCCCACTGTTGGTTCTGCGCGGGTCCATGACGGGGCCGGGCGGCAACTTCCGCATCTCGGGCTCCGGTGACGTCACGACGCGGTCGGGCCGAGTGATGCTGCAGAGCGCGGCACTCGTGCTGAGCAGCGAACTCGCAGCGAACTACCACCCGCGAGCCGGCGACCTAGTGGCCGAGTTCGGCGCTGCCGGTCGCATCGACGAGCTCAGCGCGTGGTGCGAATTCGCAGCGACCTCCGATCGAACCGCACCGCGCCTCGACCTGGGTTGGAAACTCACGGCGAGCGAGCTGCGATGCGATGCCCCCATGTTCCCGTACCCGATCCGCGGCGCGAGCCTTGCCGTGCAAGGCAGTTCGGCGGACGACGGCTCGGCGGTGTTCCGGCTCGAACACAGCGACGACGACGGCCGACTCGAAGCCCGCGGGGAACTCCGCGACCTGTTCCGCGGCAGTCCGCGCGGCGAGGTCGGTGTCACGGCCAGCGCCATGCGGGTCGGTCCCAGGATCGGCCGTGCGCTGGCAAGGATCCCCGACGCACGGCGTGTGTGGGACGCGTTCTCGCCAACCGGCGGCGAGGCCGACGCCGAACTCCGACTCCTGCTTCCGGGCGGCAATGAGAAGCCCGACTTCACGATGGACCTCACGATGCGCGATGTCGCAGCGCGGTTCGTCGGCTTCGTCGCGGAAGACGGCACGCGCGTCGACGGCATTCCGCTGGCACTGGCAGGCGTGAGCGGCCGCGTGCAGATCGGCAGGAACGAGATCGTCCTCGACGACCTGCGCGGCCGCATCGATGCGGGGGAACTGGCGGTGCGCGGTCGAATCGGCAAGACCGCGGCGGATCGCTCCGTTTCGTTGCACGTGAGCAGCGAGCGGTTGACCGCCTCGACCGCGGTGCGCGATGCCGTCGCGGGACTGAGCCCGGGCGTCATCGACGTCTGGGCGGATTACGAGCCACGCGGCGACGTCGGACTCGAGCTCGATGTCCGAGCCGAGCGCGGGACTCGACCCGACCTCCGACTGGTGCTGACTCCGCTCGGCGCTTCGGCCCAGTGGAGCGGCTTTCCCTGTCGCGTAGAGTCGATCGAGGGTCGCATCGAGATCGCCGACGGTCAGCTCCATCTCGACCTCTTGGGCCGGCGAATCGACGCCCCTGTCGCGTTGCGCGGCCGGTTCACGCTTCGGGACCGCTCGGCTTCGACGCCGTCGCCGCACGCCGAACTCGCGCTGCGAACCGGTCCTTTGCCGATCGATGACGAACTGCGACATGCGATGCGGGTGCTGAGCGCGAACCTCGGCGACAGCGTCGAGCGATTCGAACTGGACGGCAACGTCGCCATCACCTTGACGACTTGGCGGTCCGAACCGACCGATCCCTTCGAGTTCGACGTGCGGGCAGACTTGTCGGCGGCGTCGGCCCGCTTCGCGCTGCCCATCCGATCGATCGAAGGTCCGATCTTCGCACATGGTTCGGGTCAGACTGCGGCGATCGAACTCTCGGGGGTGCGCGGTGCGATTCTCCAACCGGGGACCGAGGCGGCGACCGCCTTCGTGCAGGGCACCATCCACACGTCGAGCACCGGCTCCGAACTGGATCTGACCGCAGTCGTGCGCGCCCTTCGGCTCGACCGCACTCTCGGCGAAGCACTCGAGTCCATGTCGATCGTCGATCTCGACACCTGGGACCTGCTGCGCCCGTCGGGTCGCATCGACGTGGTCTGGCGACGCACCGCGCGTGGAGCCGACGACGATCACCAGAGCATGCGCATCCAACTCGAGGGCGTGGGTGCGGAGGCGGAGTTCCTCCCGGCACCGGCGATGAACGTCCGCGGCGAGGTGAACATCGTCGATGGTCTCGCGACCCTCGGTGAGCTTCGCGGGCGCATGGCCGGTGCGGAGTTCACCGTCCTCGATGGCACCATCGCGCACGACGGCGAGGCGACGAGTCTGCGGATTCGCGTCGCGAGCGACGACTTTCCGCTCGATGCGCGGATGGCCAACCTGTTGTCGGGGCCGATGCGCTCGACGTGGCTCGACCGCGACATCGATGGTCGCGTCGCGATCCGCGATCTCACCGTCGATCTGCGGATGCCCGACCTGGCCGACGGTTTCACGACGCGACTGAGCGGACGATTGATCGCGAAGGGCGTCTCCGCGTCGCTCGGAACCGAGTTGCGGGACTTCCGCGGCACGATCGCGATCGACGACGCCCACTTCGATCTGGTCGGCGGAAGAGTTCGCGGCTCGCTGGCGGCCGCGTCGTTCGGACTGCTCGCCATCACGGCCGAAGACGTCTCCGCACGCTTCGACGCCGACGCGAATTCGGTGCGCTTCAGCAGCCTGCTCGGCCGAACCTTCGGTGGGTCCTTCGCGACGATCGATTCGAGCGACGGCGACCTCGTCTATCGGTTCAGAGCACCCGGTACCTTGTCCTTCGGGTTGCGATGGAACGACATCGACCTGACCCGCGTGATGCGCGGTGCCCGCAATCTGCGCGGCAGCGTCTCCGGTGAGTTCCAACTCGAACGACTCGAAGGTGCCGATCTCGTCGACCTGCGTGGATCCGGCAAGGTCTCGATTCGCGGCGGCGACCTCGGCGCCGTCCCGGCGTTCACCGCCATCTACAGCTACCTGCCCGAGTCGCGACGGCCGCGCTTCGACAGCTTCAGCGCGACGCTCGCCGTCGCCGAACGAAAGGTCGACATCCAGAGCCTGGAGCTCAGCTCCCCGCTCCTGAGTGCGACCGGTCGCGGCAACGTCGACCTTGCCGGCTGGATCGACATGCGCATCGACTTCCCTGATCTGTTCGGCAAGGACGCCGACATCCTGGTGATTCCAGGGGTGCTGAGAAACGTGGCCAGCGGTTTGGCGCAGTTCCAGATCCACGGCGAACTCCGCAATCCGCGAGTCCGACCCTTGTGGATCGGTCGCGAGGCCGCGGGCACCGTGCCGCTCGGGCCTCTCCCTGCGAGCAAGCGAGACGACCGTTGATGACCCGAGCACCCCTCCAAGTGGTGATCCTCGCCGGCGGTTCCGGCACCCGATTCTGGCCGGCCGGCCGTGTCGATCGTCCCAAGCAACTGCTGCCGCTCGCCCACGGTCGCTCTCTTCTCGGCGCCACGATCGATCGCGTCGCGCCACTTTGCGGCCTCGACTCGATCTGGATCGCGACGAGTGCTGCGCTCGGCGAAACCATCGCGGCGGCCGTCCCTGAGATACCTTCGGAGCGGATCCTCCTCGAACCCGAGGCCCGTGACACCGCGCCCTGCGCGGCGCTCGCCGCGGCGTGCATCGACGCCGCGGTGCCGGGCGCGCCGATCGCGATGCTCCCCGCAGATCACCTCATCGCTCCGGCGGAGACCTTCCGTGATCTGCTGCGCCGCGGTGAGAACCTCGCGCGACGCGGCCACAGCTTGGTCACCTTCGGCATCCGGCCAACCTTTGCGGCAACCGGTTTCGGCTACATCGAGCCCGGCGAGGTCGTCGACGACGAGTCGCCGATCGCACGGCGCGTCGTCCGCTTCCGGGAGAAGCCCGATCGCGCGACGGCCGAGGCCTTCCTCCGCGACGGTCGGATGTTGTGGAACAGCGGCATGTTCGTGTGGACCGCCGACGCACTGCACCGAGCGATGCGCGTCACGTCGCCCGAGTTGGCCGACGTCGCCTTGGGCCTCGCCGAAGCGGCACGCGCCGGGGATCCACAGCGCCTCGCGACCGCCTTTGCGCGCGCACCGAAGACCAGCGTGGACTTCGCGGTGATGGAGCGAGCACCCGACGTGACCGTGGTCGACTGCGCGCTCACTTGGAATGATGTCGGCTCATTCGCTGCACTGGGAGCGATCGCCCCCACCGATGAGGCAGGCAACGTGCGCGCGTTGTTCGACGGCGCTCGCGCGGTCACACTCGACGCGAGGGACTGTGTCGTCTACGGCGAAGGAAAGCGCACCGTCGCGCTGCTCGGCGTGAACGACCTGATCGTCGTCAGCGTCGGCGATGCGGTCCTGGTGTGCGCTCGCGATCGAGCCGAGGACATCAAGCGGCTCCAATCCGAATTGCGTCGACTGGGCTACGGCGACGTGCTGTGAGTGCCTCGCCGCGCCGCATCCTGGCCATCGATCACGGCGCCGCCCGCACGGGTCTCGCCGCGACCGATTGGACCGGAACGATCGTGGTGCCACTGCCGCGAATCGACACCCGCGACACCGAGCGCCTCGTGAAGGCGATCGTCGAGATCGTCGCGGAACGTGACACCGAGTGCATCGTGATCGGGCTCGCTCTGGCTGCCGACGGCGGAGAAGGTCAACGAGCGAGAGACACCCGCGCCTTTGCCGCGCGACTCGCGCAGGCAACGAAGGTGGCCATCGAGTTCGTCGACGAGACGCACACCACCGACGAAGCCCATGAGCGGCTCGCCGCGATGGGGCTGCGGGCGGCGCAGCGACGTCAGGCCGCGGACAGCGTCGCGGCGATGGTCATTCTCGAACGCTTCCGCGCCGGACTACCGCGGCGCCCCCGGCCCGAAGACTCCAATCGAGAGGATGACTGACCCGTCCGGCTGAGGGCAGGTCTCTTCAGTTCGAAGGGGTGGAAGCGACTCGACGCCATTTCCGCGAGGAGACGGCCAAGCCGACCAGGCCGACGCCGACCAGGAGAAACGAAGTCGGCTCCGGCACCGCAGATGCTGCGGGATCGGAGTCGGGCGGTGCTGGAGGAGTAGCCGAGCGGCTTGGATCCTGATCCGCCGCGAGCACAGTGTGCACGGCGCAGGTGAGCACGGCGCAGGGAGCGCTGGATGGGTTCGGCGCCGGCGGAGACGAGCAAGCGATGCTCGCGACCAAGGCGATCACGGACGAGACCATGGGGGTGCGGGTCGAGGGTGCGAAGCAGAGAGTGCGCGGGTCGAGAAGACTCGACGCCGAAGCAGATTACCACCGTAGGGGGAAGCGACAAGCGCACCGCGAATTCTGCAGCTTGTCTGAGAAAATCTTCCGACTAAGGTTGTCGCGGTCCGGTCTCCGGGCGATCGCCGGTCGCACGCCATGTGCGGCGGGAGGAAAGTCCGGGCTCCCTAGGGCAAGGTGGTGGGTAACGCCCACCGCTCCGACCGCGAGGTCGGCGTAGGGAAAGTGCCACAGAAACCAAACCGCCGGCTGGCGCTCCGCTTCGGTGGAGCGCAACGGCAAGGATGAAACGGTGCGGTAAGAGCGCACCGGGGCTTCGGGCGACCGAAGCTGCCGCGGCAAACCCCACCTGGAGGAAGACCGAAGGGGGGACGCGTGGCCCGCGCGTGTCCCTCCAGAATGGTCGTTCGAGCGACGCCGCAAGGCGTCGCCTAGAGAAATGGTCGCCACCGTCTTCGGACGGGATCAGAACTCGGCTTACGGAGACCGGACACTTCTCACGTCGGCGCGGGCGGGTCGGCACGGCCGCCGTCCGGCGGCGCGGTTCGCATCCAGGTCGGCGGCGAGCCGTAGCGCGGCACGTGGGTCCGGATCCTGTGGGCCCGTGCGAGGATCGACCGAGCGAACGCCTTCCAGCGCGCGGGCAACCGACCGCCGCAATAGGTGCGGAGGAACCGCAGGGCCAGCGACTTGGGCTGCACGGCCAACGGCCAGGAACCCAAGAGCGCCCCCAGATCCTTGACGACCCAGCGACGTCGCCGGAGACGCCATGGGCGACGCATGCGCTCGACGTCGATCAACGCGGGTTCGGCGGCCTCGCTACCGATCTCGGCCGCGAAGAGGTGGTTCCAATACAGGTCCCGATGCACGAAGCCGGCGCCGTGGAGACGCGCGACGCAGCGCGCGACCGGACCGACGAGGTACTTCTCGAGCGCTCGCGGCAGCTCACCCGTCGGTGCGGACTCCAAGATCCATTCATCGAGTGCTCGGCCCGGCACGGATCGCATCAGGAGGACGCTGGCGTTGCCGACCCGGTGCACGAGGATTCGCACAGGCACGGTAAACCCGCGACTCGCCAACTCGCCCAACCACCGCCATTCGGCCACCGCATCGGCCGATCGGCCGTCTCGCAACTTGCGATACACGCGGCCGAGGCCGGGGACCTCCATCTCCCACGTCGCGCGCGTGGGCGTGTCGCGGACGAGCCGACCGCGCCGATCGGTCAGCGCATCGCCCGCGTCGCGATAGCCCAGTGCGGCGAGCTGCGCGCGTGTTGTGTCGTCCATGGCTCGCGAGGTAGAGTCCTCCGTTCACCGCAGCAGTCGTTCGCTCCGTGTTCGGCGCCGACTTCATCATGAATCCAACCCAGGTCATCGGCGAAGACAATCCCTTTGAAGCCATGCACGCCAGGTTCGACCTGGCGGCGAAGAAACTCGGCCTGGACGAGGGCTTCTATCAGATTCTGCGGACGCCCGACCGCGAGCTGACCTGCGCGATCCCCGTCTATCTGGACGACGGCTCACTCCAGGTCTTCACCGGCTACCGCGTGCAGCACTCGCTCGCACGGGGACCCGCGAAAGGCGGCATCCGCTTCGATCGCAACGTCACGCTCGATGAAGTTCGCGCGCTGGCCGCGTGGATGACATGGAAGTGCGCCGTCGTCAACGTGCCGTTCGGCGGCGGCAAGGGCGGCGTAGTCTGCGACCCCCGCAAGCTGTCCTTGCCCGAGCTCGAACGCGTCACACGGCGCTACGTCGCGGGGATCATGGACATCATCGGTCCGGACCGCGACGTGCCGGCACCCGACATGGGCACCGACGGCCGAGTGATGGCGTGGATCATGGACACCTACGCGATGCACATGCGCCACGCATCGACGGCCGTGGTCACCGGCAAGCCGGTCGAGCTGGGCGGCTCGCAAGGCCGCATCGAGGCGACCGGTCGCGGACTGCAGATCGCGACGCGCGAAGCGCTGCGGGTTCTGTCCCGCGACGCGAACACGTGCCGCGCCGCCGTGCAGGGCGCGGGCAACGTCGGCCAGGTCACCGCACACTTCCTCGGACAGATGGGCGTGAAGGTCGTCGCGATCTCCGACATCACGGGCGCGATCGTGAACGAGAAGGGGCTCGACGTCGAAGCGATCCGCGCACATCTCGCGAAGACACGCACGCTCGAGGGCTACGAAGGCGGCGATCGCATCACGAACGCCGACTTGCTCGAGTTGCCGGTCGACATCCTGGTTCCGGCGGCGACCGAGAACGTGATCACGAGCCGCAATGCTCAGCGCATCAAGGCTTCGATCCTGGTCGAGGGTGCGAACGGCCCCGTCACGGCTGCGGCCGACAAGATCCTCGACGACAAGGGAGTCTTCGTCGTGCCCGATATCCTTGCCAACGCGGGCGGCGTGACGGTCTCCTACTTCGAGTGGGTGCAGGACCGCATGGGTTACTTCTGGTCCGAGGACGAAGTGAACACTCGCCTCGAGACCATGATGGTCAAGGCGTTCCAGGACGTCGTCGACATGGCTCGCCGCTTCGAGTGCGGCAATCGGATCGGTGCCTACATGCTCGGCGTGGATCGCGTGGCAAAGGCCACCAAGATGCGCGGCATCTACGCCTGAGGCGGCGTCAAGCCGCGAACTCCCGTCTCGCAGACCCCGCTGCCGCGCGGCGGCGCGCATGCTCGCGCGCCGCAGTCGAACTCACTCGCCTTTCTTGCGGCGGATCTTCGCGAGCAGCTTCGTCGTCGAGTGATCCTTCTTGTCACCGACGAAGACCGGCTTGATCCCGAGTCGCTTGAGGGTGTCGCGCTCCGGCAGAGTCTTGGCGGTGTAGTCGGTGCCCTTCGCATAGAAATCGGGCGCGAGGAGCTCCAGGATCGCATCGGCCGTCGACTCGGCGAAGGAGGTCACGTAGTCGACGAACCAGAACCCGGAGAGCAACTCCATTCGCTCGTCGAGCGGCAGGATCGGCCGTCCCTTGCCCTTGTTCGCTTCCGTGGAAGCATCATCGTTGACCGCGACCACCAGGAAGTCCGCCCGTGCGCGCGCGTCCTCGAGTGCCCGCATGTGTCCCACATGCAGCAGGTCGAAGACGCCGTTCGTGAGCACGACGGTCTTGTTCTGGAGTCGGAGGCCCTGCAGCAGCGGACGCAACTGCTTCGCCTCTTCGAAAATCTTGTCCTTCGAGCGCAGGTGACGTGGAACGACGACCAAACGATGCCTCCGAGAAACACAGTGGCAGGGAGCGAACGGTCGGGAAGATACTCGCGCTGCGGTGGACCGATAAGCCTTTTCCGACCCACCAGTCGCCGATGCCTGACCTCAAGAGCGGGGCATCGCCAGGATTCGCTGGATGATCGCGGTCGTCGAGCAACCGGTTCGCAACGGCACGAGCACCACTTGACCGCCGTGCGCTTCGACCCAGTCGGCTCCCACGACCCCACGATCCCGCCAGTCCTCGCCCTTCACCAACACATGCGGGGTGATGGCGCGAATGATCTCGGCCGGCGTGTCCGCATCGAAGGGGAGCAGGAAATCGACGGCACTGAGTGCCGCGAGCACGTCGAGACGGTCGGCCAACGGATTGATCGGCCGACCATCACCCTTGCCCTGCCGGCGGACACTGGCATCGGTATTGACGGCGACCATGAGGGCATCGCCGTAGCTGCGGGCCCGCGAGAGGTAGTCGGTGTGCCCGGGGTGCAGAATGTCGAAACAGCCGTTGGTGAAGACGAGGCGGTGACCGTCGGCACGCAACCTCGCTGCGGTCGAGATCGCCTCGGCAAGGTCGAGGATCTTGCCCGGCGTCTCCGCACCGAGCATGGACAGCAACTCGGAGCGCGACACGGCCCAGGTGCCGAATCGCCCCACGACGATGCCGGCGGCTGCATTCGCGATCGCCAGACTGTCTTCTAGACCGACCCCGTTCGCGCGAGCCAGAGTGAGTACCGCCACCACCGTGTCGCCGGCGCCCGTGACGTCGAACACCGCGCGCGCTTGCGTGGGCAGGATCTGCGCCGTCCCGTCGGCGGTCTCGAAGAAGATGCCGTCCTTGCCGAGCGTGACGGTGACCTCGGCGACACCGGTGATCCTGCGGATCTCGGCCGCGACTCTGGCCAAGTCGTCGTGACCGCGAATCTTGATGCCGGTCGCAGCTTCGGCCTCTTCGCGATTGGGCGTGAGGAGATCGACCCCACGATACTTGGAGTAATCGGTGCCCTTCGGATCGACCACGACGATTCCGCCGACGGAACGTGCCGCCGCCACCGCCTCCTCCACCACTCCGCGGTCGAGCACGCCCTTGCCGTAGTCGCTCAGCAGGATCGCACGGAACGGGAACGGCCGGACGCGAAGGTGGGCCAGCAAGGCGTCGCGCGAGGCACCAGCCAGCGGATGTCGCCGCTCCTCATCGACCCGCAACACCTGCTGGGTGCGGCTGACGAAGCGCGACTTCCGCGTGGTGGGACGTGACGGATCGGTCACGCACGGTGAGGCGTCGATTCCGGTCTCGGCGAGCAGGTTGCGCAGGACTCCTGCGGTGGGGTCGTCCCCGACGACACCGAGCACGGCGGCTCGCGAACCGAGCGCCACGAGGTTCGCCGCCACGTTGCAAGCGCCGCCGAGCTGCGCACGCTCGCTGTCCTTCTCGAACACCAGGACCGGCGCCTCGGGCGAGACCCGGCGCGCCGAACCTTCGATGTAGGCATCGAGAATGAGATCGCCGACCACCAGGATCGGAACCGACTCGAGATCGCGAACGATGCGGGCGAGACGCTGCATGGGTATCAGGAACCACTCGGTGTCGCGCGCTCGTCCGGCGGCCGCGTGCGATACCGGTCGTGAACCCAAAGGTACTGCTCCGGGTGACGACGCACGAGATTCTCGGCGACGGCGTGAATGTGCGCGACCGTGGCCCGGACGTCCACGGCCAAGTCTCCGGTTCGCGCGACCTCGATCGGTGCGCCGACCACGAGTTCGAAGCGGAACCGCGACCCGCGGCGCACGCAGACGCCGAGACGAATCGGATAGCCGCGGCGGACCGCCAGCGTCGCCGGACCGCGTTCACTGGACGCCATCCTGCCGAAGTACGGCGCGAACACGCCGCGCAATCGCTGATTCTGGTCGGTCGCGTGCAGGACCGCGCCGCCCGCGTGAAGTGCTCGCGCGATGTGTCGCATGGCGCCGCGGCGCTCATGGACGAGCACGCCGAAGGCTTCGCGCTGCCGTCGCAGGTAGTCGGCCATCAGCGGATTGCGCGGGAGGCGTCCGACGACGTGGACCTGATGCCGCACGGATGCGATGACGGCGGCCGCAACCTCCCAGGAACCCAGGTGTAGAGTGAGCCCGAAGAATCCGCCGGTCGGAACCATCGCCGAGAGTTGGCTGGTGTCGATCCGTTCGAGCATGCGGCCCTTGCGCATCAGCCGAGTCGCATACTCGAGGTCGATCACGTTCTGGAAGGCGGACACGACGCCGCCGCGGACCATCCGACGACGCTGGCGTTCGGTCAGCGAACTCGACGCGCGTGGGAAGGCCAGTTCCAGGTTCGCCAGTCCCAACCGCATGCGGGACGGAGACACGAACATGAACAGGTTCGCGAGGGCCGCCGTCGCACCGTATCCCACGCGCTCGGGAAGTCGAGCGACGACGAACAGGACGGTTCGCGCCAGTGCGTAGAGCACGCGCTGCGTCAGCTTGGGCTTGCGTCGACGCCTCATGGGATCCCCAGGTCGGAGTGTGACGGCTCGGGCGATCGGAAGCGAAGATCGATCCGTAGCACCAAGACGTCGGCCGGCGGCGGCGTCATCTTCACGATGTCCTTCTCGGTCGTGAGCACCACGTGACCGCGCGCCCTCGCCTCCTGCACCAGGCGCTCGATCGCCGCCCGCTCATGTCGATGGTGATCCGGATAGACGTGCTCGCGCACGATGCGCAATCCGAGCGCGCGCGCCGTCGCGAGGAAACTTCCCGGCCGTGCGATCGAAGACAACAGTTCGACGCCGACCGCCGCGATGGTCGAGGGGTCGACGATCCCGCCGTCACTCGCGCGCACGATGTCGCTCGGCGTGTGCTCGGCCACGAACACCGTGACTCGCCTGCGCGCCGCACTGCGCAGCCATTCGATCTGTCGTTCGATCTGAGCTGGTGCTACCGCTTCGGCACGCGTGAGCACGACCACATCCGCACGCCAAAGACCGCTCGCGCTCTCACGGAGATCGCCCGCCGGCAGGATCCGTTCGCGTTCCAACGGCCGTGTTGCATCGACGCATACGACGTCGAGGTCCCGATGCACTCGGCGATGCTGGAAGCCGTCGTCGAGGAGCACGAGGTCGACCGGCTCGCGGGCCAACAGCCGCTCGATCGCCACCACGCGGTCCGGATCCTGCTCCTGCGGCAACTCCGGGAAGCGGCGGGCGAGCAACTCGCCCTCGTCGTTCAGTCGCGCACCCTTCGCACGGCCGTAGCCGCGCGCGACCACGCCGACGCGAACCCCGCGCGAGCGCGCGCACGCGACGAGCCAGGCCACCAACGGAGTCTTGCCTGTGCCGCCGACGCTCAAGTTGCCGACCGCGACCACGCGGACCGGAAGGTGCCGCACCCGCAGCCAACCGCGCTCGAAGGCATGATTGCGCAATCGCATCACCGCGCCGTAGACGTGGCCCAGCGGTGCGAGCCATCGGCGGAAGGGAGCGGCGAGAGTCGACATCAGCTCGCGGCGATGCGCTCGATGTCTAGCGGCGTCGTGATGGCTTCCGCGACGACATCGCCGACCCCGACGTGACTCGCAATCTGCGCCACCATCTTGTTCAAGGTCGGCTTCGGCCCGAACTCGTAGAAGCGGCGCACGCCGTCTTCGAGCAGCATGCGTTCGATGGTGTGCTGCCACCGCACCGAGCCGGCGAACTGTCGCTCGAGGGCATCGCGGATCGCTGCGACCTCCGTGCGCGGAGTTGCATCGACGTTGCTCCAGATCGGCCAAGCCGGGGCAGCCATCGGCACGGCGCGCAAGACCTCGGCGAAGCCGAGTGCCGCAGGTCTGAGCAAGGTCGAATGAAACGGGACGGACACCGCAAGGCGCAAGCCGCCACGCGGACCGACGATCTCCATCACCTCGTCCATCGCTGCGGCGTCCCCCGACAGCACCACCTGACCAGGTGCGTTGAAGTTCGCCACGTCACACACTCCGCGGGTCACTTTGGCGACGACGGCCTGCGCCTCTTCCGCGTTCATCTTGCGCAAGACGACCATGCCGCCGGTGCCGGCCGGTACAGCCTCCTGCATGCGACGCGCGCGTTCGCGAACCAGTCGGATCGCGTCCCGCAGCGTGAACGCACCCGCCGCGGTGAGTGCGGAGTACTCGCCGAGCGAATGTCCAGCAGCGACGTCGGGAGTGCCGCCGAAGGCACGAAACGCCGCCATCGAGACCGCGAGCGTCGTCGGCTGCGTGTTGACGGTCAGCGAGAGCTGATCTTCGGGTCCTTCGAAGCAGAGCCTGCTGAGAGGCTCGCCGAGAGCCTCGTCGAGCTCCGCGAACACCTCTTTGGCCGCCGGGAAAGCGTCGCAGAGGGCTCGGCCCATCCCCGCGAATTGGGAACCCTGACCGGTGAACAGATACGCCGTGCGCATCGCGCGAAGGATCGGCGCGATGCGAGTCCGGTCAAGAGGAAACGCCGCGTCAGCGACGCGTCGAGCCGCCACCCGGCGGAGTCGGCTTCTTCAGCGGGGACGGCAGCCCCTTGGGGATGCCCGGGGCCGGGTCGTCGCCGCTGCCCTTGGTCTCGCCGCCCGGTGCCGGTGGCGTCTGCGGTCGCTGCGATGCCGCCTTGATCTCTTCGATCTGCTGCCACGCTTGGTGGGCCTGGCTCCAGGCGCCGAAGTTGTCGAGGAACCGCTGCTCCTTCTCGTTGGGGAAGACCCCGATGCGAATCTTGCGCGCCTCCAACTCCCGCATGCGGTCGTAGCTCCAGCCTTCGTCCGGCGGGAACTCGGCCAACAGTTCGCTCTGTTCGGGCGTCAGCGTCGGCAGGTTGGGGTCTGCGGCCTCCGGCTTCCCCTTCGACGGATCCGCCGGCTTGGCAGTGGGGTCCTCCTTGGTGCGCGCGCGATCAGCCTGGAGTCGATCGAGCGACGCAGCGATCTTCCGAACCTCTTCGTCGCTGAGACGATCACCGATCTTGTGGTAGGCGATCGTCGAGTAGGGCAAGAACATGAAGCTGTTGGTCTCGTCGAAGTACCACAGCCGGATGCCGGCGCCGTCCTGCCCCATGTCGCTGGCAAGGAACTCGAGTCCTTGCGGGCGCTCGACGAATCGGCCGTCGCGGACCACGCCGCGCAGTCGACTGCCGTTGCGGAGCCGCAGCGTGACGCGCACGTTGCTGCGGACGATCCGACCTTCGCGCATCAGGCGCTGTTGATTCTCGATCTCCTGTTCGATTCGCTCGCGATTGGTGCCGGACGAGCCCGAATCCTGCGCCGCCAGGAGAGAAGCGAACAGGGCCGGACACAGCACGCCCTGGATCAGTCGTTGGAATTGCATGAGGTTTCGTCGGGACACGCCCTGTCGCGTTCATCGGCAATCGGCAGCGGCACCATCCAGTCGCGTTCTCGATCCGGGACCGACCGCGCCGGCGGTTCACCGACCCTCGATCAGCGGTTGTGCTCCCGACACCGTGAAAGCGTGATCGACGGAGTCGAAGAAGGCGCGCGTCATCGCACTCTCGAAGCTCTGGTTCGCGGCAGTCGCGTCGCGGTCACGGACGCAATACCGCACGAGGAATCGCCAGCGACTCCCGATGTCGAGCCGACGCCAACGCTCGCGACGAACTCGACCCGCGAAGTCCAGGAACACCCAATCGCTCGTCATCGATCCCTCGGTGTCGCTGTCCGGTGAGTCCAGTCGGCGGGCACGCGGTGAGAACGACTCACCCATGCACAGGCGCGGAATCGGATCGATCGTCACCTCACTGGGTTCGGCTCGATATCCGACGATCTGCACCCAGGCGTCGGTGGACGAGAGATCCTGTGCGCGCAGCAGCAGTTGCACTTCCCCGGCCTGACCGCGATCGCGAAGCAGCGCCATGCCGGGAGGCAGCGCGAGCTCGACCCCCATCGGCTCGTAGCTGTAGCGCTGGCCATCGAATCGCCCGCGATCCGCGCTCGTCGCCGGAGCCACCGTAAGGGCGCGCAGCCGCGGTCCTTGTGACTCCAGGAACACGACGAGCGGCCATCGCTCAGCGATCCGGCGGGGCGCTTCCGTGCCGGCTCCACGAGCCGGCGCCCACCATCGCACGTCGGCGCGCACGCGGATGGTCGGCCCGACCGCAGTGACGTCGACGATCTCTTGGACCTCGAACCGATCGGAGGGCGCGGAATCGCTGCACAGATCGGAACGCGTCGCCCCGTGAGGGAGGAGCACGAAGCGGTCGTCGAGCAGCGCATCGGCACGCGGCACCGCGAGCGGTCGCCCCATGACCTCGAGCACTTCGAGCGCTGCGGCGCGGGCTTCCGCGAAGGCCGGCCAAGTGGTCGTCAGCGCACCATCGACTCTGAATCGAACGAGGGCACTGCCGGAACTCCCGCTCCGCGATCGACCGGCACCGAAGTTCCACACGAGTTGCTCGCGATCGCCGTCGACGATGCGCAACGACGGCGCCGGTTCGACTTCGTCGATCTTCGAGCCCGCCGGCATCGTCAGGGTGTGAACGACCGCTGCGGTCGTCATCTCACGGATCGGCAGTTCCAGTCGATGCTCGGCCGTGGCCATCGTCAGGCCGTCGAGCGGAGCGAGGCCGACGAGGAGATCGAGTTTGAACGCGTGGTTCGCGCGGGCCGCCTCGGTGAGGCGGATCTTGAGATCGGTTGCGTCCATGGCGCGACTCTCCGCGCTGAACTCGAGTTGCCGGCCATGGCCGTCGATGACCTCGATCTGACCGACCTGGCGGAAGCCGGGCGTGACGACCGCGAACTCGACGACTTGCCGGTCGACTGCGTGGTGGCCGTTGAGAGCGATGCGCAGCTTCACCGAGCCGTCGCGTTCGATCGTCCACGCATGGATGATCGAGGCGGACGCGAGTACGGCTTGGCGCTCTGCACGAGCCCGGTCGATGTCCGTCGAGTCCGCGATCGGTGGAAGGAAACGCACCAGTCGCATCCCCACCCGGGGGTCCTGCGTGTCGTGGCCCAGCCGGAGCACCGCTCGCTCACCCTCGCTGACCAGGTCGTCGGCGTCGTCGCAAGTGAAGTCGCCGCCGATCGCCTCCACTATCGCGTCTTCGGTGGGCGCCAGCAGTTCGCGGACATTGCCGACGAGGTGCAGGATCTCGTGCGGTGAAGCTCCGGTCTCGAAGGACTCGACCGGCAGCGGCGCGCGCAGTCCCCCACCTCGTGAAGCGGCGACCCGATCCCAATCCATCCGCGAACCGTAGGGACGCAGGAGCCCCGGCACTTCGAGGTTCGCAGCGGCACGATACTCGGCGCGATTCGACACGTGCGCCTCCTCGAGAATGGCGATCAGACGAGCCTGGCGCCAGCTGATCGCCCGCGCGGGGACGTTCGGCGCACTCGCGGGGGCTCCACCGTCCAGCGGCGGAATCGCCAACTCCGCGGCGAGATCGCTCCGGCCGTCCCGGACCAATCGTTCGCGCAATCGATCGAGTTCGCCCTGTGAGTACTCGGTCGTGGCCATCAACACACCATGACGTTCGCCGCCGAGGGGAACGACGCGCCCCGCCGACGCACGGGTCGAGTCGAGGTCGTACAGACACGGTCGCAACTTCACGGTCTGATCTCGGGTGATCGTCACGGCATGCACGACGCGCGCGTGACTCGTGCCTTCGATCTCGACCAGCCAAGGGCCGAGGGGGAGCCGCGTTCGGGAGTCGGCGGGAGCCCACTCACCGAAGTTCCCGTCCTTGTCGATTGGCAAGAGCCGCAGCGTGCTCGACTTCGGAACGTCGAGAACCTCGAGCGTGCCGCGGCCGCGCACGCGGTCGCCGAGTTCCCGCCACGTGGTGTCGCGTACCGACTCGGGAACACTCGCAAGCGCGTTGCCGAGCTGCTCGTATCGCCCCGCGAGATAGTGCGATTCGAACACCGAGCGCAAGTGTTCCATGCGCGCACCGGCGACGGCCGCATCGCCCAAGAGAGCGCGCGCGGTGCCGTAGTAGGTCTGCGCGCGATCGAGATCGAGATCCGTGGTGATTGCCGCCAGCGCCTGCGTCAGTGCCTCTTCGCCGGCACGCTTCTCACCTTCGAGTCGAACGACGCCCATGGTCCAGAACAGTCCCGACGTCGCAAGGAGAACACTCGTCGCGATCGCGATCGGGAGACGCTGTCGCCGCAGCAGCTTGAGTCCCCGTCGAATCGAACTGGCACGCCGTGCAGTGACCGGTCGGCCTTCGAGGAAGTTGCGCAGATCGAGCTCCAGGGCCTCGACCGCGGGGTATCGCGCATCAGGATCCTTGGCCAGACACGTTTCGACGATGTGGGCGAGGTCGGGCGGCACCGCGGGGTTGCGGGAGCGAACCGGAACGACGTCGGTCTCGGCGATCCGTCGGAGGATTTCGGTCGGGGTCTCGCCGCTGAACGGAGGCTGCAGCGTGAGCATCTCGTAGAGAGTGGCCCCGAGCCCCCACACATCGACCCGGCCATCGAGATTGCGACTGCCGCTCGCCTGCTCCGGCGACATGTAGTTGGGGGTCCCGATCGCATCGCCGCTGCGCGTGAGTCCCAGTGCTTGTTCGTCGCGCGCGAGCCCGAAGTCGACCAAGACCGGTTGGCCACTCTCGCGGAACAGGATGTTGCTCGGCTTGATATCGCGATGGATCACCTGGGCGTGGTGCGCTGCGGCAAGTGCGGACGCGACCTCTGCGGCGATTCGCGCACAGGAGCGCACGTAGCGTGATCCTTCGCCGCCGCCACGATCGGCCTGATCGATGTTGGGAAAGCGTCTCTGCACGCCGCTTTCCACGAACACGTTCTGAGTCAGCCGCGAGAGGGTCCTGCCGCGCAACTCCTCGATGAGTTTGCTGAGCGACGGGCCACCGATCAGCTCCATCGCGAAGAAGTGGATGCCGTCCGCCTGGTCGACCGCGTGCACCTGGACGATGCCCGGGTGCGAGAGTCGTCCGGTCACCTCGGCTTCGCGGCGAAAGCGTTCTACGGCGCTTGCGTCCAAACCCACCAGCGAGGGCAGGATCTTCACGGCGACCGTGCGACCGAGCGAGCGCTGCTCCGCTCGGAACACCACACCCATGCCGCCGCTGCCGATCTCCTCCATGAGGAGGAAGTCGCCGACGCGGCGAAGTCTAGAGGACGGAGAAGACGTCACTCCGACGCTATCGACACGAACGAGGCGTCAAGGCAACTGCTCGCACTGCCACCTTGTCGACCGGCATCCTCTGGATGCTCGATGAGGCCGGTGCTTGGCCGGCCGCCCAAGAGGACTCGCCGCAGCAGCAGCTTCTGTGATTCCGAGTCCCGCAAGCGAGCCCGGACCATTGGTGAACGTCTACTGCGATCGCCAGAAGTCGCGCCCGGCGGCGGCGCTACGTCGCTCCTCCGTGGCAGCGTAGCTACAGCTACACTTCGGTCGTCCACCGACGCAGCGCCTTGCCGGGCATCGACCTGCGTCGATCTCGCGACGACGTTCACGAAGAGTCCGAGCGAGGAGCCTGAGGTGTGGCGTTCCCCAACGCAGGGGTCCGCGGCTCAGGGTTCCCCGGCTCAGGGTTCCTAGGCTCAGAGCGTCGGGTGCTGGTCGCCCTCGTCGGCGACCAGTTCGATCAGGCCGCGGTCCAGTTCGTCCGAGGCGATCCGGATGAAATTGCGCTCCCGGGTCTCGAAGAGCGGCTTCGCCCCGCGCACCAGTTCGCGGACTCGTTTCTGCAAGAGCGCCGTGCGGCGAAAGGAACCGCCGACCTGGCGAACCAGCTTCTGGGGGAGAGTGTCGTCCATGAGGCCATGACCGGGCTGAGGCCCAGCGGGCGGAACAGGGTACCCATGGCCGGTCAACCGCGCAAGGCGCCCCACCGGCGGGAGGCTCAGGGATCGCGAGAGTCGACGATGGTCTGGAGGTCCGCGTAGGCGCGTTGGCCGTTCCGGTTCGTGCTCACCACGGTCAGGTGGAGCAGGATCTGCCGCGCCGAGGGCGGGCCGATGATCTGGACCTCGAAGCCGTGAGGGAAGCCCAGGTTGACCGCGGTCGGCACCGAGAAGCGACCGACACCGATGCCGGCCTGCGAGAAGTTCGTCGCCACGGAATGGTGGCGATAGACCAGCATGTCGGCGTCGCAAAGCCGCAGTTCGGGGCGGATGCGCCACTCCGTGCCGCCGCGGGCGGGCGACGGCGAGGTCAGGAGGGCCCCACCGGCGTCGATCTCCCGAAGCGTCCCGGGATCTTGGATCGGCAGGTAACCGGCCCAGACCAGGGAGACCTGGTCATGGACCACACCGGCGGTGTCCGGCGTACGCTGGAGGAGGTGCAGCAGCATCTCGGTGCGCTCGGTGCCGTTCGTGATGCGGTCGATCTGGGTACCGTCCGCCATCGGCTCACTCACCCAGTGCGCGAGGTTCAGGCCGTCCGGTGTGCCGCGGCGCGGGCCGCCGTTGACCGCCGTCAGGTAGTACCGCTCGATGCGATAGATATCGACGCGGTGAGTCACCCCGGTGCTCGTCTCGAACTCGTCGGTCCAGGCGTAGCGCGTGAAGAAGAGCTCGTTGCCGGTCCGGACGCCGGGTCCGGACTCCCGCTCGAGTCGCCCGCCCGGCGTCACCGTCGGGATGCGCGAGGACGGGATCGCAGACGGCAGGGTCCCGTCGAGGAGTGCCGACCTATAGCCTTCGCCGATCACGCCGCCGCCGAACAAGCCGACCGCCGAACCGAGACCACGCTGCATCTCATCGAGAATGTCTTGCGTGATTTCCGCCGACCGCGACTGTCGCTCCGCGAACTTCTGCGCTCGCATGCCATCGATGCTGAGCGTCGCGACCAACCACGCCAGGAGCAGCACCAGCGTCGCCGCGATGGTGACTTCGAGCAGCGTGAATCCTCGGCTGAGCTGACCGCGAGGAGTTCCCCGGCTCGTCACGACAGGAGGATGAAGGACAGCGCGATCCCACACCGGAGACCACGTCGTCGAATGGTTGCTTTGCATGATTCTCTCCTCGCTCGAATTCCGCGTTCCCTCGGGTCACCCAGGCTCGGAATTGGCCGAGCCCGGGTCGCGCCTCAACGCTCGATGTAGATCTTCATCTGGTGAACCGAGTAGTGCAGGTGCATGTCGCGGCGGTAGGCCTCCACACGCAGCACGTAACTTCCGTCCGGGAAACGACCCGACGGCACTCCCCACGAGTACACCTGCACACCGGTGCCGGTGTCCGGGACCAGATACGTCGTCTCGGGCGGCTTCTGACCGATCACCGCGGGAGAGTCATCCTGGATGTAGCGCCATTCCTGACCGTTGTTCGGCGAGTAATAGATCACGTAGTCGATTTCCGTCTCGTCCTCGACGAAAGTCGCCGGTGTGCTCTTGGTGTACGGAAGACGATCCCACCGCAACCACTCCACGCCGATCTGGATGTCGATCGACCCTGGATTGATGAGTTCGCTGATCTCGGTCGGAGCCAGGATCTCCACACGCGGCGGCTGCTTGACCCGGTGCACGAGCGCCGTATCACCGAGCTCGAAGTAACTCTGGAACAGCGTGAGCAAGCACCAACGCGCGATGAATGACGAGCCCGTCTCCGTCGTCGTGCCGATGCCGTTCACCACCACGAACCCAGACGCAGTGCCGCCCGGATTCTGCAGTTGCACGAGACCGGACCCCATGTACGAAGTGTTGTGGCGGACGAACTCGCGCAGGATGGAGGCCTGGAAGCGCTCGTTGCTGTAGGGCGCGTAGCTGAACTCCGGGGGCAGATTGCCGGAGGTGTTGACCGAGAACGGTCGGGTCGTCGTGATCGAGCTCGGAACCACGAAGCCGTAGTCGTCTCGGATAGAGAGGCCGGCACCGACCGCCGGCCCGGTCGCCGTGCTGAAGTGGTGATTGAAGTGCGACGATGTCGTGCCGTTGTTGAAGAACGACACGGAGCCGGGCTCGGCCGTGCGGTGCTGACCGTTGTACATCACGGTCCCGTAAGCACGGCCCGTGCCGGCAGCGGCGTGCACGTCCTGCATGTTGCGATGCATGAACGTCGTTGCCGTCGTGCCCGCCGTCAGGTTGCCGCGAGCCATGCCGCCCGTCGCCGGAACGGCGAACCAGTCGTTCAGGTACGCGTAGTCGGGGAACAGTTCACCCAGCCACGGCTTCTCCCACCAGTAGTTCGTACCGGTACCGGCACGCACCAGACTTCGCGAGCCTGTGATGTTGTTGACGTAACCGGTCGTCGTCGCCGACGAGCCGTACGGCATCAGGTTCATCGGAATCGAGTTCGGATACCCGTTCGCCGAGTCGTAGCCGATCTCGTTGCCGCAACCGACGTAGTAGTACGAGTAACCCGAGAGCGTCGTGTAGAGCGATTCGCTCTCCACGATCGCATTGCGCATCAGGTGCATCAGACGTGGCACGTCGAACGACAGACGGCCGGCCCATCGGTTGAAGGTCCGGACGATGCCCTGATAATCCGCCTTACTGTTGTTAGTGTTGGTCAGGGCGTCGTGGAACCAGTTGTAGCCATCCCCGAAGTCCGGATCGCCGCTGAGCAAGTCACGATACGGATTGTGACGGGGATCACCCCAGACCTGGGCACGCTCGGTGAACGGCACCGCGTCGCGACTGTCCGCCCACCAGGTGTAGGTCTCGGAGAAGTCGTAGGGCGCGACGTAACGACCGTCCATGCCGAACGGCACGGTACCCAAGTCCTCGAAGTCGCCCGAGTAGCCGGAGTACGAGTAGATCCTGGTTCGGACGGTGAGCTGAACCTGATCCTCGAAGCGGTCGCGCGGGCTGTAGTAGAGGGGCGGGGAGTCCGTGGTGACGAATCGAGCCTGGTCCCAGACCTCGCCCGGGATCTTGATGCGCCAACGAGCCGTGTTCTTGGGCCCGTCGCCGTCAGCATCCAGATTGCGCGTGAACTCCATACCCGTGCCGATCGCGGCGGGCACGTATTCCATGCCGTAGAGACGCGAGCGAAGGTTGTTGTACAAACCCTGCATTCCCACCTGCGGGGCGGTCACCGGCGTGTTGTAGAGCACGAACACCGTCGACTTGCGCTTCCCGGGGCCTGGATCGTGGAAGAACGAGATCCACGCCATGTGCGGGTGCACCACCACGTCGTACCAGTAGTTCGGCGCCGGCAGGAAGGTTCGGTAGTTCAAGTCACCCGCGACGGCGACACCGCCTTGGAGACATTGCACTTCCACGCCCGGCATGACCGGGTTCGTCCCTGAAGAGTCGGTGAGATCGACATCCATCACCTGAAGGATGATCGGATGCGACGCATCGAGCGTATTCGGTCCCGTGTACCCGTCCGGATTCTGCAGGTACGCATAGACGCGGAGGTAGACGTCGGTGGTCTCACCGGCGACTCCGGGCGGTGCCGCGGTGCGAAGTTCTTCCGGATGCGTCACCACGCGCACTTCCGGCAGCTCGTCCGGCAGCTTGGCCGCGTCCGAGTAGTTGCGCAATGCGGGTGTCGGCATGAGCTCGCCGTGGAGGTTGATCAGGAGCGAATGGCGATAGACGTCGGGTCGACGCGCCATGTCCTCGAGCAACACCTGCAGCGGCGGCTCCGTCGACATGTCGGAGAGCGGCGGCGGTGCCGGCACGCCGATCCGCTTGGCCTCCTCGATCGCTTCCAAGCGGTCCTCGACGGCCTGCTTGCGAAGCTCCCAGAGCTTCTGCGCGCGCGGATAGCGCATCGCATGGTTGTGGAAGTCCGCCAGGCTGTAGGGGTACGGATTGGTGACCGCATCCCAGTCGTTGTGCTTGACGCCGTCCTTCAACAGCTTGGCATCGATCATGTCCGGCACGTAGTAGAACGTCGACGCGCTTCCTGCCGGCATGAGACCGGGGTAGACGTAGGTGTTGTTGATCGTTTGATGGCTGTCGACGTCGTCGTTGATCGCGGGGCGATAGTTGGGGTCACGCCCGTAGCCGGCCTTCGTGATCCAGTGGGTCTTGATGCGGAGACCCGGGTTGCGATTCTCGAGATCGGTCACTGCCGACTCGACGAAAGGCACGATCGCCTCCATGAACACCCACCATCCCGGGATGTTCTCGATCGCCAGCAGGAACACATCGAATACCTGGGTCGTCGGGAATGCCGAACCGATCGAGTTCACGACAGACGACAGGCTCGCGACCTCGTAGATCTCCCCGGTCCTCGACTGCTTCACGATGCGCACGGTGACGTAGCGGACCGTACGATTGAGGAGTCCGGTGAACGGTCGGACCGAGATGCGGCGCCCCCACACCCACTGCCCGTCACGCATCACATTGCCGGAGAGCACGTGGTTCGGCTCGATCAGAGCGCCGTATTCGTTTCGGGCGATCGACAACGTTGGCTTCGGCACGATGCCGTCGTCGAGCACGTCGAGGTCGATGGCGGCGGCGAAGTCCCCGCGATCGATCGAGGCATGAATCTCGGACAGAATCGACTGCGCCTTCGTGTACGCGAACAACTTGTCGCGCTGGGCCCGCGTCGTCCGGTAGTTCGAACTGACGTGAGTTCCGAGGACGATGGCCGCGACGAGAAAGATCGACACCCCGAGCATCAACTCGAGCAGGGTGAAGCCTCGTTGCGATCGCGATCGACGATGACCGTTCATGGCGCTCTCCTGTTGCGTTGCCCCGGCGATGGGCCGAGGTCTCCGGGGTCCTTCGAAGGTGGCCCCGAACGTCGATCGGTCGCGGTAGGTGAACGACTGTAGCGAGGTTCGACGGTCGTCCGTTTCCGGGACACCACAGCCCCTCGGCAAGACCTCTTCCACCGCGCGGACGAAGTCGCATGATCGCTGCCCCGCGTTGACCCGATCACTTCCTCGCCTACGACTCCTTGCGCCGATCGTGCGGCCGTTCCTCGGGCAACGGCTACGGGTCGGAATGGGCATCCTCGCGACCATCGCGGCAGCGGCGCTACTCCTGTCGCTCCCGTGGCTCGCCGGGCGCGCCCTCGACGCCGCACGCCTCGGTGCAACCGCGCGCGTGACCTGGCTCGCCGCGGGGTTCGCCGCCGCCGCGATCGCCGAGTCCGCGCTGCGCTACGCCGCGCGTCGGCTGCTGGTCTGTGCTTCGAGACGAGCCGAGGAAGTCCTGAAAGGGGAGTTGGTCGCCAGGATCACGCGAATGCCGCTGGCCGCGCTGTCGTTCGGCCGCACCGGCGACACCATCAGCCGGCTCACGCAAGACGTCGAACTGCTGCGCTTCGTGACCGGGCCGCTCCTGCTCTACGGCGTGCAGGCCCTGGTGGTCGTTCCCGGCGGCATCTTGCTGCTGGCGCAGAGTTCGCTGCCCATCGCTCTCGGTGGTGCCGCACTCCTCTGCATCATGGTCGTGACGTTGCGCCGATTGGCCGGCCCCATCGAGCGCAAGACCGCGGCGACCCAGGCCGCGCTCGCCGCGATCGCCACGCATGCAGCAGAACGAGCGATCGGGATCCGTGTCGTCGCCGCTTTCGACCTTGCCCACGACGAGGATCGCTCGATGGAGCGTCTCGCCGGTACCCTCGCCGAGCGCGGAGTGGCGCAGGCGCGGTGGAACGCCGCGGTCAACGTCGTGATCCACCTCTCGGTGGAGTTGGTGATCCTCTTGGGCTTGTGGCTCGGAGCGATCGAGGTGCTCGAGGGCCGCAGCACGCCCGGCGCGTTGCTGGAGTTCTGGGCCATGCTTGCCGTACAGCTCGGACCGCTGATGGCGCTCGGGTTCGTGTTCAGCGGCTTCCCGCGAGCACTGGCCGCCGGCGAGCGACTCGCATCGATCCACGATGCGGCGCCGGAAGCCGACGGTGGACTCCCACTCCCCGACGGTCCGCTGCGGATCGAGATTCGCGACCTGCGCATCGCGGTGCCGTCTCGCGACGAGCCGGTGCTGGATGGCCTCTCTTTCACGCAGGAAGCCGGCCGCACCTTGGGCATCGTCGGAGCCGTCGGTAGCGGCAAGTCGACTCTGCTCGACGTCCTGCTCCGCTTCGTCGATCCGCCGCGGGGAAGCGTGCTCGTGTCGGGACTCGACATCCTCGACGTGCGACTGCCGGATCTTCGCGCGCGGTTCGCGGTCGCCCTCCAGGATCCGTTCCTGTTCAGCGATTCGATTGCGGACAACATTCGGTTCGGTACCGGCAGCGGCGACGTCGAGGCCGCGGTCCGACTCGCCGACCTCACTCCCGACCTCGAGCAAATGCCGGAGGGCGCGAACACGGTGGTCGGCGAACGGGGGGTGACGCTCAGCGGTGGCCAGCGCCAACGCGCGGCGCTCGCGCGCGCGCTGCTGACCGATCGCGAGATCCTGGTCCTCGACGACACCCTTTCGGCGGTCGATCACGCCACCGAGTCGCGGATCTTGGCCAACCTCCGCCGACGCAGCGCCGGACGCACCACGCTTCTCGTCAGCCATCGACTCTCCGCGGTCCGTCACGCCGATGCGATCCTCGTGCTCGAGCGCGGTCGCGCGCTCGACCTCGGTCCTCACGACGAGTTGATCGAGCGCTGCGAGACCTATCGCCGCATGTGGCTGGCGCAACAGGAGCAGCGAGCACTGGAACCCGAATCCCCACCGGCGGCCGACGCATGAAAGCAGGTGCACAGTTGCTGCGACTGTGGCCGTTCGTTCGCCCGCACCGCGTGCGGGTGGGGATCGCCTTCGCCTTGCTGCTCGCGTCCTTCGCCATCGAACTGGTCGGGCCATTCCTGATCCGCAGCGCGATCGACGGTCCGTTGTCTGCGATCGACACGCCGATGCCGCAGCGACGAGATCGCCTGTTGTGGATCGCGTTCGGCTACCTCGGCATCGTCCTCGCCGGCACCGCGTTCAGCCTGACGTTTGCGCTCATCACGGCTCGGATCGGGCGCAGTGTGGTCCGCGACCTGCGCGTGGCGCTCTGGAACAAGCTGGTGCGCGTCGACGTGCGTTGGCACGACCAGAACCCGAGCGGGCGTGTCGTCACGCGAGTCACCACCGACCTCGAGAATCTCGATGAACTGGTCTCGAGCGGCGGACTACTGGCGGTTTTCGACCTCCTGAAGCTCCTCGGCATCCTGACGGCCTTCGCCCTCGTCGCCCCGACGATCTTCCTGTTGGTATTGCTCGCGATCCCGATCGCAATCGCGTTGAGCGTGGTGTTCCGCCGACGCGCCCGCGAGGCGTACGCAGCGGTGCGCACGGCGCTCGCCGACCAGAACGCATTCACCGCCGAGGTCCTGGGCGGAATCCGCACGGTACGCGCCTACGGTCGCGAGGACTTCGTCGAAGCTCGCTACGGGGAGAGAAACGCGGCAACGCGTTCCGCCTGGGATCGCACCGTCGCCGCGTTCGCGGCCTTCTTCGCCATCGTCGACGGCATCCTGCGGCTGGCCCAAGCCGCGATCCTCCTGCTCGGCGGGCACGCCGTGGCCGGCGGATCGCTGAGTGCGGGAAGCCTCGTGCAGATTTGGCTCTATTTCGGCAAGCTGCAAGAACCCGTCCGGCAACTCGGCGAGCGCTACCACGTGATCCTCTCCGCACTCAGCAGCGCGGAGCGAGTGTTGACGATCCTCGATCAGGCGGACGGAGCCGGGGACTCTGAGATCACTCGGTCGCCTCGAGGGGAGCGTGGAATCGGCCACCTGCAACTACGCGACGTTCACTTCGGCTATCGCCCCGACACCCCCATCCTGCGCGGCATCGATCTCGAGGTCCCGGCCGGGCACCGCATCGCGATCGTCGGTCCCACCGGTGCCGGCAAGTCGACTCTGCTGGCACTGCTCTCACGACTGTTCGACCCGCACCAAGGTGCGATCCTGCTCGACCGTGAGGATCTCACCACGATTCCTCTGCGAGAGTTGCGGCGGCGAATCGCGGTCGTTCCCCAGGAGCCGATCCTGTTCGACGGGTCGATCCTCGACAACATCCGGCTGTTCGATGAGTCGATCACGAGTTCGACGGTCGAGTCGATCCTCGATCGGCTCGGTGCGAGTGCGACCTTCCGCGCGCGCGGGGGGGTCTCCGCGCCGGTCGGCGAACGTGGCCAGGGTCTGTCGCGCGGCGAACGCCAGATCGTGGCCTTCGCCCGCGCACTGCTGCGCGACCCGGAAGTTCTGGTGCTCGACGAAGCGACCGCGAGCGTCGACTCCGACACCGAGGCTCGACTGACCCAGGCGATGCAGGCACTCCGCGCCGGACGAACCTGCCTGATCGTGGCGCACCGCCTCGCGACCGTGCGCGATGCCGACGAGATCGTCGTGCTGCGCGAGGGCCGGATCGTCGAGCGAGGGCGGCACGACGACCTGCTGGCGAGCGGCGGGGAATACGCGAGCATGCACCGGGCCGCGGCCGGCTGACCGGGCAGCGCGGAGAGCCGATCAGCTCCTCCGCTTCGCCCGCGACTTGCCAGCGAAACAACAGATCGGACACGCGGCGGGGTCGTGCCGCAGTGCCGGGCAGTGCTGGCGACCAAACCAGATGATCTGCAAGTGGCGACGATTCCAGGTCGAGGGCGGGAAGAGGGTCTTCAGGTCACGCTCGGTCTGCACGACGTTTCGGCCCGACGTAAGACCCCACCGAGTCGCGCAGCGGTGGATGTGGGTGTCGACCGGAAACGCGGGCACGCCGAAGGCCTGCGCCATGACGACGCTGGCGGTCTTGTGTCCCACTCCGGGCAAGGCCTCGAGCGCCGCGAGGTCGGCAGGGACTTCGCCGCCGTGACGTTCGATCAGCAAGCGGGACAACTCGCGGATGTTCTTCGCTTTTTGCGGAGCGAGCCCACAGGTCCGGATCGCCCCCAGGATGGCACCCACCTCGACCTCGGCCATCGCCGCGGGGGTCGCCGCCAGCCGGAACAGCTCCGGTGTAACCAGATTCACCCGAACATCGGTGGTCTGCGCCGAAAGCAGAACCGCGATCAGGAGAGAAAACGGATCGGAATGATCCAGCGGGATCGGCGGCTCTGGGTAGAGCTGGTCGAGAATCGATCCGATGCGATCGGCCTTCTCAGCGCGCTTCAAGGGTGGTCTTGGCCCGGACTATTCGTGGACGTCGTCGCGAGATCGACGCGGGTCGATGCCCAGGAGCGAACTGCGTCGCGCGACGACCGAAGCGTAGCCGTAGCCACGCTGCCAGGGAGGAGCCGACGTAGCGATGTCGCCGGACCCGAGTTGTGACGATCGCAGCAGGCGTCCACGAATCTTCCGGGCTGGGCGCGCGCGACAGCGGGGTCCGATTTCGGCACGGCCCGGCATCGGTCGGGCGCGGGCGAAAAAAAAGGAGACCGAAGGCCGAAGCCTCCGGTCTCCTGCTCGCTCTCTTCTCTTGCTCGTTCTCTCACCTGGCCTCGCACCCTTGCGGGCGCTTCAACCAGGTCTCGTCAGTGGTCCGAGCTTCGTCGGCTCGAACCGCTTCACTCGGACTGTTCTAAGATCGCCGCGGGAGAAAGTTTCCTCCCCGACTTCAAGAATTCTTGGTGGTCCTGGCCGCGAGGACTCGCGCATCGCTCGGCGGACGCACAGCACCCGAGCGCGCCCCCCGTTGACGGAACGAGCGCCGTCCGCACAATACTCGCCCCTCCAACAGCGGCGCGAAGTCTACGGCCGCCCCCAACCCGACGGCGCGGTCGGCACCCCACCCTTATGTCCCGCCCCATCCGCAATGTCGCGATCATCGCGCACGTCGACCATGGCAAGACCACGCTGGTCGATGCTCTGCTGAAGCAAACCGGCATCTTCCGCGCCAACCAGGCCGTGACGGAATGCGTCCTCGACTCCAACGACCTCGAGCGAGAGCGCGGGATCACGATCCTGGCCAAGAACACGGTCGTGTGGTACGGCGACGTGAAGATCAACTTGATCGACACGCCGGGCCACGCCGACTTCGGCGGTGAGGTCGAGCGCGTGCTGTCGATGGCGGACGGCGTCCTCCTCCTGGTGGATGCCGCGGAGGGACCGATGCCGCAGACTCGCTTCGTGCTGGGCAAGGCCTTCCAGCACGGGCTGGTCCCGATCGTGGTGGTCAACAAGGTCGACAAAGCCGACGCCCGGCCTCGCGAAGTCCTCAACGAGGTCTTCGACCTGTTCATCGATCTGGACGCCGACGAATCGCAGCTCGAGTTCCCGGTGCTGTTCGGCTCGGGTCGCGCCGGCTGGATGTCGAAGACTTGGCTGGACGACAAGGTGGTCACCAACGATGTGCGCGACCTCTTCGAGGCCATCGTCAGCCACATCCCCGCACCCACCGATCGACCCGAGGATCCGCTGCGGTTCCGCGTGACGACCCTCGATTGGTCGGACTACGTCGGTCGAATCGCGATCGGCCGCGTGCACCGCGGCACGATCCACGCGAACGATCGGGTGTGCAAAGTGAGTCTGAACGGCTCACGTCGGGAGTACACGATCCGCGGTCTGGCCACCTTCGAGGGGCTCGCTCGGCGTGAAGTCGACGCCGTCGAAGCCGGCGATCTGTGTGCGATCTGGGGCATCGACGAGATCCTCATCGGCGAATCGCTGACCGACCCGGAAGTCATCGAACCGTTGCCGATCGTCGCCATCGACGAGCCGACGATGAGCGTGGTCGTTCGAATCAACGACTCGCCGTTCGCCGGGCGCGAAGGCAAGTTCGTGACGAGCCGCCACATCCAGGACCGGTTGGAGCGGGAGCTCCGCACCAACGTCGCCATGCGCGTGCAGCCGGGAGAGAGCGCGGAATCGTTCATCGTCTCCGGCCGCGGCGTCATGCACCTGGGCTTCCTGTTCGAGACGATGCGTCGAGAGGGCTACGAGTTCTCCGTCGGCAAGCCGCGAGTCATCCTCCGGGAAGTGGACGGCGAGAAGCACGAACCGATCGAGCAACTCACGATCGACTGCCCCGACACGGCAACCGGCCGCGTCATCGAGATCCTCGGCGAACGCCGCGCCGAGATGGTGAAGATGGAGCGCAAGGGCGACTACCAGCGCATCGAATTCACGGTGCCGTCGCGCGGACTCATCGGCGTGCGCAATCGCATCCTCAACGCCTCGGGCGGCGAGGCCACCATGCACCACGTGTTCCTGGAGTACGGGCCGTGGCGTGGGGCGATTCAGGAGCGCGCTGCCGGTGTGCTGGTGTCGATGGCCGTCGGCAAGGCGACCTTCTACTCGATCGATTCGCTGCGCGATCGCGGCACCTTCTTCGTGCATCCGCAGACGGACGTGTACGAGGGAATGATCGTCGGTGAGCACTGCCGCGACAACGACCTGGTGGTCAACCTCTCGCGCGAGAAGAAGCTGACGAACATACGCTCGAGCACGAAGGAGACCTTCGTGAAGTTGATCCCGCCGCGAGTCTTCGGCGTCGAGGATGCGCTCGAGTACGTAGGCGAGGACGAGTACGCCGAGATGACGCCGAAGAGCGTGCGATTGCGGAAGATCCTTCTCCGCGAGACGGATCGCCGCCGCGAGGATCGCGCTGCGAAGTCCGCGGTGCGCTGAAACCGGGGCCCGCGGTCGACGCCCAGGGTAGACTGCGCGGTTTCTCGCGCGGACTCTCTTGAAGCCACCCCTGGATGACAGCCGTCGTCGTGTCTTGGCCGATCTGGCGGCCAAGATCGACCACGAATTCCGTCGGCTCGAGTGGCTGAACGAGGCGCTCGTGCATCCGTCGATGGGCAACGAGCGCAGCGACAACTACGAGCGACTCGAGTTCCTCGGCGATGCCATCCTCGGCCTCGTCGTCTCGGAACACCTCTTCCACGAGCACGCCGAGTTGCCGGAAGGCGAACTCACCCGCCTTCGCACGCACTACGTGAGCCAGGCCCCTCTCGCCGCGGTCGCCAAGAACCTCGGCCTGGTGGGCTTCGTCGAGGCGGGACGCGGGATGACCTCCGCGGACCTACGATCCGAGCGCATCCTCGCCAACCTCGTGGAGTCGGTGCTCGCCGCGGTCTATCTCGACGGCGGAATGCGCGCCGCACGACGCTTCGTGAAGCGCCACCTCATCGCGCCGATGCCGATCGAGACGAGTTTGCGGCGACCTCGTGATCCCAAGAGTCGATTGCTTCACCGCACACAGGCCAGCGGATCCGGACAACCGCTGTATCGCGTCCGCGGGACGACCGGCCCCGACCACGACCGCACCTTCGAAGTGGAAGTGCTGGTGGCCGAACGAGTGCTCGGCAGCGGGACCGGTCGCAGCAAGCGTGAAGCGGAGCAGACCGCGGCGAGTGCCGCACTCGAACGGCTACGCATCGACGCCGAGGCCGCGAGCGACGACGATCGCGCCGACGACGCATGACGCAGCTCGAGTCCTTCCTTCGGTTGCCGCAGTGCGCCCTCGTGCGACAGGCGCTCGAGCAGGACAGCCGCCATCTCGCGATCGGTGGCCTGTGGGGCGCCAGCGCAGCGTTGCTCGTCGCCGCTCTCCTGCATCGACAACAGCGACCTTGGCTCGTGATCACCGCCGACGACGGCGACACCACCACGTTCGCCGACGACCTCGCGACCTTCGGCGCGCCAGGGGCGATTCGACTTCCGGAGCAGATCATCGATCCGGACGGCGAACTCGAGACCCTGAGCCTGGCCGAACGCGCACGGGCACTTCGCACGTTCGAGGACCGAGTTCGCGCGGGCGAGCGCGCGACGATCGTCGTCACGAGCCTCGCCGCACTCTTGGTGCCCGCTCCGCCGATCGGCAGCGGGGGCGGAGCCGGAATCGTGCTCGCCGTGCGCGAGCGACACGACCCAGCGGAGCTGCTCGCGCGCTGCCTCGAGCACGGAATGCGGAGAGTCGACCTGGTGACGGCACCGGGCGAGGTGAGCCGTCGCGGAGACGTGCTCGACGTCTATCCGCTCGCCGCGGACCAAGCGGTGCGACTCGAGTTCTTCGACGAGGAGCTGGAGTCCATCCGCACCCTCGATCCCGATTCCCAGCGCTCGCTGGTGCAACTCGAGCGAGTTGCGTTGCCCATCGGTTCGGGCGGGCGACCGACGCCGGCGCGGCCGCGTCACGTCCTGCAACACGTGATGCGGAGCGACCTGATCGTGGCCTGGTTCGAGCCGCTTCGTATCGACGAACGGCGCCAGACGCTCGCCACGCTCGGCGGCCCCGACACCCGCAATGCTCTGGTCGCCCTCGCCGAGACCCTGCGCGCAACCAGTTCGCTCGAACTCGGCGCCCTACCGAGCCGCGATCTCGACTTCCGAATTCTGTCCACCGGCGGCGGTGCCGCTGCGGGTGAGGTCGATCCACTCGGACGACTTCGCCATCTGCGCGGACTCGCCGGCGGAACCGTCGAGATCGTCTGTCGCACCGAGGGCGAGGAGACCCGCCTTCGTGAAGTGCTCGCTCACAAGGGCATCGACCCCGATCGCGAACGCCTGCGCATCCGAATCGGCGCGTTGAGTCGCGGATTCCGCGTGCCGGATCTCGAGTGGACGATCCTCAGCAACCTCGAGTTCGCCGGTGCACCCACCGCACGCGCGATTCGAGCGCGCCCGAAGGTGCCGACGCGCGCGGTGCAGAGCTTCTTCGAACTCGGCCCCGGGGACCTCGTGGTGCATGCAGTGCACGGCATCGCGCGATTCGAAGGAATCGAACGCATCACGCGCAACGGCGCCGAAGAAGACTGCCTACGCCTGGTGTTCCAAGACGACCTGCGCCTGCTGGTGCCGGTCTCGAAGATCCATTTGGTCCAGAAGTACGTCGGCGCGGGCGGTGGGCACCAACCCAAGCTCGACAAGCTCGGCGGCAAGGGCTTTGCCCGTCGCAAGGCTGAGATCCAGCAGTCGCTGTTCGACCTCGCGGCGGACCTGCTCGAAGTCGAGGCGGAGCGCGAACGCAGTCGACGAGAGCCATACCCCTACGAGCCGCTGGAAGACGCCTTCCTGGACGACTTCCCGTTCGAGGACACGCCCGATCAGGCGCAGTGCTGGAAGGAACTCCGCGCAGATCTCGAATCGGATCGACCGATGGATCGACTGCTGTGCGGAGACGTCGGCTTCGGCAAGACGGAGCTCGCGCTCCGCGCCACCTTTCGGGTCGCCGTGCAGGGTCGTCAGGTGGCGGTCCTCGTCCCGACGACGCTGCTTGCCGAGCAGCATTCGCGAACCTTCAGCACGCGACTGGCCCCGCACGGACTGCGTACGGCGATGCTCTCGCGGTTCGTCTCGAAGAAGGAGCGAGATCGCATTCTGGCCGACTGTGCGAGCGGAAAGATCGACGTGATCATCGGCACCCACCGGCTGCTGAGCGACGACCTGAAGTTCCGTTCGCTCGGACTCGTGGTCGTCGACGAGGAGCAGCGATTCGGAGTGCGCCAGAAGGAGCACATGAAGCGAATCCGCGCCGGTGTCGACGTCCTCACGCTGAGCGCGACGCCGATCCCTCGCACCCTTCATTCGGCGCTCCTGGGGATCCGCCGGATCTCGACGCTGTCGACTCCGCCGCCCGGCCGACAGGACGTGGAGACTCGGCTCGCGTGGCGCGAGGACGGCATCCTCCGCGACGCCATCGCCCACGAGCTCGCGCGCGGCGGGCAGGTCTATGTCCTGCACGATCGCATCGCCGGACTCGATGCGCTGGCGAAGACCATCCGTCGGCTGGTGCCGGAAGCGAGCGTCGCGGTCGGCCACGGCGAGCTGTCCGAGCGAGAGTTGGACAAGACCGTGCGGAAGTTCCTCGCCGGCGAAGTCGACGTGTTGGTGTCGACCTCCATCGTCGAGAACGGCCTCGACATCCCGCGGGCGAACACGATGCTCATCGATCGTGCGGAGATGTTCGGCCTGGCGGAGCTGCACCAGTTGCGCGGTCGCGTGGGACGCAGCGACAAGAAGGCGATCTGCTGGCTCCTGATCGATCGCCTCGAACCGCCGCCCGAGGCGTCACGGCGGCGGCTGCAAGCTCTCGTAGACCTCTCCCACCTCGGGGCCGGCTTCGCAATCGCGATGAAGGATCTCGAGATTCGCGGCGCGGGCAGCCTGCTCGGGCCGCAACAATCCGGGCACATCGCGGCCGTCGGCTACGAGATGTACTGCCATCTCCTGCGCAGCGCGGTCGAGCAAGCGCGGGAGCACGGCGTCGTCACCGTGCCGGAGATCCGCGAGGTCGACGTCGATCTCGGCGTGAGCGCCTTCGTGCCGCAGGACCTCGTCAGCGACCAGAAGAGCCGCCTCGAGCTCCTGCGGGAGATGGACGCGGCGATCGACACTGTCGAAGCCGCGCGCGTGCGCGCCGGCCTGATCGACCGGTTCGGCAAGTTGCCCCAGCCGCTCGAGGTCCTGCTGCGAGTGTTCTTGCTCAAGCACTTGCTGCTCGATCAGGACGTCCTCGCCGTGCAACGAACCGGGCCCGATCGGGTGGTCGTCCGCCATGCGGCCGATCAGCCCTTGGGCGGTGCCTGGCTCGATCACTTCGCCGACGTTCGCCGCGTGGAATCCGGCAAGACCCACCTCGTGCTCCCCCTGCGGCGCGGTCGCAAGGTTGCAGATTGGACCCCGATCGAAACCTTGCAGTTGCTGCTCGAAAGCTTGTCTGCAGGCGATGCCTTGCCGAGAATCGCGTCATGCGAGCGGAACTCGAGCCGCGCGGGACATTCCTCGCGATCGCGCTGATCGTCGGACTGCAGTCGAGTGGCACGGCACAAGTCGGACCACCCCCATCGCCGACCGTGGATGCCTCCGCTCCGCTCAGCGGCCCCGCCGGTCCGCGGCGCCCCTTCGACCAGGTCCGCGCAATCGTCGGCGATCGCGTCATCCTCGAGTCGACCGTGCGCAGCAAGCTCGCCGCTCGACCGGAGTTCGGCAAGCTCGACGCGGCGCAACGCCAGCAGCTCGAGCGCAACATCCTGCACAGCATGCTCCGCGAGGAACTCTGGGTGCAGGTCGGCAAGACCGTATTGGGCGACGATGCGGAGACCTTCGACAAGATGGTCGAGATGTCGGTCGACGAGCGGATGCGCGAGATGCACGGGCAGTTCGGCAGCTTCTCCCGCATGAACCAGGAACTCGAGGCGCTCGGCACGACCTGGCAGTCCGTGCGCAACGAGGAGCGGCAACAGCAAATCCGCGCCACCGCGCAAGCCGCCGCGCGCCGCAACCGCTTCGGGGATTCGATGAGCCTGCTCGTCACTCCGGCTGAGATCGCCGACTTCTATCGGCGAAACCTGGACAAGTTCGCGGCCTTCCAGGCCGGCGACGTGGCGAGCGTGGCCTTCCCCAAGTCGCGTCGCAACGCGCACGAGAGTGCCACCGCGGCGGCCGCGGCCTGGGCGACCGAGACCCTGACCGCCGCGGAGCTGGCGAGTCGGTTCCAGGGCGTGGTCCTCCCCGACCAGAACAACGTGGTCCCCGAGGACCCCGCGGAGAAGCGGCCGAAGCTCATCCGCGAGTTCGTCGGGCGCGGGGCAGAAGGTGCCGTCGACGGCCCCCTGGACCGCGGCGACGTCTACCTGGTCCTCAAGCTGCTCCGCAAGGTCGACCAACCGGCTCGCTCCCTCGACGACCTCGAGGTGCAGAGCCTCATTCGCAGGGCTCTGGTGGAGTCGAAGATCGCCTCGCTGGAGGACGGGATCCTGCGCTGGAAGGCGTCTCAGATCGTGACCTTCGAACCCTCGCGCGAGCCCTCGCGGAACTGACTTTCCGGGGGTCGGCGGTAGCCCCGCCCTTCCCGACGCAGGCCCGCCGGGCTACTTTGCTCCGCCCGGCTGAACCCCTCTCCAGCCACCCCCGTTTCTGTCGCCGTCTGCGGGCAAGTCGCTCGCAGGCGCATCGATTTCTCAACCGTTCGCGTCCCCGGTAGGGCTGATGGCAACTGTCGATCCCACCAAGATCCATCTCACCACGAACACACCTCCGATCTGGGAGAAGGAGGAGAGCTTCCAAGAAATCATGGCCGACCAGCTTCGCCACGCCCCGTGGCTGATGCTGTCGATCGTGGTGCATGGGATCGTGTTCTTGATCCTCTATCTCATGCCGGCGCCCGAGCCGGAGAAGAAGGCCGAGGTCATCGCCCTGCAGCCCCAGCAGGAGCAGACGGACATTCCGGAGGAGAAGCCGCCGGAACCCGAGCCGGAGCCCGAGCAGGTCGAGGACCCGGTGATCACCGAGACCGAAGTCACGGAAGTGACCGAACAGACCCAGGTCGAGGAGTTCTCGGAGTCGAACACCAAGGAATCGGCCTTCGATAGCGACCAGTGGAACTCCGCGGTCGGTCTGGGCGGCGGTGCGGGTGGCAAGTTCGGTGGGCGTGGCGGTGGTCGCCGAGGGCTGGGCAAGAGCGGCAAGTCCACCGCGATCGCCATCGAAGCGGCCCTCGAGTGGCTCAAGAAGCACCAGGACGAGGACGGCCACTGGGACGCCGACGAGTTCATGAAGCATGACGTCGAGGGCGAGCCCTGCAACGGCCCGGGCAACCCGGTCCATGACGTCGGCCTGACTGGCCTCGCCCTGCTCGCCTTCCTCGGTGACGGCAGCACGATGGTCTCCGGCCCCTACAAGGACGTCGTGAAGCGCGGCATCACCTGGTTGCGCGACCAGCAGGACGAGCGCACCGGCCAGTTCGGCACCGCCAACAGCAACGAGTTCATCTACAACCACACGATCGCGGCGTTGGCCATGGTCGAGGCGTACGGCCTGTCGAAGAGCAAGTTGCTCAAGAAGAACGCGCAGCTCGGCATCAACTACCTCGAGTTCCACCGCAACCCCTACCTCGTCTGGCGATACCAGCCGCACGACGGCGACAACGACACCTCGGTCACGGGTTGGTGCCTCATGGCCTACTCTTCGGCCCAGTTCTTCGAACTCGAGGTCAACGCCGCTGCGCTCGATCTGTGCCGCACCTGGTTCGATCAGATGACCGATCCGGTCACCTTCCGCTGTGGCTACTCGGAACGCGGCGGCTACAGCTCGCGACGCACCGGCGAGCACAGCACGAAGTTCCCCCGTGAGAAGGGCGAGTGCATGACCGCGGTGTCCTTGCTCTGCCGCATCTTCCTCGGTGACGATCCGAAGAAGGACAAGATCATGCGCGGCCAGTCCGACCTGCTCTTGAAGCGCCCGCCGACCTGGAACCCGGCCGACGGCTCGATCGACCACTACTACTGGTACTACGCCACCTATGCGCTCTTCCAGGTCGGTGACACCGCTTGGAAGTCGTGGGAGAAGCACCTGAACGAGGCGATCGTCAAGCCGCAGCGCAAGGACGGCAACTACCTCGGTTCCTGGGACCCGATCGGTGTCTGGGGCCACGACGGTGGCCGCGTCTACTCGACCGCGATCCTCTGCCTCACCCTCGAGGCCTACTACCGCTACTCGCGCCTCGTTCACTGAGACCCGTCGACTGAGGCGGGCGACTCGATCGCGCGGCCGCTCACCCGGCCGCCGCGGTCCCCGCTGAGGCAGGGACAGAGAGAGAGAGAGAGAGGGAGAGAGAGAAAGGGAACGCGCGCGCGGGCTGGACGCGAGGCCCCGCGAAGGACCGGGGCGTCGTGCGCTGTCAACCCGCAGTGACGCCCCCACCGGAAGCCCCCACTTCCCAGACGGCGAGCGCGCGCTATCGTCCGCGCGCCCATGAGCGACTCGACTCCCTCTCCGAAGAGCGGCCGTTGGCGCGGCTTCTACATGCAAGGCGGACGCCGTTACGGCCAGGACCTCGTGCTGGAGTTCCGTGACGGCGTGATTCGCGGCGAAGGTCTCGACCCACTCGGCCGCTTCTTCATCCGCGGCCGCTGCGAAACCGGCAGCGAAGAGATTCGCTGGACCAAGTCCTACGTCGGCGCTCACACGGTGGCGTACCGCGGCTTCTTCGACGGCCGCTCGATCTGGGGACTCTGGGAGATCCCCGCCTTCGGCCGCGGCGGCTTCCGCATCTGGCCCGAAGGCCTCGAAGAGAGCGCCGGACTGACGATTGAAGCGGAGGCCGACGCGGAGCTCGTCGACGGGATCGCGATCCCCCACCTCGCCGGCACCTGAGCCGCGTGCGGCGGCATCGACGCCGCACGCACGCGCCAGCCGCTCACTTGGTGCGCTGGATCACATGGAAGCCGAAGCCGGTTTCCACGATGTGGTCACAGACGTCACCGACCTTCAGCGCGAAGGCCGCCTCGGAGAAAGGCTTCGCCATCGTCTCGAACTTGAAGGTGCCCAGATCGCCGCCCTTGTCCTTGGACGGACAGGAAGAGTGCTCGGCTGCCAGGGTCGCGAGCTTCGTCGGTTCGGCGATCACCTCGGCGAGCAGCTTCTCCGCAAGCTCCTTGGCTTCCTCCTTGGTCCGCGTGATCGACGGATCGGCGCGGTCCGCACCCTGCCACGGGATCAAGATGTGCGATGCGGCAACCTCCTCGGGCTTGCCGTCGTCGTCGGCGAGCAAGTCCTCGAAGGTCTTGGTGAGGCTCGTGGCCTTCCATGAGCCGATCTCATAGACCCAGCTCTGGTGCTTCTGGTTGAAGGCATCGACCGCTTGCGCCGCCTTCGCCAGTTCCTCGTTCTTCTTGAGCTGCTCCTCGTCGGCACCCTTGACGCTCAGAGACTCCGGTCCGGTGTACTTGGCGCGAGCGCGCAGGTACCACTTCTCGTCCTTCTTGGCGATCTCGAAGCGATACTCCGACTGATTGCGCGTCGAGATGGTGTAGACGTTGGCGAACTCCATGTCCTTGGCGTCAGCCTCGGGCATGAAGTTGTCGAAGTTGAAGTAGCTCGCCGCGGTGAAGACCGACTCGTGCTCGCTGCCCTTCAGCTTCTTACCGGCGGGGATATCGAGCAGTTCGACCTTGCCCTTCTCAGGGCTGTCGATCGTGTAGACCTTGCCGCCTGAGGGGGCGACGACCACCCTGGCGACGTCGTCTCGCTGCAGGTTGAGCAACTGCTTGTCGACGAAGTCCATGCCGCGCGAGCGGAGCCAGATCGAACCTTCCATGCGGAAGACCTCGTTCTTGCCGGCCAGTCGAACGTGGGAGCCGCCGCTCTCGAGAGCATCGCCCACGAGCACGGTCACCAACTCCTTGCCGTCGGAATCGGCCAGCCGGATCGACGTGGTCTTGTCACCGCCGTCGACGCCGAGCGTTACGAAGGAATCCGGGTCCTCGCTGGTCTTGCCTTCGAGTCGGATGCCGAGCACCCGGTCGAAGAGGTCCCGCACTTCGCGACTCGATGCCGGATAGTTCTTCTCGGACTCGACGAGGAAGTTGGCGCCCGCGCGACGCAGGAGCGCGCGCTCAGCACCCTTCTTCACCTCGACCTCGCTCACCGACTCCGGATCGATCTCCGGAAGGAGCAACTGCCCCTTCTCGAAGGTGAACACGGCGGTCCGCTCACGCGTACCGACCCACACCGAAGCGATCACGAGAACACCCGCCGTCACGGCGAGTCCGCGCACAGTGGATGGTTGGATCATAGAGCACCTCCGGAAGCGGCATTGCGCCGCTGCATGTTCAGGAACGTGATCCCCGCGCCGACGATCAGCACGAGGAGCGGGACGCCGACGACGTTGAGCCACTGGAGCCAAGAGCCCAGCGCCTCGATCTCGACGGTCTTCTCACGCTGGGCGCGGATGAGCTCGCGCTCCTTCTCGCGCACCTGCTTCTCGAGCTCGCGCTTCTTCTTGAGCGCGTCGTTGCGAAGCATGCCGACGTTGGCATCCGTGGCCTGGCTCGACAACTCGGACAGCTCCTTCTGGAAGCGCTCCTTGTCGCGGTTGATGGCCTTGATCTGTTCCTGGGACTTGAGATCCGCCTCCTGTTCGATCTCGTCGACGACATCGAAGGTGCGGCGAATCTCGCCACGCTTGCGGATGCTCATCAGCGCAGTCGAACCGGCGAGCGAATCGATCGCGTTGTGGAACACGGCACCGTTTCCGGTCCCGGCGGGCAACAACAGCCCGGGGCCGAAGCGCTGGAAGGACAGGCCGTCCGCCAGGAAGTCGACGTCCGCGAACACGATCACAGTATTTGGCTCGCGGCACTCGACCAGGTGGGCAGGCTCCGCCTTCGCAGATTCGCCGTCCTTCGCATCACCGTCCTTGGCGTCACCATCCTTGGCACCCGCGTCCGGATTGCCGTCATCCGGCTTGTCGCCGTCCTCGCCTTCAGCCTTCTTCAGGCCCTCGGGGAACGCCGACTTCAACTTGCCGGTGATGCGCGCGGCGACGTGGATGGCGCTGACGCCGGGCTCGAACCGTTCGTTGATCTTCGCGAAGTCGCCGCCGGCCAGCTCGAACTTCTCGGCAGTGAAGGTGTTGCCCTTGGTAGAAGTCGACAGGATCGGCTCGACGGCCACGCCCTCGACCGGCGACGCGGTTGCCTCGATCGCACCACCGAAGTAGATCGCGATCGGATCCCGGATGCCGCCGGCGATCGCCGAGTCCGGAGCGAAGCCGGCGCCGTTCTGGAACTTCAGGAATCCGAGCACTCGCTGGGGTGCGCCCCGCCGCGAGGGCTGATCGAGCGCGTACTCCGGATCGCCGACGAACTTGTCTTTGGGAACGTTCACGCCCCATGCGTTCAGCAGCTTGTTGATCTCGCTCGACGCGTCGTAGCTGAACCCGGCATAGGGGTTTTGCGGATCTTGCGGTGCCTGATCGACGCGCAATGCCTGCGGATCGACGCAGAAGATCGACTTGCCGCCGCGCATGACGAACTGATCGATCGCGAACAGGGTCTCGTCCGGCAGCGACTTGGGGTGGATGACGAGCAGGTAATCGATACCGGCCTCGATCTCCTTGGCATCCTTGGGGATGCGCTGGATCTCGAAGAACTGCTTCAGGTAGTCGATGATCGCCCACGCACCTTCGACTTGACGCCCCTGCATCATGAGCTGCTGGCGCATCATCGGACTCATGTCCTCGCCGGTCGGATCGAGTGAGGACAGCACGCCGACCTTCGTCTTCGCGCGCTGCGTGGTCAGCTCGATGGCTTCGCTGATCTGGTACTCGATCTGCGACTGGCTGCGCACGTCGAAGACCTTGACCGTATGGAACTTGCCGGTGGGACTCTCGACGGCCATGCCGAAGTAGAGCCCGTCGGAACCCATGTCCTGCAAGCGCTGGATACCCAATCGCTCGGCTTCGCCTTCGGCGTCGGAGTAACCCTGCGGATCGTATTCCACTAGGGTCAGTTTGCCGGCGCTCTCGCGTTCATAGCTGCGAAGGAGATCGCGAACGTTGTAGTAGAGGTTGTTGATCTCTCGCCACTGATCGATGCCGGTGCGGTCGACCAATGCCTTCGAGTAGAACAACTTCAACTCGAGCGGCTTCTGCAGGCCCGCAATGATCTTCCGCGAACCCTCCGACAGCGTGAAGAGCTTGCTGGCGGTGGTGTCGATGCGAACGATGTTGCCGGCGCACTGCGTGATGAGGAAATTCGCGCAGAGCGCGATCACCAGCACGAGCACCGTCGCGAGGATGGAACGTTGACTCTGATTCATCTCGATGACCTCCGTTCAGCGGGACTTGGTGTCCTGCAAGAGGACCATGGTGGCAACGAGGAATCCGGCGCCGATAGTGGCGATTCCGGCCAGACTTCCGAAGGTGAGCAGTCCCTTCTGGAGCGGGTCGTAGTGCGTCAGGAAGCTCATCGATTCGACGAAGCGGCCGACGAGGCGCGACAGCACGTTGCTGCCGTCCAGGAACTTGGAGACCGCCGGCGAACCGGCCCACACGAACGCGGCGGACGCCGCCGTGCCGAGCACGAAGGCGATGACCTGATTCTTGGTGAGCGCAGAGAAGAAGGTGCCGATCGCCAGATAGGCACCGGCCATCAGAAGCGCCCCGAGATAGCCGACGAAGATCGGACCCGGATCGGGATTGCCGAGGTAGGAAACCGTGATGACCATGGAGAAGGTCAACACCAAGGCGATCCCGAAGAACGCCCAGCCCGCCAGGAACTTGCCGAGCACCGCCTGGCGCAGGGTCACCGGCAGCGTGAGCAGCAGTTCGATCGTTCCCGTGCGACGCTCTTCCGCCCACATCCGCATCGCAACTGCGGGCGCGAAGAACGCGAACAATGCCGGAAGATTGCTGAAGAACAGCCGCAGGCTCGCGTCTCGCGAATCGAAGAAGCGCTGCGAGAAGGGCATGAAGGCCGCCGAAGCCAGGAAGGCGACCAGGAAGACGTAGGCGAGCGGCGTGGCGAAGTAGCCCCGGAACTCGCGCCGAAACACGGCAGCAGTCGCGCTCATGCGGCACTCTCCTTCGTGGTGATGTCGCGGAAGTACGCGTCGAGTCGACCATTGCCGCGCCGAGTCAGCTCGGCAGGAGTGCCGTCGGCGAGGACCTTGCCCTTGGCGATGATGACCGCACGCGAACACACGGCGTCCACCTCTTCGAGGATGTGCGTCGAGATCACGATGCACTTCTTCTCACCCATGCTGCGGATGAGTTCGCGAACTTCGTGCTTCTGGTTCGGATCCAGACCGTCGGTGGGCTCGTCGAGGATCAAGGTCCCGGGATCGTGCAGGAAGGCCTGCGCCAAGCCGACGCGGCGGCGATAGCCCTTCGACAGCGTGTCGATCCGGCGATGCACCACCTTGTCGATCGAACAAAGCGGCACCACCCGATCGATCGCGTCGCGCAGAGCGCGACCGCCGATGCCGCGGACCTGCCCGACGAAGGACAGGAAGCCGTGCACCGTCATGTCGTCGTAGAGCGGCGCGTTCTCCGGCACATAGCCGACCTTCTGCCGCACGCCGACGGGATCGGTGTGAATGTCGCTGCCTGCCACCGAGGCGGTGCCGCCATCGGGTGTCAGGAAGCAGGTGAGGATCTTCATCGTCGTCGACTTGCCGGCACCATTCGGTCCGAGGAAGCCGAGGACTTCCCCCGGCCGCACCTCGAAGGAGATGCCGTCGACGGCGACGATCGAACCGAAGTTCTTTCGGAGCTGTTCGACCTTGATCATGGTCAGGAAATAGCGGAACGGAACAGACGAGGACTCAGGGATCGAAGGAATCCAAGGACCAGGAGAACCGGTGCCGGTATCCCGGCGACGGCGGCCGACCGGACTCGCCGCAAACCGGCGAGGATCGACTGCGCGCCACGAGAAACGGCGCACATCGCGCGAGCCTCGGCGGAACTCCCGGACTCGCAACTCGGCCCGTGCGGTCCATCCCGGCGACCGCACCGACCGAAAGCACAGACTGCCTCAGGAGCCGCCGTTGGCCTTCTGGATCATCCGCGCCATGCGGGCCTTGCGACGCGCGGCGGTGTTCTTGTGGATGACGCCGTTCTTCGCCGCCTTGTCGGCGGCCGCGGCTGCGGCCGCGAAGGTGGCGGCGGCAGTCTGTCCATCGCCGCCTTCGGCCGCGGTGATGACGTTCTTGAAGAGGGTCTTGAGGCGAGAGGAAGTGGCCTTGTTGCGGACACGGGCCTTCTCGTTCTGGCGAATGCGCTTCTCGGCTTGCTTGCTGTGGGCCATCGGTCGGTTCCTGGCTGCTGGATGGATCTGCGGTTTGGAAGATTCGGCTGTCGGTTCGGCGGCGGAGCTCCTCAGGAGGACTGCAGCTTCGCGACACGGTCGGCGGCGTCCCGGTAGCCCCAATCGAGCTCCAAGATCGCGGCGAAATGGGTCTTGGCGGCGTCACGGTCGCCGGCGTCTTCGGCGAGAGTCCCCAGTTCATAGAGGACCTCCTTGCCGATGCGGCCGCTCGGGCCACCGCCCGCGGCCAGGGCCTTCTCGAACTGGCCGCGAGCGAGGTCGGCCATACCCTTCTGCCGGAAGGCGCGGCCGAGGGTGAGCATCGCCTCGGTCGCCCGGCGGGGGTCTTTCACCGCCTGCTGGAGTTCGGCGATCGCGGGATCGAGATCGCCGGACTCATAGAGCGCGGCGCCGAGTTCGAAACGGAGGCCGAGGTCACTCGGATTCGCGGTGACGCGGCGGCGATATTCGGTCGCCTTGAGGGACGCGAGTACCTTGCGGGCATTGGCAGCCGCCGACTCGTCACCCCGCGCCAACGCATCCTCGACGTTGCGCTCCTGGAGCTTGATTCGTTGGTCGGCGACCTTGGTTGCGAGGGCGGTGTCTTCCGGCCGCACCGATTGGGCCTGCTCCAGGAAGTCCAGGGCCGCCCGCGGATCCCGCCGCATCTCCTGGAGTTCCGCGCCGCGGACCAAGGCATCCACGTCGTTGGGCGCGGAAGCGAGGCGCTTCTCCACCTCGTCGAGTTCCGCCTCGATCTCTTCGGCCGACAGATGCAGGCGCTGCGCCCGCTCGAGCTTCTTCGTGGCTTCCTTGTCCTTGACCAACTCGCGCGATGACTGCGCCGTCGCGATGCCCGTCTTGCTCAGCGCGCCCTCGGCAGCGAGGTTCTTTCGTGCCCGCAGGGCGTCCTGGTCGCGCGGATCGATCTTGAGCGCCTGCTCATACATCGACAGGGCGTCGTCCAGTTTGCCTTGTTCGTACAACAACCGACCGGCCTCGCGCGCGGCCTCGAGGCAGCGCGGCTGTTGCTCGGCGAAGGCGCGAAAGACCGCCAACGCCGACTTCGCGAAGCCGGCCTTCTCCAACGCCCTCGCGAGCGCGAGATTGGCGCCCTCGTTGAGGGGGTCGAGCGCCAGGTAGCGCTCATAGGACTTTGCCGCGGCCTTGTGACCCCGGAAGGTGGTGGCGATCTTTGCGGTCAGCAAGCTGAGCCCCCCACCCAGAATCGCGACCAGCTTGCTCGGCTTGCGCTGCTCGGCCTTCTTGAACAATGCGGTCCGCAAGCCGGCGCGCGCCTGCCCATTGTCGGGCTGGAGCGCGAGGAGTTGACCGTAGAGGTTGACCGCGAACGCGTAGTTCTTGCGCTTCACGGCCTCTTCGGCCTTCTCGAGGTGCTTGCTCAGATCCATGGAAGGGGTCCCGACGAGGCTTGACGCCACTCGGAGGGCCGAGCACTCTAGCCATCCCTCCGCGACGTGGCAACGCCGTCGCCGCCGGCAACCCCCTCGAAAAATCCCCTCGAAGCCATGGACGTCGTCCGCTACCCAGGCCCGGTTCTCCGCCGCGGCGGCAAGAAGGTCGAGACCTTCGATTCGAACCTCACCCAGATCGCCAGCGACATGCTCGAGACCATGTACGCGCAGCGCGGGGTCGGGCTGGCCGCACCCCAAGTCGGCCTCGAGTTGGAACTGTTGGTCCTCAATCCGACCGGCGACCGCGACGACCGCGCGGAGGAGATGGTCCTGGTGAACCCGGAGATTCTCGAGCGCAAGGGGCGGGAGTTCGGCGACGAGGGCTGCCTGTCCTTCCCCGGACTCTACGCGGAGGTCGAGCGGGCTCTGAGGATCAAGGTGCGGTACCAGGGCCTCGACGGCGTCGTCCAGGAGCGCACCTTCACCGACTTCCTGGCCCGTATCGTGCAGCACGAAGTCGACCACCTGCACGGCGTGCTCTTCGTCGATCGGCTGAGTGCGGTCGAGAAGCTGCGCGTGAAGCACGACTTGGCCGACTTCGAGCGCCGCGCGGCGGGATCGCGCGCGTGAGGCTGTTCGCACGGTGAGGATCGTGGACGGTCGCGAGGCGCTGCGAAGCCTCGCTCGATCGAACCGCCAGGACCCGTCGAACCTCGATGCGGCCTCAGCAACCCTCGTCGGCGTCTTCGATGGGGTCCACCTGGGCCATCTGCGACTTCTGCACGAGTTGATCCAACTCGGCTCCGCGGTCGGTGCGCTGCCGACCGTCGTCACCTTTCGGAATCACCCCGATGAGTTGCTCCGCGGCCGCAACGTCGAGTGGATCGTCAGCCTGCCGCACCGACTGCGCCTGCTGCGGCGAGCCGGGGTCGGGCGGGTCGTCCTGCTCGACTTCGACCGCGCGCTCCAGTTGCTGAGCGCGGCCGAGTTCACCACGGAGGTGTTGGTGGACGGCCTCGCCACCAAGGCGCTGCTGCTCGGCTACGACGCCGCGATCGGCCGGGATCGCGAGGGCGGTCTCGACCGCATGCAGGAGTTGGGCGCGCAGTTCGGCTTCCTGGTCCGCCAAGGCAGCCGAGTCACCGTGGACGGTCAGCCCATCTCGTCGACCGCCATCCGCGCGGCGATCCAGAGCGGCGATCTGCGCCAGTGTCACCGCATGCTCGGGCGTTGGCCGCAGGCCTTCGGCGAGATCGTCCACGGGGACGGCCGGGGTCGCACGCTGGGCTTCCCGACTGCGAATCTCATCCCGGACAGTCGGATTCTCCCGCCCGACGGCGTGTACGCGGTCGAGGTGCTGCTCGACGGCAACACCCACGAGGGGGTCGCGAACCTCGGCGCGCGCCCGACCTTCGGCGCCGACGCCAACGCGCGCCGGCTCGAAGTCCACCTGCTCGACTTTGCCGGTGATCTCTATGGGATGACCCTCGAGTTGAGTTTCCTCGCCCGTCTGCGCGATCAGCGCCGATTCGCCGACCAGGGGGCGCTGAGCGCGCAGATCGCCGACGACGTCGCGAATGCGCGCCGCTTCTTCGCGCGCTGACTTGACCTCGTCCGGGTCGGCCCCTACCGTGCCGCGCCCCCTGCGGGCAGATAGCTCAGCTGGTAGAGCACAGCACTGAAAATGCTGGGGTCGCCGGTTCAAGTCCGGCTCTGCCCAACCTTTTCCGCGCGGGGTTCCGCACATCGGATCGCCGCGCATCCCGCGGTCGTGACTTGGGGCCGGGAGCCGCTGCGCAGCAAGGCCTAGCCCGGATGATTCGTGACCGTCGTCGCGAGATCGACGCAGGTCGATGCCCGGCAAGGAGCTACGACGGTCGACGACCGAAGCGTAGCTGTAGCTACGCTGCCAGGGAGGAGCCGACGTAGCGACGCCGCCGGGCGCGACTTGCGGCGATCGCAGTAGACGTTCACGAGTCATCCGGGCTAGCCGAGTGCGGCGACCTGCCGCTTGGAGCTCCCACTCGAATATCCGCGCGACCGGCCGAGCGATTTCGGAGTCGACGACCTTCGGCGCGCAGGCTCGAGCGATCGGCACGTTGCACGGCTCGGCGGATTCGAGTTGGGGAATCTCGGCCCGTTCTCGTGGAGCCGGTAGCGAATCCCCGTCGGCCCCGGTTGCTCGTCTCTGCGATACTGTCCGCAATGGCCCTCTCACTCGACCTCCTCATGATTCTCGGGGAGTCCCCGTGGCCGGGCGCCGGCGGGGCTCGCACTCGGTCGAGGCGCCATCAATCGGCGACGGCGCCGGGCGCCATCGGCTGTGACGGCTTCGGCGTCCGTCGGCGAGGGCCACGAGGATGAGGTCCGACGTCGAGTCCGAGTCGCAGCCGGAGCCGACTGAGCGACTGGGTCCTGCCGCCGATCTCGTGGCGTCGGTCTACGGCGACTTGCGCGATCTCGCCGCGCGATACCTCGGGCACCGCAACTGGACGGTTCAGCCCACCGCGCTGGTACACGAGGCCTATTCACGGTGTGCGCGATACGGCGAGTTCCGCGGCCCCGAACACTTCGCGGCGGTGGCCGCGACGGCGATGCGGCAACTCCTCATCGACCACGCCCGCGCGCGCAAGGCCGGCAAGCGCGACGCCGCGTTGCGAACGGTCTGCGATCTCGAAGAAATCGGGCGGTCCGAGTTCGACGTGCTCGACATCGATGATGCGCTCGCCGTCCTCGCCGCGCTCGATGAACGCAAGGCGAAGGTCGTCGAGCTGCGGATCTTCGGCGGCATGACGATCCCGGAAGTCGGGCGCGCGCTGGGGATCTCTCACATGACGGTTTCCAACGACTGGCGATTCGCACGTGCCTGGCTCGCCGAACGATTGGCCCCCTGATTCGAGCGCGATGACGAAAGACCCCAACCCTCGCGAGTTCGCCGAACTCGAGGCGGCCTTCCTCGAGGCGCGGCGTCTCGAACCGGCGGTACGCGAGCAGTGGCTGGCCCACCGGTTTCCGGATCAACCACACCTGATCGACTACGTGCGTCGCCTACTCGATCGCGACAACACATCCGAGACGATCTTTCGCGAAGTGGGGCGCGAAGCCGAGCGGCTCTTCGCCGCAGCCGCCCAGCCACCACGGATCGACGGATTCGAGATCCTCGAGGTCATCGGTCGGGGCGGCATGTCGACCGTCTACGCCGCCGAACAGGCCAATCCACATCGCATCGTCGCGATCAAGATCCTCGAGCCGCACCGCCAGGGCCCCGAAGAATTCGCCCGCCTCCTTCGCGAAGCCGACGTGCTCGCGCGGCTTCAGCATCCGAACATCGCCCGAATCATCGCTGCGGGTCGAACCCTCGACGATCGACCCTACCTCGCCATGGAACGGGTGGACGGACGACGACTGGACACTTGGCTTCGCGAGGAAGCTCCACGACTCGATCGCCGCATCGATCTGCTGCTCCGCGTCTGCTCGGCGGTCGAGCACGCCCACCAGCGAGGCGTCATCCATCGCGATCTGAAACCATCCAACATCCTGGTCGAGGAGAACGACGAGGCCAAGGTGCTCGACTTCGGCATCGCGTGGCTGATCGAACAGCCGACCGGCAGCGCCGCGGGAAGCGACTCGGGTAGCAGGAGCAGCGAACGGTCCGGGACGCTGCCGTACATGAGTCCGGAACAACTCGAAGGCGATCCGGCGAAGATCGACACCCGTAGCGATGTCTACGGTCTCGGCGCGCTGGCCTACGAGCTGTTCTCGGGGCGCCCGCCTTACGACGTCCAGCGACTGGGAACCACGGAAGCCATTCGCAAGATCGAGGCGACGCCCCCCCGCCGCCTGTCGGAACTCGATCCGAGACTCGCCGGCGATCTCGAAGCGATCGTCGCACGTGCGATGCATCGCGAAGTGGGTTCGCGCTACCCCTCGGCGACCGCACTCGCCGACGATCTCCTGCGGCACCGCCGACACCTGCCGGTCAACGCGCGACGCGCGACGGCGGGATACGTCCTCACTCGTTTCGTGCGCCGCCACGCGGCCACCAGTTGCGCGGTCCTGGTATCGGTGTTGGGAATCGCCGGCGGACTGGCCCTCTCACTCGTATCGCTGAAGGAGGTTCGATCGGCGGAGTCGATCGCGCGGCAGCAAGCCGCGACCGCCGTGGAGCTGGGCGACCGCTTGACCAGGTTGCTGACGACCGCGGACGATTCCGTGCTCTCGCCGACGGTCTCCTTCCACGACCTTCTCATGCTCGGTCGCGAACGACTGCGAGACGAGTTGCCGAGTTCTCCTCGTGCTCGGCAACTGCTGCTCATGGCGCTGGGCCGGGCGATGCTGTCCGTGGCAGAGAACCAACACGCGCTGGGACTCTTCGACGAGGCCGCGGCGCTCGACGACCCTTCACTGCGCGACGAGGACACTCGCGCAGCGTTGCTCCTCGGCCGCGTGCGCGCGCTGGTCATGCTCGATCGAGTCGACGACGCGCGAGCAGCAGTCGGGGAATACGAGGCCCTGGGAATCCCGATACCAACGCCGACCGCCTACGTCCTCGCGATCACCCGCTTCCTCCAGTTCGAGGCGGCAGCCGGCAATCGGGATTCAGTCGCGCGCAAGTTGCTCGAACTGGAGGCACTCGAGCGTGATCCACAGCAGGGCGACATCGCGCGTCTGATGCGATCCGCCGTGCTGTTCCGGCGAGCGGACGCGGCCCTTCGCGACGGACAAACCGACGAGGGCGGGCGGCTCCTCCGGGATGCGACCCAAGCGAAACTGACCGCCGTGGGATCCACATCTCCGCTCATCGTCCTGGAGCTGCTCGGCGGCTCACTGATGTTCGGGCCCGGCGGCATCGATCGAACGCAACTCCCCGCGGAACGCGACCGATACAAGTTGGGGCGCGAGTTACAGGATCAGAAGCGCTGGCCGGAGCTGGAAGTCCACGCGCGCGCGACTCTCGATTCCCTTGCCGGGGAGTCGACACCTCGACTCGACGTCCGCCTGCCGGCGATGCGACAACTCGCCTTCGCCCAGTATGGGCTGGGACGTGAAAACGAGGCCATCGCGATCGCCAGAGAGATGGTATCGCTCGCATCGCAAAGGTTCGGCCCAAAGTCGCTCGAAGCCACGATGGCGCGCGATCTCCTGGCCGAGTTCGCGCATGGCATCGACGATCACGACCTCGTGATCGCAACCTGCGAGGAAGCGCTCGAGCAGCTTCGCGGCCAGAGTGACCGGCCGCGGTTGCAGGGGCGCTTCCTCGAGCGCAAGGGGCTCCATCTGCTCGCACAGAATCGGCTCGAGGAAGCCAAGACCGCGCTCGATGACTCGCGAAGTCTGCTCGACGCACTGGGGATGAGCGTCGCGGCGATCGACAAGGCGCTCGCCGAGATCGCCGCGCGGCGCCGCTGAATCGCGGCGTCCGCGCGGTCTCCGCAGATCAGTTCTGCAGGTTGATGTCGAGCGCCGGCGACATCGCGCTCGGCGCGCCGAAGGCTGCAGCCTGAACGTAGATGTGCGCACCGGCGAGGGCAGGATCGAGCGGGAGCGCCAGCGGCAGGCTCGCACTCGGGCCGACACCGATCACGAAGGCGGCGAGGTCCGGCAGGGTCTCGGCCTGGCAGCCCGGGCCGAAGACCAGCGACAGGTCGACCGGTCGAGCGCCGCCGTCCACCGCGAGCACACCGATCAGCGTCGCAATGACGCTGCCGGCATCGACGTTGCCAACCTGCACCGAGAAGCCGGCGTTGCCCAACTTGGGCTGACCACCGCTTCCTGAGATCGTCGGCACGCCGCTGAGACCCGCGCAACCCGAACCGAAGGTCGTCGCCGAAGCCTGCTCACTCAGCATGGCGCCGAGGATCTCGGCGGGCGACAGCGCGCGGCTGTAGAAGCGGAAGTCATCCATGTGGTAGTGACTGGTCGCCCGGCTGGAACCGGAGGGCACCGCACCGACACTCAGGATCGCCGTCGCGCTCGTCGCCGTGTAGGCGTAGGTGTTCGGGGTGAAGGCACGCGGCGTCGGGTGAGGAACGCCGTTCTCGTAGCACATCAGTTGACCGTTGGCGTCGTCGATGACCAGCGCGTAGTGGTTCCACACACCTTGCGTGAGGTGTCCGGTCCAGTTGAAGGTGGTCGTCGCCGACAAGGGGGAACCCGTGCCGCCGCCGAACAGGATGCCCGCGCTGCCCATGAAGCAGCGGAAGCTGTTGTCGCTGAAGAAGTAGCCGAAGGGGCTCGTGGTGGTCGACGCCGGATCACGGTGCGCCCACCAGGTGATCGTGTAGCTGCCGCTCAAGGCGAGCTGCGCATTGGTGTTCACCGAGTTGCCGTTCGTCGCGCTGTAGGCCAGCTCGCCGAAGCCCGGCTCGTTGGCGTTGAACAGCGGACGACCGAGATCGCCGTGCCAGCCCGACGCGCGCGCCGTTCCGAACGCGGGGAAGCTCGAACCGCTCGCGCTGTTGGCGACGGTCGTTCCGCGCGGTTCGTTGAACTGGTACTGCAGCACCTCCGGGAGACCCGGATCGACCGGCTGACCTGTCGCGAAGATGAGGCTGGCCTTCGTCTCGGAGTCGCTCTGGCCAGAGTTGGAGGCGGTCATCTTGACCGTGTAGAGACCGCTGCTCGCATAGACCCAGGTCGGGTTCTGAAGCGTCGAGTCGACGTTGCCGTCGTTGTCGAAGTCCCAGGCCCACGACGTGACCAAGCCCGTGGAGGTGTCGGTGAAGTTCACGATCAAGGGCGCCGCACCCATAGTCGGCGTCGCGGAGAAGTCCGCGGCGATCGGGTCGACCGAGATGTAGTCGGACTTGGTGAGGCTCGACGACGGATTCTGCGAATCCGTGACGGTGAGCTTGACCGAGTACAGACCCGGAGCCGCGTAGATCCACTGCGGGTTCTGCAAGGTCGAATCGGTGTTGCCGTCATTGTCGAAGTCCCACGCCCAGGTCGCCACGCCGTTCGGATCCGAGGTGAAGGTCTGGTCCGTGAAATTGACGAACAGCGGCGAAGCACCGGACAGGGGAGTTGCGCTGAAGTTCGCGAACAGGCCGTTGCTGGGAACGTAGTTGAAGCAACCGTTCCAAACTCGGGGTGAGTTCAGCGACGCGTTGCTGAACGGCACACCGCCCGGCACCGTGGTGCCCTTGCCCAGGCTCATCGACAGCTCTGCCGTCGAGAAGTTCTGGTTCGTTCCGTTGCCGTTGGTGTAGGAGTGACCGTTGCTGCTCCGGATGGCGACACCGAAGGCGCCGGTGTTGAGGAGCACCGACGTGTTCAACGGAACGTTGGTCGGAGTGTTTCGCGCGGTCGAAGTGCCGGAACCGGTGCCGACCAGGGTCCACACCGCTGGATTGGCTTCCACGCCAATCGAAGTCCCCGGCGTGGTGTAGATCTCGATGTTCACCGCACCGGCCGCCATGCAGTTGGTGTCGATGGACTGCAGGAGAACCGGGGTGGTGACGTTGATGTCGAAGAACACCAGCGTGTCGCCGGAGAGACCGTTGCCGCCGATGAAGCCGACGGTGCACAGCGGACTCTGGGCGAGTGCGGGGAGCGCAAACGAAGCGGCCGCAATCGTGGCGGCCATCAGACGAGATGGTAGGTTCATGTTGAGGAGTGAAAGAAGACGAGACGAACTCGTCGCGTGGACGGCACACCGCTGGGGGTCGCCGAAGTGAAGCCTACCGCGTCATGGCCATCGCGCGACCCGATGCCCCATCGAGAAGAATGCGCCGAAGCGAATCAATGCCGTCGCGATCCGTGGGCGGCATGAACCGTCTCGCAACGTCGATTCGAACCCGCAGCCGGATCGGGCCACAATGCGCGGATGCTGCGCAAGCTGGTCCTCGCCGCTGGAATCGGCACCACGTCGGCCGCGACCCAATCCCTCGATGCTCTGCCCTCCCACGATCCGCCGGGCTCGACCCAGGCGGTCGCCGACTGGCTCGTCGTTCGGGCAGGATTCCCCGCTCGTGTGGAACGCGGGACGTCCAAAAACGAGATCGTCCTCAGCAATGGCCTGATTCGTCGCGCGTTCCGAGTCCGTGAGAACCTGGTGTGCGTCGCCTTCGACGATCAGATGCGCGGCGAGTCCCTCCTCCGCGCAGCCCACCCGGAAGCGCGGCTCTGGGTCGACGGCACGGAGTACGCAGTCGGGGGCATGGCGGGCCAGCCCCATCACGCATGGCTCGACGAATCGATGATCGACGCGCTGAGACCCGTCGACGGCGCATTTGGGTTCGTTCGCTGGTCTGCCTCGCCCATCGCGCCGCGGCTGAATTGGCAGCGAGTGCGCCACCATGCACCGGATGCAGAATGGCCGCCCAAGGGCATCAGCCTCGCCTTCGAATTCGAAGCACCGGCGGGAGGTCCCGACCTCGTCGTGACGGTTCGTTACGACCTCTACGACGGCGTGCCGTGCCTGAGCAAGCAGGTGCTGATCCACAATCGCGGCACGACCCCGGTACGTGTCGACCGCATCCGAACAGAGGAGTTGGCGATCGTCGAACACGGCAACCCCGTGGAGGCGCGAAGCGGCGTCGCGCTGCCGAAACCCGAACACCTTCACGTGGAGACCGACTTCGCGTTCGGCGGCTTCAACTTCGAGAACGCCAATCGCCACGTCGTCCACTGGCGGACCGACCCCGAGCACCACACGCAGGTCAACTACCTGCGCCAGATGCCGTGCCTGTTGGTCGTCGAACCGAGCCGTGGACCGGGCGTTTCGGTCGCGCCCGGCGAGCGATTCGACTCCTTCACGACCTTCGAGTTGGTTCACGACTCCCTCGATCGTGAGCGGCAGGGACTCGGCCTGCGCCGCATGTATCGCACCGTCGCGCCATGGATCACCGAGAACCCATTGATGATGCACCTGCGTCACTCGGATCCGGAATCGGTTCGGCGTGCCATCGATCAGTGCGCCGAGGTCGGCTTCGAAATGCTGATCCTGTCCTTCGGCAGCGGCTTCGACATCGAGGATCGGAGTGAGGCAAACCTCACTCGCTGGCGGAGCCTCGCGGAGTATGCGAAGTCCAAGGACATCGAGATCGGCGGCTACTCGCTGTACTCGTCGCGACGGATCGGCAACGGTCAGGACATCGTGTGTCCGCCCGGCGAGTCGCATGCGCACGGCGCCTGCCCCGCCCTCACCTCCGAATGGGGCCAGCGCTACGTGCAGACGTTGCGCGAGTTCTTCCGCGCGACCGGCTTCACGTTGCTCGAGCACGACGGCCCGTATCCCGGCGACGTCGACGTCACTTCACGACCGCCGCTCCAGCGCGGCGTCGAGGACTCGCAGTGGTTGCACTGGAAGATCAGTACGGACTTCTACGAGGACTGCCGCGCTCGGGGCATCTACGTGAACGCACCGGATCACTACTTCCTCAACGGGACGAGCAAGTGCGGCATGGGCTATCGCGAGACCAATTGGTCATTGCCCCGTGACGATCAGGTGATCCACACTCGACAGAACATCTACGACGGCACGTGGCGCAAGCCGCCGTCCCTGGGCTGGATGTTCGTGCCGTTGTCCGAGTATCACGGCGGCGGTGCGGCAGCGACGATCGAGCCGCTCGCCGAACACCTCGATCACTACGATCGCATGCTGACCGCGAACCTGGCCATGGGTGTGCAAGCCTGTTATCGCGGACCGCGTCTCTTCGACACGAGTGCTACGCGCGATCTGCTCGCGGCGCGGGTCGCCTGGTTCAAGCAGTACCGCGACATCCTGGAGTCGGACATGGTTCACGGACGCCGTGCCGACGGTCGCGACATCGATTGGATGCTTCACGTGAATCCGGATCTGCCCGAACGCGCGTTGCTGGTCGTCTTCAATCCGCTGACACGAGCCGTGACGCGCGAGATCCGGGTCGACCTCCGCTACAGCGGTCTCGTCGACCATGCGAGTTTCGCGATCGAAGACCGCGCACGCGAAGAACTCGTGTTGGACCGAGACCGCCGTGTCCGTGTCACGCTGGACGTCCCGGCCGGCGGTTTCACCTGGGCCGTGTTCCGCCCGGAGTGAGCCACCGTTCGTCGATCAAGGGGCGAGCGCCGGCCAGAACCACAACAGCCCACCCGCGACTTCGAGTACGCCCAGCGTCAGGCCGCCGACCGCCCAACCTTCGCGACCGCGTTCCCACAGCGATCGAGTCTCGAGCACCAGAGCCAGGGTCGGACCCGCACCGATCATGCTCAGACCGAGCATGCCGCCGAGCCCTCGAGGAAAGCCGCGTCGGACGAGGTAACCGATCGGCAACACGAGTCCCGCGCCCAGCGACTCACGGCCATTCTCGATCCGCCGCCTGAAGGCGAGAGCAACGCCGAGCACGGCGACGAGACGGATGGGGCCGATCATGGAAGCTTGTTCGAGCGACGCCGCAGTTCTGCTTCACGAGAGTTTCCGTCGTGGTACCAAGCGGTGCGAGAGAAGCACGATGCCATCGAGCACACAGTAGAGAACGCCGGCGGCGACGGGTGGATTCGTGGTCGCGAGACCGAAGGTGGGTTCGACTGCCGCCCAGCGCCACGTGCCGATCCGCGTCCCGACCAGTTCGAGGATAAGCGCGAGGAGGAACATCGATCCGTACACCGCCGAAGACCGGCCGAATCGAGTCATGAGCGCGAAGACCAACAACAGCCACAAGCTCTGCTGATCGCCGAGCCACAGGAAGCACGTGATCGTCAGCAACGCGGCAAGGGATCGCAGCAATGACCGAACCGTCTCCCCCAGCGAGTCCGTGATGGTGACGCCGAGCCAGAACAGCAATGCGTGACCAAAAGGGACGTAGGGCGGCACGATGCCCAATCGGTATTCATAGAGCCCGGCACCTTCGGTCAGGAAGAACTCGCCAAGGGTTGCCCAGAACACGCAGGCGCACAGTCGAATTCGCTCGAGACGACTCGCAGTGCGGACGACCCACGCGAGAAGCGCGATCGTTCCGATCGTCGTCACGGTCAGCCCCCACCAACCGAACTTCGCGTCGATCAGTAGACCGAGCGGAAACCAGACGGCAACCGTCGCCGCCTGCGTCGCCGATCTCACGCGCGCCCTTCGCAGCGGAAGGAGAACTCGCGCCCGAGCCCGCTCTGCATCGCGAGTTGGATCCACAGCACCGCAAGGTTCTCCAGGACGGCGGCATTGCGCAGCGGACCGACATCGCGCGGTACGAAGCCGAGACCCTTCGCCAGGTCCATCACCACCGCCTTCGCTTCCTTGTCGTCTCCGGCGAAGAAGGCGTCGGCGGAACCGGATGCGAGCGCAGGATTCCGATGGATCTCGGCACCGAAGTGATTGAAGCCCTTGACGACTCGCAGTCTCGGAAAGGCCGCCGCGAGCGCCGCAGTAGTCGACCCCTCGCTCGGCGGCTTGAGCACGGGTCCGTCGACGAACAACACCGGGTTGTTGCAGTCGACCAGGATCGCGCCGTCGCGAATCCCGCTGTGGCGTACGGCATCGATCGCAGCGCTCGCCGTGACCGCCACGAACACGATGTCCGCGGACTTCGCCGACTCGCCGAGCGGCTGCGCCGTCGCCTTGCTGCCGAGCTCCGCGCGAAGTGCCGCGGTATCCATGGGCTGCCGCACACCGAACTCGACTTCATGACCACTGGCCACGAGCCGACGAGCGAGATTCGCGCCGACCGAGCCGGCGCCAAGGATGGTGATGTTCATGAGGTCGAGAGAATCGCCGCACGCGCAGCGAGATTCACACTTGGGGATGCCGCTCCCCGCACTCGTTCAGCCCTTTCGCCTGCGGAGTTTGGGGGCGTGCGATGCGATGAGCGAAGCGCAGACTTCATCGGTCGCCGCCATGGCCGCAGCGCCCGCTTCGTTGCACACGGCGAGCACGGCGAAGTCGTCGTCCGGTGCAGCCCACACCACGCAGTACCACATCGTGTTGCTGCCAGAATGGGTGAGGACGGGACCGCGTGCCCACGTTCGCTCGGTAACCCCGAAGCCCGCGGCGTAGTCGCCGCCCTGTGCGGGCGGCTCGAACAAACGCTCCAGCGTGCGCGGCTTCACGAGCGGCGGCTCGCAGCCATCCGTTCCGAGAACCACGCGAACGAAAGCTGCCCAGTCGGACAGACTCGCATGCACGGTTCCAGCCGGACCGAGTGACGGCGGATTGTCGGCCTCGACCGCGACTCCCATCGGCCGCTTGGACTCGCCCTCGTCGTGGCCGGAAGGTTGCGAAGTTCGCTCGACTTCACCCGGCGGCCCGAAGCCGCACGCAGCCATGCCGAGCGGCGCGAACAACTGCTCACGCATCAGAGCTTCCCAGTCGCGGTCGTAGGCACGCTCCAGCGCAGCACCGGCCAGCATGTAGCCGGTGTTGGAGTAGAGAAACTTCCCGACGGTGTGCGTCGGCGGCCCGGACAGCAGCTCCGTCGCGACCAACGTGCGCATTTCGCGTGGCGGCGGCACGAGCGAGTACATCTTCGTCCAGAGCGCGGCGGGAGGATTCGCCGGCAGACCGGCCCGATGACGGAGCAAGTCGAGGAGCGTGACCTCGCGCCACCCCTCGTGCATCGCTTCGGCCAACTCGGGGAAGAGCTCGGGCAAGGTGTCGCCGAGTTGCAGCTTGCCGGCGTCCGCGGCGATTCCGCACAGCACGGCGGTCATCGCCTTCGTGCAAGAGCCGAGATGCCAGCGGTCCGCGCTCGTAACCGGCACCTCCTGGTCGACGCGACGCCGGCCGGTTGCCCCGAGGCCGACGATCGACTTGCCCGAGAGTGCGAGCCCGCCGAGAGCCACCACCCCGTGTCGCGCGCGAATCGCCTCGATCCGCGCGGTCTCGTCCACCGCTTCCACGGTCGGTCGAACCGCAGGATCCGTGGCCGGCGAGGTTTGGGCGATCACCGCGACGCCGCTCCAAGCCGCGAGCAGGAGCGCGAACGCGAGGGTTCGTGCCGGACCGGAGAAGGGCGAAGACCAGGACAAGGACCCTGGCACGCGCTCAGTCGTCGAAGATCTCGACATAGGTCGGCGTCGGGTCGTTCTTCGAACTCGGCTGCAGGCGGAAGACGACTTCGCTGCGACCAGCGTGCGGGGAACCGGTCGATCCAGATTGGAAGTCGACGACCAGTTCTTCCGGGAAACGGGAGTCGTCCATGAGCAGGAAGCAGGTCCCCTCGACTCCTTCGAGCCGGACGACGCGTGCGGTGACGTTCACCATCGTGGTTATGACCTCGCTCGCAGGGCAGATTCCGGCTGGGCAGCTTCCAGCGAGCGCAGCGGAGTGTAGCGACGGCCTCGCGTGCCTGCCCGCGGCGAACCGCGGCAATCACAGAACTTCCACGCGACCGCTAGTCCCCCCATTATTCGTGAACGTCGTCGCGAGATCGCCGCAGGTCGATGTCCGGCAAGGAGCTGCGTCGGTCGACGACCGAAGCGTAGCCGTAGCTACGCTGCCGGGGAGGAGCCGACGTAGCGACGCCGCCGGGCGCGACTCGCCGCCATCGCAGCAGACGTTCACGAATCATCCGGGCCAGGGGTCTGCCGACCAACCCGACGCACGGCACCAGGTGGGCCGAGCCTCGAACGACCGATAGGATCCCCATGCAGATGCGGATCGCACCGGTCGCCCTCCTCGCCCTCTTGACTTCGGTGGCGATCCTCCTCGCCGTCCCGAGCGGCATCTTGCTCTGGCGGCAGGTCACGGAACCCCTTCCGCGCGAAGAACTCGCGGTCCTGCGGCTCGTGCACGACCAGATCCAGAAGGACTACTACCGGCCGACCGATTCGCGAAAGTTGATGATCGCTGCGATCTCGGGCATGGTCGCGGACCTCGATCGGTTCAGCGAGTTCGTGGCGGAAGAGGACGTCGCGGAGTTCGTGGGCCGCGAGATCGAAGGCACCTACCTCGGGATCGGTGTCAGCCTCGTTCCCGACCGGCAGCCGATCACCGTCGAATTCCCGTTCGCGAACGGCCCCGCGGAACGGGCCGGAATCCAACCGGGCGATCGCATCCTCGGCACCGACCAGGTCGACTTCGAGAGCCTCCCGAAGGAGGACTTCTTCACGAGAGCCACCGCCGCGATCCGCGGCGAGGCCGGCAGTCGCGTCGAACTGATCGTTGCCCGCGCCGATGCCGAACCCACGCGCGTGGTCGTGACGCGCGAAGCGGTGTCGCAACCGCTCGCAAAGTGGGAACACTTGATCGACCGCGAACGACGCTTGGGTTACGTCCACATCGCCGGATTCCAACGTGGAGTCGAAGCGGAGACAGTTCGGGCGATCGAGTCGATGATGGGTGAGTGCGGCGAACTCGGCCTCGCGGGAGTCATCCTCGACCTGCGGTTCAATCCCGGCGGCCTCCTCGACGAGGCAGTGCTCTTGGCGAACCGCTTCGTCGCCGAAGGGGACATCGTGCGCCTCGAGCGACGGAACACGATGATCGAGAAACACACCGCGAAGCCCGACCGCTGCCGCTGGCCACAGTTGCCGATCGTGTTGTTGGTGAATGCAGAATCCGCGAGTGCGAGCGAGGTGCTCGCCGGGGCGTTGTCCGACTACGAACGCGCGCGACTCGTCGGCACGAAGACCTACGGCAAGGCGGTGGTGCAGAGCATCTATTCGTTTCGTGATCGCGATTTTCGACTGAAGATGACCACGGCGAGCTACGTGACTCCGAAGGGTCGCGACCTCGGCGGCGGTGCCGGCGCCGACGTCCCGAGCGACTCGCGGAACAACGACGGCCGCGGTCTCGAACCCGATCGCAGCGTGGCGCTCGCGCGACGCGACCAGGAACGCATCCGAGGTCGGCTCCGCGATCACGAGGTGCCGCGCGCCCATCGCGACGCCGTGCGCACGCTCGCCGAACGACTCGGATTCTCGCCGTCGGCACCCCTGAGCCCGGCGGAGGACCCGCAGCTCGCGGCGGCCGTCGAGGTGCTGTCGGAAATGATCACGCAACGGACCACGCAACCGGGAGAGACCACCAAGCAACGATGAACGCCGCCGGCTGCGCGATTTTGGGAATCGAGACATCCTGCGACGAGACCGCGGCGGCCGTCGTCGTGGACGGCGTCGACATCCGATCGAACTGCATCCACTCGCAGATCGCGCTGCATGAGCGCTATCGCGGAGTCGTCCCAGAGGTCGCCAGCCGATCGCACATGAACCGCATCGTGCCGATCATCACCGCCGCACTGGAGGAGGCCGGCATGACGCCGCGCGACCTGAGCGCGGTCGCGGTGACGGCCCGACCCGGCATGATCGGCAGCCTCCTCGTCGGACTGTCTGCAGCGAAGGCACTCGCGTTCGGCTTCGAGCTGCCGCTGATCGGCATCGATCACGTGGCCGCTCACGTGCACGCTGCCTTCATGAGTGCGCCGCAGACCCCGTTGCCGTTGTTGTCGCTCGTCGCCTCCGGCGGTCACACGGCACTCTATCTGGTACGCCGCGTGGGCCATGCCGAGCGCATCGGCACGACGATCGACGATGCCGCGGGGGAAGCGCTGGACAAGGGTGCTGCGCTCCTGGGCCTGCCGTATCCGGGCGGCCCGGCGATCGAACGCTGCGCGAGAGACGGCGATCGGAATGCCGTCGAACTGCCCCGTTCGATGCTGGGCAAGGACTCCCTGGACTTCTCGTTCAGCGGACTGAAGACCGCGCTGCTCTACCATCTTCGCGGGCCGGGGCTCACGCGCGAGCTGCCGCAGCTCGACGACCGTGCTCGCGCCGATCTCGCCGCCAGCCTCGAGGAAGCCGTGGTCGACGCGCTCGTGCGCAAGCTGCGCCGGGCAGTCGAGCAGTATCCCGAGGTCCGTTCCCTGGCGATCGGCGGCGGCGTGGCGCGCAATCTGCGATTGCGTGAGCGACTCGCGAGCGATCGCCGCATCGGCGCGCTCGCGCAGGTGTTCCCACCGATGGCGCTCTGCTCCGACAACGGCGCGATGATCGCCGGACTCGGCCATCATCGATTCGTCGTCGAGGGTCAGTGCGACGACCTTCGGCTGGATGCGCGCGCGACCACGCGCAAGGTCGTGTGAACGAGCCGAACGACAAGATCGAGAATCTCGGCTTCGCGCGGATCGATCACGATCGCGAGGCCCGCTGCGGCTTTCCGGAAGTCGTGTTCGCCGAGGGCAAGACGATCGAGCACTGCGTCGCCGCGGCCAACGCCATCCTCGCCCGTGCCGGTCGGGTGCTCTGCACGCGCGTCGACGCGGCGTGCGGCGCGGCACTCGTCCGCGAGGTGCGCGGTGCGACCTACGTGCCGCTGGCGCGGTGCGCATACGCAGGCGACGTGCCGCGCGGCGTCCGCGGCCGGATCGCCGTCGTGAGCGGCGGGACCGCGGACCTGCCGGTGGCGGAAGAGGCGGCCCTGACCGCCGAGCGGATGGGAGCGGCGGTCGTCCGCCTCTTCGACGTCGGGGTCGCCGGACTCCACCGCTTGATCGCGGTGTTGGCGGAGATCCGCGCCTGCCGTGCGGTCATCGCGGTCGCCGGAATGGAAGGCGCGCTGCCGTCGGTGCTCGCGGGACTGATCGACGCTCCGCTGATCGCGGTGCCGACGAGCGTGGGCTACGGAGTCGGTCAGGGCGGGCTCTCGGCGCTGGCCACGATGCTGACCGCCTGCGCCCCCGGCATCGTCTGCGTCAACATCGACAACGGCTTCGGGGCCGCCGTCGCAGCGACCCGGATGCTGCGAGTCGGCGCCGCGGATCCCGGTCGCGAACGCTGACCCCCCGGCAGCGACATTGCAGCGATCCCGTGCAAGCCGAGAGCACGCCGCTATGCTCCTTCCGCTTTGAATTCCCGCAAGCCCGCCCGCTTGGTTCTCGAAGACGGCACCGTCCTGCGCGGCCGTTCCTTCGGCGCGTCGCGCGAGACGATCGGTGAACTGGTGTTCAACACCTCGATCACCGGTTACCAGGAGATCCTCACGGATCCCTCCTATCGCGGCCAGACCGTCCTTCTGACCCAGCCGCACATCGGCAACTACGGCGTGAACAGTGAGGACGAGGAGTCCGCCAGGGTCTGGCTCAGCGGCCTGATCGTCCGCGAAGCCGCGGAGCGGTCGAGCAACTTCCGGTCGGGCGGTGAACTCGGCGACTACCTCCGCCAGCACGACGTGCCGGGCATCGAGCGCGTGGACACGCGCTGCGTCACCCGGCGGGTTCGCGCGGCTGGAGCACTGCGCGTGCTGATCACCGAAGACATCGAGACGCCCGACGAGTTGCTGGTCGCGCGGGTGAGGCAAGCGCCGAGTGTGTCCGACGAAGACCACGTGCGCATCGTCTCCACCAAGCAGGTGATCGAGTGGTCGAAGGGCCACGAGTCCCCTTTTGCCGCAAGTTCACCAGGCGCCGCGAATGTCGACGGCCGACGCCATGCGATCGTCGCCTACGACTTCGGTGCGAAGCGGAACATCCTCCGTTCCCTGGTCGCCGCCGGATTCGACGTCACGGTGGTGCCCGCGGACACACCCGCGGAGGCTGTCCTCGAGCGCAAGCCGGCGGGAGTGTTCCTCAGCAACGGTCCGGGCGATCCCGCGATCCTCGACTACGCGGTGAGCGCGGCCCGCGGTCTCGTCGGCAAGGTGCCGGTGTTCGGAATCTGTCTCGGTCACCAGATCCTGGGGCAGGTGTTCGGCGCCAAGACCTTCAAGATGAAGTTCGGCCATCACGGGGGCAACCAACCGGTGATGGATCTCACGACCGAGAAGGTCGAGATCACGTCGCAGAACCACTCGTTCGCGGTCGATCCGTCGCAACTTCCGGACGCCGTCGAGGTCACCCACCGCAACCTCAACGATCAGACGGTCGAGGGAATCCGACATCGCGAGATGCCGGTCTTCTCAGTGCAGTACCACCCCGAGGCCGCGCCGGGCCCGCACGACTCGCTCTATCTCTTCGATCGCTTCCGCGCGCTCATCGACGGAAGTTCTGGTACGTGAACAACTGCTCGCGCTCGTGCCGCGGGCGGTAGAAGTCGAGGTAGAAGGGATTCCACGCGCGTTCTTCCTGCGAGAAGTTGTCCATCTCGGCGATGCGCGAGGACACCGACAGCAAGTCGTTCTCGAGGATGTCCGGAGCCATCACGCGCATGCCGTTGCGTTGCTCGTGGAGAAGGATGGGGAAGGTGAGGCCGGTCTCGCCGTCGTCGATTCGGACGATGACCGATCGCTCGCGCTGGAGCACGTAGGTGCGCGTCTCCTCGTTGCGCTTGTACATCGAGGCGAGGTGCACGGTGAAGACGTCCGACTTCGTCGTCAGCAGTTCGAGGAACCGCTCCTTGATCTCGGGATCCGGCAGGTTCTTGAACTCGGGGACGTTCTCTTCGATCTCCTCCACGGTCTTGAACATCTTGCGTCGGATGGACGTGCCGTCGCGAATGTCGCCGAGATAGTCACTCGGCACGCTGCCGTCGGTACCCGAACCGTCATCCTCTTCCTCTTCGTTGCGAAAGCGGAGGATGCCCTCGATCACGGTGTCGGGGAGTTCGCCGCGATCGAAGAGGCAACGCAACACGGCACGCGGCGCCGTGTTGACGTTGATGCGAATCCCTTGGCCGATGATCTCGGCGGGTTCGTTGGGATCGCGAGCGTTCGCGCCTTGGCCGCCACCCGCACCGGCCCCACCGTTTGCCGGATTGGCGCCGGCAGCACCGGCCTGGCCGCCGGGATTCGCCGCCGCACGGCGGGCGTTTTCCTCCGGGTCGCCCGGGTCGTAGGTCAACGCCGTGTAGACCGTCAACACCGACTCGAGACCGGGGATCACCCGCGAGTCGAGCACTTTGTCGAAGAAGAGGTCTTCCGTCACCGACGGCAACAGCAGCATCTCGTCGAGCTGCACCATCAGCGAGATCTCGGTGCGGTCTCCTTCGGAGTCGGTCTTCTGCGGCATGCGTGGGAGGATCTCGCCGCGCGAACGACTCTCCATCCAATCGATGAGAGCTTGCACGATGCGCTCGGCATCGGCTCGCGGCACGTCGAAGTCGGTGCCGTCACGAAGGTCGTCCACCAACCGAACGAAGCGATCCCGCGAGATCCGCGCGAAGTCTTCGTCGGGGCTCACCAGAGCGAGCACGTTGAACTTGCTGTTCTCGGGTTCGATCCACGCATAGGTCGTGATGTCGTTGTCCGGGTAACCGGTGGGTTCGAACCAGGTGTCCTGGCTGCCATCCGCGACCGCTGCCGGATCTTCCTCCTCCTCGCCACCCTCACCACCTTCGCCGCCGGCCGCGCCGGCACCGCCTGGAATCGCGCCACCCGCCCCGCCGGCACCGCCCTCACCGCTCGCGGCACCTGCAGCCAGGTCCTGCAACAACATGTCTTCGACCTGAGGCAGCACGTAGGCCGCGTGATTGCGCATCCGCGCGAGGATCAAGTCGTTCTCACCGACGATCTGTGCGGTCTGGGAGGTGGTGACGAGTTCGGTCACCATCGCATACAGCAGCACGCTGAGGATCAGTACCATCAGCAGCGCGACGCCGCTTTCGCGCTCGAGGGACGCCGACCGCGACTTGGGCGCGTGGTAGACGTCACCCACCGGCGCCGCACGCGACCCGGCGCGGCCCAGCCCTTCCACGCTGACGTGGGGCGAAATCGCCGCAGCCACCGGCTGCGGCCGCGACCGCGAGGAATCGGACATGGTTTCGATGCTTGAGACGCCCGCTGGGTGCCGGACCTTCCGCCCGGCGCCCGCCGAGGGAACGAACGGCCATCGCGGCCCCTTGCGGAGGCCCGACCCGATCCTCAGCCGCCCGATCCGCTCGTGCGTCGCGTGCTGGCCAGGATGCGCGGGGTGATGTGGAACTCTAGCGTCGTTTTCTCGCGCTGGGTAAGGGTCGAGCGGAACAGCAGCCCGAGCAGTGGGATGTCGCCAAGGATCGGAATCTTGCGCTCGGTCTCGAAGTTCGACTCGGACACCAGGCCGCCGATCACCGTGGTCTGGCCCTCTCGCAGGTGCACCGCCGTCGCCGCCTCGCGGGACGAAATGATCGGCGTCGGGATCGGCTCGCTCGCAACGAAGCCGGTGATGGCCGACACGCTGACGAAGATGTTCAACACGACGGTCTCAGTCCCGGCAATCTCGGGCCGGATGTCCATCGTGATGCCGACGTCGCGAAACTGGATGTCGGTCGAGGTCACCGTCTGATTGACGATGCGTGCGACCGGATAGGGCTGGGAGGTCTTGGTCGACACCGTCGCGACACCGCCGTTGCGCACCACCATCCGCGGCTGACTCTTGACGTCCGCCACGTTCTGCGACTCGAGCAACTGCAACTGCGCGTTCAGTTCGAGACTCTGGTGGATTCCGCCGAGCGAGATGATGCCGCCCGCATTACCGCCACCGCTTTGGCCGAAGCCCGAAGCGGTGAAGTCGGAGATGAGGTTACGGATGAGGCGCCCCGAACCGTTGTTCTGAATGGTCGGCGTGTTCGCGTCGAACGGCACCGCGCCGAGGCTGAGCGAGTCCGAAGTGGTGTACTCGACGACCTTCACTTCGATCTGCACCTGCGGGATGTTCGCGTAGAACAGATCGAGCGCTTTCTCGAAGGCACTGAGCGATTCGGGCCGTGCGGTCACGAGCGCAAGCGCGTTGGTGCGGCCGGCCGCGATCGTCGCGCGAAACTGGTTGGGGGCACGGACCGCCGTGTCCTCCACCGCCTCGAATCGTTCGATGAAGACGAGCTCGACCTGGTTCGAGACACCGAGCATCCGGCCGAGCACCGAATCGAGCTGCTCCCCGCCATACTGGTTGATGCCCGCGGGTGCGGCTGCTTCGGGCGCCGACAACTTCTTGAGCAAGGTCGCGAACAGGGCACCCGCGCTCTGACTGAGGAAGTACTGCTTGGTGACCGAGCCGTCGGGATTGATCAGGATCGTGTCGCCGAAAGCGATGCGGAGCCGCGCCTCCATGCGGCGTCGCTCTTCCGTGGGGTCCTGGCTCTGCTGGGGCGGCTGGGCGACGCCGCTGGCAACACCCTGCGCGGCCGGCGGATCTTGCTCGAGCGCTTCGATCGCGACGGCCGCGGCCTCGCCGGCCGAAGCGTCGGTCGCTCCCTCGGCGCGCGCGAGCCAGCCTTCGCGCAGTCCGGAGACTTGTTCGGTCAAGGGCGTACCGTCGGATTCGACCCCAGAGGGATCGAAGACCTTCACCTCCGTGGTCGGTTCGCCGATCGGCAGCGGGCGCGACGGTGCGCTCACACATGCGGGAGCGGCGACGAGGATCGCGAGGCTGAAGGCCGATCGCCGGCGAAGGCTTGGACTGTTGGTCATCTCGCCCGCGGTTGGGTCCGCCCGTCCGACGATCCGCACCCGCGCGACCGCCCTCGGGGTCGCCGAAGCCTAGCCCGGACGATCCGTGAACGCCTGCTGCGATGCCGTAAATCGCGCCCGGCCGCAAAGCTCCGTCGGCTCCTTCCTGGCAGCCGAGCTACCACCCCGCTTCGGTCGTCGCCCGACGTAGCTCCTTCCTGGGCATCGACCTTCGACGATCTCGCCACGACGTTCACGGCCAACTCGGGCTAGTTCAGGGGTTGGCTCGACTCCAGCCTACGCACGACCGCATCGGTGACGTCGACGACCGTGAGGCCATTCTCGTTACGGATGTCCCCGGCATTGACGACACAGTCCTTGGCTTCGTCCTCCGCGATCTTCTGGCAGGCAGCGCGGATCCGATCGTTCATCTCGGTGATCAACAAGCTGTAGCGAGCCGAGCCCTTCTTCACGCCCTCGCTCCGGATGGTCTTCCATTCGGGCGTCGCCTCGCGCACGGCATCGAAGCGCACGGTCGCAGGCTGCGTGCAGGTCGAGGCGTTGCCGGACCAGACCGTCGCCGCACTGCGCAGTTCGACGCCCTGGGCCATACCCTGGAGTCCGAGGAACACAGCCGCGACGAGACTCAGCAGGAGGCGAGGAGAAGCAGAGGTGAGTCGCATGGCAAGTTCCTGTTGTTCGCAGCTTCGGCGTTTTGACGGCTTCTTCTGGGGAAGCGAGCAATCGGTTCGCGAGCCCAAGCAGAAGACCGAAGAAACTTCGGCCGCCTTCCTGGCGAGTTGCGTAGCTTGGCAACTGCTGTTCCGAGATCGCTTTGGCGGAATCGGATTTTTCCGCCACGAGCCTGAGTCTTTGAGTCCAGGCGGGAGAAGTGATCTCGAAAAGAATCCGCCGGACCAGGCTGGCGAAATCAGGGCGAGGCTGATCCGCCCGCGCCGCGGGCTCTGGCGGATTCTTCGGCGCCAATTTGGGCCGTGGCGGATTTCTCAGCCAGGGAATAGCAGGCCCCGCGGCGCCGCCCGCGGCGCACGAGCCAACCGGATTCCGTGGCCTCTACCAAGAGCCGCAGCGCCGTGCGCTGACTCACCCCGAGTGCCGCTGCACACTCCTGCGAACTCGCTTCGCCGCGGCTCCTGACGAAGGCGACGAGGGCCTCGCGACGGCGATCGCCGCCCGCCGAGTCGACGATCGCGGGAGGTTGGATGGAAGCCATCGGGGTGGGAATCACTGTCGGCGGCTCTTCAACCGGCAGGTCCGAGTCCGGCCCTGCCGCCGGCTGGGTCCCGCTTCCATCGCCGATGCGCGACGCCCGCGGCGGTGTCGGCTCGACCGCCGTGTCTGGCCATCCCACGACCGCGTGATCGGCGATCGCAGGGACCTCTGCCCTGTCTTCCAATCGCTCGACGGCGGGCTGCCCCACGCTCGCCTGCCCGGCGGCGCCGGTAGCCAAGCTTTCCGGCTGGGTCTCCGCGAGCGTCGGCTCGATTCCGTGCAGGTCGGCGCGCGTCACACGGGGCCCTCGCGCGAGCACCATCGCGCGGAGCACGGTGTTGCGAAGTTCGCGAACGTTGCCGCGCCAGTCGCGACGATACAGCTCGTCCAGCGCATCCGGGGTCAGACCCTCGACCGTGGTTTGCCCGGCGGCCACCGCTTCCCGGCGGAAGTGTTCGACCAATGCGGGGATCTCTGCACGACGCTCTCGCAGCGGCGGCACCCGCACGAGCACGCCCTGCAGCCGATAGTAGAGGTCCTCGCGGAAGGTCCCCCCGCGCACCATCGCCTCGAGATCGCGGTGGGTTGCGGCAAGGACCCGCACATCGATCGCGATCGTGCCGCGCCCACCGACCCGCTCGATCTCGTGCTCCTGAAGCACCCGCAACAACTTCACCTGCACGTCGAGCGAGATCTCGCCGATCTCATCCAGGAAGATCGTGCCGCCGTGGGCCTGCTCGAAACGGCCGAGCTTGCGATCGGTGGCTCCGGTGAAGGCCCCCTTCTCGTGACCGAAGAGTTCGGATGCGAGCAGACTCTCGGGAAGTGCTGCACAGTGGACCTTCACGAGTGGTCCCGATGCACGCCGGCTCCAGCGGTGGACCAAGTCGGCGAGGACTTCTTTGCCGGTCCCGGTCTCCCCGCAGAGCAACACCGGCAGATCACTCGGCGCAATCCGTTCGAGGAGGCGGAGCACGCTCTCCATCGCCGGGCTGCCGAGCACGATGTTCCCGCCGACATCGCGGGCGACCACCTTGGTCTCCTGCGACTGTCCGGTCAACGAGGCCGACAGCGCGTCGATGAGGAACTCGGTACTCGCCGCATCGCGAGGATAGCCGAGCGATGCGTGTCGCCACGACAAGGTCGAGAGCACTGCCGGGAGTCGCTCGCTCGGATCGGCGAGCTTGCCGATCGCCCTGGCAATCACGTCGGCGAGTGTCTCGCGCGCAACGCCTCGGACCGCGACACGCAGTTCGAAGTCACTCGCGCGCGTGACCATCGCATCGGCGCCCAATTCGTTCCGCAGGAGTTGCACGAGCCGCTCCAGCGCGGTGCCGACAAGGCGCGCTCCGACCGATCGCGCTTGCTCCGCGTCGGCGATTCGCAGCCCGCCCAGGGCCACCACATGCCCACGACGCTCCGCGCGAGCGATCTCCTCGCCGAGTCGGATCGTGAAGTACTCCGGTCGCAACGCGCCGGTGCGCACATCTTCCACCGCGAGCTGGTAGAGCCGAGCGTTCTCGGTTGCCGCCGCAGTCTGCGTCGCGATGGTAGTCAGCAAGTCCAGGTCGATCTCGGCCGGCCGCGGTGACGCGAACACCAGCAGCAACACTCCACGTGGACGGCCTCCGAGGCGCATCGGCAACGCCACGATGGATCGGTCACGACCGAGCGTGTCGCTCAGCGCCGCGGGCACCGAACGACCGACCACGGAGATCGGTCCGAGCGCGGAGAACAGCGTATCGGTGAACTCACTTCGCTCGAGTCCGACGGCGACCGAACCGCCCAACACATCGATGCGATCTTCGGCTTGATCGTGGAGGAGGATGCGAACGTCGTCGGCCGAAGAATGCCGCATGCAGAAGGTGACCGACGCATTCACCACCTCGCCAAGATCCAGGCGCGAGGCGAGTGTCTGGACCCCGCGATTGAGCAATCGAAGGTCGTCGATCCTCGCGCGCAACTCGCGCGCCATCGAATTGAAGGTATCGGTGAGCCGGCCGATCTGACCGCCCTCCTCCGATTCAACCTGCACGTCGAGATCACCACGACGCAGAGCCTGTGCACCCCGCTCGATCCGCTCGATCGGGCGCGAGATTCGGTTGGTCACGACGAACCCGAGGAACACGGCGATCAAGACCAGCAGACCCGCGACCGCCGCAAAGAACGCGCGCGCCGGCACGCGTCCGATCGCCAGCGGCAACGTCGCGGGTTCGTCGACACCGAGAACGCCGAACAACGCGCGTGGTGTGTTCTGCACGTCGAACACCACACCGTAGGCACCGATCCACTGCCCAAGCGCATCGACGCTCCGAGCGATGACCGGACCGGGTCGACCGGCAGCCTCACCGGCGATCGTCTCGCGCGCTGCCATCACCCGCGGTTGGCGCGCGTGTGCGAGCACACGATCGCGCTCTGCCGCTTCGCTCGCCGACGCCGCGAGCGGATAACCACGAAGATCGCACAGAACCGCGGTGCGATCCTGAGCCAGGTTCGCGAGCAAGGCACCGTCGATTCGGCGGGCCACCGACAGCGCGCAGACCCCACCGCTCGGCAGCTCCAAGGTGCGACGGACACCGAGGATCGGCACGCCCCAACCCACATAGATGCCGGTTTCCGACCGCAGTTGAATGTCGAGACTGCGCATCGATTCGGCACCGACGAAGAGCGCGACCGGCGCGCGCGCCGACTCACTCGCGGGAGGCGAATACTCGAACTCGAGTCCGGCCGCCGCCGACCAAGCCGGCGGGACCTGGCTCTCGAGGATCGGCGTCAACGCTTCTCGCAACGCCTCACCGCCGACACCCACGGCGTCCAGTCCCCTGGTCCGCACGGCGTTCGCGAGATCGCCCAACCACGCTTCGCAACTCGCGCCGAGTGTTCGCCGTTGTTCGGCGAGCTGCTGGTCGAATCGACCGATCGCGCCCTGTAACTGTTCGCGCTGCTTCTGCTCGTGATCGCCTTCGACGACGCGCACGAGCACGACGGCGAGAACCAGGAGCGGCACTACGGATGCCAGAGACAACACCGCGACGAGTCGCACACGCAGACTTCCGAGCGTGACCAGGACTTCGCTCAGCAACAACAGCAGGATCGGCAGAGAGCCGAGCCAGAGGATGGTTCCGATGCGATGGGTCCACTGCGCAAAACTCGCGGCATCGGGATCGGTCACCCAAGCAGCGAGCACGGATCCCGCCCACCCTTCACCGCCGAGAGCGACGAACGACTCCGACACCGCGGCGTCCTCGAGAGTGCGCGTGCGCGCGCGCACGCCGTCCTCTCGCGCAATGCGCCGAAATGCGGCCGGCAACACCACGCGATCCGGCGAGAGCGACTCTTCCACCGTGGCGCTCGAGAGTCGATCGCCGCGATAGATCGCGAAGTCCACCCCGGCGAGCATCGAGAGAATGCTCGAGTCCAATCGTTCGCCCCGATCGTCTCGAAGGAGCGGCGAGTCCGGCCGTTGCACCGGCGGCTGACGGACCTCACTCCCGAAGACCGCGGAGCGGAAGCGAATCGCGTACGGCCCGAAATTGCGCAGCTCGATCGCCACAGGGGTCGCGCCGGCGGGCAGTTCGACCTCTCGCACGAAGTCCGTCCGAGAATCCTTGTCGTCGCCCTCGAAGCGGTGCGCGATTCGCACCGGACCGTCGCCCGGCAGTTCGCGGTTGGCGCGATCTTCGTCGAAGAACATCGTCCGTTGGTGCTGAAACGGAACGACCAGCGGCGCGAGACCCGGCTCGGCGAATCGGACGCTCAGCTCCGCGACGTGACCGCCAACCGCGAGATCGAAGGTTCGCGCGCGGTAGGCAGCGCTGAACACCACCCACAGCTTCTGGAACTCGTCGCGCTCCACTCCCACGAGCGGGAACGTCGCCGCCCCGCCGTGTTCACGAAGTTCGATCCCGGCATCGCGAGGCAAGGGGCCGCGGAGGTCGGTCGGCACCCCACCGAGGGTGTCGATGCCCAACCCCAGCGGGAGCACCTGGATCCGATCCAGACTGGACTGAGTCGACGAGAACCAAGTGACCCCGACCAGGTGCGCGCCGTCCCCGCTGCGACAGGTGAGTGCCATCGCGTCGATCGGCTGATCGAGACGAATCGTCCGATAGGCGATCTCGTGGCGATCGAGCCCGAGGTCCACCGCGGGTACGAAGGGACCCGCGAGTGCGATCGTGATCTCCTGCGAGGCTTGTCCTTGCCGTGACAGGGAGATGTCGACGGTCAGCGGGCGGTCTGCCGGCTCGGCGCCGAAGACCGCGTCGATCGGCGACTGGGGCAAGGGGAGGGATCGCGCGAACACCAGGTTGAGCTGCCCCGACTCGACGCGCTCGCGGAAGGCGATGACTTCGCGCTCCCCGATCGACAGCGGCAGGTTGTACGGCCGCACCTCGAAGCCGAGCCCCGGGTGATGACGTGTGCGCGCGCCGAGCACGGGCCCGGTCCCGCACAACTGCGTGTGCATCGCGTAGCGGTAGCGCTTCTCGCGCACGATCGAACGGCCGTCGACGAGATCGAGGAGCGTGCGATCGCGATCGATGCCGCGGTAGCCGCCGAGCAATCCGCTCTCCAACTCCGGCAGGAGCCCGACCAGCTGTTCGGCCGCGCGCCGCGAGCGAGCCTCGAGTTCGGCCCGGCGCTGTTCGATCGCCCACGGCGGAAGGAGCAGCCCCGCCGCGAGCATGACCACCCCCAGCACTCGGCCGAGGGGTCGGAGCATGGTCAGCCGACGCCCGGCTCGACTCCACAGCCAGAACACCGCGCACAACAACAACAAGGACCCCGCGGCAATCGCCACGTACGGGACCGCCGCCGCGAGCCAGCCCAACTGCGCGCCTGCGGAGTTCCCGCTGACGGCCAGCGGCGACGGACCCGAGAAGATCAGGCTGCCGAGGTTCTCGCGATGGTCGACGAGCTGCTCGCCGTTCCACGAGAGGTACTGATAACGATCGAGGCGGTCGGGGTCGTGGTCGTCGATCGCGATGCTGAAGCCGATCTCCTCGCGACCGGCGATCTTCGGGATGTTGTGAAACGGAAGGCTCGCCTCGAATCGATAGGTCGTCGGCGTCTCTCGCGCGCAGACGAATTCGACCCCGGTGAAAGTTGCCCCGGCCGGCACGGCGGGCCGGTTGCGCCAATCCATGACGCCCCACGGCCGCTCGGTACTGAACGGCATGAGGAACCACTGCAAGACTTCGGCGCCGAACTCGCCGCGTCGACTGCCTTCGGGTGCCTCTCCCAGATCGAGGAAGATCTCGATCGCGTCGCCTTGGTGCCATTCGGCCCCGACCTTCCCCGCGACGAGCCCGTCATCCCGAACCCGGCCGGCGATCCAAAGATGGCTGGCGTCGTAGGCGATCCAGAACTGCGCCTCCAGATCTTCGGGCCCGAGCCACCGCATCGTCGGGTCGCGGCGCTCGCTCCACACCTGCGTGGCATGCTGGAGCGCGATCGTCGGCGGCCCTGGCCATTCCTCCAGTTCGCCATCGACCTGAACCGGGACCGCGCGGAACGGAATCCTGGCGAGGGGCCGATCCTTGGGGGCGGGCGAGGCCTGGGCGCGAAGGGTTGCGGCCAGGACGATCACCAGAAGGCCCAGCTGGAACCACCAGTGCGGCCGGCCATCGGCACGGTAGGCCGACACCGAAGTCGACAGTCGGATCGGCAGAGCGGCGGCTGGCATGCTCGCACATTCCGCCACATCCGCAGGAATTCCGCCAGGGCCTATCGGCCGGCTGGCGGAATTCGGGACCAAGACTCAGCGCCGACGTCTCGGGCGCGGCCGGGAACGGTCGTCACCTTCGTCCGCGGAACCCCGCTCGAAGGGATTGCGCACCGAGCGATCGCCATCCGAGCGATCCTCGCGGGCCGGCGCGCGGGGGCTGGGCCGATCGTCCGGATAGCCGCCCCGATCGCGCGACTCGCTCCGCGGCGGCGGCGGGTCATCGTCGAAACCGACCGGGCCGAAGTCGTCGACCGGAGCACGGCGCGCGCGCCCGTCGTCGGGTCGATTCTCGCGCGGAGACACCTCCCGAACCGGGCGGTCGTCACGCGGACGGCGCTCTTCGCGCGGCCCACGATCGTCGCGGGACGGCCGGTCCTCTCGAACCGGACGATCCTCGCGGGAGGGTCGCTCCTGGCGAAGCGGCCGATCTTCGCGTGCGGGACGATCCTCGCGCGCGGGGCGATCCTCGCGGAGCGGACGCTCATGGCGAGTCGGACGGTCCTCGCGGTCCCCTCGCTCGACGCGCGGGGCCCGCTCTTCCCGCAACGGCCGATCGAAGCCGGCATCGCGGTCCGCCCGAGCCGGTCGCTCGTCACGCGGTCCGCGATCGCGCCGATCCTCACGGGGCCGATCGTCGGCGTCACGGGGAGCTCGCGGGCGGTCGCCGTCCGCGAACTCGCGGCCATGCTCGCCGCGCGGTCCGTTGCCGCGCGGACGATCGTCGCGCGGACGATCGTCGCGGCGCGGCCGTCCGACCGGCTCCTCGTCCTCGGCTTCCACCGGCGGACGAGCGCGATCGCGACCGCGCTCGGCACCTGGCCCGCGCGGTCCGCGGCGGTCGCCGTCACGATCGGAACGACGAGGCGGCAGCTCCGCGAACTCGTCGCCGTCCACCTCCGCTTCGCGAGGAGCTCGGGCCGGCGGCCGCGGACGCTCACCGGCAGGCGCATCCCCAGGCTGGAGCAGAGCCTTTCGACTGAGCTTGACCTTGCCGAAGTCGTCGATGTCGATGACCTTCACTTCGATGGTGTCGCCGATCGCAACGACGTCAGCCACCGATCGCACGAAGCCGTCCGACAACTCGGACACATGCACGAGTCCTTCCTGGCCCGGCAGGATCTCGACGAATGCGCCGAACTCCTTGAGGCCGGTCACGCGACCCGAGTAGACCTTGCCGAGTTCGACCTCGGCAGTCATGTCCTTGATGCGAGCGACGCAGGCATCGACCTTCGGGCCATCCGCGCCGCACACCTCGATGATGCCGCCGTCGGACACCGCGATGCGGCAGGAGAACTCCTCTTGCAGCCCGCGGATCGTGCGACCACCCGGGCCGATGATCGCGCCGATCTTGTCCATCGGAATCGGGAAGCTGAGCAGTCGCGGCGCAAACTTGCTCACCGACTCACGCGGCCGACGGATGACCTTCAGCATCTCCCGCAGGATGTGCATGCGGCCTTCGCGCGCCTGCTCGAGCGCCTGCTCCATGGTCTCGCGTGCGAGTCCCTCGCACTTGATGTCCATCTGCAGAGCGGTGATCCCGCGGCCGGTGCCGGCCACCTTGAAGTCCATGTCGCCGCAGTGATCCTCGGAGCCGAGGATGTCCGACAGGATCGCGATGCGCTTGCCTTCGACGACGAGCCCCATCGCGATACCGGCGACCGGTTGCTTCACCGGAACACCGGCATCCATGAGCGCCAGGGTGGCGCCGCACACGGTCGCCATCGACGACGAGCCGTTCGACTCGAGGACCTCGCTGGTCACCCGCAGGCTGTAGGCGAACTCACCGGGCCCGGGCAGCACGGCGCCGACCGCACGCTCCGCCAAAGCTCCGTGACCGATCTCGCGCCGTCCCGGCGCCAGGACACGCTTCACCTCGCCCACGCTGAACGGCGGGAAAGCGTAGTGAAGCATCCAGCGTCGCTTCTCTTCGGGATAGATGCCGTCGATCGTCTGCTGGTCGTCGACCGTGCCGAGCGTCGCGACGCACAGAGCCTGCGTCTCGCCGCGCGTGAACAACGCCGATCCGTGGACGCGCGGAAGCACGCCGACCTCGATCGTGATCGGCCGAATGTCCGTCGTCGAACGACCGTCGGCGCGTCGACCCGAGAGGATCGACTCGCGTTCGCCGCGGTCGAAGATCTCTTCGATCATGGCTCCGACGGCCTTCTTGTGCTTCTCGGCGGCCTTGGCATCCGCGCCCGTCGGGGCCGGGAACGCCTCATGGACCTTCGCCTTGATCGTGCGCTTGGCCTCGCCGCGCGCATGCTTGTCGCCGGGGCTGACCGGTGCAGCCATCAGCTCCTTGCCGAACTTCTTCTCGATGGCGGCTGCGAGCTTCTCGTCCCGCGCCGGGGGCTCCCAGGCGATCTTGGTCTTGCCGGCTACGGCAACCAGCTCCTCGATCATGCCGGCGACTTCTTCGCAGACCTCCTGACCGAGCTCGAGCGCTTCGAGCATCACCGACTCGGCGATCTGATCGGCGCCGGCTTCCACCATCACGACCGCGTCGGCGTGCGCGCAGATCGTGAGATTGAGCCGGTTCGCCGGCGACTGCGTCTCGGTCCAGGTCGGATTGATCCGCAGCTTGTCGTCGATGAGCCCGATGCGACATGCACCGAGCGCCTTCTTGTGCGGAATCGAGCTGATCGAGACCGCCGCGAAGGCGGCGATCGCCGCCAGCACGTCCGAATCGTTCTCCTTGTCCGTGCTCAGCACCTGCACGAGCACCTGCGTCTCGCGCTTGAAGCCGTCGGGAAACAGCGGACGGATCGCGCGATCGATGATGCGCGAGGCCAGGATCTCACGCGTGGTCGGCCGACCTTCGCGCTTGAAGAAGCCGCCGGGGAACTTGCCGGCTGCTGCCGCCTTCTCGCGGTAGTCCACCGTCAGCGGGAAGAAGTCGACGTCGTCGCGCTCGGAGCTCGCCGCTTGCGCGGTCGCCAAGATCATCGTGTCGCCGTAGCGCGCGAGGACGGCACCGTCGGCGAGCTTCGCCATGCGGCCCGTCTCGAGTTCGAGCGTCCGGCCGCCGACTTCGCGGCGCACGCGGACCATGTTCGGGTAGCGCGGATCGATCGGTTCTTGGGCCGGTCGTCGCCGCGCGGGTCCGGCGGTCCGGTCCGCCGACTCGGCAGACTTCGGCGCGCGTGCCTCACTCTTCGAAGCCTTCGCGGGGCGCTCCTCGACCTCCGCGGTCTCGCCGCGATCACGTTCGCGGCCACGCCGCGGCTGGCTGCCCCGCGGGGCAGATTGAGTTTCATCGGCTCGTTCCGAGCCAGGAGCCTTGCTGCTCCTTCGTTTGCGCATTGCCATTGCTTGTTCTTCTCGTGTCTTCGTTTCCGCTCGGACCCGGCGCGTCCGCGACGTCCACCGGAAGCTTCACTCCACCATGCGGGGCGCCGAGCGGATGTCCCCGATTGCAGGTCTGCGGCGCTTCATGGCCGCACGTCGAGCCCTTCGAGCTCGGACGGGATTGCCGGAAACTGGACTGCACCAGTGTGTTCCGGCGGCGGTCGTCGAACGGCCCGCGCGCCACGTCGGCGCGCGCCAAAAAGCCGGTGACCGCGACTGGGCGGGCGTATCGATGCGGCGGGAAAGCCGCCGCCATCGATCACACCAAGACCCGATCCGACGAACCTCTCGGCGTCCCAACGCCCTTGGGTGCGGATGGGTCGGGCCAACGCGTTCAGCGTCGAATGCCCAGCTTGTCGGCGATCGCGATGTATCGCTCGTGCGCCGACTTGTTGAGGTAGCGGAGCAACTTCGAGCGGCGATTGACCATCAGGATCAGGCCGCGCCGCGAGTGGAAGTCCTTCGGATGGAGCTTCATGTGCGCGGTGAGTTGCTGAATGTTGGCGGTGAGCAGCGCGATCTGCACTTCCGGCGATCCGGAGTCTTTGTCGTGCGCGCGGTGCTCGGCGACCAGTTGCTTGCGAGTGTCTTTCGAAATAGCCATCCCTGTCACTTTCGTAGGAGCCAACGACCAGTCCGGGAGGGCCAGGGTGCCCCGCCGCGACGGTCTCCCTCCCGCAACTTGGGGAGGGCCGAGGGCGTGATTGAGCCGGAAGGATATCGCTGAAGGCAGCGAAAACAACGATCGGGCTGGAATCGGGGCGCGCACTCGCGGGCTCGGCGGCCCCGCCGCACGCGGTGGGCTCAGCCGCCGGCGCGACGCGGCAGCTCGGCCGCGAGTGCCTCGGCGACCACGTCCGCGGCCGACTCGACTCGCTGTTCACGGCCGAGTGGGGCTGGCCCGGTACCGCCCGCCTTCACGCTGCCCTCGACCCGACCCGTCCACAGCGGTGCCCCGGTCTTCGAGGAGACCATCAGCAGCTCGGCCGCGAAGTCCACGCGACGGGTCTCCATGATCTTGGAGACATCCCAGCCGGTGATCCGCAGGCCGAGGATCGCATCCTCCTCGAAGGTGCCGCGCAGACCATCGATCCAGGTCGGGGCCGTCGGCGAGCCGGTTGCCAATCGCCCGGTGTCCCGCAGCCGCCGATCGACGTGCAGCGGATCCAGCGGCGAATAGGTGCGCTGCGCGAGTTGCTTGACCAAAGCGGCGCGCAGTCGCCCCTCCAGCGACCCGAAGGTCTTCGCCACGGTGCCGTCCTCGATCGGCAGGATGGCGATGTCCGCCGGCTTTTCAGCCAACAGTTCCGGGGTGACCCGCAGCGAACTCGCCATGCGGATCGGCGCCTCGGTCTGGCAAGCGGTCAACGCCAGACCGAGCAGCAAGGAGAGCAAGAGATTCCGACGGTTGAACGGCATCGCACGGACCTGGACGCGAAGTGGAGGGCGAACCTTAGCCGACGCCCCCCGCCGGTGCCTCATGTGAGCTCGCGAAAGCTCGGTGGTGCCGGCGCCGGACCGTCGCGCATCGCCGCGGACCAGGCACGCCGACTTCGTGAGCAGGACTCGCACGCACACTGCTCGGCGTCGCGACCGTCGCCGTAGCAGGACCAGAAGTCACCGGCCGCCAATCCGAGCCGCAGGGCCTGTCGGGTGATCGCCGGCTTGTCGAGCAGGAGCGTCGGGCTCGCCACGCGCACGCCGTTGCGGGTGCCGCGCGCGAGCACGCGGTCGAAGTCCGCACAGAACTCCGCCGAGTTGTCGGGGAAGGTCGCGGCCTCCTCGCGATTGAATCCGACCAGCACGTGCGTCGCACCCAGCGCCTCCGCGTGCGACGCTGCCATCGCGATCAGCACGACGTTGCGTGCCGGGACCCAGACCGCGGCCGCGCTCGCACTGTCGCCCGGCGCGGTCAAGCTGCCGCGTGGGAGTTCGACCGTGGCCGCGCGATGGAGCGCGTTGCCCGACCGCGCCGAGGCGAGCGCGAGATCTGGGAGCGCGAGTGCGCGATGCTCGACGCCGTAGCGACTCGCCAGCGCGCGACTTGCCGCGAGCTCACGTTCGAGCGCCCGCTGGCCATAGTCGGCGCACAGGCACAGTTCGACGGCATGGCCGGCCTCGAGCCAAAGTGCGAGTGCAACCCCGGAATCGAGACCGCCGGAAAGGAGAGCGACCGCGCGAGAGCGCTCCGACCCCGTCACTGCACCGTGAACTCCGACTTCGTCGTGCGCGAAGCCTTCACCATCTGGCGATAGCGCTCTTCGAAGGTGAACTGACCGTCCGCGACGTCCGTCCCGAACATCAATTCACTGCTCGCGCGCACCTGCCACGTTCCGTCGGCGAGCGCGGCAACGCCCAGACCCGCACGCAGCGGCACCTGCAGGGTGCGCTGCCCACCGGCGCCGTCGAAGTCCTGCTGGACGAGATACCAACGTCGCGCGCTCGTGTCTTCGAGTTCCAGAGTGTGGAAGCCGAAACCGCCCGGCAGCAGACTCGGGTCCAACCGGTCCTCGAAGGTGATCGAGGGCGAGTCGTTGCTCGGTCCGCCGGGAGCCGTGATCGTCGGAACGCCCAACGGTGCGCCGGTGTCGAAGACGAATCCCAGCGACGCGTTCGACAACAGCGCCCGGTGGATCGAGGTGTTGCCGTTCGCGTCGCGCGCCTGCGATTGGATCCACAGCACCGGGCCGAGTGGGCCGATCGCGCCAATCGACGCCAAGGGCCAATTCGCGTTGATGGAGTAGGTAGCGTTGGCGACCAAGGTGGCGAAGCCTGCGCCGAGCAACATCGCGCCGGCGAACCCGCCGAAGGTGGCGACCGGGCGCACCACCACCGGGCCGTCGACCGCGCCGAGCCCCGCAGCGAGCGCGAAGTCCACCGCGTAGGGACCGAGCAGGCCGCCGACCAGACCGGTCGAGGAGACCACGGGTTGGGTGGTCTGCACGGTTCCGGTCCCGGTCGCCGGCAGCAGTGGGACCGCGGTACCGGCACCGGTCGGGCCGCAGATGGCGCAGTTGAAGCTCGCGAAGGTCGGCGTCGCCACCGGTTCGAAGGAGCCGACGTAGACGGAGAACAAGGTGGCGCGTCCGGCGCGGATCGGCGTGCTCGGAATCGTCGTCAACGCGCTCGGCGACGGCGCGACTTCGAATGCGAGTGGGTCGACGAGAGTGTTGATCCCGATGCGCGCCGACTGACCGGCGACCGGGACGAACGCGAGTTGGCCGGACAGCGTGGCCGACGCCGCAGCGCCGGTCGGAATCAACGGCAGCGAGACCTCGGCGGCCGGTGTGTCGACCAAGGACAACAAGTGATGATCGGCGGCGATCGCGGTGATCGTGACACGCGCGAGTGCCAGTCCATCGAAGACCGCGCGACCGTCGACGCCCGTGACTTCGATGCGCCGCCCTACCGCAGGATTCTGCGGCTGCGCCGACTCCACCACCACGGTGGCACCGGCGATCGGCGCGAGCGTCGCGTCGTCATACACTTCCACGGACAGGCGACCGGCCTGAGTCCCCATCGCGTAACCGCGGCGCAGCACGCGAGCACCCTGGGTGGTCGTCGATACGTTGCCGGCGAGGTCGGTGAGGCTGAGCGTCAGGTTCTTCGGCAGCGCACTGCGCGGCGTCGCGATGGGACGCATCATGAACGTGCCGTCGACTGCCGCGGACCAGAGGGGAACGGTGCGCATCCCATCCGTGAGCTCCACGCTCCCCACACGCTCACTCGCGCGACCGAGCAGAGTCACGAAGTCGTGGTCGATGGCGACGTCATTCGGCGCATTCGCGACCGGCGGCAAGAAGCCGGCGAAGGTCGGCGGCGTGACGTCGATGCGGGGATCCGTCGTCCCGTCCGCCGTGGTCGTGAACGAACTGCGCGCATCCCCCTGCACCACCTGCGCGACGAGCACCAAAGGACCTTCCTCGAAGCGCAGATCGGCTGCCGTGCCGAGCACGGTTCCGATCGGAAAGCTGAGCGTGGTCGGTCCGGCCGCGGGCAGGCTCAGGCTGGAATCGAAGAAGAAGATGTCGCCGGTCGCCTGGGTCTCGGGATCGAGTCCGTAGACGCGCAGATCGACGCGCGCCCCCGCGGGGGCACTGGAATCCACCTCGACCTCGACCGTCGCGTTCGCGAGGTTCTGCGCGTTGATCTTGTCGGGGAAGCCGGTCGGTGCGTTGCCGATCGAGACGCGCGTCGGCGGCGCGAAGGCGACGGTCCGAAACTCGAGGAACGGCGTGCGATTGTCGAAGTCGAGGGTGCCTGCGCCGCTCTCGAAGGTGATCGAATCGGCGACCACCAGTTCGTGCGCGACTGCGCCGGCCAGCGGATCGTCGGGCAGGAATTGGAAGATACGCGGATCGGCAACGCCCTGGGTTCGCACCGGCGTGCTGATCTCGCCGTCGACCGGAGTCCCACCGGCGCGCAGGAACAGGTTGGTGTCGCTGACCGAAGCGGTATCCGCCGGGCGATCGAAGATGACGAGGAACTCGGACTCGCGATAGACCTCACGGGCATTCGCCGCGGGCAAGGTCGCGAGGATGCGGCCGTCGTTGAAGGTGTCGGCCTGGTCGGCGCGGAAGGTGGCCACGATCTGATCTGCACCACCCTTGGTGACACCGTCCAGGTCCGTGACGTCGGGAGCGACCACCACCTCGAGCGTGGCCGCCGGGGGCAGGCCGGTCGCCGGTCGCAGGAGCACCGCCGTGTCGCCGAACAGGTAGTCGATCAGCACGGGCAGGGACTGGGTCGTGCCCTGGGCGCGCAGGGAGATCCGCGGGGGCGTCGGCGGCCCGCCGCCCGTCGTCGGCGGCTCCACCGAGTCGCGCGAGATCGACTCGCTGAACACGATCAGGATCGGCACCGTGGTCGGCCAGCCGCCGCTCTGCGGGAAGGCCTCGACGACCCGCGGACGGGTGTCGACGAGCTTGCCGAGCGCACCGACCAGGACGATTCCGCTCTCGTCCCCGGGGCCGCCGCCGCCGCGCCCTCGGTTGAAGAGCGATGCCACGTTGTTGCCGCAGGCGGCGACGAGGCCCAAGGAACACAGCGCGAGGATGCGAATCTTCATGCGAGCGGTCGGCAGCGCCTGGACGGCGCGGTCGCGCAGCTTATTCCCCGCCGCCGACCGCGCACACGTGGAGCGCCAAGATCGACTCGCCGCCCGCAACCGCTGGGCGTAGGGATGCCGTGATGCAAGACCCAGCGCCCGCGGCCGGCAGCACTCACGAGATCCGCGCGGCGCTCTGGCTCGGCTGCGTCCTCGCTGCGTACTCCCTGCTGAAGCCCGTGCGCGACGCCATGGCAGTCGCTGGCCACGTCGATCAGATTCGCTGGCTGTGGAACGGCACCTTCTTCGTCACCTTGCTGACGGCGCCGCTCTTCGCGCTGGCGGCCGCGCGATTTCCGCGCGGCCGTCTCATCGTGATCGCCTACGCGGCGGTCTCGGCCTGCCTGGCAGCGGCGTGGCTGGCGTGGCAGAGCGGCGACAGCGACCTTCGACTCTGGGTCGGCCGCGTCTTCTACGTGTTCCTCAGCGTCATCAACCTCTTCTTGGTGTCCGTGTTCTGGAGTGCGATCACCGACAGCCTGTCGACCAGCACCGCGATCCGCTCCTTCGGCCGGATCGCGGTCGGCGGGACTCTGGGAGCGGTCGCCGGATCGGAGTCCGCGCGACAGTTGTCGCAAACGCTCGGTGCCCACAACCTCCTGCTGGTCGCCATCGCGCTGCTCTGGCTCGGCGTTTGGGCAGGTGCATCGTTCCTGCGCCGCCGGGCCGGGGATCCGTTGGCGCTGCAACTGCCTCGCGGCCGCGATGCGTGGCGCGACCTCGGCGCGATCCTGCGAGTGCCGATGCTGCGCGGCCTGACGATCTATGTGCTCTTGATGACGTATCCGCTCGCGGTCTTGTACTTCGAGCGCACCCGGCTCGTCGCCGACCAAGCGGTGGGACTCGATGCGCGCACCGAGCTGTTCGCCACGCTGGAAGTGTGGACGCAGGTCCTCACCGCCTTACTCCAGGCGCTCGTCGTCGGACCGCTGCTTCGACGCTTCGGGCTCAGCCTGGCGCTGATGGTGTTGCCCCTGATCTGGTTGGTGGCAGCGAGCGGACTTGGCGCGCTCGCGCTGGCCGGGACTTCGACGCTCTTGTTGTATGCGATCGCGAACGCGGTGCTGGATGCCACGCGACACGCCGTGCAGAAGCCGTCGCGCGAAGTGTTGTTCACGCTCGCGGAACCGCATCAGCGCTTCGCCGCGAAGAACGCGATCGACACACTCGTGCATCGCGGCGGCGACGTCGCGAGCGCGTTCCTCCATCACGCACTCGCGCGCGCGCTGCCGCAACTCGGGCACGTGTTGCTGACCGTCGCGCCGATCGCCGCGGTATGGACGCTCGTCGGCTGGCGCTTGGGTAGAGCGGCGAAGTCGCCGGCTGCGTCCTCGGCGACTGCGTGATCGCGCTCGCTGCCGCGTCAGCGGTACACGACCGTATAGAGATTCTGATTGCTCCCGTTGCTGTTCGGCGGGATCGCGATGGTGCTCAGCAGCGCACCGGTGGCCACGTCGATGCGCACGAGTTGCGGGCTCGCCAACGCGCAGTTGGCACTCGGCCAAGTGGCGACCGCGATCTCGCGCTCATCGGGTGCCATCGCGGAAGTCCAACCGTTCGCCAAAGTCACGCCGGGTTGGAAGGGCGTGAAGCCGACGTTGAGTGGATCGGTCGGATCGAGGTCGAGACGACCGACCCAACCGCAAGCGCCGAAGCCACCCACGATCGCGAAGCGGCCGCTCGCCGAGATCAAGAGCGTCGTCGGCGCGCTTCCCAAGGTCAGCGGCGTTGCGCCGAAGGGTCCGATGTTCGTGCCGAACTGACCGGGATTGTGATCGAACCAGTTGCCGGTCCGGAGGTCCAAACGCGCGATCTCGGTCGGCGTCGTGCCGACGCCCTGCAAGGTCACCAGCGCCCATCGCTCATCCGGCGTGATCGCCACGCGCGTCGCGAGCGCAATCGGACCGGCCTGATCGACCGGGATCGGCAGTTGCGTGAAGCGATTCTGCAAGAAGGTCGGGCTCTGCGGATCGGTGTCGACGATCGTGATGCTGTTGGGCAGGAACGTCATCACCGCGGCGAGATCGCGACTCGGCGCCATCGCCCACAGCTCGGCGTTGCCGACCAACATGCCGTTGGTCGAGTGCACCGCGGTGCCGTAGCCAGGTGAGTTCCGGTCGACGTCGATCGCGACCAATTCGCGCGAGCCGCCGAACAAGGCGGTGAGCGTCCATAGGAGCTGACGCGAGTCGTCGAGTTGCAACCCGTAGACCGAACTCGCCGGCGAAGCGTACAAGGTCGACCAGGAAATCGGCAAGGAACTCAGATCCCCGACACCGACGATCCCACGGATTCCCGACGCCGTGAAGATGCGCGCTCCGCTCTGGTCGAACACGGCACCGCTCGCATTGTCGACCTGAGGCGGCGAACCGCTGTCGAGGATCGTACCCGCGAGCGGATCGATGAGATGAAAGGGGTCGTTGTTGAGGATCGAGGTCGCGACGAACACCGCGGGTGTGTTGGTCACCGAGAAGCGCAGGCCACGGCTGCTCGAGAACCCAAAGGTGGTGCCGACATCGACGACGACCCCTTGTGCGAACAGTGCGAGCCCGGTCAGGCTGGGCGTCGCCGGGATCGGCAAGGGGAAGCTCGCCGCACCGACACCGGCGCCGCCAGGAGACGTCGTGCTGCCGAACGCGAGCAGGATGGTGGCAGGATCGACCAGGAGCTCGATGCCGAGGACCGGCAGGCTACCGACGCCGGTGCCGAGCACCAGAAAGGCCGGCGAGCCGCCGACCGCCTGCGTCAGTTCGAACTGAAACGCCGCATCACCCGGACGCGGCCGCACGGCATGCAACTGCGGCGTGATCCCCGCACTGCCTGCCGTTGCTGGTCCATACGGTTGCTGTGCAACGACTCGGGCGGAGGGCATCGCCCACGCTGCGAGGAGAGCGACGAGACCGGCAAGGTGCCGACTGGGAACGGGCGAGGTCCGCATGATCGTACGAGCGAGCGCCGGGCAGGCCCGCATATCGTAGCCCGGACGACGCCGGGCCGAGCCGACTGCGACGCTTCCATGGGATTCCGCTCGCCGGTGTCCGTCTCACGCACCCAAGTCGAACCACAACGCGAGCGTCTTCTCCCGCGCCGTGACCGCATACCGCCCGGGCGACTCCGCCGCGACCGCATCGCCGCTGCGAAGCTCGGCATGTTCGTCGCCGCACGACAAGGCGAGCGCACCCGTCATCATCTGCAGCCACTGCCCGCGACCGGGTCGAGACTCGTGCTCCACGGTCACTCCCGGCTCGAGCCGCAGCAGATGAACCAAGGCGTCCTGATGGATGCTGGCGCTGCCGTCACGGCCGTCGGGTGAGATGACCAGGATCTTCGGTGCATCCGCCGCCGTCGAACTCGGTTGCCACTCCGAGTAGCGCGGGGCCACACCCGTCACGGCGGGGCGGATCCAGATCTGGAACAGATGGGTCGGATGCGCCGGGTCGGGGTTGAACTCGCTGTGCACGACGCCGGTGCCGGCACTCATCACCTGCACCTGGCCCGGTCGCAACACGCGGCCGTTGCCCATGCTGTCCTTGTGCTCGAGCGCGCCGTCGATCACGTAGGTGAAGATCTCCATGTCGCGGTGCGGATGCGGCGAGAAGCCACGCGATGGCGCGATGCGATCTTCGTTGATGACGCGCAGCGAGCGGAAGCCCGTGTGCGCGGGATCGTGGTAGTCGGCGAAGCTGAAGCTGTGCTTGGCGAACAGCCAGCCGTGATCGGCGTGGCCGCGCTCATCCGCAGGTCGGAGTCGAAACGTCATGATGATGGCCCTGGAGATCGGACATCTCCGCCGGAAATCCAACCGGTGTCCTCACCCAACGGCGCGCCGGTGATGAGCCGCGCTCCCCGACGAAACGTGAGATAGCTGCCCATCCAGGACAGCATGACGAACAGTCGACTGCGAAAACCGATGAGGAACGCGATGTGGATCGCCATCCACGCGAACCATGCGACGAAGCCGCGGAATCGGAATCGACCGATCTCGGCGACGGCGCGCGCACGGCCGATCGTCGCGAGCGAGCCTTTGTCGCGATAGCGGAAGGTCGGCCGCTGTCGACCGCGGAGGGATGCTCTGATCGCCGCCGCGACGTGCCGGCCGCCCTGGATCGCCGCGGGTGCCACACCGGGCACCGCACGGTCACCGCTCTTCGCCGCGGCAAGGTCACCGACGACGAATACCTCCGGATGACCGGGTACGGCCAGTGCCTCGTCGACGATCACGCGGCCCGCTCGATCCAAGGGAACTCCCAGCGACTGGGCGAGCGGTGATGCACGGACGCCTGCAGCCCACAACACGGTGGCAGCTCGGAGCGACTCTCCATCGGCGAAGGTGACGCCATGCGCGTCGACCCTCGTCACGAGTGCGCTCGTCCGCACCTCGACTCCCAGACTCCGAAGCTGCTTCTGCGCTGCTTCGCTCGAGCGCTCACCGTACTGAGGCAGCACGCGACCGCCGCCCTCGACCAACACGACTCGTGCCGAGGATGGATCGATCGAGTCGAAGTCGTTCACCAAGGTGTGGCACGCGATCTCGGCGAGAGCGCCGGCCAATTCGACCCCGGTGGGCCCCGCACCGATCACGACGAAGGTCAGCAGTTCCTTGCGTCGTGATGGATCACGCTCGGCGAGTTCGTAGGCACTGAGCACTCGACGTCGAATGGAGAGTGCATCCTCCAAGGTCTTCAGACCGGGCGCATGAGTCGCCCAGTCGTCATGCCCGAAGTAGGAGTGGGTCGCTCCGGTCGCGAGCACGAGAAAGTCGTAGGGAACGCGCTCGGCCGGCGCGGCGGGATCTGCGGCGTCGACCTCGATCACGCGCTCCGCGAGGCGGACGGCGCGCGCACCGGCGAGCAGGACCTGCGCGACGTTGCGCTGCGAGCGGAGGATCGACCGGATCGGATACGCGATGTCGCTCGGATTGAGTGCCGCGGTGGCGACCTGATAGAGCAGCGGTTGGAAGAGATGATGATTGCGACGGTCGACGACGACGATCTCGCACTCAGCTCCGGCGAGTGCCTTGACCGCGAAGAGACCGGCGAACCCGGCACCCACCACGACGACGCGCGGCTTCGTGCTGGCAATCATGTGGCCCGCAGCTTCGGCCGCGAACGCCGACCGCGCAAGGGAAGCTCACCGTGCTCAGCGCGTGGGCGCCGCGTGTAGGAACAGTCCAACTCGATCGCAACGCTCGAGGAAGCCGTCCACCACCGTCGCGATCGAAGTACCCAGGCCCTGTGCCAAGGTCGCCGGTTGACCGTCGGGCAACGGTGTGTCCGCGCGGAATTCGTCTTGGAATGCCAGGCGGCCGTCGCTGTGAGCCAGCCGGAGTTCGACCGTGGCCCGCGCCCGCCACCCTTGTGGTGAAGCCACTTGATGGAAGTCGAGCACGCGGACGTTGAGCTGCAAGTCCTCGATCCCGCTCGCAGAGGGCGACTTGACGTCGAGGAAGCGGCGGCTGCGCACCAATCCGGTGACGACGGCATCGCCGACCAGTCGATCGATCGGGCCGGCCCACCGATGGTGATGCCAGGAACGCATCCGAATGCCGTCGTCGGCCACCACGAGTCGATCGCCGCTCAGCTCCGCGACGACATCCACATCCCCGACGCGAAGAACGCCGGCGACCAACCCGCCGGGGGCATCCGGCTGGGGCGAGGACAGCCGATAGGTGAACTCTTCGGGAACGGTCACCGCACCGCACGCCGCCAGCGTCGCACAGACGACGCCGAGTACGATCGCTTTCAGCTTCATCAACGATTGCCTCCCGAAGGACTGGCCGGAACCGCGATCTCGCCGTCTTCTACCCCAAAGACCAGACTCTGCGGCGTCGTGCGAACTTGCCGCGCGAAGGCGCGTAGTTCGCGCATCGCGTCGTTCGCATTGGTCAGCAGGATGCGCAGAGCACCGCGATTGCCGCCGAGGATTCCCGCTGCCTCCAGCGTGAGTTGCTCGATCCCCATGGCACTCGCTTCGAGTGCGGCCGCAGTGCGCGAGACGGACGCCAACATCTGGCGCGAAGCCTCCATCGTCGGTGCGACGTCGTCGGCCGCGAGTTCGCGAACGTCCGCCAGCAGGGCACGCGCGTCCTCCGCCACCGGACGATAAGCAGCGATCGTCGCCCGCAGTTCGTTGCCGGTGGCCTCGATCTCTTTGGGCAACGCTTCCAGGGCGACCGCGGTTGCCTCGAGGATTCGCTCGATGCGCGCACCGTTCTCTGGGCCGAGCAGGTGTTCGGAACGGGCGACGAAGTTCGTCGCTCGGTCGATGAGGATGTCGACCTTCTGAAGGATCTCCGGCAGGCTCGACTTCAGTTCCTCGATGGGATCGAGTCGCTGCGAGCGGATCGTCGCGCCGTCGGCGAGTTCCTTGGATCCTGCCTCATAACCTTCCAATTCGATCGTCACCTGCCCGGTCACGAGCAGGCGATCCAGTCGTGCGCGCGTCGATTCCTGCAAGGTCGCTTTGTTCGGATCGACCCGAATCTCCACGAGCGTGTGGCCGGCGTCGAAACGGATGTCGGCGACGGCGCCGATGGGGACGCCCTGGAAGTTGACCTTGCTTCCCACCACCATGCCTTTGACGCTCTCGTCGAAGCTGACGAAGTAGCTGCGCACGTCGCGATGCATCGACGAACCGGCGATCACGAGAAGGAGCGCGACGAACAAACCGCCGGTGCCGAGCACCAGCAGTCCCACTCGCAGTCGCCGCGTCGCATCGTGGTTCATGTTCGATCCTTGGAACCCTTCTCTTTCGGCATCCGATCAGATCGAGAAGTAGCGGTCGATGTCGCGAACTCCGCCCCCGACCTCGCGCAGTCGCCGCTCGACGAAGTCACGGATTCGGATGTCACCGGTGTTCCAGATCTCGTCACGCGTTCCGACTTCCGCGACGCGACCGTCGAGGAACACCGCAGCGCGACTCGCGATGCCGAATGCGGACGGAAGATCGTGGGTCACGACCACCATCGTGATGCCGAACACCGCGTTCAGCTTCAGGATCAGGTTGTCGATTCCCGCCGCGGTGATGGGGTCGAGTCCGGCGCTCGGTTCATCCAGGAAGACGATCTCGGGGTCGAGCGCAATCGCGCGGGCGATCGCGGCCCGCTTCTTCATGCCGCCGGACAGCCGGGCCGGAAGCAGGTCCTTCGCGTGCAGGAGTCCCACCATGTCGAGCTTCATGCGCGCGACCTGGCGGATGACCGAGTTCGGGAGATCCGTGTTCTCGCGCAACGGCAGGGCGACGTTGTCTTCTACGCTCAGACTCCCGAGCAGCGCACCACCTTGGAACGCGAGGCCGGTTCGCAAGCGCAGCGCATGCAGCGCATCCCGGTCGATCGAGTACGGATCGCGGCCATCGACGGACACGTGCCCAGAGGTCGGCGCTTGCAGTCCGCACAGATGACGCAACATCGTGGTCTTGCCGCAGCCCGAAGGTCCCATGATTACGAAGACCTCTCCGCGCCGCACGGCGAGGTCCACGCCGCGCAGGATCTCGCGGCCGCCCAGGACCGTGGTGATCGCGACGGCGCGGAGGATGTCCTCCGACGGGCGCACCCGCGCCTTGACCTGCTCGATCAACTCCGGCGCGATCTTGCGACTCACGAGAGCACCATGCGCTGCGCGGTGACGAACACCGTGTCGACGACGATCACGAGGAAGATGGACAGCACGACCGCGTTCGTGGTGGCGCGTCCGACGCCTTCGCTGCCGCCTTCCACCCGCAGGCCCAGCGCGCAGCCGACGACTCCGACGCAGGCACCGAAGGTGATGCACTTGAACGACGCGACGGCAAAGTCGCCCAGCTTCAACGCCGAGGAGAGCTGCTCGCGAAATGCTGCGGGTTCGATGCCGGCGACCAACCAGGCGAAGAGCGCGCCGCCGCAGATCGCGACCACGTCGAAGACGATGCCGAGGGCGAGCACCGACATCGCCAACGACAACACCTTCGGGACGACGAGGAAGCGAGTGGGGTCGATCCCCATCTGCCGCAACGCGTCGATCTCCTCGCTGACCACCATCGATCCCAGTTGCGCCGCGTTGCTGCTGCCCGACCGCGCGGCGAGAACGATGGCCGTCATGAGGGGCCCGATCTCGGTGAGCACCGACACGCCCACCATGTCCGCCACGTAGATCTCGGCACCCCAGACCCGAAGCTGCACCCAGGCCTGCATCGCGAGCACGAGCCCGAGCAGGAAACCGATCAGAACGACGATCGGCAGCGCACCATTCGCCGCGTGATCCAGTTCGATCCCGAGTCGATCGAGTCGGATCGGGCGACGACGGAACGGACCGACCACGACGGCGGCCGCACTCTCCCAGGCCGTCATCCCGATGGCCGACAGCGCTTCCAGGAGCGGCAAGACGGCTCCGCCCACGGCGCGGATCGGATCGCGCTTCGGCGGAACGACCGTGGCGCTCGTCAGGCGCTGCACCGACAGCAACGAGAAGAAGTCGAGCATCGGCTGCGACAGGCCCCGCAATCGCACTTCCACCCCTTTGCTGTGCGCCTCGCGCATCCCCTCGACGATCCCCCCGAGTCCGGCCGAGTCGAAGCGCTCCACCCTGCTCAAGTCGACGACCACCGGCCCCGCCGCCCCCGCGACCGCCTCCGTCATCCGTTCCGCCGTCGCCGATGCCGTGCCCCGATCGAGCGCGGCGTCGACCCAGAGAACGGTTGGTGTGGCCATGGTGGGTACTCCCCATGGCTTCGGACTTTGGGGCGGCATCGCTGAAGTTCGAGCAGGGCCGGGAACGGGGGGAGCGTGCCGCCTCGGCCCTTCGTCGGGCATTCCGCCAGCCCCGGATTCGCCCCTCCCTTGTGGGCGGCACCTCCACCCCGAACAATCCCCGCTGGTCCGGCCGCCTCTCACACCCCGCGTTCCGCGCTCGCGCGGAACGCGGCGTCCCACCGTACCGACCCCGCTGCCGACCCCTTCCCCGATGCATCGCACGATCTTCACGTTGCTGGCGCTCGCCACGACCGCTTGTTCGTCTCCCAAAGCGCCGACACCCGGACGCGCCGAGACCGACACCACGACCGCCACGACCGCGACGCTCGCCGACGCCGAACAGTTGCTCCGAGCAGGCGACGCTTACGCAGCCCTCGACGTCACCGACCGGTTGCTGCGTGAAGACCCCGACTCGCGCGCCGCCCGGACACTCGCCGCACGCGCGAACTTGCGCCTCGGTCAGAGCGGCGTGAAGAACGCCAACGCCTTCCTCGAGACCGCCGCCCGGCAGTTCGAGTACGCGCTCGGGCTGGACGGCAACGACGCCGACGCGTGGACCGATCTGGCGCGCGTCCGCCTGATGCTCAGCCGCTTCAGCGATGGCCGCGACGCGGCGATCCGTGCCGCACAGGCCGCGGAAGCCGCCGGTGCCAAGGCCAAGGTCGGAACCGCACTCCTCGAAGCGGCTGCGAACGAGATGCAGATGTTCGTGGCCGAGCGGAACGCCGAACTCAGCGACGGCACCGACAAGCCCGGTGAGGCGTCGATGAAGGCCGGGCTTGCGGTGATCGCGCGGCTGAAGCAAGCGGAGCAGAACGGCGCAAGCCTCGGCATCACGAAGAAGCGGACCGCGGACGTTCTGCGCTGGCTGGACCGGCCCGCGGAGGCGCTGAACGAGCTGCAGAACGCAGTGCGCGCCGATCCGAACTCAGTCGAAGCGAACACCTCGTTCCAGGAAGTGTGGTGGCAGATGAACGGCCACCGCGAGTGCGTCGCCGCCTACAAGCAGATGCTGAAAGAGTCGACCTCGAGCGCGCCGCTGCAGTTCTATCTGGGCCGCGCACAGGTCGCCCTCGCCGACAAGCAACGCACCGACGGTCGCGCGGCCGAAGCGCTCCTCAGCTACCAGGAAGCGCTCGATACCTGGACTGCCTACCACAAGGCTCGTCCCCAGGATGCGGCGCTCAGCACGCACTGGATGGCCATCTGCGAGCTCTCGCTCGCGCGCGTCGCACTCGATTCCGGCGACACCAAGACGGCAGAGCAACACTACTACTCGGCCTTCGACGTCGACTCGCGCGTCGCGCAGTTCGACGAGAACGGCTACCCGCTCATCCGCGACTCCTTCGGCGGCAACTACCTGGGCGGCCTGTCGATGCTCGGTCAGCGTCTCAGCAACGCCGGGAGCGATGACGCGCTCGAGACCGCCCTCGCCTTCTGGCGCCGTGTCCTCGAGCGTCATCCTGACGCTTTCGGCGCCGCCTACAACAATGCCGCGCTGACCGCTCGCGACCTCGGTGTGAAGATCGCGGGCGAGAACGACGCCGCGGGTGGACCACAGGCCGTCGAGGCTGCCGTCGGCGATCGCAAGCAACGTCTCGAACGCGCGATGGAACTGTGGGAGACGAGTTATGCGTGGTACGAGAAGGCGGTTCGCCTGTCGCCCGACGATCCGCGCATCGTCAACGACTGCGGACTGATGCTCATCTACCACCTGCACCGCGACTATGACCGCGCACGCGAGCTCTTCGATCGCGCCGCCGTGCTCGGCAAGCAGGAGATCGCTGCCTTGCCGGCCGATGCCGACGAAGGCACGCGGCAGTTCCTCGAAGAGGCGACCGGCGACGCGCTGCAGAACGTCGGTGTGCTGCTTCAGAATCGCCTCGGTCGCCCGGCCGCCGAGTGGGAGTCTTTCTATCGCGACGCGGTGAAGTACTACCCCTACCAGCGGCGCGAAGCGGCCCGGCAACTCCGCCTGCTCGAGTCGGGTGTCGACCAAGACAAGCCCGACCCGCGCAAGGCGCAGTTCGAGAGTGATCGACAGAAGGCCGTCGAGATCGCCAAGACCGGGGACTTCGACGGCGCGCTGACCGTCCTGGACGGCGTGCGGAAGGCGATGAGCGGCTATGCGCCGTACCACGCTCTGCGCGGCGAGTACTCGCTGCGCCTCGCTCAGCAGATGGCGCAGAACGGCGGCAACGTCGGCACGATCGACGGCCTCTTCGCCGACGCCGTCGCGCAGCTCGAACGCGCGGTCGAACTCGACGGCGAACCGGTGGAGTCGCGACAACTGCTCGGCGAAGCCCAGGTCGTCACCGGCAAGTATGCCGATGCGGCGAAGACGATGAACTCGCTGATGAGTCACCTGCGCTCGCGCGGGATCAGCGACGTCGCTGCGCTTCGCGCGGCACACGTCACGCGCGCCGAGGCCGCGGCTCGCGCCTACGTCGAGTCGCAGCAGAGCAGCGACGAGAAGGTGAAGACCGCCGGCAAGGCGATGTTGGATGCAGCCCGCGAGTCGATGCAGGAACTCGAGAAAGCGAACACCCTCGACCATCCGCTCTGCGACCTGTGGGTCAATGCGGAGCGCTGGGCGGGGGCGAACGCGCAGGCCCTGGCGGTCATGAAGCGTTCCTATGAACGCGATCCACGAAACCGCCTGCCGGCATTGGTCGCGTTGGGCGCCGAACTCGGTGACAGCACTCCCGTGATCGAGGCGCTGGCCGAATCCGAAGACGCGACCACGATCTGGTATCGGGGGCGCGCGCGCTTCGACCGCGGCGTGCAGCACTGGGCGGCCGGCGACGGCAAGGTCGGCGTGGCGGAGTTCGATCGAGCGATCGAGGACTTCCGCGCTTCGATGGCGGCCAATGCCGGCTTCCGCGAATCCTGCGAGCAGTGGATCGCGCTCTGCCTCGGCCAGAAAGGGATCGTGCAGACCAGCATCGACGACCTCGTCGGCGCGCGAGAATCCTTGCTCGCCGCGATGAAGGCTCGTCCGGACCAGTTCACCGCGGATCTCGGCGGCGGCTCCAGCATTCGTCAGGCCGTGATCGTGCTCGCCGACCGCTACTACGGAAAGAACGACCTCGGCACGGTCACCGAGCTCTATCGTGCCGCCGGGAGCATCGCTCCCGACGACGTGCAGATCGCCAACAACGAGGGATTGTTCTGTCGCGATCACGCGACCAACCTGGCGCGCAGCGAACCCAAGCTCGCGACCGAGTTGTTCGAAGCGAGCTACGCCGCCTATTCGCGCGCCGTCCGGCTGGACCCGGAGAATCCTCGGCTTCTCAATGACTGTGCGGTCATCCTCGTGCACTACCTGGATCGCGAAGCGGAGCACGCCGAGACGATGCTGCGCAAGGCTCTCGAGGTCGGCTTGGCGCGGCGAACGAACGATCCGCCCAACGACAAGACCGAGGCCCGCGATCTCGACGAGGCGATCGGTGATGCCTACGGCAATCTCGGCCGCATGTATTGGCGGATGACCAAGGACCTCGACAAGGCCACCGAGAACTACACGAAGAGCCTCGAGTTCTATCCCTTCGATCGCCGCGAAGGCACACGTGCGCTGCAGCAGATCGCGAGGCAGAAGGAAGGCAAGGGTAACGGGGAGAACGACAAGTGACCTTCGTCCCGTCTCACGTCCGCGCTCTCGGTCTGCTCGCGATGCTGCTGTCGCCAGCCTGCGTCGGCGCGCAAGAGCCCGCAGCCGGCGAGGTCGCTGCGCCGCAGGACACCAATGCCATTCGCGAGGCGGCTTTCGCCGCCGAACGGCGCGGCGATCACAGCGCCGCCGCCGACGCATTCCTGAGACTCGCGAAGCTCGAACCCTCCGATCCAGAGTGGATCGTGCGGGCCGGCGATGACTTGGGCCGAGCCGGGCGAATCGAGGAAGCCCTCGATCTCCTGGCGCAGGCACGCGGTCGATTCCCCGACGCACTCGCCATCCCGACCATGCTCGCACGCAGCTACGCGCTCATGGCCGACTCGCTGCGGATGCGCAGCGGGCGCGACGTCTCGGTCCAGTTCTACTACGAGGACGCCGTGCGCACGGCGGACGAAGTGCTCGCCATCGATCCCTCGTCGATCGACGCGTTGGTGGTCCGAGCCTCGAGCCTGCTCGAACTGGGTCGCGCGGAGGAGGCCACAACGGCTGCGCGCGCCGCAGTCGCCAAGGACCCCGCGAAGTACACCACGCAGGCACTTCTGGGTCGCATCGTCTTCGAGCGCTTCCTGTCGCTGCGGCGCACCATCGATGCCGGCCAGGCCGCGGATCCGGCGGAGGCGAAGGCCGCACTCGATGCCCACAAGAAGGACGCCGAGTCCGCGTTTCGCGCGGCCGCCGCTCTGGACTCCTCGCGCGGCTACCCGCTCGCATCGCTCGGCGATCTTGCGGCGTGGTCGGGCGACCAGAAGACCGCTCTGGGTCACTACCGCGATGCACTCGCGACCGACCCCTTCGCCAAGGTGAATCACGGCTGGGTTCGCACGGCCTACACCATCGCGGAACGCGAGTCGCTCTACAAAGATGCCGTGGAGCGTTATCGCGCACTCGATCGCGCCACCCCGAAGGGCGTTGCCACGTTGCTCTGGTACCTAGGCCAACTCGCCTTCGACCGCGCCAGCGAGAAGGATGTCGATGCCAAACAACGCACCGAGCTGTTCAAGAGCGCCGCGGAGTACTTCGAAGCCACCACCGAAGCCCTGCCCGACTACGTCGACACGGGCTGGTGGATCGTGCAGGCCCGCTACTGGCAGGGAGACGTCGCTGCCGCGACACGCGCAGCGACCGACTTCAGTGCCAAGGCGCCGCGGCGCTTCGCCGACATGATTCGCGACGACGAAGCCACGCTCGCCATCCTCGCCGGAATGGCCGCCGCGGAGTACGAGGCCGGCCGTCTCGCGGCCAGTCGCGATCTCAATCAAGTCATCGCCTACGCCCGCGATACGGCCGATGACTGGAACAACTACGCGTTCCTCTGCCGCGAGACCCGCGCCTACGCCGAGAGTCTCATCGGCTACGAGCGCGCGCTGGAGAAGGAACCGCAGTCACCGCAGCTCTTGAATGACGCCGCGGTCATCCTCCACTACCACCTCGCCAACGAGAAGAACCTCGCTCGCGCGAAGGAGATGTACGAACAGGCGCTGGTGCACGCGAAGACGCAGCTCGAGTCCGGTGAACTGAAGGGCGATGCGCGGCAACGCGTGGTGATCGCGCAACGCGACGCGCGCAACAACCTCGCGGCTCTCAACCGTCGATGAGACGTCGCGCCAGGTTGCCGTAGTCGCGATAGGGCGCGACGTCCGGCGAACCAGCCGCGTAACCCCATTTGAGCGCGCGGATGTCACGCGCCGGCACGGCGATGAGGGAACTCGACACCGTGCCGTAGTCGCCGCCCAACTTGAGTATGCGATGACCCGAGCGTGATCCGGTGTCGAGCAGGTGTTCACGCAGGATCGCGAGGCGGTCATCCAGCGGGAGCCGCGGCGCACAGGCGCGTTCCAGACCGGGGAGTTCGAGTTCACCGAGGCGGTGCTCGTTGCTGATTACCAGAGCGCCACCCACCACTTCGTGCTCGTCCAACACACCGTGGACGTGCGCGAAGACATGAGTCTGCTTGCCGTCGCTCACGATGAGTTGAAAGCCGTCGAAGACGGCGCGCTGAACCGCCTCGCGCACCGCGCTCACGGCACTCGCGACGGAATCGCATTCGGCCGCCAGATGCGGGAGCGTGCCGCGACTACGCGCACCCGAGCGACGCGGCACACCGGCGAGATTCGTGAGTCCGGCGAACAAGCCACGCTCGCCGACCGCGAGCCAGGTGCCCCCGGCACGCCGATCTCTCGGCGACAGCACGCGCATCCGCTCCCCGACGAACAACCCCGGCGGTGCCGAAGGTCGATCGCGCTGCTCGTCGCGGTTGCCGGCGACGATCACGGGCCAGTCCGGGTCCACGCCGGCCAAGAGGATCAAGAGACACATGAGTTCACGGGATACTAACCAGACGCAGGAAGGATCCCGATGTCGACGATTCTCGCCGTCGTCCCTCACGCGAGCATGCGCGCGTGACGCACGGCGCTAGCCCGGATGATTCGTGAACGTCGTCGCGAGATCGCCGCAGGTCGATGTCCGGCAAGGAGCTGCGTCGGTCGACGACCGAAGCGTAGCTGTAGCTACGCTGCCAGGGAGGAGCCGACGTAGCGACGACGCCGGGCGCGACTTGTGGCGATCGCAGCAGACGTTCACGAATAGTCCGGGCTAACATCCAGCGCCCCCGCAGGTCAAGGAATGTCGAACGCGTCGAAGCTCCCTCCGCAGATCCCTTTCGTGATCGCCGTCACCGGTCCGATCGAGTCGATTCGCGACCTCCCCGCCGAGCGGCGCACCGCGCTGCGACAACTGGTCAAGGATCAGTTCTTTCGGGTGCTGTTCGTGCCGGCGATCCATGCGCGCTGGACCGCCGAGGAAACCCCGGTGTTCGATCCGCCGCGACTTCGCTCCACCCCGGTGGTTGTCCTCACGAACGGTGCGGACGGCTTCGACGCACTGGTCGAGGAAGCGATTGCAGAGTTGGTCGGGCCGACCGATCTGCCGATCCAGGTCGCTCGGGTGTGGCCGTTCGCGCCGTCGGTCCCGATGCGCTCGAAGGACTTCGTCCTGCCCGCGATCCAGGACGGCGTGAAACCCGGCGATGCGCTGCAGTACCGTTTCGCGGGCTACTGCCTGTTGCGCTTCGCGCGAGTCTTGCTCACGGTGGACGGACGCGACGAACATGGCGTCAGCGAGTCGATCGTGCGGATGGCCCGCAGCGGCCGGATCGCCGACTCGACGCTGCGGGAGCGACTGCGACAGCTTCCCCCGGAACTACTGCACAAGATCGGCCTCTCGGCGGATTCGCTTCACGAGCTCGAGCCCATCGGAGTCGTCGAGCTGCCGGTCGCGGAGCAAGCGACCGGAGATGCGTTCCTCTGGTGGCTGCGCCCCCTTTCGAGTGAACACGAAGCGTCCTCGCGGCATGCCTTCGATGATCTCTTCCGCGAGACCTTGACTCGGCTGGATCGGGTCAACGGCGACTTGCGCGTCCCCCCAGGTCGTGATGGTTATGCGATCGAGGAGGCACCGCCCGCGCATCTCGAGCCACTGCACGACCTCTTCCTGCACGTCGACGCAGCGGCGAGCCGGAACCAGCGGACGCTGTGGACCCACCTCACACGAATCCAGACGCTCGTGTTCCTTGGCGCACTGCTCTTCGTGTCCGGCTCTCACTGCTTCGCCCCGATCTCCCACCTGTGGAGCACGACGCTGACCTTCGGACTGGTGCTCTGCGTCGCGGTTGCCGCGCTGATCCACGATCGTGGGCGCCGGGAGCGCCTCGAAGCACGCACCTGGGACCTGCGCAACTTCTCTGAGTCACTTCGGGTGCGGTACTCCTGGCGGCGTGCCGGGATCAAGGACCTGTTGGCTCAGCACCAACTCACCTACCATCGCAATGAGTTGACCTGGATCCGGGCGGCGATCGACTCCTTGGTGTTCGCCGAGTTGCGGGATCAGCAGAGAGGCCAAAGTCTCTCCCAGCCCGACGTTCGGGTCGACAAGTCCATCGAGGCGTGGCTCGTGGACCAGTACGCGTACTACCGCAAGCAACTGCCGGTCCGCGAGGGAAAGGCCGTCGAGTCGGAGAACGCCAGAAGTGCGCTGATTCAGGTTTCGATCGTGGCCGCTTTGGTGTCGACGCTCGTTCTCGGACTGCACGATCCCCGGTGGAGCACTGCGTTGTTCCTGGGCGGACTCGCAGTGTGCGCGTGGACATTCTGGCGTCGTCGGACTTACCACTCCGATGTGCTTGCCCGGATGGAGCACCCCTTGCGCGATACCGAGCGCGGCGTTCGGATCGCGGTCTGGTTGGCATCGCTGGCGATCCTCGTGGTGACGTGCGCGTGGGCCTCCTCGATCGCGAAGTCTGTAGATCCCGTCACGGGGCGAGCCGAGTGGATCTGGCACAACGTAGCCACGCTCATGGTCATCCTGCCGGCGCTCTTCGGCGCACTGTTCCATGCACGCGCCGAGAGTCACGGCTGGAGTGCCGAGGCGCGACGCTTCGCACAGATGATCCACATCTACCGCGGCGCGCTGGATCGTCTCCTCGATCTGGCCGAGCTCACCGAAGAGGAGCGAACCCTCTTCCACTCGGCGCCGCGCAAGCACGCCGAGATACTGACCACCGCGCTCGCCGCGAAGAACCGGCTGGATCATCCCGTCGTGCGAGCCCTTCTGCTGCGCGTCGGCAGCGAGTCCCTCACCGAGCACGCCGAGTGGCTGTTCCTCCACCGGGATCGACCGATCGACGTGCCCTACCACGTGTGAGCGGGCCAGCTCAGGGCCGGATAGCCATCGCGGACACCGCCGCGGGATCCTGAGCGGGTCGGCGAGACCGTGAACCCGGCGCGACCGGCTCGGGATAATTGCCATCGAGCGGTGAGCATGCACAGCTACCGACTCGAGTCGCCATTGCCGGTCCCGGCCCACGCGGCAACCGTTGCCGCCCAGCAGTCTGCCCCGCGCAACCACTTCGACACCCTGCCGTACGATCGAGCCTGGACTACTCGTGAACGCCTGCGGCGATCGCAGCAGACGTTCACGAGCAAGGCGGGCCAGGTCCGGCTCCAAGCACTTCGTGGTCTGCGCCTTCCCTGACCTCGGTCGGTGACTAGCGCGCCGCGACCGATCCTCCGCATTCAGCGGCCGTGGCGTTCAAACACGCGCTCGAGAGCCGCGTCGGGGACCTGTGCGCTGCCGCGGAACTCCGTCACCCCGCGGCGCTGGCTCGTCAGCTCATGCTCCTGATCGACGGCGCCGCCGTCCACGCGGCCATGCACTGCCGACCGGCCTACGCGGACGCCGCGCGCGCCGCGGCCAAGATGTTGACCGACGCCGTGGAGTGAGGCGAGGGCTGACGAAGTGTCACTTCGCGGACTCGCGCCCGGCCCGGCCCGCGTGTCGATGCAACCAACCGCTGTGTTCGATCTCGGCGAGAAACGACGGGTGCAGGTAGGTCTCGCCGTCTGGGAGTTCGGGCTCACCACTTCGCGGCCGATGAAACCAAGTGAAGCAGTCGATCGGCTGTGGATGCCCCCACTGCACGAGCTCCTGCGCGTCGAGGATCAGCCCGGCTCGGCGGACGAAGTCTCGCATTCGCGTGCCGCCCATGTTCGGGTCACGCCAGTGCGTGTTCTCGTTCGCGGACTCGCCGACGCCCAGGTCGCGCAGATCGCCGAGATTGCTGTGATGCAGGAACGCGGTGCCGCCGGGAACCAGCTTCCGCGCGAGTTGCCTCACGTAGCTCTCGAGCACCGCCGGCTCCGCATGCACCAAGGAGTCCCAACTGGTCGCGAAGTCGATGCTGGAATCGGGTACACACTCGAGCGACAGCCCGTCGTTGCGGAAGAACTCGGCCTTCGAGACACCGAGGAAGCGCTCGCGACACGCGTCCACACAGCGCTCGGTGATGTCGACGCCGCTCAGCCGCTCGCAGTGATCGAGCAGGAACGCGGTGATCCTGCCGAACCCTGGCGCGATCTCGAGGACATGCTGCGCCGGCAAGAAGTGGAAGATGCGCGGCAGCAGAGTGCGGAACCAGAGCATCCGGCTCGAACCCCAGCTCGACGACCAGTCGTCGCCACGCTGGCTCCAATCGTAGTTCGTCCAACTGGCAATGTTCTCGTCGCGGGTGGGCACGAAGAGAGCATAGACGACCAGCCCGACTTGGCTCGCGTCGAAGCCGCGCGAGTCGGTCCTCGGCGCTCGGGTGGCTCAGATCGAGAGGGGTGCCCGTTCGATCCCGAGCCCGATGGAGTGCAGCACGCGCGGAATGTTGCGCACGGCATCGCGGTCGTAGCCGCGCACGTCTTCGGGAAGATCCGCGTAGGGCACGAGGTACGGCGTCTTCTTGTTGGCGACGTCGCGGTCGCCGAGCGTCCAACCCGCGGCGATGCGCTCGGCATTCCACCGCTCGTGCTCGCACGTGGCGAGGCGCTCGATCTCATCCGCCGTGAACTCGAAGTTCGGTGTCGGGTGGGCCACGATCCAGGCGCCGATGAGTTGCAGCTTGACTGAGACATCGGCGGCGAGTGCCCGATTCGACTCTCGCAAGGAGTCGTCCAGATCCTGCCAGGGCTGCATCGCCGGATCGTCAGCCGACTTGCGACCGGCCTGATCGCGGCGGTACCCGTCGTGGAAAGCCTGCGCGAGGATCTCGAGTTGCGTCGGGTCGAGTTCGGTCATCGACTGCGAAGATATCGCGGCAGACGTCTCGAACGAACCCAGCAGGACTGACCATTCATAGACTTCGTGCATCGAATCCGACACGGCGCCGGCGAGGATCGTCACGACCTGCTCGCGATCCGCGACCCGAACCAGTCGCTCACGGATCAACGCGAATCGGCGAGCCATGAGCGCCGAGCGCGCCGCGAGTCGAGCCGATTCGCGCTGCGCGACGCGCAACATCACGGTCGATGCGAGAGCCGGCGCCGTGACGTCGAGCAGCTCGAACCAATCGTTGAGCGTTGAGTTCAGATCTGCCCCGAACGCAGCGAGCAGGATCGGTCGAGCCGAAAGGACCGTCGCCAGCGCGAACGCACCGAAGGCGACCCAGCGCGCGAGCGCAACGCGCTTCTGCAATCGCTCGCTCGTGCGTTCGTGATACTCGGCTTGCTCTTCGATCCAGTGTCGCGACACGCCGCGCGCGAGCGCGCGGGGATCCGGGATCGTCACGCTCGGGCGACCGATCAATACCGAACGAATGCGTGAGCGAAGCCATCGCGTCGGATCCTGGTCAGCCGGCATGCTCGAGACGACTGCCCGCTCCTCCGCGACGACATCCTTGCCCACCATCGCCGCATACTGCGCGACGCGCGAGATCTCCGCGGCGTAGCGTGCGCGCAGCCACAGATCATGATGCGCGCGGCGCCACCGCAGCCCGACCGCGAGCGTGCCGAGAAAGCCGAGCGCGGTGCCGAGCCCGGCCAACCAGAAGTTGCCGCGAATCAGGGTCGTGCTCAGTTCCGCGACGACGACGCCCGCCAGCGCCACGTATGCGAGCACCAACTCCACTCGCTCGACGACCCGCCTGGCGTCGATCGCCACGCGGTCGGTCGCCATGTGGAACTTGCGAACTCGTCCGAGCCAGACGCCGTCGTCCGCCCATTCCAACCCCATCGGGGCCGGAACCGGCGGTTCGCCGATCTGCACCGCCGCCGTTGCCAGCTTCGCCTCGAACCACGCTTGTCCGTCGTCGTCACCTCGCGACCTTCGCGTCATGCTCGCTCCTCTGCGCGGCGTTGCTTCTCGCGCCGACGGACGTTCAGCATCGCCCATCCCGAAGCCGTCACCAAGACCCCGGACACCACCAGCACTCCCGACAAGCCGAGCGGCCCCGCGATGACGCCGCCGAGGAGCGGCCCGAGGAACATGCCGAGTTGCATGCAACTCTGCAGACTGGCGAAGGCCACCGAGCGCGAGGTCGGCGCGATGCGCTTGCCGAGCGCCGCGTAGGACAAGGTCGCGGCACCCGCGGCGCAGATCGCACCGATCCCGCGCAGCAGGACGTAGGCCTGGATCGAGGTCGCGAAGGCGCTCGCGATGGTCGTCGCTCCCAGACCGACGGCGACCACGATCAGACCGCGCAAGGGTCCGAAGCGATCTCCGATTCTCGCCCACGTGGTGGTGAACAGCACCTGGGCGAGGGCGAGCAACACGAAAACGAAGGCGGTCGTGCGATCGATCGCGTGCGGCAATGACTCGGCGCGAGCGAGCACCCAACCCAAGGGGCCGAAGCGTTCGACCAACAGCGCGACGAAGGCGTCGGCCATCTGCATGCCGAGACGAAACAGCAAGAGCGAAGCGAGCAAGGCGCCGAGCACGGGGGCCGCGAACAGTTCGCGAAGGTCCGCGATCACCCGCAACCGGTTGTCCGAACTCGGCCGCAGGCTCGCGTGGTCTTCGCGCGCGAAGAACACGATCGGCACGAGCGCGAGGCCGGCGGCGAGGGCGGTCGCGTAGAACACCGCCGGCCTGCCGAAGGCATGCGCGATCTCGGCACCCAGCGCCGGGCCGGCCAGGAGCCCGAGGGCGAGGCCGACCTGCAATCGACCGATGACCGTCGCCTGCCGATCGGGCGGTGTCGTCGCCGAGACCAGCGACATGGCCGGCGCGACGTAGCCGGCGAGCGCTCCCTGCAGCGCACGGAGCGCCAGGAGCGACCACGTCGACTTCGCGAGCGGCATCAGCATGGCGACGACGGCGATGCCGCCGATCGCGCGCAAGGTCATCGCCTTGCGACCGCGTCGATCGCCGAGACTGCCCCAGATCGGCCCGAAGATCGCCGCGGTCAGCGGCGCGACGCCGTAGATGATCCCGGCCCAGAACGTGGCCTCCGCTTCGCCGGCGACGCCGAACTGCTCGCGCACGTAGATGGGCAGCATCGGCAGGAAGGCCATCAACCCCATCGACACGAGGAAGAGGCTCGGCCAGACCGCGAAGAAGTTGCGCCGGTAGTCGTTCAGGTCGGTCCTTCAGGCGCGCGGGAGGCGCGCGGCGATCCAGGCTCCGATCGCGAGCAAGGTCGCGGTCTCTTCGGCGGAGTAGACGTGTTCGTCGGGGCGGGCCAGGCCGATCGTTCCGCGCAGTTCCTTGCCGTCGAGCATCGGCACGCACAACGCACCCTTCATCTCGGTCAGCTTCGCGCCGGGTCGGACGTCGCCGCTCCCATCGGTCTGCAGATTGCACGCCCCCACCGGTGCGAGTCGCTCCGCCGCCAGACCCGCCATGCCCTTGCCGATCGGGATGCGCACGACCTGCGGCAGGATCGCGGGCGGAATGCCACGTGCGGCGACGAGGTGGAGCAGTCCGTCGCTCGAATCGAGTCGATGGATGCTGCCGACCGGACAGCCGAAGTGCGTCAGCACGCGATCGAGGAGGCCGACCATCGATTCGGGACGGGTCCACTCCGGCGCAGCCGCGTCGAGTGCAGCGCGCAGGGTGGCGGGCATGGGGTCGTGCATGGCGCGCATTCTGCCGCTCCGCCAGCGCTGGCGCGCGTCGAGACTCCATCTCGAGCCGTCGTCCAAGCCACGCGCAGCCCCGAGCTGTGCCGGGTTGTGCCAGGCTGTGCCAGGTCGTGCCACTCAGCCGGCACGCGCGAACTCGCCCGAGCCTCCTTCACCCCACTCAATTGCACACTCGCTGGCCTCGCATTCGAGATCGCGCGCCATTGGCCGATTCTCGCGCGAACTCGGGGTAGAAATTAGGTCCTGCAGGACTCGAACCGTGATCCCGCACTTGTGCCAAGTCGTGCCAGGGAGTGCCCATGTGTGCTACACGACGCGAGTTACGTCCTTTCGGCTGAGTCGCGATCGTGCCAGGTTGTGCCACGTCGTGTCACGTTGTGACCTCGGCCATTGCACACTCCGTTGCACACTCGGTTCTGTTCGGCCCCCGCAGTTCTCCCGTCCCTTCGCGCCGCAGTGGCCACGCGTCCCAAGATCGAGTTGCCAGCGCGTGGGACCCGAGCGCGGACCAGGGACTCAACTCTCCTCGGTAGAGGGGTGTGACGGTGAACGGTCTCTGAACTAGGCTTGTCCGGGTATCGCAGCTCACGGATCCATGGGGACCGCGGCACGCGATGCTCTCGACCCAAACCGTGCCGCGGGATGGTCATGAAGGACGCCGACAAGCCAGAAAACGGAGAAGGTGAAGGAGAGCCCGACGATCGGCTGGAGAAGATCCTTGCTGAGCTGGCGCGACCGGGTGGCTTTCTCGAGAAGATGACCGAACTCCTCGATCGCTTCGCGCGCTACCACGGGATTGGTGACTGGCGACTGCGGGCAGACGCCGTCGATCTTGCTCAGATCAAGGTCATCCAGCGGATCTTGAATCCGTCCAATCCGATACCTCGCAACCTTCCCGCCTACGCGCGTTCCGTGTTCCGAAATGTGGTCAGGAAAGGGCCCCGCGTGGCCTTGTCCCGAGACGGTGCCCTCGGACTCGGCGAGCAGATCGAAGAGATCGCGGATACGACCGAGGGGATCGCGGAGCTGCCCGAAGGCAACTCGCGACACCTGCCTGCAGACTTCGGGTTCTTCGGCCTCACCGAACCCGAGCAGCGTGCGATCGAGGCGTTCACGCTGGAGGAGTCGAACAAGAAGCGCGCCGAGAGGACTGGAATGAGCGAGTGGAACTACCGCACCCGGGTCAAGCGCGACGTCCAACCACAGCGACGCATTCAAGACACATCGAAGTCCCAGGATTAGGAACACCCGTGGTCGCTGCGTCCGGAAACTACTGCCCCCCGATTAACCAAGGAGCCGTGAGTCGATAATGCTCTATACCACTTATCCCACCCGGCACAACTTCCGGAACTCCCGATTCACCCTTGCCGTATTAGTCGTCTGGATTATCGCCTTCTGCGGTTGCGACTGTTCCGATGCCTCAGTATGCCAGAGCGAGACAGACGATCCCACCAGCGGCCACATCCACACTTTGGTCGCTCGCGACGATCTCCTGAACACCATCGACTTTCGTTCCGGATCGTCCGGCACCACTTGCCGCGACGGCCGCCTCTTCAACAAATCTGCAATGCTCGGCTTCCATAAATGGGAGGCCGATTCCTTCACTGTGCCGATCTCCGGCGAATTCGTCGCTGGCATAGCCGATCTGGGTACTCCGGCGAACCCGACCCCGGGGAGCTCCGCCCTCCACGCCGCGACCTGTGATGCCGTGAGACTGTCGATCGGTGCGGAAGGATCCGAAGCGGTTGCGAGCTACGAATTGCCAGTCCTGCAACAGAACCCGCGGTCGGTTCAGGTCGCCGCCGGTCACTCGTATGCGGTGACTTTCGGGGATCGACAGTCGATGCAAGTCACCCACGTCTTCCTCCTCCGCGTGTTGTCGCATCATGCCGAGGACTCGGTCACCATACGTTGGCGCAGGCTCCGATGAGGCATCCTCCCCCTGCCCGTGTGGCGCTCCTGTTGATCGCAGCACTGATCGCGGCGGGCGTGTTCTACCTCCTGAACATGCCGACATCCGAGAGTCAGCTCCAGACCAGGTCGACACACACACCATCGACTCACAGTGCTCCAATCCCTCGTTCGGCCGCACCTACAGGGCTCGTGGTGGAGTCGTCACGCGCAGCGACCGCAGTCCACGTCCTCGTTCGAGACCTCGAGCAGGCACCGCTCCAGGGCATCGCAGTCGATCTCTGGCATCCGATCCTGAAGTTACGCATTTCCGGCTTCACCGATGCGAAGGGCGCCGTTCGCCTTCGCCCGGGCTTTCCGATGCATGAGGCGGATGTGCGGGCAAACGTCTCTCCGTCTCAGCCCGCGCTGGGCAGTTTGACGACGAGCATCCATGATCTTCCGCGTGATGCTTCCGGCCAACTTCTCGTACAACTTCCTCGCCGCTCCAGCTACGTCGAGTTCTGGGTGACCGACGAGGATCATCGCCCGTTTGCCGGTGCAAGCCTTAGAGTCCGGCCTTCGGATCCTGAGGTGATCACGGACGAACGCGGCTATGCGTGGCTCGGCCCGGTCCTCGAAGGCCTGAACTCGGTGAATATTGAGCTTGCAGACGATGCCGACACTGACTTGGACCTCCCGACGGCAAACTGGTTTCGATTTGACCCTGCGCGCCACGACAGCGTTTCGAGGGCCGACCTGGTCGTCTACCGAAAGCGGGACTTGGTGTTGCAAACGCAACTTCGACCCTCGGGCCCAGCGAAGGTTCGGCTAATACTCCGAAGGCTACGGGGTCCGTATGCGAACTCTGATTTCAGCGAGCTTGACTTGGAGTTGGATGTCCGGGACCTGCCGAAGACAATCACCGTGGGGTCCGGCGAGTGGAAGATTGAGGCTCTTCCGGATCCTGAATCGTCGTTCCTCAGCACCGGCACTCAGGTTTTCGAAGTCCGTCGATCAGAGGGAAACGCCGTGGAAGTTCCCGTCGCCGAATCTCACCATTACGTCGCGGGCCAAGTCCTTGATGCGGATGGCGCGCCCCTCCCGAAAGCCGTGATCACAGCGACAACCTTGAAGCCGTCGACGTTGAAGGAGGCGTTCACCGATGGCGAAGGGCGTTTCGTGATCTTCGGCTTGCCCAAAGGCGACGTTGTTCTGTGGTGCCGTCCATACCTGTTGCAGTCACTTCCTGGTCGACCCATTTGCTCCGCGAGGCGTACCGATGCTGTGACTGACTCCGAGGTAGTGATTCACCTTTCCTTGGGGTTGATCGTCGAACTGCACGTTAGCGATACGCGAAAGGAAGGTCGCGAGTTGCGACTGGACATTCGGGACGCGGACGTGACCGGCCTGAGCTACTTCGACCCCGACGGAGCTGCCCCCTTCCGCATCCACGGGCTAGGCCGCGCTCAGTACCGCATCCGGCACGACGGCGACCCGACAGAAGGAATCGAGATCTCGCCGAACACGCTCGACCTGACGGAGCAGCAGCCCGGAACCACCATGCGCGTGGACGTGACCATCCGGTAACCCTCGACCGACTTGCCGCAGCGCACGCCCGTCCTGTCCGGAAACTCGAACGCGCTCAACACCGACAACTTACGGCGCTGCGCCGCGCCGATACGATCGAGTTCCGCCAGCGCGCCTTCATGAGTTCGCTGCGCAATGCAACCGCTACGTGCGTATACAGTCATTCGGAATCCTGGTGTCTTCCCATCGGCCAATGCTACTACAAGGTCCGAGTGCAGTTCAACATTGGGGCCGGTCGGACCGGTCGTGAGGGGAACAACTGCCATGTTCCGGATGCGGCCGGCCAAGTGGCGATTGAGCTGGGAACGTCATCAAACGGTCCGCCTATCCTCAGCGGGTGCGGCACATCGAGCTCCAAGTTCTTCGAGGTGTGCTCAACTCCTTGTGGGCAACCATGCGGAACACCGCTCTGCTTCACGCTGGTGCAGGTCTCATGTAGCGATTGCGCTGGGACACAACTGCCGATTTGATTCGCAACAAGTCGTCTTCCAATACTTCAATCAGGGCCCACTCGTCGAGTTCCCCCATGCGACACGATCGTGCACAAGCTAGACGATTCATGACTTGGCTCTGCACACTCGTGCTAGTCGGATTGTGCTGGTGGATTGGCAAGGATCTCAAGATCCGCTCTCCGGATCCGCGCGCCACGCGTCTCCAGCGCGACGCAGTCGTGTCGCCTCGACACGCGCTCGACGCAGATGCCGCGATCGAGTCCGCTCTCCTAGCGATCGACACGAGGAAAGCCGAGTGGGAGCAAGGCCAAGCGGAGTTGGGCGACTCGAAACTCGCGTCCACCACCAGAGAGCCTCAGGTCGATCCAGAGTGGGAGGCGTTCCCCCGATCCGAAATCGAGCCAGGGTATTATATTTCTGCACTAAGCTCGACAATGAGTGCATCCAGCTTGTTTCGGAACAAGTTTCTGAATCCAAACGACTCTTACCTTGCCCCTCCCCAACGAGCGTCGCTGGAGAACTTTCTGATATCGATTCGAGCCTCTGTTGATTCCATGGAAAGTGCCGTTTCCAAGGCAGCCAATGAGGAGGCTGGGCGATTGTTTGGATCCGTTCCCCATATTGAACTTCCAAAGATATCGAAGCAACATGTAGATGAGGAAGGCAACATCCACGAACTCGAGGGAGTGCCCATCAGCTCTCTCGGTCCCGGAGTCATCCTGTATCGAGACGGTCAATACTACGGCATCTCGATGCGCGATCTGCCGAGCGCGCGTGACATGTACGCGAGGCGAGCGTACCTAGTCGTGGAAATCGGCGCGGTAATCACAGCATGGTTTCAGTTTCATGCCAACCTCACACCGAGTGAGGCTGACGCGATCCTGCAGAACATTGTAGCGCATGCGGAGCGCACTCGAGATCTTGCCAGAAGGCAGTGAACTCGCTCCCTGTTCCCATCTCGGGCTCCGCCCTGTGAGTTCCGGAAAGTCTGGCGCCCCGCAGCCGAGCGTTCGTGCGGGCAGGATTTCTGCAGGAAGTTCGGACTCGGGTTGGCCCTGGCAGGCTGGGGGCAGGCGCCGGCGCGGTAGTCCGAGGGAGTGCTTGACGCCATGAAGCGACTGGAGATCCAGGCCCTGCGAGGGGTCGGAATGTTGGTTGAGCAGGTTGCTGCACACACCGGGGCGAGAGTCCTCGGAGCGTGCGGCGTGTGGCCAAGGAGCCGCCGATCACCGATCCTGCGGCGGTGGTCGACATGGCATCAAGACGCATGGGCGGCCAAGTCCGGTGGCGCAGTACGAGCCGACGATCACGGGTTGGCTGGCGGAGGATCCGAAGCTGCCGAGTAACCACGTGCTGGAGCGGCTGCGAGACCAGGGCTACCACGGATCGAAGACGGCGGTCTACGACTTGGTTCGCCGCCTTCGACCGGCGACTCCGCAGCACGGCGGGTCACGCTTTGAGGGGTTGCCTGGCGAGGTCAGCCAGCACGACTTCGGCGAGGTCGCGGTGCGGAATCGACTCGGGTCGCACCCCCGGACCCGCGATGTCGCAGGCTCTCCCATCGCCACCGCGCGCGAGGGGGCGCATGATCGGTGCCGCTTTCTTCGGTTACCGTCGCCCAGACAACCCGATGTCGGATCACCCAAGCACCAGCCCCAGCTTCGTCGCTCTGATCTTGCTCGCCGCTGCGCTCGGCAGCCAGGAACCGATTCGTGCGCCGATGTCGTCGGAAGTCGCCGAATTGCTCGAGCAATCGGTTTGGCGGGTCGCCGGCTCCAACGGCGACTTCGCAGGTTCCTTCGCGCCGATCCTGGTCGGCAACGGAAGGGTCGCTGCCGCGACGGCAACGGGTCCTTCCGCGAGTTCGCTGGCGGCGATCGTCGGCCCGCACTACGGCGCGGGCGACCCGAACGCGGTCGGGCAGGGCACCTTCGGCAGCCTCGCCGTGGAGTTGATCGACGAAGCCGGCAATCCGCGGCGCATCCACGGCATCGCCGCCGCGCGCGTGGTCGATGCGCCGATCGCGGTCAGCGAAGACCTCAGCGGATCGGTCGCCCTGCGCAGCACCCTGTTTCCGGACGCGACGGCCGCGCGGCTGACCCTCGTTCTGGACGTCGAGTCACTCGACGGCACGAGCCTGCGCGGTCGCGGCGTGCGCGTCACGCCCTCGAGTCCGAGCACGGCGATCGACGACCGGCTTCGCCTCGAGTCCCGCTGGGCGGTCGCCGAGCTCCGGCTGAGTGGTGCGCGGGTCGACGGGTCCGCGCTGCGCATCGACTTCGGCGACGCCACCAAGTGGCAAGGCGTGCTCGAGATCGAGACGGGCACCGGCGACGGCGTCACACTCCGACCTTCGCCCGACCGCGCGACATTGGCGAACGAGCTGCGTGAAGTGCTCACGCAGTGGCGACAGCGTGTCGCGCGAGGACCCAAGGTCGATACCGATCATCGCCGGTTGCTCGATCTCTACCGCGAGCAACGCCTTCAGTTGTTGATCCAACGCTGTGCGTCGACGGGCGCGATCGTTCCGCTACTGGGAGTTCGTGAGATCGATCTGTGGACCCAGGTTCACGCGACCATCGGTCTCCTGCGCGTTGGCTTCGTCGCCGAGGCAAAGGGTGTAATCGAACTCGTGCACGAGTCGGTCCGACGCCACGGTGCGATTCGCACCAGTTACCCCTTGTCGCCGAACCCGGCGGTCGCCGCGACTCCCATCGACTCGATCGACGGCTGGCGAACGATGGCGATGCCGGCCGGCGGACTGCCGTCGATGTTGCTGCTGCAGCACTACTGGTACTGGCGGGCCACTCGCGACGTCACGCCCGTCGAGTCGCACTGGCTGCTCTTGGACGCGTGCCTCAAGCGCGTCGTGCGCGGTACCGACTCGATGATCGAATTCGTCGGCGACGAACCGGAGTGTCCGACCGCGTTCCACCGCGCGTATCCCGATGCCCTGGGCGACGACCCGCGCCTCTTCGGTCTCGGCGACGAACGGTCGCGACCGTATTCCTTCGCCAACGGCGTGCGCTTCCTCCTGTCGCTGCAAGCGTGGGGCGAGATGGCGGATGCCCGCGACGTCCTGGCGCGACCCGACGAATGGAAGGCCGGCACGCCGAGCGACGCGCCGTCACGCGGCGCCATGGAGCGAATGGTCGCGATCCTCGGTGACATCGAGCGACGATTCTGGATCGAAGACCTCGGTCGCTTCGCCGCGGCGGTCAGCGCAGTCGACGGCTCACCGGTCCGCGAAGCCTTCGCTCCGGCCAATCTGTTTCCGCTCTGGATCGGCTGGACCTACCCGACCGGCGAGAAGAGCCGCGACAACCTTGCGAGCAGTCTCCGCGGTCTCTGGCTCGACGGTGTGCGCGTCGGCAGCACACGCAACCTCGCACTCGCACGCGGAGAGGCGATCGGCATGCTGCTGGTCGCCGCGAGTGAGCGCGACGACAAGCGCCGTATGGAGGTCTTCGATGAAGTGCTCCGCCAAGCGGAACCGGTGGCAACGTTCAGTGAATGGCGAAGTGCCGAGGGACGCGCCTTGGGGGTCGCCGCCGACCCGGCCGTCGGCGCGATCAATCTCGACGCACTCATGTTCGGAATGCTCGGCGTTCGCACCGTCGCCGTGCCGAGTTGGGACGATGACGACATCCGACTCGAACTGCGTCTGCCGAAGGATGCGCAGTATCTGAGCGTCCGCAACCTCACCAAGGACGCGCGCACGCTCGACGTCTTCGTGCGACGCTCGGTCGCACCGATGACCGAGGAGGAGCGGCGTGCCAACGACCTCGAGCCGGACGAACGACGTCGCGACCCGACTCAGCCGCAAGAGCGACTGCACTTCGTCGTCGAACTGATCGACGGCAATCCCAAGGACGGTTACTACCACGCCGACATCGACGCCTTGGGCACGATGTTCGTGCGATTCTTGCGCAAGGACCCGCCCAAGGCGGAGGGCGAGCCGGACCTTCGTCGCATCGAGGAGTTCCAGTACAGCACGCCGGACCGACTCGAGTTCCTTCCCGATCGCAGCGGCCCCGGCGATCCCCCCGGCCCCCGCCGGATGCCGGACGACCTGCTCACGACACACACACTGCTCCTGACTGCACGCGAGAGCTTGGCAAAGCTCGCGCATGGCGAAGGCGTGATCGTGATGGACAGCCGCGCTCCGCTCGCGATCCGCGATCTGGAAGCGCTCCTCTTGGACGGAGAGAAGCGTCGCATCGCGCGGCTCGTGCTCGATCACGGTTTCGATCCACGACCGCCGGCGAGTTGGAACGGCGCACTCTGGCGATCCAACGCCTGGCAGACACTGCTCGAACGCTACCAACGTGGTGGCGGCAAAGTCGGCGATCTCGAGTTCGTGCGTCGGGTGCTCGTCGACGGTGTGGAGCTGAGCGCAGCAGCGGACGGCGCCATCGTGCTGCCCCCGGGGCCCAACGCGGCGGTCATCGAAGTCCCACTGCCGGCGTCGCGCCCCCGCGTGATCCGCACGCTTCACGTGGGAACGAACGTCGCTCTCCTGGTTCTCTCCGGCGAGCGTGTTCTCCTCGACGCGAAGGCACAGGTGCCGTCCGCCCCCGACGGCCATGCGATCGTGCTCGCTGAGGACACGACCGACTCGCTTCGAATCGAAGTCAGCGCCGAGCCGACCACAGAACGCCGTGTGTTCTTGCGATTCGCCGGCGGCGACGGTCTGCCGCTGCGCTGATCCGCCGTCACTTCGGCTTCTCGACCCCGCTCTTCTTCGGCGGCGTCGTCGCCGGTGGCGGGCCTTGGCTGCCCGCGGGACCGGGCGAACTCGGACCACCGGGCGTAGGGCCGCCGACCGGAGGAACCACGGCGGGGAGCCGCCGGATCACGATCCAGGTGGAGTCGTGAGCAGGGCGCTGTGCGGCGCCGGGTTGGACCTGCCGTTCTTCGGTGACCCGTTCCTGCTCGCCATCCTGTCGCGTCGGCTCGGGCTGACCGAGCTTGGTCGCCGTCGACGGCGGCGCGAACCAACGCCGAACACTGAGTCGACCGGCGACTCGGCGGACGCCCTCGGCCAGCCGACCGAGCGCAGCATCCATTAGCTGCGGCTCGCCCTCGATGGTGTAGACCTCGTCGGACGGACGCGCCACGTAGGCCCCCGGAGCCTCGGCGACGGGCGCGCTATCTGCCACCTCAGCAGGCGCGCCGGGAAGCGCTGGGAGGGGCACGAGTGGAACTCCGAGTTCGAAGGCTGCGAGATCCACCGAGGGACGACCATTCGCGGCAGCCGGACTCGGCAGCTCGACCAGATAGACCAACGCGCCGAGCGAGTCGCGCGCGCCATCAGTCGGCGAGTCAATGATCGTCCTCATTGCTGATCGTGCAGACAGGTCGAGGAGATCGACCTTGCGCCTCGGTTCTCCGCCGCGCGCTGCCGAGGGGTCCGAGGACGGGGAGGCCCCGCTGCTCACCCCCGGAACATGGTCGCGGCCGAGGAAGAACACGTCCTTCGATTCACGGTCGGCCGGAGCGGACTCCGAATCGAAGATGCCGCGAAGTCGATGGCGAAGATCCTTCTCTCCGGCGGCAAGGGATTCCTCCGCCGATCCGCGGACCACTTCGTTCTCGGCTTGGCGGCGGGCGGTCAGCGTCGACGATTCCTGCGACTCGACACCCGCGCGAAGTTCAGGCTCCGCTGCCCCGGCAGCTACGTCCTGCCCGGCCTCGAAGAATCCGGACCGCTCGCTCTTCGCTTCATCGTCGGCCAGCGCCGCGGGCTGCCGCGCGTCCTCCCAACGAGTCTGACCAGGCCCGAGTAGCTTGTCCTTCGGCTGGATCTCCGTCAGTTCGGCTTGCTCTTCGGCGGCCGCACCGCCCGCAGGCGGCCCGTCGGCGTGGATCGACTCACGGGATGGGCGAACGAAAGCGAGCGAGTCCTTGTCCAGGGGCTCGCGGTCTACGGAGCCGGTGCTCAGACGTTGCGCCACGAACCACAGGCCCACCAACAAACTGGCTGCCAGTGCGCTGCCGAGCAGCGGCAAGACTCGCCAACGCCGCTCCTCGCGCCGTGCTACGGTCGCCGCCATCACACGGTCGGTGAACTGCGGACCGAGGGACTCACCGCCGCGCAGCGCTCCTCGCAGCGCCATGACGCGATCGCGATAGGCCTCGGCGGCCGCACGCAGTTGCGGGTTGACCCGCAACTCCGCCTCAAAGCGGGTTCGCTGGACTTCATCGAGTTCGTCATCGACCCAGTCGGCGATGCGCTCGTCGTCGATCGGACGCTTGGTCATCGGTCGAAGCCCTCCAGCATCTCCTGCAGCAACACGCGGCCGCGGTGGATCCGCGACCGCACCGTACCCTTCGGAATCCCGAGCACTTCCGCGATCTCCTCGTAGCCGAGCCCTTGCTGGTCTCGCAGGACGACCGCGTCGCGGAACTCGTCCGGCAGCCGCTGCATGGCCGCCCGCGCCGCGGCGGCGAACTCGGCCTGGTCGGCACGCATGGCCGGGTCGACTTCGCGCGAGGGTGGTTGGAGGTAGAGGTCGTCCGTCCCGGCCAACGGTGCGTCGATCGAGACCTCCCGATGTCGTCCCCGCTTGATCGTGCGCCGGCTGCGGTACTCGGTGATCGTCGTGTTCATCGCGATCGTGTGCAGCCAGACCGGAAAGCGAACCCCCAGATCGAATCGAGGCAGCCCTCGCCAGGCCCGCAGGAACACCTCCTGACAGAGGTCCTCGGCCTGACTGCGGTCACACTTGAGAATGCGCATCGCGAGACGGAACACGTGATCTTGGTAACGCTCGACCAGCACCCGGAACGCATCGCCGTCACCGCCCTGAGCGCGCCTTACCACGGCAGCTTCTTCGGGGTCGTGCTCGCGCGCGGAGGCGTCGCCGGACATCTGGTCCGAAATGGGCGGCATCGGACGCGGGCGGCTCGCCGCGGTTCCCGGCACGGCTTCTTGTGTATCGTCGAGAGCCACGGAGTCGGTTGTCGGACGGATGTTCGGTCGAGTCAGCCCATGACACCGGGCCGCTCGCTGCGCGGACGTGAGCGGGAGGATACCCTGCGAGCCGTTTCGACGACTCCAGGACCCCGCAAACTCCCTGTCATGACCCGGCACCTCATCACCGTGTCCTGCCCCTGCTGCGGCCGCGCGCTCGAGGTCGACACGCGCACCGGCAAAGCCCGCAAGCTCAACGCGGAGGATGGCGGCCTGGATGCCCTGGTCGAGAAGCAGAAGTCGGAGGCGGCCCGCCTCGACCAACTGTTCGACGGCGCCCAACGCCAGGAAGCCCAACGCGAAGAGGAATTCGATCGCCTGCTGCGCGAGGCCAAGAAGAAGAGCAAGGGCGACGACGCCAAGCCCACGCGCCCCTTCGACCTGGACTGATCGACCGAGAAAGAGGTCCCCGCGGCACCTGCGCACCGCGAGGACCGTCCCGCACCCGACGTCCTGGCCGAGTCTGTCAGTCGAGGTCGAATCGCGCACGTTCGGCCGCAGCCCGCTCCTTGGCGTCGCGAACACAACGCTCCGCGATCGTCTCGGCGAGCTCGGCCCAAGCGCTGCGCGCGCGGACGTCGGGATCGGTTCCACCGGGGGCGGTGGCAGTCGAATGCTCCAACACGATGTCCATTCTCAATCTCCTTTCGGTTGTTGGTGGTCACAGGATTCTCGAACGCAATCGATCGCTCACGTGAGGTCAACGATGGTGGTGACAGCGGCGAAGCCGGTCAGGAAGTACGCAAGGAGCAGCAGCGCGATCTGCATCGCCAGCGACAGAGTCTTGCGCGCGCTCCAGGACAGCTTGGTCGTCGGCTCGTTCATCGTTGCACCTCGTGGATCGACTCGATCGCACTCAGGAGACAGAAGGTCGTGACGCGCGAAGATCTGTCGGCAGGGCCTCATCACCCCGACCCGCGAGCGAACAGATCGGACAGTCGGTCATTACCGCGCGCGGCATGCGCCGGGGTGACAGAATCGCTCGTTCGTCGAGCGCGGTTTGGAGCCAAGTCGACGCTTCGACATCCCCGATCACGAATCGCTCCAGGAGAAACTGCGCGTGGGCGACCGCCAGCGAGTTGAGCGAGCGGAGCGATCCCGCTCGCTGACGTCGCCAGTCAACGTCATGGCGACGCTCGAGATCCAGCGACCCCACGCACCACAGGCAGCCGTTGCCGGGGATCGTCAACCGCAGGTCGGCACCCGCGATCAACTGCCCCCTCTCGCGAAACACACCGGTACCGATGTCGATGTGCGGCCTGAGGAATGCGGCCGCGATCAACGCCGCCAGCAGGCGCGGGGCGTTGCGATCGGGCGCGCTCATCAACACGTCGGCTCCTGCACAATGTTCGACGGCGAGTGGATGCTCGATGGGCACCGGCAGGGGGATCACCGAGACCTCCGGTGCGATCGCGCGCAGCATCTCGGCGACCGCGTGCACCTTCGGAATTCCCGCACGAGATCTCGCGAGAACCTCCATCGCATCACGACTGTGCTCTTCCAGGATGTCGGGATCGATCAGCGTGATCTCGGCCACTCCCGCACGGGCCAAGCCGATCGCCAGGCCGGATGCCAGGCGTGCCGAGCCGACGATCGCGATGCGCAACGATTGCAGCCGCAGCAAGACCTCACGCCCGCCAAGGGCGCCGATGTAGCGACTCATCGGGCCGTCGGCCGGAACTTCCCCCATCAGCTCAGGCGGCGGCTTGGACGGGATCCACCGCTCCATCCGAGGTCCGACGATCAGCAACTCCCCCAGCGGCAGAACACGCCCACTCACCAGCACCGCCGCGCTCGCACCCCGCTCTTCGTGAAGGAACACGTCGATTCGCGGTCGATCGCCGCGCGGGACGTCGAAGCCCTCCCACCAGTGGTGCGAGATTCCCTCGAGGCTCCGCGGCAACTGCGCGAAACGCACGATCGCGGCCGGGCGGAGCGCCGAGTCGATCGCCGCGGCGAAGAACTCGAAGGAGTGCTCGCGACGATGGACGCCCGCCGCAACCTCGAGCACCGCGCCGGGAGTCGCACGCAACCGCTGCCGAAGCAGCGCCAAGAGCGCACTCGTGAGCGTCAGCCGCGCGGACGGTCGCGAAGCGCAGGATGATTCGCGCATCGCCAAGGAGAAGGCGAGCGAGCGCGCCGATCTGTCGGCGGCTCGCTAGCCCGGATTATTCGTGAACGTCTGCTGCGATCGCCACAAGTCGCGCCCAGCGGCGTCGCTACGACGGCTCCTCCCTGGCAGCGTAGCTACAGCTACGCTTCGGTCGTCGACCGTCGTAGCTCCTTGCCGGGCATCGACCTGTGTCGATCTCGCGACGACGTTCACGAATAATCCGGGCTAGCCCGCGCGCGGTGAAGCTCAGCGTCCCGAACGAATCGCCTCGCGACCCGCGTCGTTCCACGCGGGCGCGGCGTCACGATCGGCGAAGGCCGCGACGACCCGCGCGATGCCGCCGATCACCGCAGTCATGTGCGTGTGATCGATCTTCTCCGCCTCGTCGCTGGGCCGGTGGTAGTCGCGATGCAGAGAGCCGGCGCTGATCGAGTGGGCGACCACTCCCGCGCGCGCGAAGGGGAAGTTGTCGCTGGCGCCGAACAACTGCCTGGCCATCGCGAAGTCGGACAATTCGACGCCGCTGTCGTCCAAGGCTTCGCCGGCGATCGCTGCGAAGTCGGAGTAGTCCTTGCCGGTGATCCACACGTATGGGGCTCGATTCGGCTCAGGTCGCCCCAACATCTCGAGATTGACCACCGCAGCGATCTTCTCGAGCGGCACCGGTGGATCGGCGACGAATGCGGAACTCCCGCGCAGCCCCTTCTCCTCCGCAGAGAACGCCACGAAGAGCAGCGATCGGGACGGCCGCGTGGCTTGGCGCGCGAAGTGTTCCGCGAGCAGAAGGACCGCCGTCGTGCCGGTGGCGTCGTCGTCGGCACCGTTGTTGATTGCGTCGCGATCGCCGACCGAGGGCGCGATGCCGATGTGGTCATAGTGCGCACAGACGATCACGAACTCATCCGCGCGGGTCGTTCCCGGCAGCCACGCCATCACGTTCTCCAGAGGGACCGCGAGTTCGCGCGGTGCGGCGAACTCGAAGCGAAACGTCGCACCCGCCGGAGCCAAGCCACGCGGCAACAGCACGCGCGGAGCCGATCCCGCGAGTCGCCGCGAAATGATCTGGCGACCGCGATCGGCGGCTAGCCACACCGGCGACGTCGTATCGACTTCGAACAACCGCAGACTACGGGCGGACAGATCGCGACGCTGCTCTTGGGAATCGGTCGTCGTCGCCGCGGTCGGGGCCAACGAGAAGCCACCGCCAGTGAACGCCCGCCCGGTCTCCCAGAGCCGAAACTCGACGAAGGGCAGCAGCTCTCGCTCGGTGTCGCCTACCGTCATCCACGCGCGATTCTCGCCGCCGTCGAATGCGAATCCCGGCGCGGTATAGCGATGAAACCAGTTCGGTGACTCATCCGCCGACTTTCCGGCGACCGGCGACAGCCCCGCACGCGCGAAGTTCCAAGCCAGATAGAGCGCAGCTTCGCGCTGACCAGGACTCGGCGAGTCTCGACCGGCGAGTCGATCGCTGGCAAGGTAGCCCAGCACTTCGCGAACTCGCGCCTCCTCGATCGCAACGGTGGCCGCGGTGACAGCTTGCGCCGTGAGCGGTCGTGCGATCGAGAACGCGAGCAGGACCGAAACGAGAACAGTCGATCGTCGGGAACACGTCATGGTGATGGCTCAGGATTCAGACTGCCGCTGCGATAGCCGAGGAGGTCGATCGTCACGAATCGCCAGCCCAGCGCACGAAGCGTCGCATGCACGGCTTCGCGATCGCGAACCACGACCTCGAACTCGGCGGGCAGGACTTCGATGCGGGCGATGGCATCGTGGTGACGCAAGCGAAACTGGGTCAGTCCCAGTGCGCGCAGATACGACTCACCACGCTCGATGCGAGAGAGCAGTCCGGCATCCACCGTCAGTCCATGGGCGATTCGTGATGCCAGGCAGGCGCTGGCGGGCTTCTCCGCAAGGGCGAGCCCGAAGCGACGGGCGTAGGCGCGGACCGCGGCCTTGTCGAGGCCGGCCTCGAGGAGCGGCGACCGCACGCCGCGCTCGCGCGCCGCGCGCGCGCCCGGCCGATGATCACCGAGATCGTCGGTGATGGCACCGATGGCGACCGCATGGGTCGTCGGGATCTCGCCGGATCGTTGCGCCGCCCCCAGGACGTCGAACAGCTCGGACTTGCAGTGATAGCAGCGGTCGACGTCGTTCCTTCGATAGCCCTCGCGACTCAGTTCGTCGGTGGTCAGCACGCGGTGGTCGACACCGAGCGTCGCCGCAAACTCGACGGCCGCCACGAGCTCCGCTGCCGGCAGCGACGGCGACTTCGCGGTCACCGCCATCACTGCCGCAGGTCCGACAGCCATCATCGCCGCGTGCAAGAGCACTCCGGAATCGACGCCGCCGGAGAACGCGATCACCCAGCCTTGCTCCGCAGCGAGGATCCCCTGCAGCGCGTCTGGGGCTGCCGGCGTCACCGAGCCTCCGCGTGGAACGCGACTCGACCGTCGACCACCGTCGCGAGCACCTTCGCATCGAGAACGGCGGCCGGGTCGCAAGTCAGGAGATCGCGGTCGAGAATCGTGAAGTCGGCACGCTTGCCCACCTCGATCGATCCCTGGTCGCGCTCCGCGAAGGCCGCGTAGGCGGCATCGTGGGTGAACGAGCGCAACGCGGACTTGCGATCGAGGGCGCCGGATGGACGAAAGCCGTCCGGTGGACCGCTGCCGTCGGGAGCACGCGTCGTGATTGCGGCATACAAGCCCAAGCGAGGATCCGCCGACTCCACTGGAAAATCGGAGCCGAAGGGCAAGGGCAGCCCGAGCGCAAGGAAGGTCGTCCATGCATAGGCGCCCTCGGTCCGCTCGGCACCGAGTCGAGTCGGTGCCCACGGCATGTCGGAAGTCATGTGCGTCGGTTGCATCGAAGGAATGACCGACAGCCGCGCGAAGCGTGCGAAGTCATCGCGGTGCACAACCTGCGCGTGCTCGATTCGAAAGCGAACGCGTTCGCGATCGGCTGGCGGAACGGCGGCCTCGTAGGCATCCAGCACGGTGCGATTCGCCGCGTCCCCGATCGCATGCGTGCAGAGTTGGAATCCCAGGCTGTGGCACTCGCGCGCCAACGCTTCCAGCGCACCACGACCGTGGATCATGAGGCCGCGGGTGTTGGTTCGATCCGAGTACGGCTCGAGCAACGCCGCGCCACGCGATCCGAGCGCACCGTCGGCATAGGCCTTGACCGCTCGCACGACCAGCATGCCGTCGGGTGTTTGCCACGGTCCCTTCGCGCGCGCGGCCTTCGCCGACATCGGCAGCATCGCGTGCACGCGCAGGTGCCAGCGTCCGGCCAGCAGGAGTTCGCGAACGATCGCGATCTCGGCTTCTCCCATGCCGGCATCGTGGACCGCGGTGAGGCCGAGTGCCACACAGTGGTCGTGCGCCCTGAGCAGATCCTCGCGCAGCGTGTCCCCCGTGATCGCAGGAATCGCCCCCCCGACCAACGACATCGCGGTGTCGACGAACACACCACTCGGTTCACCGGCGTCATCGAGCAGGATCTCCCCGCCGCTCGGGGCACGACTCGATCGAGTCACCCCGGCAACCTCCATCGCGCGAGCGTTCGCGAACGCCGCATGACCGTCGATCCGCACCATCCACACCGGATGATCGGGGAGCACCTTCGACAGCTCGGCATGGAGCGGAAAGCGCTTGTCGGCCCAATCGTTCTGGTCCCAACCACGACCGAGGATCCACTCCCCCGCACGGGTGTTCTTCGCCCGCGCCACGATGCGATCGATCATCTCCGCGTAGCTCTTCGTGCCGACCAGGTCGACCGATCGCAAGGCCGCGCCGAGGCCGGACAGGTGCGCGTGCGCATCACAGAGCCCCGGAACGACGAAGGCACCGCGCAGATCGAGCGTGCGGGCTCCGTCGGCAATCTTGGCACCGAGCGGCGCGATGCGACCGCTCTTCACCACGAGTCGATCTTCCGGCCAGAGCTCGTCCGTGCCGGTGTAGACGTGGACACCCCGCAGCACCAGATCCTGCGCGACCGGACCGCTCGTCCCACCGGACGCGAAAGACAAGGCACCGATGAACACGAGACGGCGAGCGACGCGCAGCATCCGCGGAAGGATAACGACGGACCGCTCAGCGTCGCGAACGCGAACGCTCGCGAATCGGCGCGAGCGGCAAGGCTTCCACGGTGCCGTTCGGGCCGCGCGTTGTCGTGGCAGCGCAGAGCGAGTCGAGGATCGCCTGTTCGGTCGCATCCGCGGCCGCGCGGAACCACGGCGACAGTGCGTCTCCGGACAAACTCGTGACATGTCCCGCGACGACGCGCGCGGTGGTGAACGCGAGTGCGTAATCGCCGCTGCCGTGCGAGAACGACGCCCCAGTCCGCGCCATCCCTGCGAAGCAACGCGTCGCGAGCCGTCGCAATGCCGCGGCGTCGAGCGGCGCGTCGGTCGCCAGGACGATGACGCACGAGCCATCGTGATCACTCGCAGCCGGACGATCCTCCGCGTAACGCCAGCCGTCGATGGTGAGCGACCCGCCGAAGTTGCTCTGCACCAACACGCCCAACGTGTGCCCGCCGACGCGGCGCGACGCCGTGCCGATGCCCCCCTTCCGGCCGAACGCCACCGTTCCTGCACCCGCCCCGACCGCGCCGACCGCGAGCGGGCCCGAAGCTGCCGCAGCGATGGCGGCGGCGACATGCTCCGCGCTCACGGGCCTCGCACGGATGTCCGAGAGACGCCCGTCGTTGGTCTCGCCGACGACCACGTTGACCGAGCGAACCCGCTCGTTTCCCGGCAACCCGAGCACGAAGTCGAGCAACCCATCGGCGACGCGATGGACGTTCAAGGTGCCCGTCAACGCGATCGGCGACTCGATCTCACCGAGCTCCATGATTTGCGTGGCCCCCACGAACTTCCCGAAACCGTTCTGCACGACGAGTGCAGCGGGACAACGATCGCGAAACGGATTGTCGCCCGGCGGGAGGATGACCGTCACTCCGGTATGGAGGCGCTCGCCCTCGTGCAACGTGGCATGACCGACGCGCACGCCGGGAACGTCGGTGATCGCATCGAAGTCGCCACTCGCGAACTCGCCGATGTGGATGCCGAGATCGCGCGCGCGCGCACGCCCCTCATCGCCGCGAGCGGACTTCGCTTCCGCAAGCCGGCCCGGAACCTCACCCGGCGCCGACGCGCAGCCGCCGAGCATCGTCGGCGCTGCAACCACGATGGCCGCGAGCCACTCGACCGATCGCTTCAGGGGCGCGACGCCTCGTTGTCGACGATCTCGGTCTCCTGCGTGATGATCGCGCGGCTGAGATCGCGGTCGTGCTTGACCCGAACGTTGGGGAAGACGAGGCACTCGCGCATCGCGATCGGCTTCTCGATGACTGCACCATCGAGAACGAGGCATCGCTCCAGCTTCGCACCATCCGCGATCTGCACGCTGCGCCCGATCAGGTTGCGCGCACCGTGCACATCCAGCCAGCGGAGATTCAGGTCGAGCAGGTCCATCGGATACGACAGATTGAGATCGGCCTTGATGACCTCGGCGGCCTCGACGCGATAGCCGTCGTCGATGTAGATCTGGATCGCGTCGGTGATCTCGTACTCGTCGCGCATCGCGGTGCGCGGCGTGCGGCGCACGGCATCGAAGAACGACTGGTCGAAGAGGTAGATCCCGCAGCCCTTGAGGTCGGTGCGCGCGAAGCGCGGCTTCTCGACGACTCGGTGCACGCGGCCGTTGGCGTCGGTCAACACCACGAAGTTGCGACGGATGCGCTCGGCATCGGGTTCGCGCATCACCGCGAGCACACCGTCGGCACCACCAGGCCCCATCATGCGGGCAGGCATCGACGCCAAGTTCTCGGTCTCGAAATAGATGTCGCCCAGGAAGAGGAAGAAGGGCCGGTCGATGTACGACTCGAGCTTGTAGACCGCGTGCGCGATGCCGAGGGTCTCACCCTGTTCCACGTAGCGAATACGAACTCCGAAGCGTTCGCCGTCGCCGAGTTCACGAACCACCTGGTGACCGAGGTGCCCGATCACGATGACGATGTCCTCGACCCCCATGCCCTTCAGCATCTCGACCTGATGCGCGATCAGCGGCTTGCCGCCGAGCGGCAGGATCGGCTTGGGCCAGTGTTCGGAGAAGGGACGCATGCGCGTTCCCTTGCCGGCGGCGAGGATCACCCCCATCAACGAGGGCAGGGCGGGAGATGCCATGGAGATCAGTTGCGCGCGCTGATGTTGCGGAAAGAGGCGATCGCGCGAGCCTCGAGGCTGCCGAGCAGGAGATCGCGGAGGCCGTCGCCGTCGAGATCCGCCAAGGCAGCGCTGATCGCGAGGTGCACACCGGGCAGGGTGATCGGCGCCGCGAAGCCACCGCGACCGTCGCCCAGGATGACGCGCGCGTCGGAGCCGCGCAACGACGCGACGAGGATGTCGTCGAAGCCGTCGCCGTTGAGATCCGTTGCCAGCAGGGCGGTCGGCGCCGAACCGGTCGCGAGCGTGCCGACATCGAAGGCGTTGCCGCCGAGGGAACGCAACACGGTGACCGTGTCTCGAGCGCCGTCGCTGACCACCAGGTCGGAGCGACCGTCGGCGTTGAAGTCTGCGGCGCGCAGGTAGTTCGGACCGGGTCCGACCGGCAGATCGGCCGACACCTCGAGCCCGCTACCGTTCCACTCCAGCAAGCTGACCGTCGCGACGTCGAGTCGACTCGCGGCAGCTTCGAGTTCGCCGTCGGCATCGAAGTCACCCAGCGCGAGTCCGAACGGACGACCGCTCAACGGCACCGAGATCGGCGCCTGGAACTCGAAGGGCCTGTCGCTGCCGCGAAGCAAGGCGACGCGATTCTCACCGAGATACGTGAGGAGGAGATCCTTCTTGCGATCCGCATCCAGATCGCCGCACACGACCTCGAAGGGCCCGTCGCCTGCCGCCAAGACGTCGCTCGCGGCGGCCGGGATCGTGTCGAAGCGCAGCGTGCCGGCACTGGAACGGTTGGCGAGGATCTTGAGACCGCCGGTCACGGTCGCGAGCAGGTCGGGGCGACCGTCGTTGTCGACGTCGGCCACGGTCAAGTTCTGCACGGCACGACCGAGGACCAGGGACGCCAGCGCGCGCAACTTCAGCTCGCCGCTGCCGTCGGGGCGCGCGATCGCGACTTGCACGGCGTCGCTGACGATGCTGGCGACCACTACCTCGGTGGCTCCATCACCATCGAAGTCGGCGGCGTGGACGACCGTCGGCGCCGCGATGCCCTCGGTCGCGAAGAGTCGCGACCCGCGCAGTCCGCCGTCGCGACCGCGAAACAGGTTGACGCCGTCCGCACCGAAGGCCGGAACGACCAGGTCCTTGCGACCATCGCTGTCGAGGTCCGCGAAGATCGGGGTGAGCGGCGAACCGCCGAGTGCGAATCCACTCGATTCCTCGGCGAGGCCCGCGCCACTGTTGGCAAAGACCGCCATGGCATGTCGTTCGGCGATCACGGTCGCGAGATCTGCGCGGCCGTCGCCGTCGAAGTCGTCGATCAGAGCACCACAGGGCGCGCCGTCGATTTCGCGTTCGTAGCTGACCGCGAAGCGGCCCGGACCGACGAGATCGAGGACCTTCACGCGGTTTTCCCCGAACACCGAGACCGCGAGCTCGGTCAGACCGTCGCCGTCGAGATCGCCAGCGGCGAGGCCGAAGGGACCAGCACCGACGTCCACGCTCGCGTCGGTCTGGGGCAAGCCGCTGGCATCGCCGAGCAGGATGGTCACCCGTCCGCCTTCGAAGTCGGCGAGCGCGAGGTCCACGCGGCCGTCACCATCGAAGTCGCCGATGCGCGGGTACCCGATGTGGCCCCCACGCGCCGTCGGGCGCAAGGAGATGCGACCGACGAAGGAGCCGTCACCCATCCCGCGAAAGAGCGCGAGATCGTCGCGACCGCGCTCGCACACGAGGAGATCGGCGGCGCCGTCGGCATCGAAGTCGCCGAGCGCCGCGTCCAGAGGATCGAAGCCGATGGCGAAGGCCGCATCCGCGGTGAAGTTGCCGGTGCCGTCGCCGCGCCAGACCTGTGCCGTGCCGTCGACCATCACCACCAAGAGATCCGCGTCACCGTCGCCGTCCAGGTCGGCGGTCTCGAGCGACACCGGAATCGCTCGGAGCGGATTGCGGATGGCCGGCGCGAAGTTGATCCCACCGCGAGCCAATCGCACGGACAACGCCCCTTCGAGGCCGACCGAAGCGATGTCCAAGCGGCCGTCGCCGTCGACGTCGACGAACTCCACGGCTGCGCTGAAAGTGTTCCCGGTCTCGATCACCTCACGAGACTCGAAGCCGACGCTGCGGAACGGGGTGAGGTTACCGAGGATCCCGTTGCCATGGTCGGCACAGCCGACCAGCGCGAGGACACCGAGGGACGGAATGGTGAGGGAGCGAAGCGAGGCAAGACGCATGGGGCACGCTCAAGAAAGACCGGACGAACATCGAAGTCTAGCACGAGAGATACTCCCTGCCGTTTCGCCGGGGCCGCTCGGCAGTACGGCCGACGCGCGAGGTTCGTTTCGAGACCCCGGCCATGCGACCCAGCGTGGCTGGGCGCGGCGCGTGACGATCGGTGCCGGTCGGCACTGATGCGCAGACGACGTCGGTCGCGCACGCTAGCCCGGATTACTCGTGAACGTCGTCGCGAGATCGCCGCAGGTCGATGTCCGGCAAGGAGCTGCGTCGGGCGACGACCGAAGCGTAGCGGTAGCTACGCTGCCAGGGAGGAGCCGACGCAGCGACGCCGCCGGGCGCGACTTGCGGCCATCGCAGCAGACGTTCACGAATGATCCGGGTTAGCCCGGATTACTCGTGAACGTCGTCGCGAGATCGCCGCAGGTCGATGTCCGGCAAGGAGCTGCGTCGGGCGACGACCGAAGCGTAGCGGTAGCTACGCTGCCAGGGAGGAGCCGACGCAGCGACGCCGCCGGGCGCGACTTGCGGCCATCGCAGCAGACGTTCACGAGTGA
>JBFXDD010000004.1:125038-192640 GCA_050181465.1 Planctomycetota bacterium
ATGTCCGGCAAGGAGCTGCGTCGGGCGACGACCGAAGCGTAGCGGTAGCTACGCTGCCAGGGAGGAGCCGACGCAGCGACGCCGCCGGGCGCGACTTGCGGCCATCGCAGCAGACGTTCACGAGTGAGCCGGGTTAGCCCGGATTACTCGTGAACGTCGTCGCGAGATCGCCGCAGGTCGATGTCCGGCAAGGAGCTGCGTCGGTCGACGACCGAAGCGTAGCCGTAGCTACGCTGCCAGGGAGGAGCCGACGCAGCGACGACGCCGGGCGCGACTTGCGGCCATCGCAGCAGACGTTCACGAGTGAGCCGGGCTAGGCGGCAGCGGTGCAGTCGACCCGCTGCGCAGTCGTCGTCGCTCGCGAGGATCGGCCGCTGCGCTCCGGCGGCGATCGTGCCCGGCGCAGTCCGCGCTCAGCGTCGAGCGGTCCGAACGACGCGCCGGTTCGCCAACTTCTTGCGCAGGAACTCGGTCGCAGCGTCAAGGAGATCGGGATCCAACCCGCTCAGCAGTCGCAACTGGTCCGCGACGGGAAGCTGATAGCCGGGATTCGTGGTCCACTCGTTCGCAGAAATCCAGGTCACGCGTCCGCGCTCTTGTTCCTCGCGGATCGACACCAACACCGGAGCGAGTCGAGGACCGTGCTCGGACAGCAGGAAGCGTGCGAAGCCGAAGGCAAGAAAGGCCTTGGTCGCGTCGAACTCGCCGGTGGATACGCCCGGCTGCCACATCGCGAACTCCTCGAGGGTGATCCGTTCAGGCTGACCCTTCGACTTGCGCTTGCCCTTCTTGAATTCGTTCGCCAGCCACAGGCCCCAATCGCTGTGAGTGCCGACCGATACGAAGCCGTCGCGATAGGGGAAGCAGTAGATGCTCCGGCAGACCATGTCCTCGGCATGCCAGGCCATCCCGAGTGTCAGCCAGGCCGGTAGGTCTCCCACTCGTCCTCGCACCTGCAACTGCATCGCGCGATGGACCATCTCGTTGTCCGGCTGCCATTCCTCCACGCCCTGTGGATCCTCGATCCAGGCGCCGACCAGGGGCTCCGTGAGAACGAAGCCGGCGACGTGACGCGCGGCGCTGGCAGCCCAGTCCGCAAGTCGCGGATCGAGCGCAGCGACATGATCGAGCAGCGCACGATAGTGAGCACTGCGAACGCCCACGAGCACGGCCGGTACGGCAGCCGCAGTCCATCTCGGCAGTGCGACCTCGCCAATCGCCGAAGTCTGATCGAGCATCCGGACCCGCGAGTCGACCTCGCGGAGTTCCTTGTGCTCCTGCTTGCGCAGGTGAGCGGCACTCAGGACGAGAAGGGTGTGGCAATCTTCACTGAGCACCATCCGGCCGCCGGTGGCGGCGGTGAACTGGGACCACGCCGCAACCGATTGCCGAACCGACTCCGGAGCCTCCGCGAGCAACTCCGCGCTCATCGGCTTGCCGCGCCACGTGAGGTGGACTGATTGCGCACCGGCTTGCGCGGTCATCCATGCACAGACGATCAGCCCCAGGCTCAAGGTCTTCATCTTGCTCCGATCCTTTCGAACTGGCCGGGATGGTCCGCGGCCGAGTCGCGGCGCATGGACGGACGAACCGGGCTCATATTCCCCCCGGCTTCGGCATCTGGGCGTGATTCCCTGCCGACTCCGCGCGCATGCGGCCAGGCTCGTTGCACTCGAGTGGGTAACGCCGAGTGCACAGGTCTGCGTTTCGCACGCCGACCCGTAGACTCGCCACATGCTTCGAATCAGCATCGCGTTCGCTCTTCTCGCGTCACCCTCGATCCTTCAGGCGCAGGCAGCGGCAGACAAGGTCGATCTGCGAGTGCTGTATGTCGGCTCGGAGAGCTCCCGGCGAGCTGCGGACTTCATCGACTTCCTCGGAGCCCACTTCGAAGTCGTGGGGACCGCGAACTACCCGGACTTCAAGTCGAGCGACGCCGATGCGTTCGATGTCGTCGTGCTCGATGCAGAAATGCATCCGACGGAGAGGTCGATCGGGATCGGTCCTCAGCCCAAACTGCCCGCCGACTACTCGCGTGCGACGATCCTGGTGAGCGGCCCAGGCGTGATCGTCGCGGACCGGCAACTGCACGCGAAGCTCGATTGGCTTTGAATGTGTCTGACTCGCTCGGCCCACGGGTTGGCGCCGAATCACCCCATCTTTCGCGGTCCGTACCAGGTCGATCTGCAACATGAGGCGGTCCCTACGCCCGAGGGATACCGTCGCTATCTCGACGGCACGGGCCTTCCCGAGAGCCTCGACGTCTGGCACGTCGACACAGCGGACTACACCAGCGACGACAGCCTCCAACCCGGGACCGTCGCCGACGGTTGGGGGTTCTTGGATTCTCCGGACACCGAGATCGTCGCTCACGGCATCAACAGCAAGGGGCCGAGCGCCGTCGCACTCGGCCGGCACGGGTCGCTGTTCTTGTGGGGCTTCGCCTGCCCACCGAGCCGGATGACTCCGTCCGGTCGGAACGCATTCCTCAATACCGTCTGCTACATGCGCGACTTCGATCACGCGCCGCGCCTGGTGCAGCGCACCGCGCGAGATCGCCGCTGGTTCCTGCAGCGGCACGTCGGGGATCCGGAGGCGCTGGCACGCGCTCGCGAGGACTCGGAGTTCGTTCGCTACGAGAATCGGGCCTTCGCGATCGACGAGGACTGCAAGGCACTCGGACTCTCGAATCGGAGTCTCGAACTGCTGGATCGCTGCGTCGCGGATCTCGAGAGCGGTGTCGAAGTCGATCGCGCGGTCCGCATCCTGCAGCGATACACGGGCCTGCAATTGGCGGACGTCAAAGCGTGGCGACGCTGGCTGACGCACTCGCGGTCGCACCTGTTCTTCAGCGATGTCGGCGGCTACCGGTTCTTCGGCGGCGACACTCCTGCGATGACGTCACCCGACGGACCCGTCGCGACCGCGGACTCGCCGGTGGTTGCAGCGGCTACCGCCACACCCGCTCGGGTGCAGCCGGGCGAAGTGATCAACATCGCCGTCACCCTCACCCATGCCGCGGGTTGGCACACGTACCTGCGGGTGCCGGAGGGCAGCGCCCACGAAGCGACGCGGCTCCGACTGGCACTACCCGATGGCTGGTCGACGGTGGGGCGATGGCAGCTGCCGGCTGGGATCGCCGCAACGGACGACCCCAAGGTGCGCATCGCGACCGACACCGTGACCTTTCGACTTCGGGTGCGTGTCGCCGCCGACCAGACCGCCGGCGACGTCGATCTCGACCTGTCGCTCGGTGTGCTCGCCTGCGACCATGATCGCTGCCTCCCGCCGGAGGACATCGCCGTCCCGATCAAGATCGAAGTTCTGCGGATGCGATGAGAACTCGGTCGACTCACCGCACCTCGCGACCGAGCAGAGCCGTCGTGTGGAAGCCGATCTCCGCGTCGAGCACGACGCCCTGCACGAACAGCATGCGACCACGCAGCGCGGGGAGCGCCGGTGCCGTCCATGAGATCCGCCCCACTCCGACGCTCGGTGGAACGAGGACCGGCGGGAGCACGATCGCGTCGGCAAGATCGAGTCGCCAAGCACCGAGTCCCTCGATTACCGCTGCAGCCGGCAAGCGGCGCGTGCTCAGCGCTGAGTAGCCCACGCGAGGCGCGCCACCGGCACCGGGACGAGCGTGGAACTCCACCGCGAACTCTCGTCCTGCTTGGACGAGATAGGGCAGAGCGAGTTGTCGCGCGCGGTTGTAGACAATCTCCATCGCGAGGATCCCCGCGGGATACCGGATGTCATCGACGATGAGATCGAGATCGCCATCGCCGTCGACGTCGCCGACCGCAGACACACCATCGGTCGACGCGCCCAGCGTGATCTCGCGCCACGGCGTGAGCCCGCGGCGACCATCGCCGTAAGCGATCGCGTGAAAACTCGCGGACGCCCACGGCAACTTCGGCAGCGAGTAGAGGACGTCGAGACGCTCGTCGAGGTCGAAATCACCGACGAAGAGCTTGCCGCCCAGATTGTTCGCGGTCTCGATCGGAAGCCGCGTGAAGGTCGCCCCGGGCTCCTGGCGCGCGAAGTAGATGCCCGTTCCGAGCCCCATCCCCTCGCAGATCAGGTCGAATCGACCATCGGCATCCATGTCGGCAACCAGCAAGCGCAGCGCGAGGAAGCCGGCCGGCAACGCAGCGCGGGTGAACACCCCGGCCGGCTCCTGCAGCAGCAAGGTCACCGGGGCGAGGGTGCCGAGTGCCAAGGCGAGGTCGGGTCGGCCGTTGTCGTCGAAGTCCGCGGTGACGATGTCGCTCGCGCCGACGAGTTCGGAAAGCAGCGGATGCGCCCCCAGGTCGATCGGCATGCCGTTCGGTGAGCTGCCGAAGACGCGCGCGTAGTTCGTCGCAATGCCCACCATCTCGCATGCACCATCGCCGTCGAGATCCAGCACGACGGCACGATCGACCCGATCGAGGTTCGGCATCTGGAAGTTGTGAGCCAAACTCAGCGCGCCGCCTTGGCGAAGAAGAACACGGGCCTGATCGTCCGTTCCGAATTGGAGTAGGTCCGGATCACCGTCGGCATCGATGTCCCATTCGATCGAATGCGGGTAGAGCGTGTCGCTGGACAGGCTCGGATGATGCCGGCGGAACGAACCGCTGCCGTCGTCGGTGAGCACCCAGCCGCCGAGAAACAGGTCTGACGAACCATCGCCGTCGGCATCGAGCACTCGCTGCCCCAACGCCGTCGGCACCGCACCGGGCACCGTCGATCCGCTCGCGACGGCAAAGGTGCCGTCGCCGCGCGCCAGGAGGAGGCCGACGTGCTCGACGAGCAGGTCCTCGCGACCGTCACCGTCGAGATCGCCCGGCGCGAGCAGGCCGATGCCGCCACGCCCGGGCCATGCAGTCGCGCCGCGCACGAAGCCCGCGATCGGGTCGTAGCGGTAGATCCCCGCATGACTCCCGGTCCCGACCACGGTGCACGCAAGTTCGGATCGGCCGTCGCCGTCGACATCGACCGCAGCGAACTCGGCGAAGTCGACACCCAGCCGATGAGTTCGAACGAAGCTGCCGCCACCGTCGCCGACGTAGACCCAAGCGGCATCGTCGTCCACTTCGGACTTGGCGACCACATCGAGCCTGCCGTCGTGATCGAGGTCCGCCAGCAGTCTCGGCGAGTGAGTCTCGGGAATCGAGTTGCCGATGCCGAAGTTGCCGCTGCCGTCGTTGCGCCACACTTCCGTCCGCTGGAATTGGGGAGCACCGAGGACGCTTCGGATGTCGACCAACAGATCGAGGTCACCATCGGCGTCGATGTCGCCGGCGAGCAGCGCGATGCCGTACGTGGAAGGCGGCAAGGACGGCAACTTCTGCGATGCGCGATCGATGAGGCCGTCCGCACCATCGTACTCCAACCACGCGGACGCCGTGAGCAGCTCGGCGCGACCGTCGCCATCGAAGTCGGCGATGCGGAGCGCCGCCTCGCCCGGATTCGGCAGGTCGGTTCGCGGCGACAGCAGGAGTTCACCCGCTCCGTCGTTCCACCACAGGTAGGAGCGCTGGTTTCGGCGCGCGAAGACGTCCAGCCAGCCGTCGCCGTCGAGATCGCCGACGCGATGCAAGACCAGCGAACCGCCGTCGGGCGGCGGCAGCGGCGCAGTCGGCCGCAAACGGAACCGTGCGCCGCCGCGACCGTCGAGCCGCAGGAACCCGATCCGCCCGGTGGGCTCCCAGCCGATGAAGTCGAGGTGACCATCGCGATCGAGGTCACCCACCGCGGGCATCTGCGCGAAGAAGCTGTCCGGCGGCAGATGCTCGGCGTGCAACTCGGCGAAGCTCGCCTGTGCGCGGATTGCGGAAGCGAGGAACGCACCGACGGCGCAGGCCGTCGAGGCCAGCCGCGAACGAGACTCGGTCATGGGACAACTCCATGGGCCCGCAGGCCACCAACAGTGCCGGGGGGTCAGCGCCGAGAGCGTGACCGCCGTCATGCGGATCGTTGCGCTGCCGCGGTCTGATCGCGGCGCAGCGGCGGGTGCGAGTCGCGACACTTGACGCGGCTTCGCCCGCCAGGATCGGAACCGATGAGGGGGCGGCGAATTTCTCCGGCATCCGCCTCGCCGGCGCCCGTTTCCAATAATCCGCGCGACACCATGCGCGCCGAATCGCCACCGCTCAGCGTTGGCGCGTTGCGTCGCCGGCTCGCTTCGGCGGGGGCAAGAGCGCCAGAACGTCCGCCGCACGCGCCGCATGGTGCATGACCATGTACGTCACCGGCCGCAGCGGGGCGTCGGGGTCGTCGGGCTCGATGATCTCGTCATGCGTCGAGATCGCGTTGACCTGCCCGATCGCGTTGCCGAACTCGTCCAGAATCGCCGCGCCGCTGCTGCCGGGCGCCCATTCGACGCTCACGTCCATCGTGACCCGACGACGATCCGTGCCCTCGACGCGCGCACGCGCGAAGCGGTTGAGAATGCCGGACGTGAATACGCCGCGAGAACCACCGGGGTCGCTGAACACGTAGACGCGTTCTCCCGGTTGCACCGTCGTACGCAGCGGCAGAGGCGGCAATGAAGTCGCTCCGGTGCGCAAGATGGCGATATCGGTGACAGGGTCGCTGGCGAGCAGTTCCGTGACCGGATAGACACGGCCGGCATCGTCGGCACACACGAGCCAGGACTCCGCCATGGAATCGTCATCGGGCACGACCACGTGGCGCGAAGTCGCGACGATCCCGTCCGCGCCCACGACCATCCCTCCGCTGAGCTCGAGGTGCCAATCCTCGCAATCCTTGCAGCGGAAGTAGTGGCCGACCCTCACGTAGGACGCGCGCGCGAGTCGCCAGACCGCCGTCCCGCGCAGTTCCGTCGTCCGCGGCGGCGGGAGGGCGATTGCGAACTCCCGGCGATCGAGTCCGGCTTCGAACGTTGCCCGGTCGGTCAAACGCTTCTCTGCATGAAGCTTCGCGACCGCCGCGCTCAGTGCGGCGACTTCGGCCGACGGTTCGTCGCCGAACGAGTCCTCGTAGATCGGCACGTCATCGATCTGCGCGGACAGCGGTACGCCGAGCGAACCGATCATCAGGGCGAGCAGGATCCTCGGCGAACTGGCCATCGCCGTCATCATACTCTCACTCGGCGAGGTACGACCGCGCCCGCAGGACATAGTGACCCGCTCGCCAGCGCATCGATGCGCGCTCCTCCTCGGTGACCTCGCGACGGATGCGCCCAGGCACACCGAGCACGACCGAACCTTCGGGCACGACCATGTTCTCGGCGACCACGGCACCGGCGCCGATGATGCTATACGGACCGATCTTCGCGCCACCGAGGACGGTCGCGTTCATTCCGATCAGGGCATAGTCACCGATCTCGACCCCGTGCAGCACGACGCCGTGCCCGATGGTCACGCCGCGACCGACCCGAAGCGGTGCATCGACATCCACGTGAACGCACGTGTTGTCTTGGACGTTCGACTCGTCCCCGATCTGGATCCAGGAATCGTCACCGCGGATCGTGACACCGAACCAGACCGAGACGTCACGCCCCAATCGAACATCACCCATCACCGCGGCGTTGTCGGCGACCATCGCCGAACCGACGCGACGCAGTCGGCCGACCATGTCGGGATGCACGCGAAACTCTCGTTCGTCTTGTCGTTCCGTCATCGTTCGAAGGTTCCCATGAGCCACTCGGGTCTCGTCAGCACGAGCGCCACCGTCAGTCCATTGTGAATTGCGTGCGCAAGGATTGCCGCGCTCAGACCTCCGCTCGATTCGCGCAGCACGCCGAAGAGGGCGCCGAGCAGAGCGATCGGGATCAGCAGGTGAGTACCGTTGGGCACGTGCAAGAGGCCGAACACGACGGCCGTGATCGCAAGCGCGGTGACGCGCCCGAATCGCCGCTGCAACCCGGTCTGGAGGAAGCCGCGGAAGATCACCTCTTCGATCCACGGACCGAGAATCGCGACCGCGGCGAACGCGAATGCAACCTCGGTTGCGGTGTGCTCCTCTGCGAACCACGCGAGGTGCGCCTGCGGTTCGATCGCCCAACCGAGTCGCTGCCAGACCCACGGCACGAGGACGAACGCGATCGGCACCCAGAGCACGAGAAAGCCCAGATAGACCGAGACCAGGCGCGCGACCGCCGTCCACGTCAAACGCGGAAAGGCGAGCGGAACGCCCACGGCCCGAAATCCGAACGCAGCCGCCAGTGCGACCATGCTCCCGACCGCTTGGCCGCCGAGCGCGATCAGCACCGGAGCCGCGGCGCCGTTGGCGGACGCGCCAAGTATCAGCATCGCCAGCGACGACACGACGAGCCATGCGAGCAGAGTGACCGCCGCCGCGAGCACGGGCGACACAGCCAGGCCAGGTGGGTGCGAACTCATTCGCCTGCGATCCCGATCCGACCGGCCATCGGCGACGACGCGCTCGCGTAGCGCCGCTTGCCCATGCGTCCCGAAAGCCACGCGAGCCGACCCGCTTCACAGGCAAGGCGCATCGCGTGCGCCATCTGCACCGGTTCCTTGGCTGCGGCGATGCCGGTGTTGAGCAACACGCCGTCCGCACCGAGCTCCATCGCGATCGCGACATCCGACGCCGTGCCGACTCCCGCATCGACCAGAATCGGCACCTTCGCGCGCTCGAGAATGATCGCGAGATTGTTGGGATTGAGGATGCCCTGACCGGAACCGATCGGTGCGCCGGCAGGCATCACCGCGGCACAGCCGACGTCCTCGAGTCGCTTGGCGAGCACCGGATCGTCGCTCGTGTAGCAGAGGACCGTGAAGCCCTCGCTGACGAGCAAACGCGCCGCCTCCAAGGTCCCGACGGGATCGGGCAACAGAGTGTCCGGGTCTCCCAGCACTTCGAGCTTGACGAGGTCGGACATGCCCGCTTCGCGTCCGAGTCGCGCGGTCCGGACCGCACTGTCGGCGTCGAAACAACCGGCGGTGTTCGGCAGCAGCACGTAGCGCTCGCGATCGAGGTAATCGAGAAGCGTCTTGCCCGCGGGCATTCCGAGCGACAGGCGGCGCACTGCGACCGTCACGCACTCGCTGCCGGATGCCGCCAACGCATCGCGCATCTGATCGAGGTCGCGATACTTGCCGGTGCCCACGAACAGGCGCGAACGGAAGGAGTGTGAGCCGATGACGAGCGGCTTGTCGTCGCGTCGGGGTTGATCTGGTTCCAGGAAACTCATCGCGTCACCCACCTCCGACCAGTGTGACGATCTCGAGTTCGTCCCCGTCGGCGAGCCGCGTGGACTCGAAGGCGGATCGCACCACGATCACTCGATTGCGCTCGATCGCCGCGACCGCCGGGTCGACACCGAAGTGAGCGCACACCTCGCGCAACGTGATCGGTGAAGGCAAGGTGTGCGACTCGCCGTTGATCGTCAGTCGAATCGTGCTCGGCAGCACTTCGTCGGCCATGGCTTGTGTTGGGAACTGCTCGCCGGATTCAGGCGGGTGGAGACGGCACCGTCGGCGGTGACTCGCTGCCACCGCGCTCGACGATCAGGACCTTGAGATACTCGGACTCGGGTAAGCCGACCAGCACCGGGTGGTCCAGGCCCGCGCCTAACCGCTTTCGAAGGAACATCGGGAACGGCAACTCCGCCGCCGCCTGGCGTACGACTTCCTCGAAGTCCGGCAAGGTGATGTGATGGCTGCAGGAGCAGGTCACCAGGAAGCCGCCGGGCGCCAACAACCGCAGGGCCTGCCGATTGAGATCGCGGTAGCCGCGTAGACCGCCGCTCCGCTCGCGCCGACTCTTCGCGAAGGCCGGCGGATCGACGATCACCAGATCGAACTGCTCCCCCTGCCCGCGCAGCTCGCGGAGTGCATCGAAGACGTTCGCGCAGCGGGTCGTGAGGCCACGGAGTTGGTTGCGCGCTGCGGCTGCGAGAGCCCGCTCGAGTGCGGGTGCGGATTCGTCGATCGCCAAGGCGCTCGACGCACCGCCGGCCAATGCGGCGACGGCGAAGCCGCCCTGATAGGAGAAGGTGTCGAGCACTCGACGCCCGCGGCTCAGCCCGCGAACCAGGGCGCGGGCCGGCGCCTGGTCCAGATAGAAACCGGTCTTGTGCCCTTCGAAGGTGCGCACCGTGTGCGTGAGACCGTCCTCTTCGATCGCGACTTCTTCGACTCGTCTGCCGGACAGGAGCTGGATCTCGCTCTCGAGACCCTCGAGTCGTCGCACGGCGAAGTCGTTGCGGGCCAGCACCATCCGCGGCTGGAGCAAGTGCTCGACCTGCTCGACGAGATCCGCGCGGAGGGCCTCGAGTGCCGCGTTGCCCAACTGCATCACAACGCAGTCGGCGTAGCGATCGATCACCAACCCTGGAAGCTGATCGGCTTCGCCGTGCACGAGCCGCACGCCGGCGGTCGACGCGACATAGCGCGGGTGCGCCATCCGGGAGGCGATGGCCGTCGACAGTCGCGCCCGGAAGAACTCACTCGCCGACGGAAGCCGCGCATCGCTCCACGGTCCGGCGCGTCGCGCGGCGAGCTTGCTGGACGGCGAAGTGAAGGCGACCCCGAGATCCTTGCCGCGATCGTCACGCAACCGAGCGAGACCCGCGGCCAAGGGCTGCGACGGCGAACCGGCGAGATCGTCGGCGAAGAACCACTGCTGACCGCGCCGTGCGAGCTTGCTCGCGCGCTCGTTGAGCACGACGTCCGAGCTGCCGACGAAGCTCACTTGGAGATCTCCAGGAATGCTTCGGCGAAGCCGCGACCGCGGCCCGCATGCAGCGAGCGATAGGCGTTGAGCCCCAGAATGACGTGTGCGTAGTCCACGTAGCGAAGTTGACTCTCGTAGCAGTTGATGGCCGCACGCTTTCGGTCGGCGACGGCGGTGATATCGACGAGGACGCTCGGCTCGAGCGGCGACCAGACTTCGTAGCCGAGGACGCGGGCGCGCGAACCGGCAATCCGGCACCCGTGCAGGACCGCGGCGCACAGGCCGCGATGATCCGCGTTGTGTTCGCCCGGCCACGGCACGTAGAGGGTGTCGGGCGCGAACTTCGCGATCTCGTTCGCGACGTGCTCGGCCACGTGAGCGACGTCATTCGCCGTGATCTCGTGAGCATCGGGCAGCCCCCAACACACCGGCGCGACGAGACCCAAACGCTCCAGGGCCAACCTCGATTCGCGACGCCGGATCGCACGAAGCTCCTCCGCCGGGAAGAAGCCCTGCGGATCGCCCGCGGCACCGTCGGTCGCGACGACGACGCGGACCTGATCCCCGGCAGCGGCATGCAGCGCCAGTGTTCCACCCGGACCGATGACCTCGTCGTCGGGATGCGGCGCGAAGCACAGTACGGAACCGCGCGGCGGGGTCGTCAGGAGGGTGGGCGCCGGCCACGCGCGCACATCGATCTGGGGAACGGGTTTCACGGCGACATCGCGAGCTCGATCGTCCGACTCAAATCAGGTCCGACTCCCCCATCGTGAAATGCCAGGCGTCGCGCAGGAACATGGAATCCAGCGTGAAGGTGGCGACCACGAGGAAATAGCCGCTGTCCCAGGTCGCGTAGCCCAGGCGTTGGATCGGTCGATATCGCGGATCGACCGGGCTCTGCACGAGGGCCAACACCCCGGTTCCGCCGCGGCAGGCCGCCGCCTCGGCGTGGGCGACGAGCGCGACCAGCGCATCGTGATCGCCCGGCGCGACCAACCAATCGACAAGGAACGAAGTGTTCGGCCGCAGCAGGTGACCGACGGTGTCCACACCGATCGCTCGCAGTTCGCCGTCTCTCCAGCACTCGAAGAGCCGGTAGCGCTGCCGCGGATGCTCGGCGTAACGCCAGTTCAGCCAGGCAGCGTCTTTGACCAGGGTGAATCGCTCGGCGGAACCCAGCCGCGCGAAGAGCGCGTCGACCGCCGGGCCGAAGCGGTCGACGTCACGGCACGAGAAGCCGCCGGGAGCCGCAGTCCGTGCCGCCGCGTCCGCCGGCACTTCGCGCGCCAGGAAATTCCAGTCGCGGACGTTCTCGTAGCGCAGGTAGCGCTGACCGATCCGCCAGGCGGGCACCGGCCAGCCGTAGTTGAAGGACTGCTTCCCGCCGCCCGGACCGCCGAAGGCTCGGTAGTACTCGCGCCCCATCTGCACGAAGAGCCCCGGCCGCTCGCCGATCCGCCGCCAGTCGTGCCGCACCATCAGGTCGGTGATCTGCGCGGTTCGAACGGGCTGCCCCGCGCACAACGCCCGCAGCGGTTGGCTGGGGTAGGCGCCGACCACGCCGACCTCGGGATGGGTCGCGAGGAGGAGTTCGCGACCGAGCCCGCCGGGGGCGGCGTACTTCCACCGCCAGGTCGCCAGGTCCATCGTCGCGACCGAGGGATCGTCGACCGGAAAGATCGCGTTGAAGCAGTCGACCAGGGCCTGGTCGTCGGCGGCCTCGGCGTGGCGGATCTCCAGCGGCGCGCCGCGGACGTCGAGTTGGGCGAGAACGGTTCCCATTCGGATCAGGGAACGATCTCGAGAGGCCGTTCGCGGTCGCCGCGGTGGACGAAACGCGCCAAGTGGACGAACCCGACGACGGTCGCACCGCTGGGCTCGAAGCCGGCGTCGCCGAACAAGCGGAGGGCGGCCTCGTTCTCGGGACGCACCGCTGCCACCAGTCGGCTCAGGCCGCGCGAGCGCGCGACCATGAGCGCGTGCTCGACCAAGGCGCTGCCGATTCCGCGGCGGCGCTGGCGCGGATCGACGATCAAGGTGACGTCGCCGCTGCGGTCCGGGGCCAGATCCAAGCGAACGAAACCGACCGGGGTTCGGCCCGCGAGCGCGGCGAAGGCGACGATGCGCGGGTCGCCGCCGGCCATGCGAGTCGCCCAGATGTGGCGTGCCAGACGATCCGGGAGGGGCATGCCGGCATCGCGAAGCCAACGCTCGAGCCGCGGCGCATCGGTCGCGTCGAAGGGGCGGAATTTGAGGGACTGCGAGGGCATCGAGCGATGGGAGTCTAACCCGCGGACTGCGCCACGGAATCGCATTGCTTGACCGGTCCCGCCGAGTCGGTAGCATCCCGGCCCAGGATTCTCAGCGCTTCGAGACGTTGCGAGCGGGCCTTCCCGCTCGCTTCTGTTTAGAGGCACTCGCATCCTTGCTCCGGACCGGCAGGCTTGGCGGCCTCCGTGGCCGCGGGTCCTTTCGGCCCCGTGTCTGCGGCGTTCTCGGTCGGTTCGGGTTCCCGACGTTCCGACCCATGGCCTCATCCGACATCCTTCGCTACATCGAGTCGATCGCAAAGGACAAGGAGATCGACCCCGAGCAGTTGATCTCCGGTGTCGAGCAAGCATTGGCTCAGGCCATCGCGAAGAAGTACGGCGTCGATGACTTGGTGCTCCGCATCGATCGAAAGTCCGGCGACGTGGTCAGCAACTACGAGATCGACCTGCAGGCCGAAGGGCGAATCCTCGCTCAGGCGGTCAAGCAGGCGATCATCGGTCGCTTCCGCGAGGCCGAACGGGACGTCCTGTACGACGAGTACGAGCAGAAGATCGGCGAGATCGTCTCCGGGCAGATCCAACGGTTCGAAGGGGACACGACCATCGTGAACCTCGGCCGGAACATGGAAGGCATCATCCCGCGCGCCGAGAAGGTCCGCGGCGAGAACTACAACGTCGGCGACCGCATCCGGGCCCTGGTGCTCGAGGTGAAGAAGGTCGGCAATCGCGTCAAGGTGATCCTGTCGCGCGGCAATCGAGACCTCGTTCGAGCGCTGTTCGAGGTCGAAGTCCCCGAGATCGCCGAAGGCCTGATCACGATCCGCCGGATCGAGCGGGAGCCCGGTTACCGGACGAAGCTCGCCGTAGATTCCAAGGACGAGCGCGTCGACTGCGTCGGCGCCTGTGTCGGCGTGCGCGGGACGCGCATCAAGTCGATCATCGACGAGCTGAACGGTGAGCGCATCGACATCATCCGCTGGACGGACGATGCCGAGCAGATGATCCGCAACGCCCTCAAGCCCGCGGAGATCTCCCACATCGAGCTCGACGGCGAGCGCAAGAAAGCCCTGATCTTGGTCGACGAGGACCAGCTCTCGCTCGCGATCGGCCGCCGCGGTCAGAACGTGCGGCTGGCCAGTCGCCTGACCCAGTGGGAAATCGATATCATGACTCGGGCCGAGCTCGAACGATCCTTCGCCGAGGAGGCCGCACCCGCGGCCGCCGGCGCGGCGGATGCCATCGAGTCCGGTCCACCCGCTGCCGAGGCCGCCGAATCCGACGGCACCGAGCAGATCCTTTCGACGGAGCGCACAGCCGACGGTGTCGGCGACGCAGAGGGCGGGGCTTCCCCGTCCGGTGACAACTGAGGCGCAGGGTCGTTGCTAACACTAGGGTCCGTATCGAGGACCAGGAGATCGATTGAGTAAGGTTCGCGTCTACGAACTCGCCAAGGAATACGGACTGAAGGGTCCAGATCTAGCCAAGATGCTCAAGGACATGGGCTTCGAGGCGGTGAAGTCCCACATGGCCGTCTTGGATGACGCAACCGAGCTGCACGTTCGGGCCGTGATCGAAGCCCAAGGCCACAAGGTTCAGGCTTCCGGCGGAGAGACTGCCGTAGAGGCTGCCGTGGAAGCCGAAGCACCCAGCGGCGGACTGCGCAAGAAAGCGCTACCCGGCATCGGGGGCGCCGCTGCGGCGGACTCCGGACTGAAGAGCCTGCCGAACCCCGCGGATCGCAAGCGTCTGCCTGAGCCGAAGCGCGACGCGCCGAAGCCGCTCCGCCGCATCCAGGACGAAGACGCGAGCCCTGCCCCCCGGCCCGAGACGCCCCCGCTGGTCAGCACCCCCGAGCCGGCCGCCGACCTGCCGGAACGCATCGTGAAGCCGGCGGTAGACCCCGCCCCGGCGGCGGGCAACGAGGCCCCTCGATCCGTGGCACCCGCCGCGCGGCGGTCGGAACCGGCACCGGTCGAGGAAGCGCCGACGACACCCCGGAGCAAGGACGAACCAGCGCCGGCACCTGCGCTGGGGCAAGCTGGTGCGGCGCAAGCCCGGCCACCGAAGGCTCGGCAAGACGACACCGGGCAGGTCGCCGAGCCGCCGAAGCCGCCGGCAGCCGCGAATCCACCCGCCAGCTCGGTAGCCGCGACGCCGACGACGGTAGCTGAGCCACCGATGAGTGCTGCCACCACTGCCGACCAAGCGGCGACGACGCCTGTTGCGGGCCCAGTGCCGACCTCGGACGACCCGAAGGCGATCGGGCCGGACGCCGCGCCGAACGACAGTGTCAAACGACTCCTCGTTCCCGAGGCTCGCGCGAAGGTCCTCGGTCGCATCGAACTGACGCCGGAAGCGATCCGCGACGCGCAGCGCCGGTCCGCGCCGCCGTCGGCACGCAATCCGGGCGGCGTCGATCGTGACCTTCGGCGCGCCGCCCTGCGCAGCACGCAGTCCCGCACCGCTGCTCCGCGTGGTCGCCCCGGTCAGGCGCCGCAGCGACGTGGGCCGGCCACCGGCCCCGGCCAAGCGGGCCGCGGGCGCACGACCGGCCGCACCGGCCGCAAGGGTGGCGGGTTGGCATCGAGCGTCGATCCGAACAAGGTCGTCGAGATCCAACCGCCGATCACCATCAAGGCGCTGTCCGAGGCACTGGGCGTCAAGGTGAACGACCTGATCGCGACGCTGACCTTCAAGCTCGGTGTGCTCGGCAAGACGATCAACTCCTTCCTCACCAACGACGAAGTCGAACTCGTCGCTCTCGAGGTCAATCGCAAGATAAAGATCGTCGAGCGTCAGGAAGCCGAAGCAGAACTCCTCGCCGAGCTGCAAGAGGCACACGACGAGACCGATGCCGATCAAGAGCCGCGCGCACCGGTCGTGACCTTCATGGGTCACGTCGACCACGGCAAGACCTCGCTGCTCGACGCGCTGCGCCGTAGTGACGTCGCGAAGGGCGAAGCCGGCGGGATCACGCAGCACATCGGTGCCTACAAGGTCACCTGGAAGGACGGCTCGGAGTTCGTCGTGCTCGACACTCCGGGTCACGAGGCCTTCACGCAGATGCGTGCACGCGGCGCCAAGCTCACCGACATCGTCGTGTTGGTGGTGGCTGCCGACGACGGCGTCATGCCGCAGACGGAAGAAGCCATCGCGCATGCGAGCGACGCGGGCGTCAAGGTGATCGTGGCGATCAACAAGTGCGATCGTCCGGATGCCCGCCCGCTCCAGGTGAAGCAGCAACTCGCGGTCAAGGGCCTGCAGCCGGAAGAATGGGGCGGCACGGTCGGAATGATCGAAGTGTCCGCCACCACCGGGGCCGGGCTCGACGAACTCGTCGAGCGCATCGCTCTGGAAGCGGAAATGCTCGAGTTGTTCGCGAAGTCCGACGCGGCGGGTGAAGCCGTCGTCGTCGAGTCGCGGCAATCACCCGAGCAGGGCGTCGTCGTCAACGTGCTCGTGATGAACGGCACGCTTCGCGTGCGCGACAACGTGCTGTGCGGCGACAGCCTCTCGCGCATCCGTGGACTGATCGATGACCACGGTCGCCAGATCAAGGAAGCGGGTCCCGCAACGCCGGTCTCTCTGCTCGGTCTGACCTCGCTTCCGCAGCCCGGCGATCGCCTCTACGTCATCACCGACGTCAAGAAGGCCAAGGAAGTCGCCGAGGAGCGGTCGCGGACCGCACGCACTCTCTCGCTGGCCGAGCGCTCGAAGATGACCGCGGAGAACCTGCGGGCACAGCTCGAGTCGCGAAACATCGAAGAGATCAAGCTGATCCTGAAGGCCGACGTGATGGGCTCGCTCGAGCCGATCCGTCAGAGCCTCGCGAAGCTCAACACCGAGGAAGTTCGCGTGAACGTGATTCACGCTGCACTCGGCGGCATCACCGAGACCGATGTGTCGCTCGCCGAGGCTTCGGGAGCGATGGTCATCGGCTTCAACATGGTGGCCGACACCTCGGCGCGCCAAGCCGCCGAACGCGCGGGGGTCCAGATCCGCTTCTACGACGTGATCTACGGCCTGATCGATGACATCAAGCTCGCCATGGAAGGCAAGCTGCGACCTGAAGAGGTCGAGGAAGTCATCGGCCATGCCGAGATTCGCGCCGTGTTCCGCTCGAGCAAGTTCGGCAACATCGCCGGCTGTTTCGTGCTGGACGGCATCGCGCGCCGCAACGCCGACGTCCGTCTCACTCGCGACGGTCGCGTGATCTACACGGGCAAGCTCGACTCGCTCCGTCGCGAGAAGGACGACGCCAAGGAAGTCCGCGCCGGATTCGAGTGCGGCATGGTGCTCGCCAACTTCAATGACATCAAGGAAGGCGACCAGCTCGAGTTCTTCAGCGTCAAGCTGGTGAAGCGCACGCTCGATTGAGGCGTGCGCGGGCCCGCCGTCCGTTCTCGGCCCGATTCCATGTTCATCGGCGTGTTGCAGTTCACGATGTCCATCCCATACGCGGAGTCCCTCAAGGACAAGCGTGCGGCGATTCGGGCACTCAAGGATCGTGTTCGCCGTGAGTTCAACGTGTCGATCGCGGAGACCGACGACCTCGACGACTGCCAGACCGCCACGCTCGGCGCGGCGATGGTCAGCAACGAGGTCGGCTACCTGAACGGCGCCCTCGACAAGCTCGTCGATTGGCTCGAAGACTTCCGCGAAGCCCGCCTCGAAGACCACCTCATGGAGATCCTGCGACCGCGATGAACGAACGCCGCCAACGCCGGGTCGAGTCGCTGCTCAAGGAACGCATCGCGGAGATCGTCGACCAGGAACTGTCGGACCCGCGCCTCGGCCTGGTCACGATCACGCGCATCAAGGTCGATCGCGACCTTGCGGTCTGCAACGTGTTCTGGACCGTGCTCGGCGATGCAAACGCCCGCCAACAAACCGATGAAGTCCTCCGTCGCGCGGCCGGCTTCGTCCAACGCGAAGTCGCCCCGATCCTGCGAACGCGCTCCATGCCGCGCATCAAGTTTCTCTACGACAGCGACCTGGAGGAGGCGATGCGCGTCGAAAGTCTCATGGAGCAGATCCGTGCCGAGCGCTCGGTCACGCCGCCGACCGACGGGGATCCGAAGACCGACCGCGGTGAGGACGAGCCGAACGCCGGCGACGCACCGCGGGCGCGTGACTGAACCCTCGCCGACCCTGGCCCGGACTAGCCCGGACTAGTCGTGAACGTCGCCGGGCCCGCCCTTTTCCGCAACCAGGAAGTTCCGGCGGCGATCTTCGTTGCCGCGCGGCCCGACATTCCAAGTCGGGACCGCCTGCCGTCCGGCCAGCACGAGCACCAGATCCATGACCTCGCACACATCGTCGCCCTTCCCGATGCCATCCTTGCTGCTCTCCGTGCTGCTCGGAGTCGGCACTCTCAGCGCGCAGACCGCGGACCAGCCCGGCCAAGCCGCCACGTCCCTCGCCAAGACCTGCGCGCAGATGCAGGACCTGGTGAGCCTGAAGTTCGAGACGGTGGAGGATCAAGACGCCGCGATGATGCGGCGCTTCCGCCACATGATGCCCGACGCTGCGAAGGAAAAGGAACTGGCGGGCCGAGTGGTCGAGGGCTCGACCTGGCTCGACCTCAGCGACTCGGACCAGGAGGTCGTGGTTGCCCACGGCCGCGCGATCGCCCGCGAGATCGGTGGTGCGTGGCGACCGCGGCGCGGGCTCGACGCCTTCGGCAAACCGCTCCCCTTCGTGTTCGACCCGCAGATGTTCTTCGAGCGCCTCCATGCGGCTTCGGCTGCCGGTAAGGACGTCCGCACGGAGAATGCCACCTGGCGCGGCGCGGAGTACACCGTGCACACGCTCACGCTCGACGAGGATGCCGCGCGCGACTTCGTCTTGGGCGGTGCCGTGCCCGCTCCGCAGAGCATGGGTGGGGCCATGATGATCGGCGGCAACGTCATGGGCGGCGGGGATCTGCCCGAACTGCTCGTGGACGTCGCAGTGTGGATCGACGCCAAGTCAGGGCTGTGCCACCGCGTGAAGGTGAACGTGCAACAGGACTCGAACCTGCCAGACAACGTGCGCTTCGAATTCCAAGGTGCGGAAGGCCTCGACGACGCTCCGGAAGCGGAAGACGTCACCGAATTCGACGCCGACGGCAAGCGGATCTACCGGCACGGTCTGCCGGTGCGAAAGCTGGAAGAATCGGTCTCGGCGATGCGCTTCGAGGCACGCCTGAGCGAGCACGGCACCGCCGCCAAGCTGGACCTGGACGACGAGGCTCGCGCGCTGCTCGGCGTTGGACGCAAGCGCTGATCGCTGCGCGGTGCGCGCCGTCAGTCGCGGAATCGAACCGAGCACTCCTCGCGCGCGACGAAGCGACCGATCACCGCTGCGACCGGCGTCGCCTCGCGAATCAACGCGGTGAGCGCCCTGTCGACCCACTCGGCCGGAACCGCGAGCAACAACCCGCCCGAGGTCTCGGCGTCGAAGAGCATGTCCACGATCGCAGAATCGATCGAGGTGCTCACGTCGACCTTGGCCATGAGGCTGGCGCGCGCGCGCTTGCCGCCACCACTCACCGCGCCGTTGCGAGCGAGATCGAGCGCTCCCGGAAACAGCGGCACTCCTGGCACGTCGATCTCGAGCGTGAGCCCCGCCGCGTCGGCCATCTCGCGACCATGCCCGGCGAGTCCGAAGCCGGTGACGTCGGTCGCAGCATGCACTTCGATGTCGCGCATGGCGCGCGCCGCGCCGCGATTCAACGTCGCCATCTGTTCCATCGCGGCCAGCACCAGCGGCGACTCTTCGGTGACGAGGGACTTCTTGATCGCCGTCGACACCGTGCCCATACCGAGCGGCTTGGTCAGGAGCAGCACATCCCCCTGCCGCGCGCCGCCGTTCCGCCAGAATCGATCCGGGTGCACGATCCCGGTGACGGCGAGACCGTACTTCACCTCGTTGTCCCGCACCGAGTGACCGCCGGCCAGCGCCCCGCCCGATTCGCGGATCTTCTCCAATCCTCCGGCAAGAACCTCCCCGAGCAGCGAGTACGGCAGCTCGGCGGGCCAACCGACGATGTTCAGAGCGGTCAACACCTCACCGCCCATCGCGTAGACGTCCGACAGCGCGTTCGCGGCGGCGATGCGACCGAACCAGCGGGCGTCGTCGACGATCGGCGGGAAGAAGTCGGTCGTCACGACCAGCGCGCGCTCGTCGTCGAGTCGATAGATACCCGCATCCTCGAAGCCGCCGGTGCCGGCGAGCAAACGCGGATGATCGAGTGGGCCGAGGGATGCGAGGACCTCACCGAGACCCTCTTGTGGGAGCTTTGCAGCTCAACCGGCGGCACACGACCAGCGGGTCAGCCGCTTGTCGACGGAAGGTTCGCTCATCGGTGCAGGACGATCGGGGTAACGCCGAGTGCGCGACATGCCAACTCGACGAGTTCGCTGGGATCCTCGTCGAGCAGCGTGCGAAGATCCAGCCAGACGAGATCATCGGCCACGCGTGCGAACACGGGGAGTGGCCGCAGGTGCCGCAACCGCGCCGCGAGTTCGGCGCCGCCCTCGAGCACGACCGCAGAGCTGGGCATCGGTCGCGCCGGGTTCGCACCGCTGCCGACGAAGGACTCGCTCGGTCGAACCCTGGCGCCGGGAATCCGCAGTGCGACTGCCTCGGCGCGCTCGCGCAACTGAGCCGGGCTCGCGGCGATCGCACGCAACGCAGGGACCTCGGCCAACGGATCACCGTCGCGGTAGATGCGCAGACAGGCTTCGAGCGCAGCCAGCGTGAGCTTGTCGCAACGAAAGGCGCGGTAGAGCGCGTGCGCACGGATCTTCTGGATGAGATCCGCGCGCCCGAGCAAGATGCCGCACTGCGGCCCGCCGAGCAGTTTGTCGCCGGAGAAGCAGACGACATCGACACCCGCGACGAGGCTGTCGCGCACGAGCGGTTCGGCGCTGAGCGCGTCGGGCACCTGCTCACGCGGCAACAAGAGTCCGGAGCCGAGATCATCGAAGACCAAGGCCCCCTTCTCGCGACCGAGCGCAACCAACTCCGCAACTCCAACCGAGCTGGTGAAGCCGACGACGCGGAAGTTGCTGGTGTGCACTTTCAGCAGCATCGCGGTGTCCGGCCCCATCGCGCGTTCGTAGTCGCTCGGATGCGTGCGGTTGGTCGCACCGACCTCCACCATTCGGCAGCCGGCTTCGCGCATGACGTCCGGCATCCGAAACCCGCCGCCGATCTCGACCTGCTCCCCGCGCGACACGATCACTTCACGTCCGGCGGCGAGCGCGCGCAGCGTCAGGTTGACGGCAGCAGCATTGTTGTTGACCACGAGCGCCGACGCAGCGCCGGTCAGCTCCGTCAGCAGCGCGCGAACCGCGCTCTCGCGCTGATTGCGTTCGCCGCCGATCGGGTCGACTTCGACGATCGCCGACCCCGCAGCAGCGACGATCGCCTCGATCGCCGCCGTGGGCAGGACTGCGCGCCCGAGCCCGGTGTGGAGCACGATTCCGGTCGCATTGACGACTCGCCGATGGTGCATCGCGAGGTCGGTCTCGATGCGCGCACGCAGATCCGCGAGCAAGCCATGCCGCGTGCCCGGCGGGGTGGGTCCGAACTTCGCACGCAACGCTGCGAGATGCTCCCGCACGTTGCGGATGACCGCGCGGCTGGGCAGATCGGCGAGTTGGGGATCGCGTGCGAGCGAGTCCACCGATGGCCAGCGCGTCAGGTCGTTCGGTGATAAGTCCGTTCTGTCCATCGTGGAGTGGCGTTCCTACGATAGCCCCGATGAAGCCAGAGCGCCTGCCAGGACGAGTGCCCGATCCGGACCCTCGCGAGCGCGCGCTGGCACGGACGCTGGGCCAGCCCGATCTGCTGGCACGCGTTCTCCTCGCCCGGGGCCACGACGATCTCGAGCGCGCTCGCGCGGTGCTCCGCCCCGACCTCGGCACTCTGGCAGATCCCTACTCCTTCACGCAGATGGGGCGCGCGGTCGAGCGCGTGCGGACGGCGATCCAGCGCGGCGAGCGCATCCTGGTGCACGGCGACTACGACGTGGACGGGATCAGCGGCACCGTCCTGCTCACCGAGTTCCTGGCCCTGATGGAGGTCGACGCGCGCGCCTACATCCCCGATCGACGCGACGGCTACTCCTTCACCGAAGCTTCCCAGCGCGCGATCGCCGAAGGCGGCTACACGCTGTGCATCTCGGTCGACAACGGCACCAACGCCGTCGATCGCATCGCGCGCATCCAGGCGGCGGGCTGCGACGTGATCGTCACCGATCATCACGGCACCTCGGAACACGTCGCGCAAGCCCATGCGGTGCTGAACCCGCGCCTGCCCGACGCCGGCTATCCCGATCGCGACCTCGCCGGCTGCGGCGTCGCGTTTCGCTTCGCAGCCGCCATCGCGCAGGCCTTCTCCACCGGACGACGGCCGACGGAGGAGTTCCAGCGCTTCCTCGTCGACGCGATGGCCTACGTCGCACTCGGCACGATCGCCGACGTCGCGCCGCTGCGCGGTGAGAATCGAGCGATGGTGTTTCACGGCCTGCGCGCGCTGGCGCAGAGCCGCAACCCGGGGATCCGCGCGCTGCTCGACGTCGCCGGGTACTCGAATCGCGTCCCGGAAGCCGACGAAGTCGCCTTCCGCATCGCGCCGATGATCAACGCCGCGGGCCGCATGGGGACCGCACTCGACGCGGTGCAACTGCTGCGCGCGCGCGGCTACCAGGAAGCGCAGGAAGCGGCCAAGCGACTGGAGACCCACAACGAGCATCGCCGGAAGGTCGAGCGCGAACTGGTCGAGCGAGTGATGGAGCAGGCCAGTCGGCACGACGAGAAGATCCTCGTGCTCGGCGGCGACGACTGGCACCCCGGCGTTCTCGGGATCGTCGCGGCACGACTCGCCGAGACCCGCGGTCGACCGGCGATCCTGATCTCCTTCGACGGCGACGTCGGCCGCGGTTCGGGCCGCTCACCCGGCGGCATCCACCTGCGGGAGGCGATGCGGGCGTGCGGCCACCTCTTGGTCAGCTACGGTGGTCACGCAGCCGCGGCGGGCCTCGAGATTCGTCGCGACCGCCTCGACGAATTCCGCGAGGCGATCAACGCCGTCGCCGACGACAAGCTCGAGCCGCCGCCGCGAATCGATGTGGACGGCCACGCGGACCTCAGTGAACTCGAGATCCGCGACGTGCGCGCGCTCGACCAACTCGGCCCCTTCGGTGTTGGCAACCCGCGACCGTCCTTCCTCACGCGCGGCGCCACCGTCGTCGGCACGCCGTGGGTCGATCCACGCGGCGGCGATCTCCGCTTCAAGGTCAGCCAGGGCGGAGTCGTGCGGCCGGCGCGCATGCGCTTCGGCAGTCGCATGCTCGATCCCTTGCTCGAGCGATCCGGCCCGATCGACCTCGTCTACTGCCCGAAGATCACGCTGCGGGCCGAAGACGGCGGCGTCGAGCTTGCCGTCATCCACTTCGGCGATGCGGCGTCGCCTCCCCACCTCACCGCCTGAGTAACGCGCTTGATCGTTCGCGACGACCTGTTGAACTTCACCCGCGGCGGCCTGATGGGCTGCGCGGACATCGTGCCCGGAGTGTCCGGCGGCACGGTGGCTCTGATCCTCGGCATCTACGAGCGGCTGATCGGCGCGATCAGTCGAGTCGACACGATCGCGCTCGGTGCCCTTCGCCGCGGGGCTCTGCGCGAGTTCGCGCAGCGCATCGACCTGCGGTTCCTCGTCGGACTCGGCCTCGGCATCGCTGTCGCGCTGCTCGCGCTGGGCAGCACGATGCACTTCCTGCTCGAGCATCACCGCGAGCGGACCCTCGCCGCGTTCTTCGGCATGATCATCGCGTCGACGATCCTCGTTCTGCGCGAGATCGACGGGTGGAAGGCCGGCACGGCAGTCGCCTTCGTCGGCGGCGTCGGCTTCGCGTACTGGCTCGTGGGCTTGCCGGTCTTCGAAGATCCGCCGCGGGGCCTGCCGTGGATCTTCGTGTGCGGGATGGTCGCGATCTGCGCGATGATCCTGCCCGGAATCAGCGGCGCCTTCATCCTGCTGATCCTGGGCGAGTACTACGAAGTCACGGGAGTGCTGAAGGAGTTCGCGAGCGGTCGGTTCACCGGCGCGAACATCGCGCTGGTCGCAACCTTCGCTGTCGGTGCGCTCATCGGCCTATTGAGCTTCAGCCGAGTGCTTCGCTGGCTCTTGCGCGCCGCGAAGTCGGTGACGATGGCCGTGCTCGCGGGGTTCATGCTCGGCTCGCTGCGCAAGATCTGGCCCTTCCAGATCGACACCACTCCTGGTGAAGTCGACTTCAAGCACAAGATCTTCGACAACGTCACCCCCGACTGGTCCGCCGGATCCACGTGGATGACGGTCATGGTCGGCGTGGTCGCCGGCGTGTTCGTGTTGTTGCTCGAGCGCACCGCCGCTCGAACCAACGGTGCGAAGTCATGAGTTCGAAGCGGCCGCGCCTGTTTCTCATCGACGGCACGGCGCTGGCCTACCGCTCGTACTTCGCGTTCGCGTCGTCGTCGCGCGGCGGCCTGAGTCGTCGTGACGGTCATCCCACCGGTGCGACGTTCGGCTTCACGATCACGCTGCGATCGTTGCTCGAACGCGAGAAGCCCGACGCCATCGCCGTCGCCTTCGACGGCTCGCGTGAGGATCTCGAGCGCACGAAGATCTACCCGGAGTACAAGTCCACGCGCGAGAAGGCGCCCGAGGACATGCTCGCACAGTTCGGCGACATCGAGCGCGTCGTCACAGCGCACGGGATCGCGACCGTCGACAGTCCCGGCCATGAAGCCGACGACGTGATCGGCACCCTCGCCGTGCAAGGTCGCGACCACGGCTACGAGGTGTTCATCGTCACCGGCGACAAGGACTTCGCCCAGCTCGTCGATCCCCACATCCGTCTGTGGAACCTGCGCAGCAGCACCACCGCGCCCGAGATCATCGACGAGAACGGCGTGCGCGAGAAGTTCGGCGTGGGCCCGAGCAGCATGATCGACCTGCTCGCGCTGATGGGCGACTCGTCGGACAACGTGCCGGGAGTTCCCAAGGTCGGCCCGAAGACGGCCAGCAAACTCCTCGCCGACTACGGCTCCCTCGAGGGGATCTACGAGCACATCGATGAGGTCAAGCCCCCGTCGATCCAAACCTCGTTGCGCGAGAACCGCGAACTCGCCGATCTGTCGCGGCACCTGGTCACGATCCGCACCGACGTGCCGCTCACCCGCGAACTCGAGTCGATCGGGCCGGCCGCGCCGGATGCCGCGAGCCTGCGCGCCTTGTTCACCGAGTTGGAGTTCGACACGCTCGCTCGCAGTGTGGAAGCTCCCAAGGCGGATGTCGGTCGTCAGGACTACCACATCGTGCGCACCAAGAGGGAGCTGGAAGACCTGCTACGCACTCTGCGCGACGCCGGCACCTTCGCGGTCGACACCGAGACCACCAGCCTCGATCCGATGCGCGCCGAGGTCGTCGGGATGTCCTTCGCGTGCGAAGACGGCGTGGCGTGGTACGTCCCGCTCAACTTGGAACCGTCGATCCTCAGCGAAGGTGCCGACGCCGTGCTCGCCGCAGTCAGACCGTTGCTCGAGGACGCTGCGCTGCGGAAGGTCGGACAGAACGCGAAGTACGACATGCATGTGTTCGCGAATGCCGGCATCGCGATGCGCGGGCTGTGTTTCGACACGATGCTCGCGTCGTACCTGCTCTCACCGGGAATCGGGCAGCACAACCTCGACGCGCTCGCGCGCCGTTACTTCGACTACGAGAAGATCCCTACCAAGCAGTTGCTCGGCACGGGCAAGTCGCAGATCACCTTCGACAAGGTCGAGATCGATCTCGCCGGTCGTTACGCCGCCGAGGACGCCGACTTCACATGGCGCCTGTTCGGTGTGCTGCAGAAGGGGCTGCGCGAGGCTTCGCTGGAAGGCATCTTGTCGGAGTTGGAGCTGCCGTTGGTCGAGGTGCTGCTCGCGATGGAGCGCGAGGGCATCGCGGTCGACCTCGCACATCTCGATCGACTCGGCCAACGCATGCGGGCGGAGACCGCGCGCCTCGAAGCGCGGATCCACGAGCGCGCGGGTGGTCCCTTCAATCTCAACTCGCCCGCGCAGATCGGCGAGGTGCTGTTCGATCGGCTGGCCGTCCACAAAGCTGCAGGGATTCGCCCGAAGAAGACCAAGACCGGGCAGTGGAAGACCGATGCGGAGATGCTGGAGCAACTCGCGCCGCATCATGAAGTGCCGCACCTGCTGATGGAGTGGCGGCAGCTCAGCAAGTTGCTCGGCACCTGGGTCGAGCCCTTGCCGGAATCGGTCAATCCGCACACCGGTCGGATCCACACGTCCTTCCACCAGGCGGTCGCGGCGACTGGCCGATTGTCGTCGGACAATCCGAACCTCCAGAACATCCCCATCCGCACCGAATGGGGTCGCGAAGTGCGCCGCGCCTTCGTGGCCCGCGCGAAGGGTTGGAAGCTGCTCTCGGCCGACTACAGCCAGATCGAGCTGCGCATCCTCGCGCACGTCGCACAGGATCGCGCGTTGATCGATGCATTCCAGAGCGGTGAGGACATCCACACGAAGACCGCGTCCCGCGTGCACGGGTTGTTGCCCGGAATGGTCACGCCCGAGCTGCGTGCGCAGGCGAAGGTCATCAACTACGGCATCGTCTACGGGATGGGCGCGTCGCGGCTGGCGTCGGAGACCGGGATGACGGCGGTCGAAGCGCGCAAGTTCATCGATGCCTACTTCGCGGCGTTTCCGGGCGTGAAGTCCTGGCTCGACGGCACGTTGGCGAAGGCGCGCGAGACCCGCGAAGTCCACACGCTGTTCGGTCGCCGACGTCCGCTGCCCGACATCGACGCCGACAGCGTGCCGCTGCGCGTGGCCGCCGAGAACATGGCGGTGAACACGCCGATCCAAGGCACGGCGGCGGACATCGTGAAGCGCGCGATGCTGGCGGTGCACAGCGCACTGTGCGAGCGAGAGTTGCGCGCGCGGCTGCTGCTCTCGGTCCATGACGAGCTCGTCCTGGACGTCCCCGACGAAGAGATCCGCGAAGTCAGCGAGCTGGTGAACACCTGCATGGCCGGCGCCGCTGCGTTGAGCGTGCCGCTCGAGGTCAGCCTTGGGACTGGTGACGACTGGTTGTCGGCGCACGGCGGCTGAGCGCTCCGCCGTAATGCTGATGCGACCGCGCCTTGGCGGTCGGTCCGCCCGACCGCGCTCGCGATCGTGTCGTACACTCCTACGACCCTTTTCCCAGGACCGACCCCAATGCGCTGTTTCCTCCCCGCCCTGCTGGCCCTCGCCATCGCGCCCGCCGCGAGCGCTGATCGCTTCTACCTCGGCACCGCCGAGACCGCGGCGAAGTTCACCCACGGCAACCCCGACTTCATCCAGGGTGTCCTGCTCAGCGAGACCGCGACGGAGTACGTGATCCGAGTCGAAGGCGGTGAGGTCACCCTGGCGAAGTCCGCCGTTTGGAAGGTGGAAGCCGACGGCTTGACCGCCGAAACCCTCCAGAAGATCGAGGCCGACAAAGCGCCGGAATTGGCGCGAGCCAACCAGGCACGGCGATCGGCACTTGGCTCGTGGCATGACTCGTGGATGTCGCGGGTGCGCGAAGCGCGCGCGACCGAGGCCTCGGCCCAGCGCGTTGGCGCGAACGTGAGTGAAGCCACCGCGAGCACCGTTCGGGTCGGCTACGACCCCGTGCTCGACGTCGCGATCGACAACGCGGTCGGCTCCGCGGTCTCGCGTACCGTGCAGCGCGAGTTGGGTGGAGTGATCCGCCCAGCCGTCGAGCGAGAACTGCGCGACGTTCGCCGCAATCTGCGCGACGCGTTGCGGCGCTGATTCGTCGATCGCGCGCGCACCGCCTGGCCCGCCAGGGGGCCGAGTCGCGCACATTCACTCGCGCGGTGCCGAACGCCGCAGCAACGCAGCGACGCAGCGACGACTTCGAGCCGTCGTCGCCCTAACCCGGATGCTTCGTGAACGTCGTCGCGAGATCGCCGCAGGTCGATGTCCGGCAAGGAGCTGCGGCGGTCGACGACCGAAGCGTAGCTGTAGCTACGCTGCCAGGGAGGAGCCGACGGAGCGACGCCGCCGGGCGCGACTTGTGGCGATCGCAGCAGCCGTTCACGAAGAATCCGGGCTAGGCGGTCGGCAACAGGCTCTCGCGGAGTCCCGCGGCGCGCCGACCGATGGTCCTCAGCATCCTTCGCAGTGCGAATGGGGCCATACCGATCGAACGAGCGTTGCCCTTGATCGTGTCGCAGGGATCCAGAACTTCGACCACGTGTCTCTGCTTCCGAGTGAGTCGGACTTCGGGGTGCTGCCGGAGAACGATCATGACCGCGTTGAAGTCCACCGCTGAGTGACGATGCACGCCGGCAGAAAGCAACTCGACATCTACGAAAGCAGCCTTTCGACAACGCCTCCGCTTGCAACTCAATGCGAAGTTCCGTCCGACTCGGCGAGCCCAAGACGTCAGGCTGTTTATCGATTCGCCGGCGCTCGAGACACGCATGAACGCATCCACTGCGTGATCGCCCGCGATCTCCGCGGAAACGTCATCAGCCAATATGGCGCGAGCGGCGCGATAGGCGGCCTCACGGACGACCACTTCAGGCGTGTCCTGCGGGCTGCCGACCTGTTCACGCTCGATTGCGTGGGATCGTCTCCCGACCATCGGCCCCGAGGGTATTTATTGCCCGAAGTCGAATCAAGATTGGGGGAAGCGGCGATCAGGGGTACTCCGGTCGGCCTTTCCGGCCCCCAATGGCACCGGCTGGTCCGCGACGACGGTACGGCCGGGAACTTTCCGCCTGGACACGCCGCCCAGCGCCTCGGCAAGGGTCACTGCCCGTGGGCGAGCCACCGGAGCGCTCGAGGTGACACCACTTCAGTGGAGCGATACTGCCACGGTGACCCAGAGGTCGCGGCACCCCCCCAATGCCCGACTGCCGCGGCCACGGGTCGCTGAGTCCACTCCGACCGCAAGTGTCGCCAGTGCGTGCTCGGCGTCCGCTCGGATACGTCCCCGACCGGACAAACGACCGCACGCGACGTCCCGAACATCCACCACGCCACGATCCTGGGGTCGCCATGTCTCGGACTGGCATACGACATGATCGGCGTAGCAGAGCTTTCGAGGCCAAGAAACGCCTCGATGCCGATCAATGGCGGTTGGAGACGATGACATCCGCTTGGAGCACGATCCAAGACATCGGCCGGATCGACGGCTTGACCGCTCACCGTCAGCATCCACGGCGTCACCGATCCTTCCATCTCCAGGAGACCTTCGATCGTGACTTCGAATCGTCCGATCTTGCGCAGTCGAATGTCCGCGACGATCTCTACGTGACCCGACGTCGTCTCCACTGCTACCGAGGCCCCAGGGCCGTCCAGTTTCACGAGCCGCGGGATTCCGGTCACACGAACAGATACGCCAGTGCAGTCGCATGATCGGTGTTGCAGCCGGACGCCGCGTAGCTTGTCTACGGCGATCGGGAAACACACCCTCAGCGGCGCATCGACTACCGCGCAGTCCACGACGCGCAACCAACGCGATGCCTCGGCACATGTCGCTGCGGACGGCAAGTCACTGGAACAAGCGGTGGCCAGCACGGCCACGATCCAAAACTCACCGAATCTGCGACCGCGCCTGGTCATCGACGATCTGGCCCGTCGCGTCCAACTCACATCGTCCGATGCGTACCCCATCACGCCACAATTCCAAAATCCGCTGGCAACCCGGCGCGAGCCATAGATCCACGTTTCCTTGCCCATCAACTCGTCCGCTGGCAAAGTTCGGCCATCCTAGTACCGGCAGACTGGGAATACTCGTCGCCAGTTGGACGCCTTGCTCTCGCCACCGCTTCGGGATGACTGCGGAGATCTGCTCGAACGGCTGCAGTGCCAGTGCGAAAGTCAGGGGTGCGGAATCATGAGGCACGTGAATCGTGGACTCGCCGCCGCCGCCATCGCAGAAGTAGATCATCCGATGACTTCCCGGAGCCAGGAACAGTCCATATGGACCGTGAGGCGGCCCGATCCATCGACGTTCCCAAGAGCCTGGGGCCGTTTCGACGCATATCTCAGCGACCCTCGAGAACCCATCTCGGTTGGAGAGTCCGCGAAACTCGATCTGTACGAACGTTCCTGATGCAGCTCGGAGCTCGAGGGCTCGAACCTTCTCCGGGTCCACCCTCACGACGGGTGATCGCCAGACGCGACCGGCGATCTCTCGGGTACTGGCTTGAATCTCATACTCGAAACCGGCGACGAGTAGGGCAACCGCGGCGCCGGCGGCGTCGGTGTGGAATACCTCTTCGTGGAAGTCGGACCTCGACGTATGGTCCGTGCTTCGACACACCACGGCTGCCCGCGACAGTGGCTGGCCGCTCGCCTCATCGACAAGCTCGACGCGAACCGCCCGGTTCCCAGGTAGTCCTCGCGACCATTCGATGACCGATCGGCCATCGAGAATTCGACCCCGCAGCCGGAGACCACTGCTCGTGATTCTCCCCTCGCACACAAAGTCATCGATCGCGCTCACAAACTCGATGTGACCGGTTGGATTCACGTCGAGTTCTTCCGAACTTCCTCGCATCACCTGGGGGCCGGGCACCCGCTGGACCCTCACCGTCCCCGGAGATCCCATCTCACCGCTTGCGAGGTATCGCTGAAGCTTCGTGGGAACATGAATTCCTGCGGCGAGTGAGTCACGAAAGTGGCGAATCGAGCTGTAACGAAGTAGCGCCACTCCGACACCTCGACGATCGACGACGTCGAGCAAGACGGCCCCCCGCAATTTGGTGATCGGCCCAACCATCGATCTGAGCGTGACCGCACCCATGGCGGAGTCGATGCTGCCGATGACCCGCAGTTGCCAGTCCAGGTCCGCCGGATGTGGCACTTCGGCGACGTGCAATTCGAGAGTGAGCGGATACTCCGGCGCGACCGCGAAGTCGAGGGTTCCGCGAGCTTCCCAGTCGGGATCGCTGGGATCGAGGATTTCGATCACGGGTTCGGGATCGAGGGGCAACACGTCCTCGAAGTACGTGAACGAACGATCCGGAGAAGGGACCTGAATGACGGTCCACACCTCTCCGAAGTGCTGACGTGGAACCAGGACTTCGAAGACGCCGCGATCGTCGGTCTGAGTCCAAACGCCCGTCGCGAAGATCGGATCCATACCGTCCTTCTGCCGACGCCATCCGCCGACGGGTAACACTCTCAGCTGCTGATGCCCGGCTGGTGCACCGCGAGCGGTGATGCGGCCGCGAATCGCCACCATCTCGGTCGACGGTGGCGTGGCCGTCGCGCGCTGTAGTCGAGTACGCGCGGGCTCATCTTGACGGACGGCGGCCCCGGGAATCAGAGCAGTCTGTCGGACAGCAGTCCCGCGGTCGACGTTCGCATCGTCGGGATCATGGCTGGCGGGAGACCCGATTCTCCACCAGAGCACGAGGACCGCTGCAAGAACGAGCGTGAGAAAGCCCCAAGACCCCGCTGACGAACTTCGCATCACGAATGAGACTCCGTGCTGCGGCTGTCTTGGTCACTCATCGACAAAGGTCCGGTGGAGCTTCAGTACGGTGGCGGTGTGGGACACACACACGGATCGGTGGTCGAACCGATCCACCCCGGGGGCAACTGGCAGTTCTCCTGTCCGCCCGGGCCGGTGAAGCAGTCTTTGCTCCCCGCACACGAGTTCAGGGCCAAAGCGGGACGGAGGGTGCAAATGTGACCCTGGGTCACGGAGGCGAACAGTCCCGGCGGTGGGAGCTGACTGGTGCCGACATCGCGAATTCGACCCCTTTGAAGAACCGTCGCTGCAGTGAGCGATCCCAGGACCAGCACCATGCCGAACAGGACTGGAATACGTCTCGGCCAAGGATTCGAAGTCATGTTCGCGCACCTCTCGACTGCGACACCGGCACCGGCACGGCTCCGACAGCCGCGCCCACCCACAGACGCCTGCGGGGCACATTTTTCTCGTGGCTCTCCATCCCTGGTGGGCAACTCAAGTGCCGGCGAGGGTCGACTAACCGTCTGGAATTCGTGTGGGCGGGCCGTCGACGAGCGCGCCATGGCTTGGGCGCGTTGCTTGCTGGACTCGATGGCAGGTACTTCCGGTGTGTCGCCTCGAGTGCGCGAGCTCCAAGTGAGGAATGACGCGGCCGAAGCGCGCTTGGCGAGGGACCCTGCCCGTCCCTCGCCATAGGCCCCACGGACGACGAGTCGAAGTCTGCCCCGGACTCCCGAGACCTTCCCAGCGGACTCGCCACCGCGCGCCGAAGCGATCTGCCGCGGTTCTCAGCCGGTCTTGCGACGCCCGACGACCGCCTCGTCGAACCAGGTGCCGAACACGGCCAGTACGCCGCCCAGGCCGAGCGGGGCGGTCATGCGGAAGCCGATGCCGTCGCGGCGCACGCCCATGCCGACGGTGACGTCGCGCAGCGCGGCGGCGAGTTCTTCGGCGGTCGGCAGGTCTTCTGCGGAGATGGGAGAGTCCTCGTTCGCCTCGAGCAGGTTCTCGAGCATCGGCAAGTGACGCTCCATGAGCCGCGCGATGTTGTCCTGCAGACGGAGCCAAATCCAATGGGACTGTGAGTCCAGCGCGTTCTGCACAGCGACGTTCGACGACGGCGTCAGCCCACCGTTCTCACCACGCGCACACTGGCGCAGGTAGCGAGCATCGTTGCTGATCATCAGGCGATCACCGACCTGAGTGAATGCGAAGCTGACTCCGGCCGGGGCGCGCTCCAATGCCAACCAACGCACCAAGACGCCGTCCGCGTTTTGCTCCTGCAACTCGCCACCGCGGCTCTCGATGATGCTCGCCAAGACATCGGCCATGTTCTTGCCGTCGCGAACCTGCGCGATCCAAATGCCCTGCGGAATCCCGATGAGCGCGGGATGCAGCGATACGCCGATGACGGCGGTGGGGCCGATCGACGTCGACAAATCGCGCATCTCTCGCACGTTCATGCCGACATGTCGCAGCTCGCGCTCGACCTCGCGATGCACTTCGCGATCGAACTCGCTCCGCACGATCTTCGGCAGGCCGCGGTAGATGGATTCCAAGCCGTTCCAGAGCGCCTTGGTGTCAGTGCTCATCCCCGCCACTAGCAGCGAGTGCGGCGACAAGCGCGCGAGGTCCGCAGCAGCGACGCGCCCACCACCGATCGCGGCGAGCAGACCGCTCTCGTCGACTTCCGCGAGTGCATCGAAGCGATCGACCGAAGTCCCGCCTTCGTGCGAGAGCGAGAACGAGAAGCCACGGATCTTGGCGACGCCGAGGCTCTCGACCAAGGAGGCGAACTCGTAGGGGATGTAGCGGCGGACCAAGGCATCGATCGGCTCGAGGTCGACCGCACCCCACAGCAAGGCGTTGCCCTGGTGGGAGGCCGCGGCCGCCGTGGCGACCGACCGTGCCCGCACCGACGGGGCGTTGGTCTTCGCGATCGCGAGAATGTCGCGGAGGTAGCCGGTGCCGATGCTCAGCACGGCGAAGTGATCGAACTCTGCATAGGCGACTTCGCCGGTGCGACTCTCATGGCTGAGCAGGCGGACGTCGACGCCGTGCATCGTCACGGTCTCACCGGAGATGGAGTTCTTGTCCTCCAACATGCCGATGAAGCGCTTCAAGCACTCGGAGGCATCCTGGCCATTTTCGCCGAGATCGACCACCAAACCGAAGGACGGGAGCATCTCGTTCTCGAACACGGTCGGTCGCCCCACCCCCAGCGCGAGCGGTCGGGAGAGCACGGCGTGCAGGCCGCGCGAGTCCATCCCCAGTTCGCTCAGTTCCCGATCCAGCTCCCGGATTCCTTCTTGCGCGAAGATCTGCCCGGGCGTCGCCCCCATCTTCTCCTTCACCAGCCGCTCCGCCATCTCGACCAGCGGAGAGCTGGCAGCGGCAGCCTTGCAGGCATCGAGACCGGCGAAGGTCGCGAACGCGATCGTCGTCTCCGGCAGGAGATCGACCGGCCCGCGCGCGGGCGGATCGTGAGGGGGAACCGCGGCCAGGAAGGCCGCACCGAGCGTGAGGGGAATCAGCGTGGACATGGTGATCCGGTTGCGGATGGGAACGCGAGTATTCTGCCGAGGCGATCAGGGAGTGAGGATGCTTCCTTGGCCAGGTCCCGCGCACGAGCGCCTGCTGAGGATACCTCCGGCAGACGGAGCCTTCGACAGTGCCACCGAGCTCGACTCGATCGCTACATGTCCGCGCGCCACGATCCCCGCCCTGCGGCGCCAGCCCGGACTCGTCGTGAACCTCTGCTGCGATCGCCGCAAGTCATCCCAGCGGCGTCGCTGCGTCGGCTCCTCCCTGGCAGCGTAGCTACAGCTACGCTTCGGTCGTCGACCGACGCAGCTCCTTGCCGGACATCGACCTGCGTCGATCTCGCGACGACGTTCACGAATCATCCGGGCTAGGCAGTCCACCGCTGCTCCGAACAGTTTGATGGACGAGGCGCTCGCGCACTCGATCGACCACAGAGCTGCGTCGACGAGCTACTTGCTCGACGGTCGGATCCTCGAGTTCGCCCTCAACGCTGCCGTGCGTGTGCTTCGCAGGGCCATGGTAGGTCGCAAGTACAGGATCTCCGCAGGTGCCGAGGAGGCCGGTGCGCCCACGGCAGTGAGGCACCGAACACGCATGCACGAAGGACCCTGAGCGTCGAGAATTCCAGATCACGCCATCGGTCGTTCGGTTCCAAGATGCGCTCCTTCGGCGGTTCGCCGACAACCGCCCTCCTACAACCCCGCCACGTCCCACGCCTGCACCTCCAACTCGAGGTGCACCCCGAAGGCGTCGAAGACCCGCGTTCGCACGACATCGATCAGGCGCACGAAGTCGGCACAGGTGCCGTTCTGATCGTTGATGAAGTAGTTGGCGTGCTTGCCGCTGACGCTGATACCACCCTGACGCAGCAGCTTACATCCCGCCTGCTCGATGAGACGACCTGCGGCATCCCCCTTGGGATTGCGGAAGACACAGCCCACGCTGTGCTCGGTGATCGGCTGCGTCGCATTGCGATAACGCAGGTAGTTCTCGAATCGCTCGCGGATCGCGCGCGGATCATCGGGACGCAGACGAAACGTCGCGCGCACGACCACGCTGCCCGCGAGGCCCCCGTCGCGATAGACCGGGTGGCACTCCGCACGCGCGACCTCGCGCAACTCGCCCTGTGGATCGACGAGCAACAAGGATTCGACGATGTCGAAGGTCTCGCCCTCGCGCGTGCCTGCGTTCATCGCAACGACTCCACCGACCTGCGCCGGTACACCGGTGAGAACCTCGAGTCCCGCCAGCCCCTGCTCGCGCGACAAGCGGATGAGGCCGGGCACCGACATGCCGGCGCCCACACTCAGACGTTCGCCGTCGCGGACGATGCGGTTGAGCCGCTCGAGCGACAGCACCACACCGCTCACACCCTGATCGCCGATCAACACATTGGAGCCGCCGCCGAGAATCCGCAGCCGAACACCGTAGTCGCGACAGAAGCGCACGACGTCGACGACATCCTGCTCGGTCACGGCCTCGACGAACACCTGCGCAGGCCCACCGATGCGCAGGTGCGTCAGCGCGGCGAGCGACACGCCCTCGCGCACGACGCCGCGCAGACCATCCAGCATCGCTCGCATCGGATCGTGGGTCACGTGACCTCCAGCAAGGGTTCGAGGATCGCATCGATGTTGCCCGCGCCCAGAACGAGCACGACCGCATTCGGCATGAGCTGCGCAGCGACCTGGGCCGGCATCTCACTCAGTTCGGCCCCCACGTCCGCGCGCGCGCCGCGCGAACGGATCGCTTCGACCATGCGTGTGGCGGTCACCGTCTCGATGTCGGTCAACCGCTCGCGAGCCGCGTAGACCTCGGCGACGACCGCGTGATCGGCCTCGGCGAGCACGCTGACGAAGTCGTCCAGGAGCCGCGACGTACGACTGTGCTGATGAGGCTGAAACACCGCCACGATCGGGCGCGCCGGAAAGCGCCGCCGCGCGGCGCGCAACACCACCTTGATCTCGGCGGGATGATGCGCGTAGTCGAGGACGACCTGCGTTCCCTTCTTGCCTTCGAACATCTCGAATCGCCGACGCACACCGACGAATGAGCCGAGGCCCACGCATGCCGTCTCGAGGTCCGCGCCCAGTGAGTCGACCAGTGCCAGGGCCGTCAACGCGTTGTGCACCTGAAACCGGCCCGGCTGCGCGAGTTGCACTCGCGGAAGCCGCCGTCCGTGCACCATCGGAACGAACGAGAAGCGCCCTAGATCCTCCGCGACATCGGTCGCGCGAAGGTCCGCGAACAGCCCCTGGCCGACCCGCACGACGCGCACACCGTCCAACGACTCGCCGACGATGTCGAGCGGCACACTCTCCGAGACGACTACCGTGCCGCCCGGCCGAATGCGCGCAACGAAGCTTCGATACGCCTCGACGAGGTCATCGCGCGTGGGATAGCAGTCGAAGTGATCGTGATCGGCGTTGAGGATCGCGGCACCGAAGGGCCGCAAGTTCAAGAAGGAGCGATTGAACTCGCAGGCCTCGACGATGAAGACGTCATCGCCGCCGCCGTAGCCGTTGCCGCCGAGTTCGGGGACTTCACCGCCGATCAAGTGCGAGGGATCGAGCCCGGCCCCGCGCGCCGCGGCGACCGTCATCGCCGTCGTGGTCGTCTTGCCGTGGGTGCCCGCAATCGCCAGACACCGACGGCCTTCGGACAACCTGCCGACGGCCTCGGCATACAGCAGTGAAGTGAACCCACGCCGCACGCACTCGCGCACCTCCGGATCCTCCTCCCCCACCGCAGCCGACCGAACGACGTAGCCCCCATTGCCGGTCAGCAGCTCCGGTCGATGCCCGATCCAGATGTGGATGCCCTCGGCTCGGAGTTCCTCGACGACCTGTCCATCGCTGACGTCGCTGCCGCTCAACGCGACTCCGAATCGATGCAGCATGCGCGCGAGTCCCGACATGCCTGCGCCGCCGATCCCGATCAGGTGTATGCGTTGGCCGCGTTGTCCGAGCATCTTGTCAGAGTACCCTGGTCAGTGCACCTTGGTCAGAGCACCGTCTGCTCGAGATCGTGGACGATGCGATCACACGCGTCGCCGAGGTCCAGACTGCGCGCGCACTCTTCCATCAGTCGCAAGCGTTCGGGCGAGCGCAGCAACTGCTGCAGGACTTCCGTGAAGCGCGGGCCGGTCAATTCGTGCTGCTGCAAGACGACCGCCGCGCCCGCGCGAGCGAGGACTCGCGCGTTGTGCAACTGCTGCTGATCGCGATGGTGCGGATAGGGCACGATGAGCGCGGCGCGACCGGTCGCGATCAACTCCGACACGGTGCAACCGCCACCGCGACAGATGACCAAGTCGGCCGCCGCATACAGTGTCGGCATGTCGAAGGCCAAGGCGCGCACGACGGCATCGACTCCGTGATCGACACCGTCGCGGTACCGCGCGCGGACATCGGCCTCATCGCGTGGTCCGCTCAGATGCAGAATCTGCATCGGGCAGCGCTGTTCCAGCAGCGCGCGTGGTGCGGCCTCGTTCAAGAAGCTCGCACCCTGGCTTCCGCCGGTGACCAGGACCACCGGCAGATCGTCGCGAAGGCCGAGCCGCTGCCGCGCGACCTGCCGATCGACCAGACTGAAGTCCTTGCGGATCGGCGTGCCGGTGACCAGTGAGTGCGGCACGTCGGCGATCGTCGGCAGACCGAGGTAGACGCGGCGTGCGAGTCGCGACAACAGTCGATTCGCGCGCCCGGGAACCGCGTTCTGTTCCAGGATCGCGATCGGCAGGCGCAGCGAACGCGCGGCCAAACCTGCCGCGACCGACGTTCGCCCGCCGGTGCACACGACCGCATCGACGTCCTCCGTCGCAAGCCATCGCCGCGCCTTCATCGTTCCACGGGCCATGGCGACGAGCTGCCCGACGCCGCGACCGCCCATCTCGAGCGACTGCGCGCGCTGGCCGGCACGCGAGAGCAACTCCGACTCCACGGCGCGACCGGCGGTGAGGAACACCGTGTCGTAGCCACCGGCACGCAGCGCATCACCGAGGACCAGAGCCGGCCAGAGATGACCGCCGGTTCCGCTGCTGACCAGTCCGACTCGCTTGACCATGACGTGCTCCGCGGACGAAGGCGGTGGAACGAACGAAACGAGCGACCCGCGCTCAGTTGCGCGGGGGGCTCAGGGCAGGAACGACGATCTCGCGACCGACCGGCATGCGACGTGGATCGAGACCGGGATTCGCGTCGAGGATCACCTGCCAACGTTGATCGCTGCCGTAGTAGCGGCGGGAGACGTGAGTGAGCGTCTCGCCCGCAGCGACCTCGTGAAGAACGGCGCCTGGTGGAAGAGTCGTCGCGCGGCCTTTGGTCGCCTTCGGCTCCGTCGCCACGGCTGCGCCTCGAGCCGGGATCACGATCTCGCGGTTGAGCGGCAGTCGGGTCGGATCCAGGCCGGGGTTCGCATCTGCGATCTTGCGCCACTCGCGCTCGGCGCCGAGATACTCGATCGCGAGCGACGCGAGCGTGTCACCGGGCACGATCAAGTGCTTGCGCGCACCCTGCGGCAGCGACCTGCTCTCGCCGGATTCCTTGGCGGGGGCAACTTCCTTCCGCGCCGCCGCCGGAATCACGAGCTCCGTTCCCACTTGGATGCGCCGCGGATCCACACCGGGATTGGCATCGAGGATCTGCTGGAAGTACCGCGCGGAGCCGAGGTACTGCTGCGCCAGTGACGAGGGCGTGTCGCCCGCGACGATCTTGTGCTTGCGCACTGTGCTCGGCACCGGCAGCGGCGGCGCTGCGATCTTGCCGGACTCCTCGAGCGCACCGGGATCGACCTTCGGCGTCCGATTCGCGTCGCGATCACTGCCGCCGAGATCGCGGCTCGGCGGGATCGCCACGTCGGGCGTCGCCGGGTCGACCTTCGGGTCGGTCTTCGGCGGCTGGACCGTACCCGAGGCGTCGGTGAACAGCGCATCGCCGTCCTGGAAGTCGCCGAACACCGGCAGCAGCCGATCACTCGGCTTCTCCGCATCCTGCGCGCCGGGTGCCGGGTTGCGACGCGAGTCGCGATCACCGTCACCGTCGACCTTGATGTCTGCGACTTTCAGATCCGACCGCGTGTCCGAGCCCGGTTCGCCCATCAGGGCGACACCCAGAATCATCACGATCACGATCACCAGAACGTAGAGCCCGTACTTCTCGAGCTGACCCATCTCATGTCCCTCCAAAGTTCGAATCCGCCCACTGCCCGGACGACTGACCTGTCCGTGCAGCGTTGCCGATCAGTCCCACGAGCCCCAGCGAGGTCATCAGGTTCGTGCCGCCCGCGCTGACGAAGGGCAGATCGATGCCCTTGGCCGGCGCGAGGCCCGTCGTCACCAACAAGTTGATGACGGCTTGAGCGCAGAGCGCGAACCCGCTGCCGAATACCAGGTAGCGGTGGAACGGATCAGTGAGTCGGCGCGCGAGGCGGTAGCTGACGACGCCGACCATGAAGAAGGATGCGAGCACGATCATGCCGCCGAGGAAACCGAGTTCCTCACCGATGATCGTGAACACGAAGTCGTTGTGGGGTTCGGGCACGAAGCCCATCTTGCGCCAGCCGTGGCCGATACCGGCGCCGGCCAGGCCGCCGCTCTCGATGGCGATCAGACCCTGCGCAACCTGGTAGGGCGGGTCCTCGTTGAGCCAGCGCATGAATCGTTCGACCACGTAGCCGTGACGACCGACGACCAAGACTGCGAGCGGCACCGCCGCGACGAGGCCGAGGCCGATCCACAGCAGCGAGACTCCCGCAGCGACCGCCATCACGCCCGCGATCGCGACACAGAGAAGCGCGTTGCCGTTGTCCGGCTGCAGGAACAAGCCGCCGGCGAGGAGGACCGCCGGAGCCATGACCACGAGCAGCCCACGGCGCAGCTCGCGCATTCGTTCGCCGGCTCCGCCGATCAGCGCCGCGGTGACCACGATCAGCGCGATGCGCGCGAAGTCGACCGGCTGCACGGTCATGCCGCCGACCGACAGCCAGCGCCGCGCGTGGTTGCGCTCGGTGCCGGCGATGGCGGCGACCCACACCGCGAGCAGCGCGACGCCGAAGATCGGGATCGACCAGCGTCGCAAGCTCTCGATCGGCAGCATCGAGAAGACCAGGAACAGGACGATCCCGGCGATGAGCTTGGAGCCCTGCGACTGCAGCGCCCGCATCACGCTGTCCTCGCGCACGCCCTGGATGGAGACGGCCATCACCAGCCCGAGACAGCACAGGCCCGCGACTGCGAACATCAGCCAATCGAGTTCGCGAATGCGCGAACGATCGCGGAGGGGTGCGGCGAGACTCATCGGGGCATCCTCATCGGCTCAACGCACCTTGAACAACGCGAGGCTCGCCATCGCGAGTAGACCGCTGATGAGCCAGAGCCGGACGACGATGCGCGTCTCGGGCACGCCGGCGAACTGGAAGTGATGATGGAAGGGCGCGCAGCGAAAGATCCGCTTCTTGCGCAACCGAAACGACGTGACCTGCAGCATGACCGACACCGCCTCGGCGACGAAGACCCCGCCGATGAACAACAGCATCAGTTCGGTGCGCGAGACCAACGCCGCGAAGCCCAAGGCGCCGCCCAAGGGCAGGCTGCCCACATCGCCCATGAAGACGCGCGCGGGCGGCGCGTTGAACCACAGGAAGCCGCACGAGGCACCGAGGAGCGACCCGAGCATCACGGTGATCTCCCCGGCTCCAGGCACGTGCGAGACCATCAGATACTCGGAGAAGTCGCTGCGACCGACGAAGTAGCAGATGCCGGCGAAGGCCAAGGTCGAAGTGATGACGCAGCCGATCGCAAGTCCATCCAACCCGTCGGTCAGGTTGACGGCATTCGCAGTGCCGCTCAGCACGACCGCACCGACGATCACGAAGGCGATCAATCCCAGGTTCGCGACGCTCTCGCGCAGGAACGGCACGTGCAGCGCCGGTCCGTCCGCACCGCCGAAGCCGAGCGCGTGCATCCACAGTACCGCACCGAGCGCACCCAGCGTGAGCAGTCCTTGCTTGCTCCGCTTGCTCAGGCCGTTGCGACCCTGGATCCGCAGCTTGATCCAGTCGTCCAGCAACCCGACTCCGGCGTACCATGCGATCAGACACAGACCGACGATCGTCCAGCGATTGATGCCGTCGAAGCGACACCACAGGATCGCAGTGACCAGCATCGCGCCGATCAGGAAGACCCCGCCCATCGTCGGCGTGCCGCGCTTGTCCTTGTGCAAGTCGCGCAGCGTGCTCGAGTCCGACTTGTCGGTGTTCTCGCCGATCGACCAACGCCGCAGCGCGGCGATCGAAGCTCCGCCGATGAAGAGCACCAGCAGGAACGCGAACAACGTCGCCGCGACCGTGCGGAACGAGATGTAGCGCAAGAGCCACATCCCGGGCAGGTCGAAGAGAGGACGATCGCCGTTCCACAACAGTTCGAAGAGCACGTCAGTCGGCGCCCGGCCCCGTGCCGGCTGCGGAGAAACGCGAGGAGAGATCGTCGACCAGACGATCGAGCGCGGCGGCCCGCGATGCCTTCAGCAACACGGTGTCGCCGGGTTGGCAGAACTCGAGCAAGCAGTCGAGTGCCTGACCGTGGTCCTCGACCGCGATCACGGCATCCGCTGCCATGCCGGCGTCGCGCGCACCCGCAGCGATGGGTGCGGCGGCCGAACCGACGGTGAGCAGCAGGTCGGCACGACTCGCGACGACCTCGCGACCGAGCTCGTAGTGCAGCCGCTCGCTGCTCTCGCCGAGCTCGCGCATCTCGCCGAACACCACGACGTGCCGCGCGGTGCGGGGCAGACTCGCGAGCGCGAGCAAGGCCGCCCGCGCCGAAGCCGGGTTCATGTTGTAGCTGTCGTCCAGGATGCGCAGCCCGCCGACCTCGCGCGGTTCCAGCCGCCGCGAGCTGTGCGGCAACGCGCCGAGAGCCGCGACCACCGCCCGCACGTCGAGCCCCAGTTCGACCGCCGCAGCAATCGAGAACAGCGCGTTGTGCACGTTGTGCGAACCGAGTCGCGGCAGCACCACCGGGATCTCGCCGTTGAGGCGGAAGCTCGTCCCGAGCCCGCTGAAGCCCAGATCGGTTGCGAACCAATCGGCTTCACTGCCGACCCGAGCCAGCACCTTGCGGCCGGGCAGCTTGCCGGCGATGCGCACGCAGGCCGGGTCATCGCCGTTGAGGATCGCGAGCCCGCCGGTGCGGAGGCCGTCGAAGATCGTCGCCTTTTCGCGCTCGACGCCGCGCAGATCCCCGAGGCCGGCAAGATGCGCTTCGCGCACGCAGGTGAGGATCGCGATGTCGGGTTCCGCGATCGCAGTGAGATTCGAGATCTCCCCCGGTGCGTTGGTGCCGATCTCGATGGCGGCGAAAGCGGTACCACCGTCGATCGCCAACAAGGAAAGCGGCACGCCGATCTGATTGTTGAACGACTTCGGCGAGGCCACGGTCGCGCCGGCCGTGGCCAGCACGCAACCGAGCATGTCCTTCGTGCTGGTCTTGCCGCACGAACCCGTAATGCCGACCACCTTCGCGCCGTGACGACGGCGGTGCTCGCGCGCGAGGTCTGCCAGGGCCTTCCCGGTGTCCTTCACCCGCACGACGAATGCCTTGCCCTCGATGCGTGCGCTGACGGGAACTCGATCGACGACCACGCCCGCCGCGCCGCGCGCCAAGACGTGAGGGATGAAGTCATGGCCGTCGAACCGATCGCCGACGATGGCCACGAACAGATCACCCGGCTCGAGCGCGCGACTGTCGGTCACCACACGACGCGCGCGGGGACCGGAGACGACGACCCGCCCGCCGACCGCGCGCGCCACCGCCGCCGGGGTCATCCAGACCGAGTGGTCCCAGAGCGAAGAATCACTTGGTTCGAAACTCACCATGTCATTCGCGCGCGGCCAAGGCCTTCTGCGCCCATTCACGATCGTCGAAGGGGATCACGGAGTCGGCGAGAATCTGGTAGGTCTCGTGACCCTTGCCGGCGACCAGCACGAACTCGCCGGGGCGCGCGCGACGGATCGCGTCGCCGATCGCAGTAGCGCGGTCAGTGATGCGCGCATACTCGCGAATGCGGACCTCGCCCGACTCGGCGCAGCCGAGAAGGCCGCGCTCCACCTCGTCGAGAATCGCTTCGGGATCTTCGCTGCGCGGATTGTCGCTGGTGAGGAACACGCGCTCGGCGCCGACGGCCGCGGCGCGGGCCATCAAGGGGCGCTTGCTGCGATCGCGATCGCCGCCGCACCCGAACACGATGGTGATCGGGCCGTCGCCCAGCGCACGCAACGTGGCGCACGCCTTCTCGATCGCATCCGGCGTGTGCGCGTAGTCGACGTAGACCCGCACCCCGCCCTTCTTGCCGACGAGTTCCATCCGGCCGCGAACCGGCGGTGCGGTCTCGAGGGCATGAGCGATCGAGATCTCCGACACGCCGAGCGCCTGCGCCGTCGCCGCCGCGGCGAGCGCATTCTCGATGTTGTGACGACCGGGCAGGGGCAGCCGAACCAGGTGTTCTCCCTGCGGCATCACCAGGCGGAAACTCGTACCTTCGGCATCGCAGCGGATGTCGACGGCGCGCACGGTAGCGTTCTCGCCCTCGCCGAAGCCGACCACCTTGGTGCCTTGCGGCAAGGCATCCCACATCACCTGCGCGGCCGGCGAATCGAGGTTGAGCACGGCGAGCCCGCCGGGCCGCAGCGCCGCGAACAGGCGGGCCTTCGCCTGCGCATAGGCGGTCATCGAGCCGTGGTAGTCGAGGTGATCCTGCGTGAGGTTCGTGAAGACCGCCGCACGGAATCGAACGCCACGGACCCGCTCCTGCACCAGCGCATGACTGCTCACCTCCATCACACAGCACGGCACTCGACGATCGGCCATCTCGCGCAGGTAACCGTGCAGACGGACGGGGTCGGGGGTCGTGTGCACGGCGGGGATGCGCCGGCCGTCGAACTCGTAGGCGATCGTGCCGAGCAAACCGGTGGGCTTGCCGTCGGTCTCCAGCACGTGACGCAGCAGGTGCGTGGTGGTCGTCTTGCCGTTCGTGCCGGTGACACCGATGGTGTCGACCTGCGCGGACGGGTCGCCGTAGAAGTGGCGTGCGGCGTCGGCCAGCGCCGCGCGCACGTCGCGCACGACGATGACCGGCACTCGCAGGGTCATCGCTCGCTCGCTGACGACCGCGAGCGCGCCGCGATCGAGCGCTTCGTCGACGTAACGTGCGCCGTCTTCGCGCGTGCCGGGCACGGCGAAGAACAAGGTGCCGGGCACGACCTCACCGCTGTGGAACGCCAACGCCAGCACCGACTCGTCCGCAACGGAATCGAGTCGGTACGCGCTGATCGGATCCAGCACCGCGAGGAGGTCCCGGAGGTACGAACCGCTCTGTCGTGGTCGCAGGCCCGAAGGCCATGCAAGCTCTGTCATCGCCGCCTCTGTCGAAAATCGGAGCCCCCCGGCTCCGAGCTGGTTTCGAACGCCACCGACGCTGACCCGTCGGTCTCGCTCGTGCGAACGACCCGTGACTCCCGATCGAGGGCGGCCACGAGCAGTCGCGAAGCAGCAGGTGCAGCATAGAGTCCGCCATAGAAGGCTCCAGCACCTGCTTTCTGAAAAACACAGACCGCAAGGAAGTGCGGTTCGTCGACCGGCGTGAAGCCGGCGAACGAAGATGTGCGGATGTCGCCGTGGAACTTCGAGCCGTCCCAACGGGTGGTCGCGCCGACGTACTCCGACGTCCCGGTCTTGCCGGCGATCGCCAGATCGGTGCGGCCGGTCCTCGTGCGCAGTTCGCGCAGCCAACGACCGATACCGCGCGCGGTCCCGTGCTCGTCTTCGACGACACCGACGAGCGCACCGCGGATGTCCGCGAGCGCGGCCGCAGACGCGAAGGCGGCACCGTCTTCGCCGCGCGGACCGAGCAGGCGCTCGCCCTCGCGCTCCAGCGACTCGACCAGATGCAGTTCGCGTGGGCGGCCGGCGAGGAACGACAAGAACGCGCGCGCGAGTTGGAATGGCGTGCAGGCGATCTGGTAGCCGAACAGCACGGAGGGCCCGGCGTAGACGAGTTGTTCGCGCGGATTCGAGGCCGCGATGGACTTGGGACGCTGACCTGCCAACTCACCGGGGAAGTCGATCGCCGTCAGGCGGCCGAAACGGTAGTTCTCGAGGTACTCGTCGACGCCGGCCGCACCCATTCGCAGGCCGAGACGAACCGCGCCGATGTTGCTGCTGCGGATCAGGACCTCGCGCGGCGTGATGATCGCGTTCTCGTGGTCGTCCCGGATCGTGCGACGCGGCAAGCGGGTGCCGGGCTGGACGAAGTCGGAACCGGCCAGGTACCCCGGCCGACAGTCGACCATCTCGTCCATCGACATGAGACCGCGGTCGAGCACCATCGCCATGGAGAGCGGCTTGACGACCGACCCGGGTTCGAAGAGTCGCTGCGCCGGCGCGAACGCACCGTGCGGATCGCGGCTACCGTCCTTCGCCGCCGTGTAGGACGCTGCCGCCACCACCGCGCCGTCGCGGGCATCGACCAGCACCAGCGCGCCCCACTCCGGCGGGTGGCCGTAGCGCGTGCGAATCGCTTCCGCGGCGTCCGCCAACTCCCGATCGGCGAGGGTCTGGAGCTCGTAGTCGACCGTCATCCGCAGAGTCGGCGGCAACGCAGCAGGCGAAGTCTTGGCGGTCCAATACGGGCGCGCGCGGGCGTCGGCGCGCACCGACGCCACGCCGCTCTCGCCGGGCAGCAGACAGGCGAGACGTTCGAGGCCGAGCATGGGCACGCGGTCATCCACGAGTCGGCGGTCACCGCCCTTCTCGCCGCGGAACAAGGCCCCGGGCTGCACCCGCCCGACCAGCCCGAACAGGCTGGAGTCCTCGGCGTACTCGCGCTCCCAGCGTTGCTGCAAGTTGACGTAGCAGCGATAGAGCGGCTTCTCGCGTTTGTTGGACTTGGGTGCATGACGCACGTCGAGCTCGAGGAGCCCCGCGATCACGCCGGCGTGGTCCAAGGCTCGATCGAACAGAAAGTCGATCCCACGTTCCCCTCGGTCGACGGCGTGGGCGATCGCGGCCTCGATTCGGCCCGCGAGCTGACCGCGCAAGGCCGAACGGGAAGCCCGCGTCCCGAAGCGGTCGCGATCGCGGTCGGCGGCCCACAGGAGTTCGCCGAGCAAATGCTCGCAGGCGGGACGCAGAGCCTCGTAATCCGGCGCTTCGCCGACCTTGCCGCTCAGGCCGGCCACGACCTCCGCGCGGATGCGCGCCTCGAACACCGGTCGATCCCAGGCAAGCGTGCGGCCGACGCGGTCCTCGATCGCGCCGCGGGCTGCGGGCAAACGCGAGGAGCGCGCCGCGAGAGCGGGACGTCCGGCGGCGTCGCCGAGCAGCTGCAACTCCACCAGCCGACCGAACACACAGCAAAGGAGGATCAGCAGGATCGCCGACACCAGCCGGAGACGAATCACTTCACCGCGACTCATTGCGCCGCCCTCCGTGCCATGATCGCTTCCATCCGTCGCCAGGTCGCGCACAACACTTCCGGCTTCGAGGCCTGCGCGAAGCGCACCGCTTCTGCCTCGCAGTGCACACGCTGCGCGAGGACTCGCTGGTCGAGCCGCGCCAGCGCCGCACGACGCTTCACGTTCGCGTGCGAAACGGCCGCCGTCACGATCGCGAGCGCGACCAGTGACGAGAACGCCAACGCTGCAAGGAACCACTTCATGACGCGCGCTTCCTCCCCACGCGCAACTTGGCGCTGCGCGCGCGCGGGTTGATCGCGACTTCGCTCGGCGCGGCCACGATCGGCTTCTTCTGATCGAGATCGCAGTGCGCGCGCAGGAACTGCTTCACGGCACGGTCCTCGAGCGAGTGGAAGGTCAACACGGCCAGGCGTCCACCGGGCGCCAGCGCCTCGAGCATTGCCGGCATGCCGCGCTCGAGCTGACCGAGCTCGTCGTTGACCGCGATGCGGATCGCCTGAAAGGTGCGGGTCGCGACATGCGCGCGCCCGTGACGATGACTCGCCGGGGTGGCGCGCACGACCAGATCGACCAATTCCCCGGTGGACGTGATCGCACCGCGACCACGTGCGGTCACGATCGCGTCGGCGATACGCCGAGCGAATCGTTCTTCGCCGTATTCGAAGAGGACTCGCTCGAGTTCGGCGCGGGAGACGGAGCGGAGCCAGTCCGCCGCCGTCCGCGTCGAGCGCGTGGCGTCCATTCGCATGTCGAGAGGCCCGTTCCGCATGAACGAGAAGCCGCGGTGAGAAGAGTCGAGCTGGAGGGAGCTGACGCCGAGGTCGAGAAAGCAGCGGTCGACGGACTGGATTCCCAGCTCGGCGAGCACCCGGCCGACCTCGGCGTAAGGAGCGTTGCGAAGAACGAACTGCGCGCCGCCGGACGTGCGCGCTGCCGCGAGCGCCCGCTCGGCGTGCGGAAGGATCTCCGCGTCTTGATCGATCCCCACGACCAGACCTGTCGGGCCGAGGGCACGCGCGAATTCCGCTGCGTGCCCACCGGCGCCGACCGTGCCGTCGACGACCGTCATGCCCGGTTGCAGTTCCACCACCGTGAGGCACTCGCGCAGCAGCACCGGCTCGTGGACCCTGACCGGCCCATGCTCATCGTCTGCGCTCATGCCTCTCGGATCTGCTCCGTTCATGACGCCCTCATCCGCGCGACCGCCCGCGTGGGGAGAGGGATTCGTCGTTCGAACGACACGGCGGCTCGACCTCAGCCGGCCGTGGTGACGACCTGTTGTGATTCCAAGGAACTGGTGTGCACCGGTCGATCGCGCTCGACCATGTAGGCAGAGAACGCCCACAGCTCGAGGTAGTGATCCATGCCGACGCACATGACTTCACGGCTCTCACCCAACCCCATCGCGGACCGCAGTCCGTCCGGGATCAGGAGACGACCGGCCTTGTCGAACCCGGTGACCTCGGAGTGCCCGAGGACCCGGCGACAGAGCCGACGCCGATCCGTCGTCTGCTCGAGCGGGTTACCCGCGAGACCCGCGACGTAGGCATCGAAGTCCGCCGGCTTCATGACAAACAGGCAGCCGTCGAGGCCGACCGTGATCACCACCGGCGCGTCCGTCCCCCCAAAGCCATCTACGAACCGCTTGTTGAGCGTCAGCCGGAACTTGTCGTCCAGGCTGTTGCGCGTCGTTCCGCGGAGTGAAGAGGTCATGAGGAGAAGCCCGCGTCACGGATCGAGAGGATTTCTGCTCGACCAGGACGCGCGGAAGCCTACCCCACGAATTTACCCCTCGCAACCACCGAAACCCGGGATTCAGCGGCGCTTCACCCCACGCTCACCCACTGTCCCCCTCTACACTGCACAACGTAGGCCCGGCCGTCGACCCCCACGAGCCGTGGGGGGCGACAGAGATCGCGTGCGTAGCGGGGCGACTAGCCCGGGCATAGTTCCTCGGTTTTTCTTCTTGCGGCTGCCCGGCTGCTGTGCCCCGTGAGTTCATGAGCCACCCTCGGCAGCGGGCAGCGCATCCGGGTCCTGCTCGGCGAGCGCCGCGAGCAACTCGTCCTTGAGACGACTCATTCGGTCCCCTTCGAGCTCGGGCGCGATGAGAATCGTGCGCGGTGAGCCGGGCACCTTCGGATCGACGACGACGAGATCCGCAGCCTCTTCGGCGACGCTGGACGGTCGAACCGACTTGAGGATGCGCTTGCGAAGCAACAGCAGTGCGACGAAGTAGCGGAGCCCGCGCGCTTCATCGCTGTCGACATCACCCAGTCGATCGAACAGGATCCGCAAGGATGCGAGATCGATCGTCGGCCCGCGCTTCTCGCCGCGGACCCGGCGCGCCTTCCAGAAGATCAGCGGCTCGGAGGACGCGGCAGCCTGCTGATGGAAGCAGGTCGCGCAGAGATCCTGTCGCCGGCAATCGGGAAGGCTCAGCAGCGCGAAGAACTCGTCTGCGGCCGGCAGCGGGCAGCCCGGCTGCGGGCAGCCGCCGCGATCGCGATGGATATGCCAGGCTTCAGCCATTTCGACTCCGCACGGTGGACGACGCAACGCGATGGGCTCTCTGGCTGGCGATGTTCATCGTTTCGTCTCGAACTCCGTCAGCCACTGCTGCCAACTGACCAAACTCCCGGGTTGACGTCGACCGGACATCTGCATGAGCGACGCGCGCGCGGTCCGGATCTCCTCGACGGTCCGGCTCGCGAGGGCCGCCTCGAGGGCCGCGACGAGCATCGCCGCGGACTCTCGATCCCGGTTCCCGCCGAGGCCCTCGAGGATCGCGCAGCGCACGAAGGGATCCCGCTCCGTCGCGAGCGCGTCCCGCACCACGGCGACACCGGCGGCACCCTGCGCGGCGAGCGCCCGCCCCGCTTCGGCGCGGATGCCGAAGTCCGGGCTCTCGAGCAATCCCTCGAGTGGGCGGCGCGCGCGGTCGTCGGGCGGCATGTTCCCCAGCGCGCGAACGGCCGCGCGAACCGTTCGCGAGTCGTCGACTTCGAGAACGTCGACCCAGGCCGGCAACACGGCCGGTCCCATCTCGCCCAGGACTCGGGCTGCGAGGTCGCGACGATGCGGGCCGTCCGCCCGCAGGAGGTCGAGCACGACGCAGGGCACCGCCTTCGCGCCCAGTTCCACCAGCGCGTCGTAGGGCCGCTCCCACCCGGGAGATCCCACGAATGCGGTCGCATCCGCCGCAGCGCGGTCGCTCTTGGCCAGCAGGTCACGAACGAGCATGCGACACAGCCAAAAGGTCGCGAGCGGGTCGTCGAGGAGGGGTGTCGCCACCGCACCGAAGGTGCCGCCCGGCGTCCGCCACGCAGTCTCCGCGGCCTTCAGCCCGCGCAGCTGATCGGCCGAGGGAGCACGCGCCGGGAAGACCCCTGCGGTGAGTCGATCGCCGGTGAAGCCTTCGTCGCGGAGTTCGGGCCAGAACGACAACCAGCCCTTGCCGGCACCGACGTCGTCGATTCGGCGGATCGGCCCGTCGCTCTGCGCCGCGTCGGTCGCGGAGCACGCGATCAAGCTCAGCGCCAGGGGCAGCGAGCACAGGAGCAAGAGACCGCCGGACCGCGTCGCGCGAACGGCGACCTCGATGGAAGTCCGACCGAGGTTTGGCACCACGTGCGGAGTATGCCGCAAAGCTCGCGAGCGACGCAGCGGGACTTTCGAGGACCGGCGCTACGCTCGCGGGCGATGACTTCGCTCCGCGACGTCGACGTTCGACCCTGCGACTCCCCGAGCCGGTTCCTGCGCGCGGCGGCGGCGTTCTACAAGAACGACCCGCACTGGGTCCCGCCCATGCTCGCCACCGACACGGCAAAGGTCGACCTTCGGCGGAACCCGTTCTTCGAGCACGCCGAGGGCGCTCTGTGGCTGGCGTGGCGCGGCACCGAAGTCGTGGGCCGGATCAGCGCGTGCCGCGACCGGCTCCACGACGACTTCCACGAGGATCGAGTCGGCTTCTTCGGCCACTTCGAGGCGACGGACGAATCCGCGGCACATGCACTCCTCTCCACGGCAAGGCAGTGGCTCGCGACTCGTGGCGCGAGTTCGCTGCGCGGGCCCATCGACTTCTCGACCAACTACCGCTGCGGCCTGTTCATCGAAGGTGCGAGCGGCCCGCCCTTCGTGATGATGCCGCACAATCCGCCCCAGTACGCCGACTGGTTGGTCAGCTTCGGCCTCACGAAGGCCAAAGACCTGATCGCGCTGCTGATGCTCGCGGAGAATCTCGACCTCTCGCGGATGGATCGAATGATGGACCGCATCCGCGCACGCACGCCCGTGCGCACGCGACGCCTCGACCCGAAGCGATTCGCCGCGGAGATCGACCTGATCTGGCGGCTCTACAACAAGATCTGGGAACGCAACTGGGGCTTCGTGCCGATGAGCCGCGCCGAGTTCCTTGCCGAGGCGAGAGAGCTGAAACTCGTCTTGCGAACCGAGCTGACGGTGATCGTCGAACGCGAGAGCGACGGCGAACCGATCGCGTTCGCGATCGGGATTCCCGACATCAATCGCGCTGCAAAGGCCTGCGGCGGTCGCCTCTTCCCCTTCGGCTGGTGGCGCTTCCTTCGCGAGATGCGCCGCGCCAACACGTTCCGGACCATCACCCTGGGTGTGGTCCCCGAAGTGCGAGCGACCGGAATCGACGCCCTCTTGCTGCGAACCCTGATCGCGCAGGGGCTCGATGCCGGCTTCTTCACCTGCGAGGCGAGTTGGATCCTCGAGGACAACCTCGGGATGCTGCGACCCCTCCAAGCGATCGGCGGAAAAACCCATCGCCGCTACCGGATTTTCGAAACCGCGATCTGATCGCGCACGCGAACCGTGAGCCGCGCGACCCTGCGGCGAGGGCCGACTCGGCTTGTCGTTCCGAGTTCGCAACGGCACTCACCGATTCGACTCACCGCGCGCCTGGAATTCGCGCGGCACGCTTTTTCCTAGAGGACGCGCGGCCGAACCCCGTGTGTGTTTCCATTGGGATGGAAACGCGTGTGAGAGGCGACCGGAAACGGGGTTCGGCCACCCTTTTCTCGCGCGCTGCCGCGCGCCGCCCCTGGCTCCACTCGATCACTTCACGACGACGGGAAAGCGCGAGAGGAACGCGATGCGCTGTTCACGCGCCTTCTGGTAGAGCGGACCGATCTCCTTGCGCCGCCATTCGAGTTCCGCCTCGATCTGCGTGCGCTTCTGATGCAGCTGATCCGTGGGCCCAACGCCCTCGCGGAGCGCGCGGTCCAGTTCGGCGAGCAGGTTCTCGAGAAGGAACACACGATCGACGTCCCCCTCCGCCGAGACCGCGGGAACACCACTCTCGTTCGCACTCGGCGCAGACTTGACCGGGTCCGAGCGCTCCACGAGCTTGTCCGCGATCGCGCCGTCACGCGCCTCTTGCCCCGGCGATCCCGGCGCAGCCTGCGCTTTGGGATCGTAGATGACGTATTCCTGCCCGTAGAACTCGGCGAGGGAACAGCCACCGACGATCACACAAAGGGCCAAGACGATCGACCGAGCGAGCCGGGATCCAATGCCGATGGACGCGGCGGTAGGGAGGGAGTCAGTCATGAGAGAAGCTCGCGGGCATCGTCGCACGCCGGGCCGGACGGCGGAAGGCTGCATCGCGAACCCGACTCAGCGAGTGGGGCGACGGCCGGCGAATCGCTCGATCATCGAAGCGAAACGGCGTTCCAGTAGAGCACGCATCCGCCCGCGGTCCTCGCCGTCCCACTCGGTCGCGACCAACAGCGCCTCACCGTCTCCCGCGCTCCGGCGAAGCTCCGCGAATCGTCGACCCGCACGGACGACTTCTGCCTCGGATCGATCGACGCCGAGAATCTCGCGGAGCGCGCAGACTTCGTCGAGCAGGAGGCCGGTCCGCGCGGACACCTCGGCAGCGAAGTTCGCCTCCCGCTCGATTCGCAGGAATGGCGATCGAGCCCGCTGGAATCCAACTCCGGCGACGGCCAACACGCCCAGCGCGAACAGGATGCGGACGCCTCTCACTTGCCGGCCGCGGCTCGCGCAGCTTCGACGTGCAGGCGATAGCGATCGCAGATCGCCAGCCGCTGCGTCTGCGGGGTCGCCGGCGAAATGACGCCGAAGTCCTCGCCGGTCGTGACCCGGAGCAGACGACCCGCCAGCGCGCGCAAGTGCGGTGGATCGAGCTCCATCGCCAAGCGAGTGAGTTCAGGGACTGCGAGTGCGCCCATGCCCGGAGCCAGATCGGCGGCCGTGAGGCTCGTCGAAACCTCGGCGCTCGCCAGGGCCTCGAGGAACCACTCGCCCTGCGTTCGCCCGCGCTGCGACTCCCACCAGGCTCGCAAGACCGCAGCGCGATCGTTCTCGGCGAAGACGTCACGACCCGTCGTTGCCGCGATCGCCGACACCGCACGCAGTCGGGACCGCTCGTCCTCCAAGAGCGCGAACTGCTCGGGCAGCGCTGCCGGATCCTGGAACTCACCGAGCGCCAGCGCAAACAGGCGCCGCGCGGTCGGGTCGGCGTCCTTCAGGTGTGGTCGCATCGCGGGAGCGGCCAGCTTGTCGCCTTGCTGACGCAGCATCTCGAGCGCAATCGATCCGAGTGCGTCGTCACCGCGCAGCACCACGACCTCGGCGAGCGCGTAGGCGGCTTCCGGATCGCGCAGGGCGCCGAGAGCGCGGACGAGCGCGATTCGATCGGATTCATCCGGGGTCGCCATCGCCCGACGCAGGACGTCGAACACACCGGGACCGCCGATCTGCCCCAACGCGACCCAAATCGTGCGACGCAGCCCGGCATCGAGCCCGTCGCGAGTGAGCGCCTGGATCAGGACGTCACGACTCTGCGGTGCTCGCAACGCGCCGAGCGAGCGCACCGCGAGCATGCGCAGCTCGAGGGTCTCGGCGTCCGCACTCGCAATCCGCTCGAGGATCGGCGCCGCTCGCAGATCGCGCAAGCGACCGACTTCGATCATGGCGACGCGTCGCACTGCCGGTGAGGCGGCTTCGAGGCACTCGAGAAGTCGCTCCGGACCCAGCAACGCGAAGACTCGCGGCAACACCGGCTCCTTCGCGAGGCCCTGTTCGTCCGCTGCCCGGGCGGCCTCGACCGCCTCGCGCCAAGTGCTCTCGTCGGGCGCGACCATGGCGAGTTCCACCAGGCGGAAGGACGTCTCGTCCCAACTGCGATCCGCGGCGACCGCGGCGAGGAGGGCCTTGCCGTCGGCGACCGTGAGCGTCTCGCGCAGCTTCGGCAACAACACGAGTTCGTCGAACGCGATGCGTCGACGAATCCCCTTCTCGCGCCCGAGCGCCGCGATCAAGCGACTCCGCGAACGGGCGGCACGGACGGCCGGGTCCGGATTCGCATCTCGCCACCGCAACTCGGCGCGCCACCATGCCTCCTCGTCGGGCTCGGCGACAGGATCGCGCCAGAGCTGCCAATACTGCGCGCGCGCCGAAGTCATGAGCCGCGCCGCGAGTCGATCGAGGACGACCGAGGGGGTCGCCGGGTCGGTCACGACCCGCGCCGCGCCGATCCGCAATTCCAAACTCCGCGGGTCACGTTCGCCCGTGCTCTGCGAAGGGCGCATGAATCCGGCCGTCTTCAGCGCGTCGACCAGCTCCGTCACGTCGCCGTCGGTGAGCAGGAACTCGAAACCCTGCTCCGGAGCTTGCGCTGGAGCATCGACACCTCGGAGCACCAATGGCACCTCGCTGCCGCGCCAATGCAACGCCACCAGCGAGGCGTTCGTCGCATCGATGGTCGCCGCCCGACGAGTGCCGACGAACGGAGTCGTCGAGGCGGACGCCGTCGCGATCTCGCCGAACCATTGCCGCCACGCCAGCGGCGAGACTCCGAGGTCGCGTCCCGCGAACCGGACCAGCCGCGGCAAGGCCAGGCCCTTGAGGCGTGAGAGATGGGGAATGAACACGGACGGCGCCGCGACGTCGACAAGAGCTGCGAGCACCGCTTGGTCGCGATAGCGATCGCCGCCCAGGTCGTCCGACGCCATGGCGAGGTCGCAGAGCCCCATCGCCACCGCGCAGCGCTGGAACGGGTCCGGCATGTCGATTTCCGCCAGGAGCGGCTCGCGCATCGCCTCGGTCCACGGCATGCGGGCGGGGTCGGCGTCGGCCAGCGCGGCGAGAACGACCGCGGCGTAGCCGAACGCGCGACCGTTCGCAGGTTGCGCGAGGATCGAACGCAGGTCGTCGACATGGTCCGGTCCGTGTGCGATCAACGCCTCGACGGCCGCGTCGGCCACGAGCGAGTCTTCGCCGAGGGCAATCACCAGTCGCTCACGAGCCTTGGCCTCGCCGGGGAATGCGCCGAGCAGTCGCACGGACTTGATCCGCACGTCGCCCTGCGAACCCCGCGAGAGATCGAGAACGCGGTCGAGATCCTCCGGCCGAAGCCGAGTTGCGAGCAATCGCTCGGCGTGGAACCGCACGGGAGCGCGACTGGACACCAGGCAGGCGAACAAACGATCGTTCGCCGCTTCCTGCGCCAGCAGTGCCAGGGTCTCCAACGCAGCATCGGTCGAACTGCCGAACGAGCGAGTGAGCAGCAGATACTCGAGCTCGCGCACGTGCTCCGCCCCACCGTGGCGAGCCAGGACTCGCAGCGCGCCATACGCGATGTCGGCATCGGCCGCGCGAAGCATGGCGAGCGATCGCTCGGGGAGCTGATCGAACTCGTGGGCGAGCGCATCGAGCGTCGCCGACTCGCGGCTCTGCCCGAGATGCAGGCTGCGTCGGAGCTGGCTGACCCCGTGAGCGAAGTTCTGGGCAGTGCGCGCGTCCGGATCCTGCGGCGCCGTCGATCCCGCGCGCTGCGGAACTCCGCGAGTCCGCGGCAGGACCAATTCGCCGTCGCCATGGACCACGCGCGTGCGTGGAATCGAGAAGGTCTCGTCGACTTCGACCTCATACTTCTTCGGCGGTGGACCCTGCTGGAAGGCAGAGGCGTCGACACTCGATGCGAGTACGGTAAGGGCGATCGACAGGAGCATGGCAACGGAGACGGTCGCGAGCCGCAGGGGAGGCTTGCGGCAACGAGGACTCGGGGGCGAATCCGGACGGCGCGGATCATAGCGAGACCCTCGTCCGGCGCGCGCTCGGAACCCGGACCGGTGCGCTCCGTAGCCGCACCCGACTCTTGGCCAGGCCGCGAATCGGCGGCATTCTCGAATCCTCATGAGCAAGCCGACCAAGCGCATCTTCCGCGCCGTTCTCTTCCTCGGGCTGATCGGCTTCGTCGCGATCCAGTTCGTCCCAGTCGATCGGACCAACCCAGCGGTGGTCGAGACCTTCGCCGGCGACCCTGAGCTCATGGCGGTCCTTCGTCGGTCCTGCTGGGACTGCCACTCGAACGAGACGGTCTGGCCCTGGTACTCCTACATCGCGCCCATGTCGTGGCTGATCGCCGACCACGTGCACGAGGGCCGTGAAGCGCTGAACTTCTCCGACTGGGACGATTCGGATCTCGACGACGTGCGCGAGGAGAGCAACAAGGAAGTGCGGAAAGGCCAGATGCCGATGCCGAGCTATCTGATCCTGCACTCCGACGCCAAGCTCAGCGACGCCGACAAGCAGATCTTCGAGCGCTGGGCGAAGCAGTGATCGCGCTCAGCGCGGGCCGAGCGCTTCGAGGAGCGGCGCGAGTTGCATCTCGTAGCGCCGCCACACTCCGAGCGACGATCGGAACAGCGGCTGCCTGACCTGAGCGAGGCTCGCGGTTCGCACCACGCGCTGGGTCTCGAAGAAGCGCAGACAGCGCTCGTCGAACTCCAAGCCCAGGAACGCCAACAAGCGCCGGACTTCGCCCTCGAAGTCGTCGAGCAGGACCTCGTAGCGCACCTCATGGAACTGCTGCGGTGCCAGGACCGCACGCCAGTGTGCCATCATCTCCTCGTACAATAGGTAGTACTGCCCGAGCTCGCGCAGGTCGTAGGCGAACGGTTGCTCGCCGGCAAAGGTGTGGCGGAAGATCGAATAGCAGTTGTCGCGCGCGTCACGGATGCAGTGCACGATGCGCGCCTGCGGCAGCATCGACGCGATCAAGCCGCAATACGGGAAGTTGTTGGGCAGCTTGTCGACGATCCGCGCGGCCGTCGGCGCGAGCGGTCGCACGCGAGCGAGGTATTCCCGTGCCGCGCTCCGGTACTCATCCACTTTGGCGGCGCGCGCGCCCGCGTCTTCGACGCGCATCAGCGTGGGGTGGCTCTTGTGGATGGTCTCCACATGGGTCAGCTCGCCGGCTCCGAAGGCGAGCGGATGTGAGGCGATGATCTGCTCGATGAGTGTGGTGCCGGAACGGGGCATCCCCAGCACGAAGACCATCGTCGCATCCCCTTCACCTCCGTCGCGCACCGCCTCGATGTTCGCGCGCGGGAATGCCGCGCGTAGCCGCGCGAACTCGTCGCGCGCGCGATCGACACTCCAGTCGATCGAGGTCCGCTTCAGCGCGTTCGCGCGCACCAGGAGTTCGAACGCTCGCTCGTCTTGACCGACCTCGCCGTAGACCTTCGCGAGCGCGAAGAGGATCTCTTCCGGGGCGATCGGGGTACCAGTCGGCGACTCGAGCGCGCGCTCGAGCCAAGCGACGTCCTCGTCGACCGCATCACCCTTGCGGTAGGTCTGTGACAAGCACAAGGAGACGCGGACGTGTGGATCGTTCGGCGCGAGGTCGCGGGCAACCCGATAGGCCGCGTGCGCTTCCGCCATTCGGCCCGACTCTCGGAGCACCTGCCCGAGGTTCATGTGGCCGGCGAATTGCGTCGGTGACATCTGGATGACCCGATGGAAACACTCCACTGCGCGATCCACGTTCTCGCGAGCACGCGCGATGTTGCCGGCGGTGTTCCACACCTCCGGGATCCCTGGCGCGGCAGCGAGAGCCCGCTCGATGAGCGCGGTGGCGTGGTCCAACTCCAGGGAACCCAGAGCCTGTAGTGCCAGGTTGTGCAGCGCACGCGCATGGTTGGGGTCGAGTGCCAGGACTTGCTCGTACAGCTCCTTGGCTTTCGCCACATCGCCGAGACGCTCGCTCGCCAGAGCCAGGTTGACCAGGTACTGCGTGTTGCGCGGCTCGAGCTTGCACGCCTTCTGATAGGAAGCCCGCGCAGCAGCGAACTCGCCGCGCGCGTACTCGATGTTGCCCTTGGTCTGCTGGAGCTGCGCGCGCGCCGGATCGAGCTTGATCGCCTTGCCGATCGACTCGAGGGCATCTTTCGTGCGCCCGAGACTCGACAGAGCACTCGCCAGACACCAATGCGCGTCGACCGAGTTTCGGTCGAGCTTCAGTGCGGCTCGGAAGTGCGGCTCGGCCTCTTTGGCGCGACCGGCGCGCAGGGCGACGAGGCCTTTCTCGATCAGTTGTCGTGCACCGCCGCCGAAGGCGGGACCTTTGTTGCCGTGGATCATCGATTGCGAGTCCCTATCCTCGCCTAAGGAAGCGTCGCCGTCAGTTCGAAATCGAGTAGCTTCGAAGGACCGCCCCCGATCGTAACGATCGATCGCCGAGCCCCATGACCTACCAGCCCACCGAGTCCCTGCTGCAACTCGTCGACGCCTGTCGCGAGTGGAACCGTTCCGATGATCCGGATGCCCGCGACGCCGCGCGCCGCGATGCCGTCGAAGCCCTCGAGGAACTACTCGATTGGATTCGCGGCGGGGAGGACCTTCCGAATCCCGACGGCGTGCGCGGCCACCTCGATACCTGATCGGGCGGAGCCCCCTGCCCGGCGACCCCAGTCGGGCAACGCCCACACAAGCGCCGACTTCCGCATCCTCGGTCGCGACTGGGAAATCGTTGAGGGCCAGCCCGGACTCTTCGTGAGCGTCGTCGCGAGATCGCCGCAGGTCGATGTCCGGCAAGGAGCTGCGTCGGTCGACGACCGAAGCGTAGCTGTCGCTACGCTGCCAGGGAGGAGCCGACGTAGCGACGCAGTCGGGCGCGAGATGTGGCGATCGCAGCAGACGTTCACGGAGAGTTCGGGCCAGCCCGGACTCTTCGTGAGCGTCGTCGCGAGATCGCCGCAGGTCGATGCCCGGCAAGGAGCTGCGTCGGTCGACGACCGAAGCGTAGCTGTAGCTACGCTGCCAGGGAGGAGCCGACGTAGCGACGAAGTCGGGCGCGAGATGTGGCGATCGCAGCAGACGTTCACGGAGAGTCCGGGCTAGTATGCGGAGCGGAGGTTTCCTCTTGCTCTCGAACAAACTCGTCCCTGCCGTCCTGACGGCATCTCTTCTCGCCGGTGGTTTCCTCGCGGAGCGCTCGCCCGCACAGGCCACCAGTCCACGGGCCGCGTCCTCGCCCAGCGAGACCGCAGCCGCACAAGTCCGACTCCTCGACGCGATTCGCGCCGAGCGCGCGCGGGCCTTCGTTGCGATCCCACAGGAGCGCGAGTTCTCCGGCCGCATGATCGTGCGGCCGCTGCAGCGCGACGCGCTCGCCGTTGCAGGTCTCGGCGCCGTTGCGGAAGCGATTCGCGCCGTCGCATTGCGTGAGATCGCGCGATTCGGCCCGCTTCGCCACATCGCAGCGACCGACGAGTATCTCGTCGACGTGCCTGCCGGCAGCGAAGCCGCCGTGGCCGCCGCACTGCTCGACACCTTCGCGTTCCAGTACGCGGAACCCGATTGGACTCTGTATCCCATCGGCTGCCCGAACGACCCGCTGTTCTCACAACAGTGGCACCACCAGGCCAATCGCATGCAGTCTTGCGACGGCTGGGACCTGCACACCGGCAATCCATCGGTCTCGGTCGGAATTTGCGACACCGGCGTGTTGACCACGCACGAAGACCTGCAGTTGCATCGACTCGAAGGCTACAACGCCGTCGATCAGCGTTGGGAGTCGGCCGGCGGTGCGATCAGCCCCGTCCATCCGCACGGCACTCAGACGACCGGCTGTGCCGCCGCGAACGGCGACAACGGCAAGGGTGTCGCAGGTGTCGGCTGGAACCTCTCGCATCGGATGATGCGAGTCTCCAACGTGAGCACCGGCAGCGCTTCGCTGAGCGTGTTGCAGCACGCCGCGCGTACGTCGATCGAGAGCGGCGACAAGGTCGCGAGCGTCAGCTACAGCGGTCCCGACAACAGCTCGAACCTCACCACCGCGACGTACATCAAGTCGATCGGCGGCCTGTTGGTGTGGGCCGCAGGCAACGACAACCGCAACCTGACCTTCGGCAATCGTGACAACGATGACCTGATCGTCGCGGGCGCGACCGACCAGAACGACGCCAAAGCCTCGTTCTCCGCCTACGGCAACTTCGTCGATGTCGTCGCACCGGGCGTCGGTGTCGCGACGACGAACTCGAGCAGCACGACCAGCTACGCCGCCGTGAACGGCACCAGCTTCGCGTGCCCGCTGACCGCAGGTCTCTGTGCTCTGATCTGGTCGCGCAATCCCGGCCTTTCCCCGGATCAGGTCGAGGCCATCCTCAAGGGCTCCAGTGACGACATCGGAGCGACCGGCGTCGACAGCACCTTCGGCTACGGCCGCATCAACGTCTTCGACGCGATGGTGCAAGCAGGCGGCGGCGGCGGCTCCGCCCCGGTGGCGAACTTCAGCGCGACACCGACGAGCGGAACCTCGCCGTTGACGGTCGTCTTCAGCGACCTGTCGAGCAACGCGCCCACGAGCTGGAGCTGGAGCTTCGGCGACGGCGGTAACTCGACGGCGCAGAACCCGAGCCACGTCTACACCGCCGCGGGCATCTACACGGTCACCCTCACCGCCGCCAATGCGTTCGGCTCGGATGCCGAGACCAAGGTCGGCTACATCAATGTCACTGCGGGCGGCGGAGAAGTGCAGATCGCCTTCGACGGCTTCGAGAGCGGCAACTTCACGGGCGGGACCGGCTGGGCCGCGGGTTGGGCGGCATCGGGCGACGTCTCGCTGCTCACGTCCGGTGCCGCGACCGGCACGCGGGTCGCCAGACTGCGCCGCGGCAACGGCCTCCTGCGCCGGCAGGTGAATCTGAGCGGAGTGACCGGCGCCAAGCTGATCTTCAACGCCCGCTTCAACTCCTTCGAGAGTTCGGACACCCTCGCGGTCCGCTACAGCACCAACGGCTCGACGTTCACCACGCTGCGGACCTTCGTGAACGGTGAGGACGACAACGTCTATCGCCGTTACGAGCTGCCATTGAGCAGCGTCTCGAGCACGGTCGTCATCGAGTTCGACGCCAACATGAGCGCGACGAACGACCAAGCCTACGTCGACGACGTCGAGGTCCGCGGCACCCGCTGAATGACTCCGCGAATCGAGCGCATCGCTGCGGGTCGCACCGACCTCGTCTTCGAGTTGGACGACGCCGCGCTGCGCTCGGCGATCGACGGCGCACCGCCGATCCGGTGGTGCGCCTACTACGGCGACGTCAGCGCGCTCCGTCATCTGTTGTCGCGCGGCGTCGACCTGCTCGATCTCGGCGACAACCTCGATCTCTCCGGCGCGGCGTTTCACGGCCATTGGCGGCTGTGCGCCTTCCTTCTCGAGCGCGGTGCCGATCCGCACTCGGCGGACCCGCGGACCGGAGAGACTCCGCTACACGCAGCGCTCTCGGTTCCTGGTCGTCCGCGTCACGGGAAGGCCGCAAGGGTCTTGATCGCAGCCGGCGCCGATCCGAATCGCCGCTGCGCGATCGGTGCGGAAACCGGCTCCTTCATGCGCGACGCTCGCACGCGCGGCGAGACGCCGTTGCACCGCGCCGCCGCGTTCGCGAGCGCGGCCACCATCGAAGGCCTGATCGCGGCGGGCGGCGATCTCACCGCGGTCGACGCGCACGGGGACACGCCCTTGAGCTGGGGCAGTTGGCATTGCCGCCCCGATGCCGTCTTGAAGCTGCTCTGCCACGGTCCTCATCGAATCCACCCCGCGCGCGATTCCCGCGCCGACCACGGTCACGGCGTCAGCGCCATGGACGAGAACCTCGATGGCCAACCCACGGTCGACTGAACACCTTCGCATCGTCGTTCGCCGCACCGGCGGGCCGGAGGCGCTCGAACTGGAAACGATTGCCACCGCTTCGCCCGGACCCGACGAGATCGCCGTGCGCGTTCGCGCCGTCGGCGTGAACTTCATCGACACCTACCACCGCAGTGGGCTGTACCCCTTGGCACTGCCGACCGGGATCGGCGGAGAGGCCGTCGGGGAAGTGACCGCGATCGGTGATCGGGTCGCCGAACTGCGCCCGGGCGACCGCGTCGCGCTCTACGGCGGACCGCCCGGCACCTATGCCGAACACATCGTACGACCGGCGCACACCGCGGTTCACGTGCCGGTCGATCTGGACGACCAGCTCGTCGCCGCGGCATTCCTCAAGGGCCTGACGGCGGAATACCTCGTGCGCCGATGTCGACCGGTGCGGGAAGGCGATCGCGTGCTGTTCCATGCCGCCGCCGGCGGCGTCGGCTCCATCGCAGTGCAGTGGCTTCGTATCCTCGGCGCACGGGTCATGGGGACGGTCGGCAGCGAGAACAAGGCGGAGCTCGCTCGCGAACTCGGCTGCGAGGAGGTGGTCGTGACGTCGCGGGACGACTTCGTGGCGCGCGCGCGCGAGTGGACCGACGGGCGCGGCGTCGACGTCGTCTTCGACTCGGTCGGGCGCGCCACCTTCGAGGGCTCGCTCGATTGCCTGAGGCCGCGCGGCATGCTCGTCAGCTTCGGCAACTCGTCGGGCAAACCGCCGCCGGTCGATCCCATGCTGCTCGCGAAGAAGGGATCGCTCTTCCTCACCCGGCCGTCGCTGCACGACTACGTCCACGATCGCGCCGAATACCTGGCCGCCGCCGAAGCTCTCTTCGAACTGCTCCGCTCGCGACGCATCGCCGTCGCCGACCCGCTCCGCTTCCCCCTGCGCGAAGCTGCCGCCGCCCACCGCGCCATCGAGAGCCGCGCGACCACCGGGTCGATCGTCCTGATCCCCTGACTGCCCAGACCCGAAGGCCGGCGCGATTCCCGCCGGACTCGCGGATTTCTCCTCCGCCGGCGCCAGGCCCCGACGGTCCATGGCTTGTCCCCTTTCCAACCACTCAACCAAAGGACAAGCCATGTTCCGCTCCACGACCTTCGCCCTCTGCCTCCTCGCCGGACTCGCCAGCGCGCAGAACTGCCGCCCGACCATCACGCAGGCCACCACCCTCAACCGCGGCTGGTTCTGCTCCACCATCACCTACACCTACACCGTCTGCAATCCGGCGAACTGCGTGCTGCCGATCGCGCGCTTCTGCGTCGACTTCCCCGCCGGCACCTCCCAGTTGGACGGCAACTCCATCGACTCGCCCGACAACTGGCAAGGTGCCGTCGACGGCGCCGGCAACCGCGTGTGCTGGAACGCCGTCGCCCGCGCCAGCCAGATCCAGCCCGGGCAGTGCAAGAGCTTCTCGATCACGACCAACTGCAATCCCAACCGCATCGAAGGCATCCAGTCCGCCGACTTCTGGGCCGAGTTCGGTGTGCCGATCGCCCAGCGAATCCAGACCGGCTTCGTGCTCGCCGGCGCGCACCGCAACTTCGTCGCGGGCGATCCCGTCGCCATGCTGGGTTCGAACTACCTCGTGCACGTCACCAACCCCACCGACCCGATGGGCATGGACTTCGTCCTCGCAAGTCCCTTCCGATCGTTGACGGGTCTCCACCTGCCGGGGCTCGGCGAGCTCTACCTCGATCCGATCCTGATCCTGCCGCTCGGTCCGGTCCAGCTCGGCCCCACCGGTCAAGGCCAACTCGCTCTGCCGATCCCGCCCGATCCCAGCCTCAGCGGTGCGCAGCTTGCCCTGCAGGCAATCACGTTCTCGCCGCAGGCGCCGCGACTGAGCTCCGACGCGGTGGTGACGGTCCGCTGAGACGCGGCGGCGCGCGGTTCACCGCCGCGGCGCCGCACGCAGATGCGAGAGCCCGCCGTCGACGTGGAGGACCTCGCCGCTCAACCAGGAGTTGGCGGAGTCGAGCAACCAGGCGATCGCCGCCGCGATGTCGGCCGGCTCGCCGATGCGACCGAGCGGATGCATCGACTCCGAGGCTGCGAGTGCCGCGGCGTTGCCGGTGATCGCCGCAGCCAACGGCGTCCGCACGAGCCCGGGCGCGACCGCGCAGAAGCGCAGGCCACGCGCCGCGTAGGTCGCCGCGGCGGAACGCACGAGACCCTCGATCCCGGCCTTGGCAGCGGCGATCGCCTCGTGGTTCGGCATGCCGACAGTCGCCGCCGCCGAGGAACAGAAGACCACGGCACCACCGTTGCGCATCGTCTTGGCCGCGGCCCGGGCAACACGGAAGGCACTGCCGAGGTTGAGGTCGAGCACGTCGGCGAAGTCCGCGTCACTGGTGAGATGCACCGGCCGCAGCAAGATGCTGCCGACACACAGCGCCACCCCGTGCAACTTGCCGTCAGAGCGCTGCATCGCCGCAGCCAACGCGGTATCGACCTGCTCCGTCGAGCGCACATCGCACTCGAGGAACGGGCAGTGGGCCGACAACCCCGCCGCCTCGAGCCGCTCCGGACTCCGACCGGCGGCGAAGACCTGCGCCCCGCTCGCCAACAAGCGCCGCGCCAACGCGGAGCCGATCCCGCCGCTGCCGCCGAGGATCAGATAGGAGGGGACCGACGAGGATGGCTCTGCGCTCACGTCCGCGGACTTCGCGCCGAATCGAGCCGCGGATTCCCCGCCCATCGAAACCGCGGGCCGGCCCGCTGCGAAGTCCCGCTCGATGTTCGGTTTCCTCCGCAAGAGCCCCCTGAAGTCCCTCGAACTCGAATACCGCCGCCTGCTCGAGGCCGCTCGCGATCTGCAACGCAACGGCGACATCGTCGGCTTCGCGGCCAAGTCCAAGGAAGCCGAGGAGATCGCGCAGAAGATCGACGCCTTGCGCGCGGCCAGTCGATGAGCCCGGCTCGACCGTCCCGGTGGCTGGTCGCCGCCGCGATCTACAACTTGGTCTGGGGTGGTTTCGTCGTGCTGTTTCCGCTGGCCGCCTTCGAACTCGCGGAGATGGCGCCGCCGCGCTACCCGTCGATCTGGCAGTGTGTCGGCATGATCGTCGGCGTTTACGGTGTCGGCTACGCGATCGCTTCTCGCGATCCTATTCGGCACTGGCCGATCGTCTTGGTCGGACTGCTTGGCAAGATCTTCGGACCCATCGGGTTCCTCTGGGCCGCCTCGAGCAGTGAACTGCCCTGGCGGCTGGGCTGGACGATCCTCACGAACGACCTGCTCTGGTGGCCGGCCTTCGCTGCCTTGCTGTGGCGGGCGTGGCAGGCAGAGCGCATGACCGACGACACCGCGTGAACTGGGATCTCATCGTCGCCGTCGTGCACGCCTTGACCGCCGCCGCGCTGGCGGGGCTCTGCTGGTTCGTTCAGGTCGTTCACTACCCGTTGTTCGCCGTGGTCGGGGCGGACCGCTTCCTCGCCTACGAGCGCGAGCACGTGCGACGCACCGGCTGGGTGGTCGCGCCGCTGATGCTGGCGGAGGCGGCGAGTGCCGCGTGGTTGTTCGCTCGCGAAGATGCAGCGGGCACTCGCGATCGCATCGACCTCGGAATGCTCCTGCTCGCGGTCGTCTGGCTCTCCACCTTCTGCCTGCAGGTTCCGATGCATCGCCGGCTCGAAAGCGGCTTCGATGCGGCGGCGCAACGACGCCTCGTCCGCACGAACTGGATTCGCACGATCGCCTGGACGGTACGTGCGGTGCTGGCCGTCTCGATCCTGCTCGCCCTCGGGCGAACTCACTCGTGGTGATAGGGATGCCCGGCCAGGATCGTGCCGGCGCGATAGAGCTGCTCGACCAGAAGCACTGCGGCGAGTCGGTGCGGCAGGGTCAGTCGTGAGAGCGCGAGCACGCGGTCGGCCCCGTCGCGAACGCTCGGCGCGAAACCGTGTGCATCGCCGATGAGGAAGTCCACTTGGCGTACACCACCGTCGCGCCACTTCCGAAGCCACGCCGCCAACTGCGGACTCTCGATCTGCTCGCCCCGCTCGTCGAGAACCACCCGCGGCTGGATGGAGCGCTCGATCGCCGATTCGGCATCACGCATCACGACGACCTCGATCGGCAGGAACGCGCGTGACCGTCGCACGAACTCGTCGACGTAGCGCTCCAGTCCCTCGTCGCGCAGTTTGCCGATGGTGAGAATGCGAAGTTTCATGTCGGAGGAAGAAGCGAATCGCCCGATCGCCAAGTCGGAACCCGACTACACCTCGTTCGATCGACTGCCGGACGCCGTCTCAACGCAGAACGCGGAAGCCGAGGTACTCGACCTCGTGCTCGACAGCGACCTTTCGCAGTCCGTCGACCCGATTGAACAATCCATCGAACGGAGTGAGGGCCATGCGACGACGAAGTCGCGCCTGATGCTGGCTTCGACCGCGACGGTCTTCGAGCTCCGTGCGATCGAAGAACTGGAATCCGGCTCCCTGGGCCGCTTCGACTGCGGCATCCAGGCTGCTCGACTCGTCACATCGAAGGTAGAAGAGATAGTCGCACTCCTCATCCAGTTCAGCGCCCTCACCACGCGCGTGCGCGACGTCCTGCAGTACCGAGCCTTCGAAGCTCGCCCGCTGCTGCGCATCGAAGGCGCGTTGGAGATCCTCGGCGGTCAGGGCCGGGGCGGACCCAGCGTCCGCCGCCGCCAGGGTGCGCGCGATCACTCGCTGCAGAGGTTGCAGCAGGTTCATGTGATTCGCGCCTTCGATCGTGACGAACTGGAGCCGCGGATTCTTCGACGCATCTCGGAGCGCTTCCAGGTTGGTGAGATTGCCCTGATCGCCTTCGATCACGAAGGTCGGGGTCTTGATCTGATCGAGCCAATGAATCGGTGCGCGGAGTCGGCTCTCCGCTTCGTCGGTCACGTCGAACGCCAACTGAGACCCGCCGTAGGCGACCGGGTCTTCGACGGGACCGAAGCTGATCACCGCGCGGAACGCATCGGTGCTCGCCGCCGCGAGCAGCACGAGCGTGCCGCCGGTGCTGTGGCCACCCAGGTAGATGCGGGCCGGATCGACGAGCCCGCTCTTCGCGAGGTAGTCGCGGGCCGCGAGCAAGTCGTCGACTTCGCCGAGAAACGACTCCTGCCGACCGGGATTGCCGTTCGCGCCGCGAAAGGTGGGATACATCATCACCATGCCGGCGAGTCGATACTGCTTCGCAGAGGGATCTTGCTCGTGCGACAGCGGCACCCACGCCGCCGCATCGATGCCGCCCGGTGGAAACCCGCCGGTGACCCAGATCATCCCCGCCGGTTTGCCGGACTTCGGCACGGAGTCGGGAGTCCCGATCCACGCCGACATCCGACCGAGCGACGTCGGATACTCGATCTTTCGAAACGGTGCGACCGGTTCCGCGAGCGGTTCGGTCTCTCCTTGACTGCCGGCTGGCTTGGTTTGGAACTTCCGCCGTGCCTCGACGAGCGTGGACTGCGCGTGCAACCCACCGAAGGAGACGGCGACCGCAGCGATCCAGAACGCAGCGGCCCCAAGACGTCGAACAAGAATCATGGACATGCGAAGTCGAGAGTGTCGCCGTCGACGTGACGTCCGGGCAACGATGCCGCGGGAATCGTGCGCACATGGCCCTGCGTTCACGGCACGCGGGCGACGACCCGAAACCCGATGAGGAAGCTCGTCGTCGTGGCCTCGGTGAACATTCGATCCGAGGGAATCGGTGCGGGCACGCTGAACCAAGATCCGCCTCGCAAGACCACCGACTCGCCAACTCGTGGAATGAACGGATCGCGCCGAATCGACGCCGGATCGACGACCGGATGCTGCGGCGCGTAGCCGTCGCGACACCACTCCCAGACGTTGCCGAGCATGTCGTAGAGGCCGAAGCCGTTGGGCAACTTCCTTCGCACGGCGTGCGCGTCCCGCGAATCGCCGTGGTTGGTGTAGACCCAGGCCGACAGTTCGAGGCGGGAGCGATCCAGCCAGCTCTCATCCCCGCTCTCCCCGCCGCGACAGGCGTATTCCCACTGCGCCTCCGTCGGCAGCTCGTAGCCGTAGGTCGCAGCGAACGCCGACGCAGCGGAGTGATCGATCCCCGTGATCGGAACGTCCCCCGGACCCGTCGGCACGACCGGCGTGGGCCAACCGCGGCGGCCCAGCAACCACGTGCGCCACTGATCGACGGTCACTTCCGTCTC
>JBFXDD010000005.1:0-190891 GCA_050181465.1 Planctomycetota bacterium
TGAAGTCGACCACGGCGGGACCACTCCGTTCTCGTCTGCAGACGGCCGGTTCCGCCTGCGCAGAGGGAACTGGACCCCCGGGGAAGTGAGAGTCCGAGTCACCGCGAAGGGACGCGCGCCGACCACCGTCCGCACGCGGCGCGACCTGAATCTCCCCGACGATGTGTGCATCGTGCGCTTGCCACGCGGCTGCACGATCGTCGGCGAGGTGCGCGACGCGGAGACCTCGACACCCATCGTCGGTGCCGTGGTGACGCTCGTGAACGACCGCGCGATGATGATGCCGGACTCGAGCGGACCTGCGACCGATGCCGAAGGGAAGTTCCGGCTGACCGATGTGTCCGTCGGCGAGCACCAGCTCCTCATCGAACGAGTCGGCTATCCGCCCCGGTACTTCGGACCCGTGCGGGTCGAGGCGCCGGGAGACGAGATCGCGATCTCGCCCACGCTTCATCGCGGAGTCACCGTTCGGGGTCGTGTCATCGGCGCGACAGACCCCGGGTCCGTCAAGATCCTGGGACTGCTGGTGGCCCGCGGCGCGACCGTCGAAGCTCGAATCGACCCTTCGGGCCAATTCGAGTTACCGGGTATTCCGCCCGGCTCCCTTCGTCTCGCCGTCTCCGATCGTGGAGGGCCGTGGCGCACGCGAGTCATCGAGGTCACCTCCGCGGGAGCGGTTGACGTGCGTGTCGACCTGACACCGGGGCCTGCACACCTTCAAGTGTCGGTACGCAGTTCGGTCGGGCCGATGAAGAACGGCTCGATCCGCCTCACTTCGATCGAGAGTGGGGAACGGCACACCGTGTTGGTTGAGAACGGTGTCGCTGCGATCGACGGTCTGCCGTCCGGCACGTTTCGGGTTGAAGTACGACCTGGCACTGACCTCGAGCCCTCCAGTCGGGAGATCGATCTGAAGGCGGGCCTCAACGAACTCGAGTTCGTCCTGCAGCGGCGCGACTGAAGAAAAGTTCCCCCAACGACGCCGTCGAGGGGACTTTCCGGGCTACCCACCGCACCGGCTTCGTAGCATCGGCGATCGCGTCGCGGCCTCGGCGACCGCGGTCCTATCTCTCCCCGATCCGCTGCAGCTCGCTCCGCTTGGGGTATGTTTGTGGTGGGAGGGGGTCCTCGACCCCCATGCTCCGCTGTCTCTCCACCCTCCTCGCGAGTTCGATCCTGCTCGCGCAGGCGCCACCGGCACCCCGGGTTCCGCACCCGCAGGGGTGGACGGCACTGGTGCGTTCGGAGCTGACCTCGCATGCGATCGTGCGCGGCGTGCTCCGCGTCCGTGATCGGCTGGCCTTCGACGACGCCGTGCAGCGCGGGGGCGGCTTCGCGCCGCTCACCATCGAGGTCATGGACCGCCTGGACGGTTCCGCACCCAAAGAGCTCGAGTTGACATGCTTCGTGGCCTCGGGGGTCGCGGGCCGGGGCGTTCGGCCGACCGCCGAGAAACTGCTCGACTACAACCACACCATTGTCATCGCATTGATCGAGCGGGTCGGGCAACGCTACTTTCTGACCGACCGTGCCGCCGGTGAGTCCCTGTTTCAGGCGAATGCGACCAACCTGCGCGAAGTGCGCGCCTTGATCCAGTTGCACGCCACGCTCGAGAAGACGCCGCTGCCGCAACCGCTGCCCGGCGCGGAGGAGATCGCAGCCATCCTCAACGAGATCGAGTCCAACCCGGCCTTGGAGGTCGACGGCTTCCAACGCATTCAGGACTTGGGGCCGAGTGCCTTTCCCGCCCTCACCACGTTCTTGCTCGACGAACGAAAGATCCGCTCGCCCAAGGTCCGGGTTCGCGGACACGACGCGAATCTCCAACCGGTGGTCATCGCGTTCGCGCCACGTGACTTTCGAGCCGTCATGTTCCAGATCGGTCTCGATTGGGCGGGTGAGGCCATGGGGCTGCCGCGCGACGTCCTGGATCGCCAGGGTCACGAGCGCCGGGCCATGTACTTCCACGTCTTCGCGCACTATCTGCTCGCCGACGAGCGACGACGTGCGGAGGAAGCGAAGATCACGGCCAACGAAGACCGCTGACGGCGCTCGAGCCGGGGAGCTCAGTCGATCCTCAGCACGATCTCGGTGGTAGCGCGGCCCGGAGTGACCCTGATGAGTTCGAGGGTCTGCGGTAGATCGCTCCCCTCCTCGCGACCGAAGTAGCGCCGGGCTTGGCGGCGATCGAGGATCGCACGGAACTCGACATCGCCGTGTGGGACCCGTCCGAGCTCGAATCGACCGTCGTCATCGGTGCGAGTCGCTTCCAGGCAGAACGGTCCGGCCTCGTGGAACACCTGAACGCCGGGCAGGCCCTTGCCGGTAATCCCGTGCACCACGAAGCCTCGCACACGCTCGGCGCGCATCACGGGAATCTCGACCTCCCGCCCTGCGCTGAGCCAGACACTCGGACACGTGTAGTCCTCGGGGAGACCGTCGAGCACAGGGTGAATGCGCATCGGCGCAGGCGGGATCGCTGCGAGTTCGAACCTGCCGTCCGCGTTGGTGACCGTCGACAGACCCGGAAGGCGGAGCACGCGCACGGCGATACCGTCGAGCCGAAGCGACGGGTCCTCGGCAACCAACCGACCACGCGCCGGCTGTGTCTCTTCGAGCCTCACCAGCAGCGGTGCTTCTGCATCGGCGACCCAATCGAGCCCGCCAATCGCAAAGCCGCGGGCAAACACTCGAACGTGCCAATGGATCACGTTCGCGGCGATCGTATCGACGAGAAACTCACCGCCGTGATCGGATCGGCAACGTGCCAGGGGCACTCCGCGCGGACCGCCGCCGAGCACCAGGATGTCGGCGTCGTGCACGGGCTTGCCGAGGAGATCCCGCACGGCACCCCTCACCGGACGCGGCGGCGCGAGTTCGACAGGACTCGATCTCCCCGTCGGCTCCAGCTTGCCGTAGCCGATGCCCAGACCCGGCGCCGAGGCGGTGACGAGGCAGCCCTCGGCAGGAAGGTCGACGTCGAACCAGGTGTGGCCGTCGTCGCTGGTTCGCGCCGAACCGAGGCGCGGAGTCGGCGAGGGTGCAGTCGGGGAGTCGGCGATCGCGAAGAGCTCGACCTCGGCAGCAACGCCCGCGCCCTTCGTGATCTTCACCACGATCTGCGGCCGCGCTCGAAGCTGGCCCAACACGACCCCGGCAACCACGCCGAGAACAGCGAGCACCGACCACCGCACGAGGAACGCGCGATCGCTGCGCGCGCGTTCGCGTGCGGACAGCCCATGCGACCCGAGGTGCACGACGGACGAGGAGGTCGGAAGCGACTCGCTCACGCATCTTGGTATAGCTCGTGAGGCGGCGACTGCGAACTGCCCCCGCCACGCCGTATGGTCGTATCGATGACTGACTCGCGCGAAATCGGCAAGCGCGCCGCGGCCCGCGCGGCCGCCGACGACCTCGTGGGTGGGCTGCGGCTCGGGCTCGGCACCGGTTCCACCGTCCGCTTCCTGCTGGAACGGCTCGCGGAACGCATGCGGAGCGAGGGCGTGGCGTGGACGGCGGTCGCCACGAGCGAAGCGACGGCGGAGCTCGCCATGCGGCTCGGCTTGGCGGTCGTCGAACTCGATTCCGTCGACCGCCTCGACGTGGCGATCGACGGCGCCGATGAAGTGGACCCCCGGCTCGATCTCATCAAGGGCGGCGGTGGTGCACTGACGCGCGAGAAGATCGTCGCCGCGGCGGCGAATCGGTTCGTCGTGATCGTCGACGACTCCAAGCTGGTCGATCGTCTCGGGGCGACCTTCCGACTCCCGATCGAAGTCCTCCGCTTCGGTTGGCGGCATACGCGCTCCTTGATCGAGAACCTGGGTCTGCCGTCGGCGTTGCGAGTGAATGCGAGCGGCACCGTGACCGTCACCGATAACGGCAACTACTTGCTCGATGCCGAACTTGGACCGAACAGCGATCTCGGTTCACTCGAGCGCGCGCTCGACTCGATCCCCGGAGTCGTGGAGTGCGGGCTCTTCGTGGGCATGGCCCACGAGATCATCGTGGGCAGTGCGATCGGTCGAATTCACCGACTACTGCGAGACTGACCGCGCCCAACTCCGGAGCCCGCAGCTTGGTGAAGCGCGATCAAGAGGTGGACTGGACTTGTCGTTCCGCTACTACCTGCCACCGCCAAGCCGTAGGAAGTACAGCGCGTTCAGTACCAACGCATGATCGATCTCGCCGCGAAGGACCCGGGACTCGAGTTCGGTCAGCGGGAGAGTCAGGACCTCGAAGTCCTCACCTGCATCGGGATCCGGATCTCCGACACGCTCGCAACCCCGGATCAGGTAGCTGTGGCAACGGTTCGTGAACAGCGCTGGGTTGGGATTCACGCTGCCGAGATAGATCGGTGACGACGACGACGCGTAGCCGGTCTCCTCTCGCAGTTCACGTGCGGCCGCCACTGCAGGATTTTCGCCGAGTTCGATCGCTCCGCCGGGGATCTCGATGGTCGCGGTGGCCGGACCGTGACGGAACTGGTGCACGAGAACGATCTCGCCGGCGGTCGTCTCGGCGATGACATTCACCCAATCGAGGGTATCGATGATGAAGAAGCCCATCTCGCGGCCGGTGCGCGGCGACACGCGATGCGCGATTTGCACGTCGAACACGTAGTACTGGGCGAGTCGCGCTCGGCGGGTCTCAGGCCAGGGCTTCGGAGTCAACGCACGTTCCTCTCGAAGCGATGGACGTGCAGAGCGTCACCAGTCTCGCTGCGAAAGACGATCTCGCCATTCTTCTTGCCGAGGCGAATCCAGACCGAGCCGCCGCGAGCCGCCGCAAACAAGGTTCGCTCGGACCACGTGATGTCACGCGCGAGTTCATCACCGGCACCACCGCCGGCTCCGACATGCAAGATCCCGTGCTCGCCGCGCACCAACTCGAGCGAGCGCGACGCAGCGGAGATCCAGAGATCGGGCCGAGCGCGACCGAGCATGGGTCGATGCGTGAGCTGGAACGCCTGCGCGCGCTCCGCGGCCGCGGCGTCCCCGAAGCTGAACACCGGATCGAAGCTCGCGACGACACGCCATCCGGACGCCGGCTCGGCGAGGGCCGCAGCGATGAGACTGCGAGCGCGGCGCACCTCGGAGCGACTCGCGGAACCGGCTGCCGTTATGGAATCCGCCAACAGCAATTCCACCGGCGTGCCCGCGGCCGTGGCCTCCACTCGCCGAAACCAGCGCGCCACCGATATCGGCGAAGACTTCGGATCGAGTCCGTACAGCACTTCCATGTCGCCGCGGTGCTCCGCGGGACCGGGAACCAGTGGAATGGGCGTGGTCCCGAGCAATCGTGCGTAGCGCTCGCTCAGATCCTCGACCCATCCGGTTGCGTTCGGAGACTTGGGACCGTCCGGAACCAACAGGTCACCGAGGAACACGACCTGGTCGGGCGGATCGGTCGCGGCGAGCTTCGCGACGGACCGGGCGACCAGGTCCTGCCCGCGCCATCGCGAACCGGGGGATCCGAGAACCAGCAACACGAAGTCCTCGGGGTCGCCGGCCGACGGCGCTTCGCGCTCCATGCCAGGAATGGCGCCGAGCACCTTGGGCGGGGTCCGACGCTCGGTGACCGCGGGAAGGTCGAGTTGGATCGACCGCGATTGGCCCGCCTCGCTCCAACTCGCACGCAACGCGACGCGCTCAGGCCTGAAACTCGTGACCTCGAGCGCGACGCCGCCGATGGGGACCAGCGCATCTCCGTCTCGCCGACACAGGACCGGCTTGTCCGCACCCAGAACCGGCTTGTCCGGCAGCAGCCAAGAGCCCACGGTCGGCCAACGCAGCTCGGGAAAGCGCAGTGCGTAGTCCGCACCGTCTGCCGCGAACGCGAGTTCCCCGGTGGGATCGAAGGTGCAGGACGACGGCGCAGACGCGGGTGCGGCATCCTGGCAGCCGGCGAGGGCGAAGGACGGCGAGCACAGGAACGCCGCGCCGGCCAGCCACGTCATGCGCCGGCGCAACGCGTTCACTTGGCTTCCTCGTCTTCCTTCGGCACGCGGGCCACGGAGACCACCACGTCGTCCTTGTCCAAGTTGATGCAGCGCACGCCTTGTGTCGCGCGACCGATCGAGCTGATCCCAGCCGCCGAGGTTCGGACGATCTGACCACCCTTGGTGACGATCATGATCTCGTCGTCGTCCGTGACGGCGAGCAGATTCACGACCCTGCCGTTGCGATCGCTGGTCTTGATGTTGATCAAGCCCTGACCGCCACGGCCCTGCACGCGATACTCCTCGAGCTCGGTGCGCTTGCCGTAGCCGTTCTCACACACGGTGAGCAGCGAATGCGTGGCGTCGCAGATGACCATGCCGACCACGATGTCGGTCTCGCGCAGCTTGATGCCGCGAACACCATGCGCGCTGCGGCCCATCGGACGCACGTCGTCCTCGGGGAAGCGGATCGCCATACCCTCACCGGTTCCGATCACGATGGACTGACCCGGCCGTGCGATGCCGACGCCGATGAGCCGATCGCCCTCGTCGAGACCGACCGCGATGATGCCGCCCTTCTTCGGGCGACTGTAGGCCTCGAGCGGAGTCTTCTTGATCTGCCCCTGAGCGGTGACGGTCACGACACACCCCGGCTCCTCGAAGCTCGGCACGCGCAGGATCTCGGTGATGCGCTCGTTCTCTTGCTGGGTCTGGATGACGTTGGCGAGTGCGCGGCCTCGCGCGGTGCGAGCGAGCAGCGGCAGCTCGTAGACCTTTCGCCAGTAGCAGCGACCGAGATCGCTGAAGAACAAGAAGTAGTCGTGCGTGCTGGCGACGAAGATGCGCTGGAGGAAGTCGCCGTCTTTGGTATCCGCGACCGCGATGCCCTTGCCGCCGCGCGCCTGGCTCCGGTACTGGTCGGCCGGCGTTCGCTTGAGGTATCCCTCGTGCGTGACCGTCACGACCATCAGCTCCTCCGGGATCAGGTCCTCGGCGAAGAACTCGCCAACCTCCTCGGTAGAGATCTCGGTCCGGCGATCATCACCGTAGACCTTCACCATCTCGTCGATCTCCTCGACGATCAGACGCATCAAGACTCGGCGGTCGTCGAGGATCTCGCGGAGGCCGAGAATCCTCTGCTGCACGTCGTTCCATTCCGCCTCGAGCTTCTCGATCTCGAGGCCCGTCAGGCGTGCGAGTCGCATGTCGAGGATCGCCTTCGCCTGGATCGGCGAGAGCGCAAATCGACTCATCAATCGCTCGCGCGCCTCGTCGACCGAGCGCGAAGTCTTGATGATCTCGACGACCTCGTCGATGTTCTGCGTGGCGATACGCAGACCTTCGAGAATGTGAAGGTGCTCCTCGGCCTTGCGCAGTCGATATCGCGTTCGCGCCGTGATGACGTGGATGCGGTGATCGCGATAGGACTCGAGCAAGCCCTTGAACGGCATCGTTCGCGGGCGCCCGGCATCGATCACGAGGTTGTTGACGCTGAACGTCGACTGCAGCGGGCTCTGCTTGAAGAGCTGGTTGACGGTGATCGTCTCGTCTTCGACGCCGCGCTTCAGTTCGATGACGAGTCGCAGCCCGACGCGCTCGTTGGACTCGTCGTTGACGTCGGCGATCGTCTCGATCTGACCGCCCTTGGCGAGAGTCGCAATGCGCTCGAGGATCGTGCCGACGCGCACCTGATACGGCACTTCGGTGAACACGATCTGCTTGCGACCGCGCCGATCCTCGACGTGGTACCTGCCGCGCACGGACACTGCGCCGCGGCCGGTGCGATAGGCATTCAGTAGCGCCGAACGCCCCATGATGATGCCGCCGGTCGGGAAGTCGGGTCCCTGCACGACGTTCATCAACTCCTCGAAGCTCACCTCGGGGTTCTCGATGAGCATCTTCAGCGCCGCGCCGACCTCGCGAAGGTTGTGCGGCGGCAAGCTCGTCGCCATGCCGACCGCGATGCCGGTCGAGCCGTTGCAGACCAGCGCGGGAAAGCGCGACGGCAACACCGACGGCTCCTTGCGAGTGCCGTCGTAGTTGAGTTGGAACTCGACCGTCTCCTCTTCGATGTCGGCCAGCAGGTCGACCGTCGGTCGACCCATGCGCGCCTCGGTGTAACGCATCGCGGCCGGCGGACTGCCGTCGATCGCGCCGAAGTTCCCTTGACCTTCGACGAGCGGATAGCGCGTGCTGAAGGGCTGCGCCATGCCGACCAAGGTCGGGTAGATCACCGACTCGCCGTGCGGGTGGTAGTTGCCCGAGGTGTCGCCGCAGATCTTCGCGCACTTCCTGTACTTGGCCCGCGGGCCCAAGTTCAGTTCGTGCATCGCGAAGAGGATCCGCCGCTGACTGGGCTTGAGCCCGTCGCGAATGTCGGGCAGCGCGCGGCTGCGGATCACACTCAACGAGTAGTTGAGGTAGCTCTCGCGCATCTCCTTCTCGAGGAGGAGGTCGGAGATCTCGCCACCGGTCGGCGGCATGGTTGCGTCGGTCATCGCGTGCGGGGCGGCCTGGTTCGGCCGGGAGCCGAGCGATTCTCGGCAGACGTCATCGCACTATCAACCGGACGCGACCTTCGGTTATGCTGCCTGCGGTCGCGCTGCGGCCGGAGGTAACTCCGGCGCTACCCGCCGCGCAGACCCCTTCCCAACCATGACGCGCGCCATCGACACGGAGATCTCCGCATGACCGAGAAGACCGCCATTCTCTTCTGTGTCGGCCGTGAACTCCTCGAGGGTCACGTGCTCGACCGCAACGCGCACTTCATGGCGACCCACTTGTCGCAGATCGGCGTCAGGGTGCGGACGATCCAGGTGCTCGACGACGTCGAGTCGGAGATCGTGGCCGCGATCCGGCACGCCGCCTCGCTGCGGCCCAACTACATCCTGATGACCGGCGGCATGGGCCCCGGCCCCCAGGACCTCACCCGCGCCGCCGCGGCCAAGGCCGTCGATCTCCCGCTGGTCGCCGACGACCGCGCGCGCGAGTTCGTGACCAACTCCTACCGGCGCTGGCTGGCCAAGGGCATCGTCGACAACGCCGAGGTCGGCGAGGATCGAATCGCGTTGACCTACGTGCCCAAGGGGGCAACTGCCTTCGAGAACATGAGCGGGACGGCTCCGGCACTCGCGTTCCAGAAGGACGGCGTGAAGGTCTTTCTGCTGCCGGGCCAGCCCGAGGAACTCCGGCAGCTCTTCACCGAGCACGTGAAGCCGGCGATCGCCGCGGAGTCGACCCGCGACTTCCGCGACCAGATCCACATCGACTTCCCCGGCGGCGACGAGTCGCTGTTGCCTCGACTGCTCGGCGATCTCGGTCGCCGTCACCCGCAGGTTCAGTCACGGTCGCGCTCCCTGAGCGGCGAACGGGGCACCGGCATCCGGATCACGCTGACGGTCGAGGGCACCAACCGCGAAGAACTGACGCGCGCGCTGGACGACGCGGCCGCCGACCTGAGGGCGCGGCTGGGACTGGAGTTCTCCGACACGCGCACGGGTCGCAGCATCGCGGCCAACGGCGAGTGACCCGGCCGGCTGCCGGCGACCCCCGTTTCGATCGGCGCTTGCTGGAGTGGTATTCCCACGCCGCTCGCCCCCTGCCCTGGCGGAAGCGGGCGGAACCGTGGTCGACCTGGGTGAGCGAGGTCATGCTGCAGCAGACCCGCGTCGAGGCGGTGGTCGACGCGTTCGAGCGATTCCTCGCGCGATTCCCCACGCCGCGGGACTTCGCCGCGGCCAGCGACGACGAACTGCTCTCGGCCTGGCGAGGCCTGGGTTACTACCGCCGCGCGCGACTCTTACGGGACGGGGCGCGGGCGGTCTGCGAGCGACATGCGGGCAAGGTGCCGAGGGAGCACGCAGCCCTGTTGGCGCTGCCGGGAATCGGCGACTACACCGCGGGCGCCATCGCGTCGATTGCCTTCGGTGCACGTTGCGCTGCGATCGACGGCAACGTCGAGCGGGTGATCGCGCGGCACGCCGGGATCACCGGCGACGTGAAACGCAGCGCGACACGCACACGCATTCGCCAGGTGGTCCAAGATCGCCTCGCTGACGCTGAGCCGTCCGCGTTCAACCAGGCCCTGATGGAGCTGGGTGCGCTGGTCTGCAAGCCGGCCAATCCCGCCTGCGAGCGCTGCCCGGTGGCCGCGGACTGCGTCGCCCGCCGCGAGAACCGAGTCGCGGAACTGCCGCGGTTGCCCCCACGACGTGAAGCCGTCGCGATCACCGCGCGCATGGTTCTCTGCACGCGCAGGGATGGCCGAACACTCGCGGCTCGGATCGAGGCCGGCGCGATCAACGGTGGCCAGCTCGAACTCCCCGGGCCGGGAGTCCTCGCGGACGTCGCGCTCGACGATCTCGGTCCTCGACTGCGCGAACGATTCGACGTGCACATCGAAGTGGGCGATCCGCTCGCCCGCGTCCGACACACGATCACCCATCACCGCATCGAGGCGATCCTGCACGAAGGACGGTTGTCCGGGAGCGCGAATCCACCACTACAGTGGGTCTCGCCGACCGACGACGCGGCGCCCTGGAGCACCGTCAGCCGCAAGCTGTTGTCGCGCGTCCTGCGCTCGAGCGGTGAGCATTCCGCCGACTGATTCCGCCACGGCGCGGGGCTATGCTCCGCCCTCTCGGCGGCGGCGGCGTGCCACCGCGTCGAATTCGGACCGGCAATCGCGCCGGTCGATCGCAGTGAGCCTCGAGCAAGGAAATCCAGCATGGGTCTGATGGACGGCAAGGTCGTGGTGGTCATCGGCGTCGCGAACAAGCGCTCGATCGCCTGGGGCATCACCAAGGCCTGCGCGGATGCGGGCGCGAAGATCGCGCTCAACTACCAGAACGAGCGCATGGCGGAACCGGTGCAGAAGCTCGCCGAGGAGCTGAGGGAGGCTCCCTTCCTCGCCCCGTGTGACGTCACGGTCCAAGGCGACCTCGAGCGATTCTTCGAGAAGCTTCGCGAGCGCTTCGGCGCCATCGACGGCCTGGTCCACTCGATCGCGACCGCCAAGCGCGAAGAGTTGGGCGGCGCCTTCCGCGACACGAGTTGGGAGGGCTACGCGCTGTCACAGCAGGTGTCGGCGTACTCCCTCATTCCGATGAGTCGGTTGGCAGCACCGCTCATGGAAGGCCGCCACGGGTCGATCGTGTGCTTGACCTACTACGGGGCGGAGAAGGTGGTCGACGGCTACAACGTGATGGGTGTCGCGAAGGCTGCACTCGAAGCCAACACGCGCTACCTCGCCGCCGACCTGGGCCCCGCCGACATTCGCGTGAACGCGATCTCGGCCGGTCCGATCAAGACGGTCTCCGCGATGGGCGTGTCGGGCTTCAGCGGAATCCTCGACAGCGTGGAGCAGAAGGCGCCGCTCCGTCGCAACGTGACCCAAGAAGACGTCGGGAAAGCGGCTCTCTTCCTCCTGTCCGACCTGGCGAGCGGGGTGACCGGGCAGACCTTGTACGTCGACTCCGGCTACTCCATCCTCGGCATCTGATCGTCCGGCGTCGGATCGCCGGGTCGCGGTGCCACGGCCGATTCCGCATCGCGGTCGCTCGGGCAAGACGCCGATTCCGATGGCTTGGGAACCGGTATCGGGCCGCAAGGTTCGGGCCGCGCTTCCCAAGACCTGAGCGCCATGAGCCAAGCCTTCGACCGTCGCGAGCTGTTTCGCCGATCTTCGTTCCTCGCCGCAGCAGCCGCGGTTCCGACGTGGCTGCAACGCGGATTCGATCAGTGGCGCCCGGGCCAGGACCGCCGTGAAGCGTTGCGCGGTGCCGTGAGGCGTGCCCGCGAGCGCGGGAAGCTGCTCCTCATCGTCGTCATTCCCCAATCGAACCTGGCTTGGGAGCGCGGCACCGACCTCGGCGCCACCTTCACGCACGCCTCGCCACGGACCTTGATGAAGCTGGCCGTCTGCGAGCCTGCCTGTGCAACCCCACAGGAAATCGAGAAGGAACTTGGAATCACGACGGCGGCCGACGCGTGGTGCGTCTGTGTGACGCAGGCGGCGACGGACGGCAAGTGGATCGCACACGGTCGCGCGGTCACTCCGAACCTCGACGAGTTGCCGCCGCCGATCGAAATGGCGCCGGATGAGCCCTGGGAGGCATTCCAGAAGCGAGCCGAGTCCCGGGTACGAGCGAAGATCGAGAAGATCGAGAGGGCTCTCCAGGGCACGATCGATCTACAAGTCGCGAGTTTGGACCTCGCGGAACCGAGCAAGGATCTGGTCGAGAAGATCGAGTCGCTGGTGTCGCGCAAGAAGCTCGAGCCGGCAGACCTGGCGTTCGCGTTCGCGCATGCGCCGACGCTCGTGACTCAGCTCGATCGGGAGACCGATCGGCAGCGCCGGGCAAGGTTGGTGGAGGCGCTGATCGGCGCCGGTCGCAAGCACTTTCGTGAGGATCGCGTGCCCGGCTGCAAGTGGGCCATTTCCTCGGGCTGCGGCCTGGCGTTCGAAGGCGAGAAGAACGCGGACGCCGGCATGATCGCCTGCGGCATGGGTCGCGTAGACCCGCTGAGTGAGCGCATGCTCTACCTGCACCTCGACGCGAACGAGCGGTGATCGACCTCGGCGTGACTCTGCAACCCGACCGGGTCTACCTCGATCTGGTGGAACCGCTGGCGCGCGACTACGCCGACTACGTCGAGGTCGCGCCCGAGACACTTTGGCGGCGAAGTGACGACGGGCGATTCGTCCCCAACGGCTATCACGCCCGACTCCGAGCATGGTTGGACGAGCAGCCGATGCGGGTTGTCGGTCACGGCACCGGTCTGAGTCTCTGCAGCATGGATCCTCGCGACGATCCTCGCTTCGAGATCTGGCTCGAGCGACTCCGCGCCGATCACGCCGAGTTCGACTTCCAGTGGTACACCGACCATCTCGGTGCGAGCGTGTTGGCAGGTCACGCCATCACTCTGCCGATGCCGGTGCCGTTGGTCGACGAGACTGCCGATCGCATCGCGCAGCGATTGGCGCGCCTGGCCACGGTCGTGCAAGACGTGGGCTTCGAGAACACCGTCCACTATTTCCTGCTCGGTGATGGACGCGACGAGCCGGCTTGGATCCGCCGCGCATTGGCCGCAGAGCACTCCTGGCTGCTGCTCGACCTGCACAACCTGTTCACGATGGAGCAGAACCTCGGGTTGGCCGGCGACGAGTGGCTGGCCGCGATCGACCTGAACCGCGTGGTCGAAATCCATGTCTCCGGCGGCGTCGACAGCCCGCGCGGCTGGCTGCCGAATGAACGGCAGATCCGACTCGACAGCCACGATGCCGACGTGCCCGAGCCGGTCTGGTCGATGCTCGAAACAGTTCTTTGCCGGTGCCCCAATCTGCGCGGAGTCACCCTGGAACGGATGGAGGGCTCGTTGGATGCCGCCAACATCGACGCCTTCGAGGCCGAACTCGTTCGACTGCGCGGGATTCTCGATGAGTCTTCACGCTGATCTCTGCGCCCTCGAACGGCTTCTCGCACAACACCTGGTCGACGGGGACCTGGTGTGTCTGCAGCGATCCGCCCAGTCGCTTGCCCCGAGTCTTCGCGAAGCGGTCGCCGCCATCGATGCGGATGGCTTCCGTATCGCGGTGTTGTTGGTCATGAAGCTTCGCTTCGAACGTCTCGTGCACGGCTCTGCGATCGCGAGCGAGTGGTTCGCGCGCGACCCCGAGGGGTTGACCTCAGCGTTCTCCCGTTACCATCGCGAGGTTCCACCGACCGCCTTCGAAGCCTGGACCGAAGCCGAGATCTTCGCCGACTGGATCGCGAACGACGCGCCGCCGGGGCCCTGATCACCAGTTCTCGCGCGCGCGCCAGAGACGAGGGCTGACTACCAACTCGGGACGATCCTCAGCAAATTCCGTCCATTCGTGAAGCCCGAGTTGCGCCAACAACTCCGTGATCCGTCCCTGCTCTCGTGCCGAGTTCGCTCCGTTGTCAGGCGGAGGGGTGAATGGCGAGTCGGCAGGCGTCCGACTCGCTTTCCATTCACAAGCACGAGCCGAAGGAACCCAAGCGCCAAGGGTCGACGCTATCAGGGCAAGAACGATCAGGACCTCACAGGTTCTCTCGCAGCCAGGTCTCCACGCTCCGTCGTTCGTTCGGCTCCAAGTCGAGCGTGCGTGCGCGTTCGTAGAGACCGCGGACCGAACCGTGCTCCGCGGGATCCGTGGCGAGACTCGCCGCCAACTCCAGCAAAGCACCGACGTGGCGAGGATCGAGCGCGAGTGCGGTCCGCAAGGAGGCGCGCCCTTCTTCGATCGCACCGACAAGAAGCAAGAGACGGCCACGGCCGAAGTGCGGATCGGCATCGGTGGGACGCTGCCGCGCGACGGAGTCATATGCCGAGAGAATCGGCTCGATGTCGGTGAGTGAGGGAGCATCCGGCAGAAGGCGCGTTCGAGCCCACGCTTCGCCGAGTACGGCGTCGGCGTCCTCGGGAACCAACTCTCGATAACGCGCAAATGCATCCGCCGCGGCACTCAGGTCGGCCCGTCGAGTGTCCGCATCGTCGGCGGAATCCGCAGATCGCGCGAGGCTCTGTGCGAGCCGCCACCAACTCCCGGCATCGTCGCCCTGTTGCTCGACTCTCCCTCGAAGGGCAGCGATCGCAGTGCGTTCTTCACCGAGGTCGAAGTGGATACGGCCGGAAAGTTCGAGCAAGTCCGGATCGGACGGCCGCGCCGCCAACGCAGTCGTGACCCGCTCCTTTGCGGCGCTCAGATGACCTTCGACCACCAGCAGACCGACGTGAAATCGCGCGACCACCGGGTCCGTCGGATCGATGCGCGTCGCGCGGAGCATTTCCCCCTCGGCGAGGCGCAAGGGTTCTAGCGCCGGCGGCGTCATCGCCGTCGCTTCGAGCAAGTAAGTGTGACCGAGCACCGCGCGCGCCCGCGCGTGTCGGGGGTCGTACTCGAGGACGAGCTGCACCTTCGCTCTCACCTCTTCCGGCTTGCCGGCACTCAGATCCGCGATCGCCGCCGCGACCTCCGCATCGAGAGCCGCTCGTCGCTGTGGGTCGACGGTACGGGCCGCCGGCAGATTGCTCGCCATCGCCTTCGGATCGGGGGTGGCCCCGCCACAGGCCGCACTCAGAAAGCCGACGATGCTCAAGGGCAGAACCACGCGTGCCATGACTGCATCGAAGGCCGCCGAGGCGCTCCAAGCAACGAGTGGATCGCGGCCTCACCTCGATATCATCCCGCCGATGCCGCACGCCGACTCAGCGATCGACGCCAAAGCGCTCGCCCAGCGCGCCACCGCGCTCGCCGAGAAGGTCGGCACCCTCCGCGCCGCCATCGCCAGGGTGATCGTCGGCCAGGACCGCCTGATCGAGGACCTCGTCGTCGGTGTTCTCGCCCGCGGCCACGTCTTGCTCGAAGGGTTGCCCGGTCTCGGCAAGACCAAGCTGGCACACACGATCGCCACGGGCCTCGGGCTGCAGTTCTCCCGCATCCAGTTCACTCCCGACCTGATGCCGTCGGACATCACGGGAACGCGTGTCGTCGAGCAGCGCGACGGAACCCTCGCGTTCCGCTTCGAACCCGGGCCGCTGTTCGCCCAGTTCGTCCTGGCCGACGAGATCAATCGCGCCACACCGAAGACCCAGTCGGCGCTGCTCGAGGCAATGCAGGAGGGCAGCGTGACGGTCGCCGACCGGACCCATCGACTGCCCCAGCCGTTCACGGTGGTAGCGACGCAGAATCCGATCGAGCTGGAAGGCACATTCCCGCTTCCCGAAGCACAGCTCGATCGCTTCCTCTTCAAACTGACGGTGCCGACCCCCGACAGCGCCGACCTGGTCCGGATCCTGACCGCCACCACCGGCGCACCCGAGGCGGAATTCGCCACCGTGCTCACCCCTGCGGAAGTCGTCGAAGTGCAGTCGCTCGCGCGCCGGGTGGTCTGTGGCGAACATCTGTTGCGCTTCGTCGCCGAGTTGGTCGCCGCGACGAACCCCAAGGCGAGGTCGGCTTCCGCGTCCACTCGCGAGGCGGTTCGCTTCGGGGCGAGCCCGCGGGCAGCGCAGGCCATCGTCGTCGGCGCCAAGGTGCGGGCGCTGTTGGATGCACGACCGGTCGTGGAAATCGGCGACATCGAAGCCTGCGCTCTCGCGGCCCTCCGCCATCGCGTGCACCTGAGTTTCGAAGCGATCGCGACCGATCGCAGCGTGGACGACCTTCTCCCGGAGTGGATGGCGAGTGCCAAGCGCGCCGGCCGCTGAAGCCCACGCGGAGTCACGACCGCTGCACGTGGCGATCGGAGTTCTTGCCGGAGTCGTCGGCGGGCCGGCGACCTACGCACGGCGCCTGATCGATGCGCTGGTCCGCCTGCCGGACGCCCCACGCGTGACCGTGCTCTGCGACTCTCGCCGCGCACTCGACCTCGATGTCTGCGACGTGATCGAAGTCCCGATGCGCGGCGGGATCGATCGCCTGCGCTGGCAGCACTTCGCGCTGCCGGCCGCCATCCGACGAATCGCTCCAGACCTCTACCACGACACCAAGAACGCGTTGCCGCGGCGCCTCCGCGTACCTGGGGTCGTGACGGTCCATGACCTGGCCTACCACACGGTTCCTGAGACCTTTGGGTTCTGGTCGCGGCGATTCCTTCGATGGTCCACTGCGGACGCAGTTCGACGCGCCCAGGGAATCCTCGTGCCGTCGCAAGCGACCGCAGTCGACTTGGCGAAGATCCACCCGTTCACGCGAAGCAAGACCACCGTCGTGCCGCATGGGATCGACACCCCTCGGCAACTCAGCGCCGAACAGAGAACGCGACTTCACAGCGAGTTGCATCTGCCCACCCGCTACGTGTTGCACGTCGGCACACTGCAGGCGCGCAAGAACGTCGATCGGTTGATTCGTGCCGTGCGCTCACTCCGCGCGCGCGATGCCGACCTGCGCTGCGTCCTGGTCGGCAGGCAGGGATGGCTCGCCGAACCGACGCTGCGCGAGATCGCCTTCGACGACACGGCGATCTGGTTGGGCAAGTTGCCCGACCAAGCCCTGGCCGCGGTTTACTCCCACGCCACGGTGTTCGTCTCGCCGTCGGCGTACGAAGGCTTCGGCTTCACGGTCGCGGACGCTCTCGCGGCGGGGGTTCCCACCATCATCAGCGCGGTGAGTTCGTTGCCGGAGGTCTGCGGTGAGGCTGCGCTGCGGCTCGACTCACTCGATGAGACGGCGATCAGCGCCGCGATCGCGCGCGTCTTGAGTAACGGAGCACTCGCCGACTCGCTGCGCACCGCCGGCCCACGTAGAGCAGCGCAATTCACATGGTCATCCTGCGCAGCAACCCACCTCGCGGCCTATCGGCGCGCCGTGGTCGAACTTCGCAAGTGATCTCAGGCGTGGACGGAAGGCTTCCCCCCACCATGAGCCTTTTTTGCCATCCTTAGAAAGATCCTAACTCTCGTTCGTCTACTCCGTGACATCCATGAGACGCACGCCCGCCAGCCTCCGAACGAGCTCGATCGACTCCGTCGGTCGATTCATCGGAGACCAGGGGCACGGTCCCGATCGTCTGCGCAAAGCAAGCAGGGACGCCGCGCGCAGACACGCATGAGGGCAGCTCGGGACCCAGTCCGGGGCCGGAGGTCAGTTCGCGCTGACCTCCGGCCTCGCTTTTTCTCGAGCAACTCCCCCTCGAGCCAGGGCCGGCGACTACCGATCGTGAAACGCCCAGTTGGAGCAACCACGAGCGAGGGCCGGGACCCTGAGCAGGGACCGAGAGTGAGCGACGAGCCGCCAGCTTAGCGGAACGCCCATGCCCCGGGGTTCCGTCCGCCCCGAAGAATTTCCTCCGGTCTTGGGAGCGCACGGCGCACGGCGCAAGATGGACCGTTGACCGCAGCGCCGATCCGACCGCATGAACAATGACCTCGAGTTCCAGAAGCGCGCCGACGCTGTGATGGGGCGCATCTTCGAACGGTTGCAGGACGAGGATCCGGACCAGCTCGATGCGGATCTCGCGATGGGCGTGCTGTCCATCCGCTTCGCCGACGGCAAGAAGTGCATCCTCAACCGGCAATCCGCCGCACACCAGATCTGGTTGGCCGAGGGTGCTACGGCGTGGCACTTCGTGGAGTCGGTGGCCGGCGTTTGGACGGACACGAAGGGCCGCGGCGAGTTGACCAAGGTCTTGGGTGAGGTGCTGAGCCGACGCGTCGGACGGGCGATCGATCTGAGCTGATCAGCCGCGCCCCGGCGGCGCCAACTCGGGCTCGGCGGGCTCGGCAGTGACCTCGAGCCGTTCGCCGGTGAGCGGATGCGTCAGCTCGATCCGCCACGCGTGAAGCAGGGGGCGTCTCGGCTTTGCTTCGTTCGGTCGTGCACGCCAACCGTACTTGCGATCGCCGACGATGGCGGCGCCGATCGCCGCAAGGTGTGCTCGGATCTGGTTGCGTCGACCCGTCTCGAGTCGACACTCGAGGAGCACGCCGGACGACCGTCGCTCGACCGCGCGATAGATCGTGATCGCGCGCTCCCCGCCTTCCGCCACCGGCCGCACGATCCCGTCGGTGTCGACGGCGAGGTTCGATTCGATGCGACCCGCAGCCGGCGAAGGCATCCGACAGGCCAGCGCCAGGTAGACGCGCGTCGCCTCATGGGCTCGGAAGATGAGCTCGAGCTGTTCGCGAGCCGCCGAAGTTCTCGCGACGACGATCACCCCGGTGGTGTCCTCGTCGAGTCGGTGCACCGGGAACACTCGTTGTCCGAGCTGGCGGGTCAGCCGATCGATCAGCGTTGGACCGTGTCGACCTTCCGCGCCAACCACCAGGAGCCCTGCCGGCTTGTCGACGACGAGCAGGTGCTCGTCCTGCCACAGAATCGGAATGGGCGAGAGCGCTTCGGCCACGACGGCGAACAGGCTACCCCAGGTCCGCCGCAGCTCCCTGCTCAGTTCATGCGAAGCTGGTAGATCTGGATCTTCCGATACAGCGTGGCGCGACCGATGCCCAGAAGGTGGGCTGCACGACGGACGTTGCCCTTCGTCGCACGCAGCGCACGAGTGAGCAGACGCTTCTCCTCATCCTCGAAGGGAACGATCTCGTCTTCCGACGGCTCGTCGTCATCGATCTCGCGAACCGAGATGCGGTCGGTGAGACCCTGCACGCCCGGTGGCGCCTGAACTCCCGTGCTCGACCCGAACAGGTGCACCCGGTCGATCTGTTGGCCATCCGCCAGCGCATGGGCGCGGACGATCGCATTCTTGAGCTGCGACACGTTGCCGGGCCACGGATGGGCCTCCAGCATGATCATCGCCGCCGCGGTGAAGCCGCGATCGGAGAGTCCGGACCGCACGCTGGACAAACGCAGGAAGTGCTGCGCGAGCAAGGGTAGGTCTTCGCGGCGCTCGGCGAGCGTCGGGACCGTCACCGGGAACATGTTCAGCCGGTAGTAGAGGTCTTCGCGGAAGGTGCCCTTGGCGGTGAGCTCGTTGAGGCGCGCGCTGGTCGTCGCGATGATGCGCACCGCACGCTGGTTCGTGCTCGCCTCCTTGAGATGGCGGACGAGGCGTGACTGGCAACGCTGCGCCAGTCGATCGACGTCCTCGAGGAGGAGCGACCCTTCCTTCGAACGTTCGAGTGCGGCCTCGAGCATCGCTTCGTCGACCAACTCACAGTTGACGATCTCGAGCGGCTCCTTTGCACGGCGGCCGTTCTTGTGGATCAGACGGGCGACCAGGGTCTTGCCCACCCCGGGCTTGCCCTCGATGAGCACGGTCGCGTCGTTGGCACCCGCCCGACTGATGGCGCTGGAGAGACGACGGATCACCGGGCTGTTGCCGATGAACTCGTCCTCGGTCTCCTCGTCCTGCATCTGTGCCTCGAGCGCCAGGATGCGGCGACGGAGGCGACGATTCTCCGCCGCGAGGTCGAGCGCTGCCGCCGCCTGAGCCACGGTGCACGGTTTCGTCACGTAAGCGACGACCGTCTTCCCGAGCAGTGCCAGAGCATCGTTCTCCCGCTCTGCAGTGACCGCGACGACCAACGAGGTGCCTTCGATTCCGCGCGAGGCGACGGCTTCTCGCCACTCGCTCGCACCATCGCGGCGCGCAGGAAGGTCGACGAAGGCGACGTCGAAGGTTTCGCGTGCAACTGCAGACTGGAGCGAGTCCGCGGAGGTGACGACGGTCACCGTTCCCCCGCGCGGGCCCACCGCATTCGTCAGCTCTCGCTCGACACCGGGGTCACCCGCACAAGCGAGCACCCGAAAGGTGCCCTGAGGGGGGGCGATCTCACCGACCGATCTGGTTTGCAGTCCTAGGGTCATCGTGCCGCGGACTGCATCGGCAGTCCGACGGCTCGAAGTGAAGGCTCGATGCCTGGAAGTTCGGTCCCCTCGAACCCGAGCAGAGCGGACTTGAGGTCGAGACCACCACCGAAACCGCCCGGGCGGCCACCCGCGGCGATCACTCGGTGGCAGGGCACGAAGATCGGTACGGGGTTGCATCCCATTGCGCGGCCGATGGCTCGCGCCCCGCCGGGTGAACCAGCGAGGACTGCCAAGCGACCGTAGGTGAGCAGTTCGCCGGGCATCGTCTTCGTCCGCAGTGTGTTCCACACACGCCGTTCGAAATCGCTGCCCGACGACAGATCGAGGGGAACCGTGAAGGGACCGCGATGGCCGGCGAAGAACGCCCTCAATTCGTCGATCGCCTGGCGTAGCCACGGGTGCTGCGTCCGGGCTTGGGCCGAATCGTCGCAGCGCATCGCCACCTTGCTGATGCCGAGATCGCTCACGCCGACCACGATGCGCCCCAACGGAGCGAAGAAGGCGACCGACTCGATCACTGTCGGGGATTTCACCATGTTGTCGACAATACCACGACGATGGTGCCTCAAGGGCGGACGCCGTCGCTGCCGAAGACAGTTGAGCCATGCGAGCCAAAGTCGCGGTCCTCACTCTCGCCCTTTCGGCGCTCTCGCTTCCGTCATGCTCCGCACCGAGCGCGCGCGTTCATGCCGGCTACATGCAACCGGACCTCAGCGGCAACCTGTCGCTGGCGCCCTCGTCCATGCCGGGCGGCGGCGGCGTGACCGCATCCGTCGACGTCGAGAACTCCTTGGGACTCGTGGATCCTTCGACCAGCTTTCATGGTCGAGCCGAACTGGATGCAGGACCGATCCGAGTGAGCGCCAGCGGGTTTCGCTATTCGCAGTCCGGCAACGGTCGGTTGACTGCGAGCTTCGGCGACCTGACTGCCGGCGCGGACGTCGCGACGAACCTCGACCTCACCAACCTGAAGGCCGCGGTCACCTTCGACCTGATCGACACCGGGGTGTTTCGACTCTCCCCGGGCATCGGCGTCGATGTCTTCCTGCTCGACGGCCGAATCACCGAATCGGTGACTTCCAGCTTCGAAGACGTCGACGACATGCTCCCTGTCCCGATGCTGTTCGCGCAGGCAGAAGTCGACTTGGGTCCCGTCAGCGGGGTCATCGATGCCGGCTTCCTCGACTATGAGACCGACGAAGTCGGCGGCCGTTTCCTCGACATCGAGGCGTTCGTCGCGTTCTCGCCGGCCAGTCACATCGAGCTGCTGGCTGGCTACCGCTACATCGACATCGACGCGTTCGGCGAGAGCGAAGGCCAAGACCTCACGGCGAATCTGACGCTGCAAGGCTGGTTCATCGGCGGCGGCATCAGCTTCTGATGCCGACCGGGCCTGCGGGTGGGCTCAGCCGCGCAGGCGGGTGATCAAGCTGGTGACCATCTCGCGGAAGACGCGATCGTCCTTGATGCGCTTCTCGACCTTCCGAACCGCGTAGAGCACAGTCGTATGGTCGCGGCCGCTGAAGGACCGACCGATCTCGTCGTACGAGAGGTCGGTGAGTTGCCGCGCGATGAACATGCAGACTTGGCGCGGCAGACTGACCGTTTGCGCACGACCCTTGCCGGTCAATTCTCGCGCCGAGAGCGAGAACTCGTTGGTCACCAGTTCCACCACGTCGGTCAAGCTGACCGGCCGCTGGCGGCGTGAAATCACGCCGCGCAGCGCCTCGTCCACCAGATCCACGGTGATCTCACGCTCGGTGATCTCGGCGACACCGAGCACTTTCGTGATCGCGCCTTCGAGCTCACGGATGTTGGTGTCGATCCGCTTGGCGATGTGAAAGGCGACGTCGTCGGCGAGTTCGACCTGCCGCGCTCTGGCCTTGCGGCGTACGATCGCGGTGCGGGTCTCGAGACACGGCATCGCCATCTCGACAACCAGGCCCCACTTGAAGCGCGACACCAGCCGGTCCTCGATCGTCGGGATCTCCGACGGCGGACGGTCCGACGACAACACGATCTGCCGCTGGGCGTGGTAGAGCGCGTTGAACGTGTGGAAGAATTCTTCCTGAGTCTTGCCCTTGTCGGCGAGGAACTGGACGTCGTCGATCACCAGGACGTCGGCTTCTCGGTGCAGTTCGCGGAACTCTTCGAGCCGGCCGGCCTGGATCGAGTTGATGAAGCGATTCGTGAACTCCTCGCAGCTCAGGTAGAGCACGCGAGCGTTGTCGTCCTTGCGTCGAATCTCGTGGCAGATCGCCTGAAGCACGTGCGTCTTGCCGAGGCCGACGCTGCCGTGCACGAACAGCGGGTTGTAGGCGCGTCCAGGATTGTCGCTCACCGCGAGCGCCGCAGCGTGCGACAGCCGGTTGCACGGGCCGACCACGAACTGGTCGAAGGTGTAGTTGCGACTCAGTTCGCACGACGCGCGCGCCGGCTGGATCCGACGCGGGGTGAACCCGGCGGGCTCGGGACGAATCGGGTCGCTCGACGCGCGCGACACCGCGGGCTCACTTGCCGACCCATTCGGTGACTCCTTCTCGCCGTCGGAGCGTGAGTCGTCGGAACGTGCAGCGCCGGAGTCCGACGGCTCTCGCGACGCCGAGGAACGCGAATCGAGCCCGCGCGGGTTGCCGTCGCTTTGCGGCGAGGCACCGTTCTTCTGCTCTCTCGCGTTCGGTTCTCGGGTCGGTTCAGGGGAACCCGAATCATCCGTCGGCGGCGGCGCGTCGTTCGACCTGTTCATCTGTGGCGTCACCGCGGACGAGGGCTGGTTCACGGACCATCCTACGCGACCGGGCGCCGTCGCTGGTCCGTCCGACCGCCGGCCGAAGCCCGGTTCTGCAGCGGCGCTCGTGAACGGCCCTGCAGCCACGGGTCCGGCACTCGGTGAGTCCGCCGGGATGAGGATCGGTGTCGCCGACAGGGGACCATCGGTCCCGCTCGCGCGAAGCACCCGCGCGGACTCATTCTCTGCGGCCTGCGCAAGCGGCGCCGACTGGGCCCGCTCCTCGGCGCGGCTGCGACCCCGTGTGCGGTAGCGATCGAGAGAGGGTGCGAGTCGATCCCGTGCCGGCTTGGGCAGCGAGTTCTCCGACTCCAGAGTCACGTTGCAGTGCTCGTAGCCCGGCTGACGACGAACCGCCCCCGCAAGCGCTGCGAGGTGCTTGCGGCGCAGCCAGTCACGCACGAAGGCCGTCGGCACCACGAACACGCAGCTCGCGGGGGAGGCGCTCGCGATACGGAGGTCGCGCAGCCACGGGTTGTCCCCCACTACGTTGGCGCCGACCCGGTCCCCGTTCTTGCCGAGCTCGAGGAGCACTGCCGCGAGCAAGGAGTCGTTTCGATCGGGGAGTGGATCGCGCCGCTGCGTCACGTTGCGTGCTCCTTTGAGCTGAAACGGGTGCGAAAGGACGGGTGGGTCAGATGCGTACGGATCCCCGGCCCGGAGCCGAGCAGGCGGGGCGAGGGAGACCGGACACGGAGCAGAGAGATTCGCCTCGTCGCGGCCAGGCACTCCGCGTTCGAAGCATCTCGAAGGTTCGCGTTCTAGCAACTCGCTGCTGTCGACGGAAGAGGGTCTTCCTCGACTCGACGCGATGGAGAGAGCTCGATCGCGACTAAGTCCTTGTTCTGCAAGCTCGCGATCGCGTCGAGCTTTTTTTCAACTCGTCGCGGTGCGCGCCCGCGCGGCTCGCAGACGATCGACGACGGCGGCGATGCGCTCCGCGGCGACGCGCGCGTGATCGACTTCGGTGCTCGCAGACGTGGCGAGTCGAATGCAAGCTCGCTGCTGTTCGTCATCGAGTCCGAGCGATCGCAAGACCGCCGGCGGCTGCGGTGAACCGCTCGAACAGGCCGACCCAGCGGAAGCCTCGATCCCGGCAAGGTCGAGTGCCGGGAGCAGTGCGCGACCGTCCAGACCCTCGAACAGGATGAGCGCCGTGTTCGGGAGGACGTCACACACCGGCGTGAGCAATCGAAGAGCGACACGCTCGCGAAGATGATCCACCAGCGCATCGCGCGCCGCCCTCATGGCTGCGGCTCGTTGGTCCGTCTCCGCCACCGCGAGTCGGATGGCGCGTGCGGTGGCCGCCGCGAGCGACACACTCACCGTACCGCTCCGCAGACCGGACTCTTGCCCACCGCCGGTGAGCCAGGCTCGCGGACGCGCCCTGCGAACCACGAGGACGCTGCATCCACGCAGCCCACCAGCCTTGTGTGTGGCGAGCGCCACGGAATCGGCAAGCGACACGACTTCCCGCAAGTCGACGCGCCCGAGAGTCTGCGCAGCGTCGACATGCAGGGGAATCGACAGATCCCGAGCCATGCCTGCCGCGAGTGCAACCGGTTGCAGGCTCCCGACCTCGCCCTGCGCGTGGGCGAGCGCGAGCATTCCGAGCGGTACTCCGGGCTCGACGAGGCGCGCCCGGCCCTCGCTGTCGGTCGGCCACCAAACTACTCCGCGCGCCGACGCGGCCGCGAGCACGGACCGATGCTCGCTGTCCGCACACGCGACCGGCAAGCCAAGTTCACCCAGTCCGCGAATCGCCAGATGGTTGGCTTCGGTCCCACCGGACAAGAAGACGATCGCGTCCGGCTCCACCCCAAGCGCCTGTGCTGCTTCGAGCCGCGCATCTTCCAGCACCAATCGCGCGCGACGCCCGGCAGAGTGCAAGCTCGAGGGATTGCCGGCCACCGTCGTCTCGACCTCGAGGAAGCGCGCGAGCACGCGCGGATCGACCGGACCGGTGGCGTTGAAGTCGAGGTGGATCCGCGCGGGGTCGACCATCACGCGGCGATCACGCGCCGATAGAGCGCGAGGTAGCGCTTCATCACGTCCTCGGCGCGGAACGCCGTGACGGCGCGATCGCGTGCTGCGTGCGATGCCGCGGCATGCCGGACCGGATCCGCGAGGAGTTCGATCCCCGCACGCGCCATCGCGTCGGAATCGCCGAGTGGAACGAGTCGTCCGGTGTCACCGAAGACCTCCGCCACGCCGCCGACTCGCGTGCTCACACAGGGCACACCGCAGCTCATCGCTTCGAGCATCGACAGTCCGAAACTCTCGCTCTCGGACGAGGACAGGAACAGGTCCGCGTCCGCCAACAGTCGGGCCAGCTCGACCTGATTCTTCACGCCCAGCGACTCGACTCGATCGGCGATGCCCAGGTCGACGGCGACGGCAAGCGCGTGGTCCCGATCCGGCCCGTCACCGGCGAGGAGCAACCGGGCTGGCAACTTGGCAGCGATCTTCGCAAAGGCTCGCACGGTATCGCCGACCCGCTTGATCGGCCGGAAGTTGCTGGCGTGCACGATCCACCGCTCGCCGCCGTCGCGGCCCGCGAAACGCTGGCCCCCGCTGGGGGCGAACAGGTCCACGTCGACGAAGTTGGGGACGACTTCGATGGCCCGGCGAGAGCCGAACGCAATCACGGTCTCGTCCGCGAGGAACTGACTGACCGCCGTCACCGCGTTCGATTGATCGAGGGCGAATCGAGTGGGCCGGGCGTAGGCACGGTCGACCCCGACGACGGTGATGTCGGTGCCGTGCAGAGTCGTGACGAACCGCAAGTCGCGGCCGCCCATGGAACGAGCCAGCCAAGCGCTGACCGCATGCGGAATCGCGTAGTGCACGTGCCAGAGGTCGACCCTTGCTTCCTCGTGGACCTCTGCCATCCGCGTGGCGAGGGCAAGGTCGTAGGGCGGGTAGCGGAACAGCGGATAGGCGGAGACCTGCACTTCGTGGTAGCGGAGGCCCGGCACGGCGCTCTCGAGCCTGGCGGGTCGGCCGAAGCTGAGCAGATGGACGTCGTGTCCGGCACGGGCGGCGCGGATCGCGATCTCGGTCGCGACGACGCCGCTGCCGCCCACGCTCGGGTAACACACCACGCCGAGGCGTAGGGAAGGCTGAGACTCGGTCATGGAGTGAGAATCGCGGACCTACTAGCCCGAACTATTCGTGATCGTCGTCGCTAGCCCGGATTATTCGTGAACGTCGTCGCGAGATCGACGCAGGTCGATGTCCGGCAAGGAGCTGCGTCGGTCGACGACCGAAGCGTAGCTGTAGCTACGCTGCCAGGGAGGAGCCGACGCAGCGACGCCGACGGGCGCGACTTGCGGCGATCGCAGTAGACGTTCACGAATAATCCGGGCTAGATCGCCGCAGGTCGATGCTCGGCAAGGACCTACGTCGTGCGACGACCGAAGCGTAGCCGTAGCTACGCTGCCAGGGAGGAGCCGACGTAGCGACGCCGCCGAGCGCGGCTTGCAACGATCGCAGCAGATGTTCACGAGTAGTTCGGGCTAGCGTAGCGCGCTCGTCGTTGCCGAGTAGCCGTCGCCGGCTCAGCGCAGGAGTGCGGTGAGCACCGGCTCGAAGGCGTCGGCTTGGCGGAAGAACCCGAGGTCGGACGGGTGCGAGGAGTCGACGGTCGCATCGTCGTCGTCGCCGAGGAGCCGATCACCACCGAGGTAGTCGAGGCGGTCGAACCCGGCCGCGCGAAGACGGTCGTAGGCCGCCCGCAACGCCGCGCGGCGACGGCGGTGGTCGTCGGCGCGCTTGGGCAGCGCATGGGCGTTCGCGAAGGTGCGATCCTCGACGAGCAGGATCGGCACGCCGGGTCGGCGTTCCCGCAGCCTCCGAACGAAGGGCTCGGCGCGCTCCCCTACCTGCTCCGGGCTCATGTTCGGCAGGCAGTCGACGACGTAGATGGCCGCGTCGATCCCGGCGAGGAGATCAGCGAGGGCCAGCTCCATGCGGCCGTTGCCGGAGAATCCCAGATTGATCGTCTCGCGGTCGAGGCGTCGGCCGAGGATCGCGACATGGCACATCCCCGGTCGCGACGCGCTCGCGCCTTGGGTGATGGAGGTTCCGTAGAACACGATCGGCTTCCGCGTGGCCGGCCGCGGCGCCGCCGGCTCCAAGGTGGCGCCATCGTCGACGCCGATCTCGAAGCTCTCGACACCGTTGTAGAGCGGCAAGTAGCAGAGGTACTCCGCCGGCTGCGAGGCCTTGTCGGCGAAACGAATCAGTTCGACGCTGTTCTGCTTGGCCTTGGGCTGCGTCGCAGCCAACCACCGCCAGCGCTCACCCTCGCGGCGGTAGAGATCGAGACCGCTGGCACCGCTGGCCGCCATGTGCGGCAGGGCGATTCGATCACGTCGGAGTGTCCAGCGAGCGCGGATCGACTGGCTGTCGGTCACGAAGCGCACCGCGATCCCCGCGGAGTCCTGGGCCAGCTCCCAGACCGGCTTCGGGACCGTGTCTGCCGCAGCAGCCGGCAGGCGGACCCAGGCGTCCGCGGAGCCGGGGAAACCCTGACCTTCGGCGCGAAGCTCCTTGCCGTCGCGCCAAGCCACCGTGGTCGACGGTCGCTGAGGCTCCTGGGCCAAGACGGAAGGCAACGCGACGACGAGTCCGAGGATCGCAGCAAAGGTCATGCGGAGCAGCGTAGCCATCGAGAATGGCCACCGCGCGGGAAGTCTGGTTGGGTATCCTTCCCCGCCGCCAGCCTCTCCTACTTGCCTCCAACACTCGACCTGATGAAGCTCCGAACTCTATGCGGCGCCGTGATTGCGCTGCAGATCGTCGCGTCGGCTCAGTCCAACGTCCGTCCAGGCACCGATGTCTCTCTGAGTAATCTCGGCGGAGTCGCGTCTCCGTCGGGAGCACATTCCGGCACCTTCCCCAACGGCACGCAATCCTGGGGCGTCAGCACGACGTCCTGCAACGTCGGCACCGTCCACGTTCCGTGGCGTCGCGACATGGACATCGACCACCCCCAGATCGGGATGTGGATCTATCGCGACTACCAAGGCCGTTTCGAACAGGTGTCGCTGTTCCAAGGTGTGAAGCACGGCTTCCTGAGCACGAATTCCCCCGGCTGCGGCTCCTGCCCGGGCGGCGCGGGCAACCTGCTCATCATCGGTTGCTCCGACACCTACGGCGCGAGCCTGAACTACAGCCACACCTACATGGCCCCGCCTTCGGAGATCAATCCGTGGACCGGCATCTGGGAGTCGGTGGGATCCCACTTCGATCGCGGCTTCCCGCCGGTGAGCGGCTCGCAGGCGACCGACAACGTTCGCAGCTCGATCAACTTCCCGTCCACCAACCAGGGCTACCGCAACTTGGTGCTCGACTCGGGGCTGAACGTGACCGGCGCCACGTTCTGGGTCTCCGGCTACTACAACGTGATCGGCGAGCCCGATGCCAATCGCGAGAACAACTCCCGCACGCGGCAGATCAACCCCACGTGGAATGCGGCCGGCAACCAATGGAGCTTCACGACCGTCGGCTCGACCCAGCACACCGGACCGGCGATCTGGCGTTGGAGCGGCGCGACCGTCAACAGCGCCAACAACAACAATGGTGACGACGGTCGCTTCTACGTGGCAGTGAAGGTGACCGGCCCCACCAACGGTCTCTATCACTACGAGTACGCGATCCAGAACCGCGACAACAGCCGCGAGGGTGGTGCGTTCCGAATCCCGATCTGCACCGGCACGACGGTCAGCAATCTGTGGTTCGGCGATCCCGACGAGATCGCGAACAACGATTGGACGGCCAGTGTGCTCACGAACGAGATCGTGTTCACCGCCCAGGCCGGGAACAACCTCACCTGGGGCAACATGTTCAACGTCGCCTTCGACAGCAACGCGAGCCCGACGACCGCGAACTTCTCGATCGATCAGGCGCTGCCGGGTGCCGGCAACGCGTCGGTGGCGGTGGCCGTCCCGTGTCCGCTCGACCTTCGCAACCTCTACCTCGGCGCGGGCTGCGGTTCCCCCACCCCGCCCGTGCTCGACGCGAACGGCCCTGCCTTGCTCGGCACGTCCAACTTCACCTTGTCGAGCGCCGGCGTGGCGAACGGCTCGACCAACTACTTCGTGTTCAGTCTCGCGACGGCCGCGATTCCGCTCGGCGGCGGCTGCACCCTCTGGGCCGATCCCAATGCCGTGTTCTTCGGTGACGACGCGATCGGCGATCCGAGCGGGGTGGCGAGCCTCGTGGTCCCGATCCCTGCCGACCCGGCCTTGGACGGTGCCTTCCTGGCCGTGCAGGCCGTCGAATTCCAGAACCCTGGCGCCTTCGGTTCGCTCGATTTCTCGAGCGGCTTGAAGGTCAAGCTGGGCACCGCGAATCCGAGCTGCAACTGACCGCCGCGACGGCACGGCGCGACGTCTGTCAAGGGACGCGCGCCGTCGTCCGGAACCGAAGCTCCAGGCGCAGTGATTCTCCGTTGTTCAACGAGAAGCTGCCGCCGAGCTCGCCGATGAACTCGGAGAGGGAACTGGCACGCAGGTTCAGGTCTTCGAACCATGCCGCGTTGCCGTAGGGATCGTCGAAGGTGACGTCAGCGCGCAGCACGATCTCCTCGTTCTCTACGAAGGTTCGCAGAGCTACGCAGTCGCCGGGCTGCAGATAGCGCATCATCAACGTCAGCGTCCTTGCGACGACCGAGTGGGCCGCTTCCACGGGTAGCAGGACCTGCGGCAGTTGCGGATCCCACTCGACTCGCAGCACGAGGGGCTTCTCCGTCACCAGCAAGAGTTCGGACAGGACCTTGTCTGCAATCGTGCTCAGGTTGACGGCGCCCACGACCGAGAGCCGGTCGACGGCGCGTCGGAGCCCGCCAATCGTCTTTTCGATGCGGGCCACGCTGCGCCCGAACTCCGACTCGAAGGCCGCATCGAGCGGCGCTTCCTCGCCTGACAGCAGGGTGTGAAGGTCGCGCTGCAGAATTGCGAGGTCCAACTCCAGCTTGCGCTCGATGGAACGCAGGTCTTCCGGGTTGGCGTCTTGAGGGCGAGCCACGGGACCTCTGTCGACACCGGCCCACCGTGGATTGAGCGGTTCAGTCCGATCCCGCTGCCATCGAGTCTTCGGGCGAGTCGGCGGCCACGATGGAGCTTGGCTGAGCCATCGGTTCGGCCATCGGTTCCGCCGCGGCTGCGGGCAAGTCGCCGTGCCGCGCAAGGAACTCGAGCGTGAACGCGCGATAGTCCGCAGCGCCGTTGGAATCCGGAGCGTGCTGGAAGATCGTCATCCCGAAGCTCGGTGCCTCAGCCAACTTGACGTTGTTGCGGATCCAGGTCTTCGCCAGACGATCGCCGAAGTAGGCGCCGATATTCTCGATGACTTCGGTGGTCAGACGCGTCCGCAGGTCCACCATGCACGGCAGTACGCAGGTGACATCGATCGCGGGATTGAGTCGACGTTTGACGACATGGATCACCTCGGTCAACTTCGCCATCCCTTGCAGAGAGAAATACTCCGTCTGCATCGGAATCAGCACTTCGGACGCCGCGCAGAGTGCATTCGCCGAGAGCACGCCCAGCGACGGCGGGCAGTCGATGAGCACGTAGTCGAATCGCGGTTCGCCCTGATATGCGTCGAGGGCTTCTCGCAGAACAGTCTCGCGCCCGATCTTGTTCGCGAGTACCTGCTCCACACCACCCAGGGACGTATCCGCGGGGATTACGAACAAACGCTCGGTCGGAGTGCTACGAACCAACTCGGCGATCGGGCGGTCCTCGACGAGCAGGTGCGTCATGGTGGCCTCCTCGAGTTCCGGCCGCCGATCCAGGTGAAGGCTCAGGTTGGCTTGCGGGTCGAGGTCGAGCAGGAGGACGTTTCGCCCCATCTGCGCGAGACCGGCTCCGAGATTCACGGTGGTCGTCGTCTTACCGACGCCTCCCTTCTGGTTGATGACGGCAACGATCTTCACGGCTGAACCTCGTGGATGGAACTACGCGATCCGCATCGCCCGCGCGCAACCGCAGCGCGCCGGTAGCACCGGACCGTCTGCACTGTAGCTCGGCCAGCGATTGGATCCCACGGCGCAGGGATCCCACGGTGCGCCGGGTGCTCCACGGTGTTCAGGCTCCGGCAGGCTCCAACGCCAATAGCCGCAATACGTCGAGCGACACCGGACCGTCGATCGCGAACGGCTCTGCCGCGACATGTCCGCACAGGGAGCCGAAGTATCGATCGCGCAGCTCCGCTCGCTCCAGCGGATCGAGCCCCCTCAGGAAATGGCCGCGCTCGCTGACGGCCGACGGTAGCTGGGACGCGTAACACGCAACGGCCTTGCGCTTGATCTCGAGGACACCCCCGATGTCGACGCACACGCTAGGCAGCGCGACGTCGTTTCCAAAATAGCGAACGATGGCGCGAGCTCGGTGTGGATCGCCGAGTTCCGCATGCATGTTTCGCAAGCCGGCGAGGAAGTTCGCTCGGCTCGCCAGGTCCGCAACCGCGACGTGGTCGGGGTGCGCATCGATGCGGATCGGCGCCAGCAGCACCGTCGGACGCAGCCGACGGAGGACGCCGATCAGTGCGCGCGTCGAGGCCTCGTCCGCGACCACGAATCCGTCCCGCAGCCCGAGGTTCTCACGCTCGGTGACGCCGAGCACGGCGCTCGCGGCGATCGCCTCTTTGGCGCGGACTTCCGGAGTTCCCCGAGTCGCCGATTCCCCGCGAGTGCAGTCGATGACGGCGACCCGGCGACCGGCGCGCGTGAGCCGCGCGATCGTCCCCCCACAGCCGATCTCGGCGTCGTCGGGGTGCGCTGCGAGGACCGCGACGTCGACCGCCGTCACAGCTCGAGCACTCCGTGCTGCGTCCCGAACGGATCTGCGGCGGCAATGATGTCCAGCGCGATGCCGCGGCCGTGCGACACCAGGAACGGCAGGATGCCGAGGACTCGCTCCTGCACCCGGCCGCGCGGTCGCAGATTCGCGCACAACCGCCGAATCTGTCGTAGACCCGTCCCTTGGCGGTTTTGCCGCGCGTTTCTCAGCTTGCCGAGCAGCTTGTCGATCTCCTCCGTCACCTTGTGCTTGGCGCGTTCCAAGGGACCGACCATCGAGGGATCCGATTCCCGCAGGTCGACACCGGCGGCCTGACAGCGAGTCGCGATGTCCGCGAGCAATCCCTCCATCGCGGCTTCCGCCGGACTCGATTCCTCAGTCCCGAGAGCACTGGCCAGGGTCTCGGCACCCGCAGCCAACTGCGGAACGTCCCAACCGAAACGATCGAGATGCTTGCGCAACGACGGCTCGACCAGGGTCAACGACGCACGGGGCACGAACACCGGTCGCGGGACACCCAGCAGTTTGTAGAGACCGCCGACGATCGCGAGGTACGACAGCTCGCCCGGTCCCACGACGAAGGCCGCCGTGGGGAAGATCGCGTCCTGCCAAAGTGGTCGCAGCAACATGCCAGGGCTGAGGCTGGCGCTGTCCTCCCAAGGTTCGTCGTCGGCCAGCGCAGTGCGCGGTTGACCGCTGCCGACATGGAACATCAGCGGCGTCGCCGGATCGATCGTCGGCTCGAAACCTAGGTCGGCCAGATAATCCGAGAGTTCGCGGATCTTGCTCCGGATCGCCCCATGCTTCGCGCGCCATCGCGGCAGCACTTCGAAGGCGCTCGACGGGAGGTCGCGCGGCTCGATCACGAGCAGGCCGTCTTCCGCGAACAACTGAAACAGCAAGCGCGCCATTCCGTCACCCATCCGTTCGTCGGGATGACGAGGCGAGAAGAGTGCGATCGCATCCTCGCGGAACTCGGTGCGGGTCAACAGGTCGTCGACCGCAGCGATGGTGCGCTCGAGGGCGCGCCCTATCGGCACTTCCCGCAGCGACTCACCCGCGTGCGGAACATCGAGTCGAAACCGCTGCAGATCCTGGTTGGGGTTCACGAAGAACGCCCGGTTGGTCTCGTCGAGATCGTGGTCGTCGCTGTGATTCCAAAACACCGGCACGACCCTCGGGCCGCCGGCCTTGGCATTGATCTCGCGAGCGAGCCGGACCGTGGTCGCCGCCTTGTGGATCGAATACAGCGGCCCGCCGAACAAGCCGGGCTGCTGCCCGGTGATCACGACTTGTGCCTCGCCGCTCGCGATCGCCTTGGCATTGTCGATCGCCGCCTCCGAAGCGCCGTAGCGCTGTGCGTAGTCGAGCAGGGCTTGGCCCAACTCTGCCGGCGGCACGAGTCGGCGAGCGCCGAGCGGCGCGTGCTCGATCAGATCCGCGACGTTGCGCGCGCGCATCCCGAGGACCGGCTGGAGTTCCGGATCGTTCTCGAGAAAACGGAGGTGGATCTCGGAGGTGCCGAGCGCGCGGAAGGAGATATGGCGAAGAGTCGGACTCACGTGGGTGGACATCGCGGAGGTGAGAGAGCGGCGAAATCGGCGACGAACGCTGCGAGGGCCGACTCTACGCGATCGAGCCAATCGCGGTCCGTCGGCGAGAAGCACTGGAGGACGCCCCGGCTCTGGCTGACGACCGCGCCCAGCCCGCGCGCGTCGAACGCGGCTGCGAGGTCCTCGACGCGACCACCCTGCGCCCCAACACCGGGGAGCAGGAGCCATGCTTGCGGCAAGCGACTGCGGAGGCGCGCGAGATCCGCCGGCCATGTCGCGCCGACGACGGCTCCGACTGCGCTGTAGCCGAAGCGGTCGACGAACCCGCGACCCCATCCCGTCACCGTGTCCGCAACGGCATCGGCGAGGGTTCTGCCGTCGCCGAGGGTCAAGTCCTGGAATTCGGTCGCCGAGGGATTGCTCGTGCGCACCAGGACGAACACGCCACAGCCTTTGGCCCTCGCGAACTCGAGGAAGGGGTCGACTCCGTCGCGGCCCAGGTAGGGGTGCACGGTCACCGCATCCGCGATCGAACAGTGGACCTCGGCATACGCGCGCGCGGTGCTGCCGATGTCGCCGCGCTTCACGTCGCCGATGACCAGCAGTCCGGCATCTCGTGCGAGTCGACACACGGTCTCGTAGGCACCGAAGCCGGCGGCGCCGTGGCACTCGAAGAACGCGATGTTCGGTTTGAAGGCCGGCACGGTGCGCGCGATCGCCGGCAGGACCTCGCGTGCAAACGCGACGATGCGCTCGGCAGCGGAGGCCCCGCCAGCCAACGACTCGGGCAGCGCGTCCAGACGGGGATCGAATCCCACGCACGCGGGGCGCATGCCGCCGAGCACGCGCTCGGCGATCCTCTCGGTGAACGTCATCATGGCGCGGCGAGGAAGCTAACCGCGTGCGAGGAAGATCCCACGCGTTTCGTGACAGCGTGCAGTGCCGCGTCGGCGCCGCGTCGTGACAACTCGACTCGGACACGAGCCCGTGAGAATTCGGACTTGTGCAGCGCGATCGCATCCCGTCTCCTCAACGCTCCACCGTTCCAGATCGACTGGATAGAGATCTCCATGGCGTTGCTCTTCGTTCCCAAGGAGTCGGCACCCGGCGAAACCCGTGTCGCTGCAACTCCTGAATCGGTCAAGGGATACATCAAGCTCGGTCTATCGGTGACCGTCGCGTCCGGCGCGGGACTCGCCGCCGGCATCCGCGACGAGGACTACCGTGCGGCGGGCGCCTCGATCGGCGATGCGTACGCCGAGGCCGACATCGTCGCCGCCATCCGCGTGCCCGACGTCAAGCGGCTGCGTCGCGGTTCGATCGTCGCGAGCGGGCTCGTTCCGGCGACCCAGCTCGATGACGTGAGGGCACTGGCAGCCGCGGGCGTCACCGCCTTCGGGCTCGAGCTGGTCCCGCGCATCACCCGCGCGCAGAAGATGGACATCCTGTCGAGTCAGGCGACGTGCGCCGGTTATCAAGCCGTGCTGCTCGCCGCGACGCACCTGCCGAGCATGTTCCCTCTGCTGATGACGGCGGCCGGCACCATCAAGCCCGCTCGAGTGTTCATCCTGGGCGCGGGCGTGGCCGGTCTCCAAGCGATCGCGACCAGCCGGCGACTGGGCGCAGTGGTGGAAGCGAACGACGTTCGCCCAGCCGTCAAGGAACAGGTGGAGAGTCTCGGCGCGAAGTTCGTCGACACTGGAACGCCGCCCGACGCGCAGACTTCCGGTGGCTACGCGAAGGAGCAGTCCGAGGAATACATCCGCAAGCAGCGCGAGATCCTAGGTGAACACGTGGCCCAAGCTGACGTGGTCATAACCACCGCGCTGATTCCGGGCCGTCCAGCGCCTCGGATCGTCACTGCGGACATGCGCACTCGGATGAAGCCCGGCTCGGTCATCGTCGACCTCGCTGCGGCAAACGGCGGCAACGTCGAGGGCACGGTGCCCGGCAAGATCGTCGAGGTCGATGGCGTGAAGATCATCGGTGAGACGAACCTGCCGGCGATGCTCGCCAGCGATGCAAGCCGCATGTGGGCGCGCAACGTCTACGAGTTCCTCGCACCGATGGTGAAGGACGGCGCACCCAATCCCGACTACGCCGACGAGGTGTTCGCCGCAGCCTGCGTCGTCAAGAGCGGCGAGGTCGTCAATGCCTCTGCGAAGTCAGCCCTGGGACAGAGCTGAACGGAATATCCATGATCGGACCAGCAACCCTTCTGTTCATTTTCGTGCTGGCGTCCTTCGTCGGCCTCGAAATCATCGCGAAGGTTCCTCCCACACTCCACACGCCGTTGATGTCGGGATCGAACGCGATCTCCGGCATCACCATCGTCGGCGCGCTTCTCGCGCTTCAGTCTCACTATCACGGCGCCGCCCAGATCCTCGGATGCATCGCGATCGTCTTCGCGATGATCAACGTGGTAGGCGGGTTCCTCGTCACCGACCGCATGTTGGCGATGTTCGGTTCCAAGAAGAAGAAGGCCTGAGGCAGGACCGTGCACATATATCTGTACATCATCGCCGCGATCCTGTTCATCGTCGGCATCAAGCGACTCGGCAAGGTCAAGTCGGCGCGGTCCGGGAATCACGTTGCAGCGATCGGCATGGCGATCGCGATCGTCGGCGCCCTGATCGAAGCCCGAGAGATTCGCTGGCTCTTCGTCGTCCTGTCGCTCGCCGCAGGCACGCTCATCGGCTGGCAGATCGCGACCAAGGTCGCGATGACCGCGATGCCGGAACTGGTCGCCGCACTCAACGGACTCGGCGGTGGCGCTTCGACGTTCGTGGCGATCGCGGAGCTCATCGAGGTCACGGGAGTGCACACGCTCGCCGATCGACACGCGATGGTGGCGGTCTCCGTCCCACTGTCGATCTTGATCGGCACGGCAACGATGACCGGCAGCTTGGTTGCCTATTACAAGCTTGCGGGCAAGCCTCTCAAGCACCCGGTACCGGCTGCAAGTCGGAACATGGTCAACTTGTTGATCGTGGCCGGCATTCTCGGGACCGGAATCTGGTCGGCATACTCGACCGGCGGCGGTGCGATCACAGCGGTGATCCTCGTCACGCTGCTGTCCGCGGTCTTCGGCGTCTTCTTCGTCATGCCCATCGGCGGCGCGGACATGCCGGTCGTCGTTGCGCTGCTGAACTCGTTCTCGGGCGTTGCCGCAGCCGCGAGCGGCTTTGTGATCGGCAACCAGATGCTGATCGTGGCGGGGGCGTTGGTCGGCTCGTCGGGACTGATCCTGACGCAGATCATGTGCAAGGCGATGAATCGATCCTTGCTCAACGTGCTCGAGGGCGGCGTCGGTGACGGGACCGTGGCGAAGGACGCCAAGGACTACAAGAACATCAAGTCGACCTCCCCCGAGGAAGTCGCGATGCTGCTCGAGAGCGCATCGAGCTGCATCATCGTTCCAGGCTACGGACTGGCGGTCGCGCAGGCTCAGCACGTGTGCGCGGGCCTGGCCAAAGAGTTCGAACGCCGCGGTGGCGACGTGAAGTATGCGATCCACCCGGTGGCCGGTCGCATGCCGGGGCACATGAACGTCCTGCTCGCGGAGGCGGACGTCCCGTACGAGAAGCTCGTGGAGATGGAACGCATCAATCCCGAGTTCCAGAACACGGATGTCGTGATCATCGTGGGTGCCAACGACGTCGTGAACCCGCTCGCGAGAGAGAAGACCGGGAGTCCGATCGACGGCATGCCGATCCTCGACGTCGACAAGGCTCGCACCGTCGTGATGATCAAGCGCAGTCTGAGTCCGGGCTACGCGGGCGTGAAGAACCCGCTGTTCGAGTTCGAGAACACTCTGATGGTGTTCCTCGACGCGAAGGAAGCCCTGCAAGGCATCCTCGACGAACTGAAGGAGCTCTGAGTCCGCGGTCTGGCCCGGACGACTCGTGAACGTCGGCTGCGATCGCCGCAAGTCGCATCCAGCGGCGTCGCTACGTCGGCTCCTCCCTGGCAGCGTAGCTGCGGCTACCCTTCGGTCGTCGACCGACGCAGCTCCTTCTTGAACATCGACTTGCGTCGATCTCGCGACGACGATCACCAACAATCCGGGCTAGCGGCTCAGGCGCGCGGTCGGAAGAGTCGATCGGCGTAGCGGCTGGTCTTGAAGCGGTCGGCAACCAAACGGGCGCGACGCATGGCCTCTTCCACCGTGACGAGCACCGCGCCGGGCGGCACCGGCAACCAAGCCGTTTGCGCCGCGCGGGCCTCGACGATCTCGTCGAACTCGTTCACCGAGCTCACCTGCGCTAGCCGATCGAGCAAGGCCTGGTCGACGAGCGCCAGCGATGCCGGCACCGGCGTTTGCTCCCTTCCGAGCAGAGAATCGACGGAGACCTCGTAGAGCTCGGCCAGAGCCAAGATGTCCGTCGCCGGCGGCAACCGGGTGCCGGCCTCCCAGCGGGAGACGGCGGACTCATGGCAGCCGAGACGGCTGGCGATCTGCTCCTGCGTGAAGTTGGCTCGCGCTCGGAGTTCGCGAAGTCGCTGCGCGATGACCTGTGCCAGGGCCTGGCGGTCGGAGTTCTGCACGGTTGGGTACCTGGAGAGCGGCGTCATCCTACGTGACGAAAGCGCATGCTGCTGGTCCGTATGTCAAGTCCTCCGGAATGTGAGTCAGAATCGACTCGAACCGGGACTCTCAGCCGCGCGACGGGGAGACTCCGTGGATGGACGTAGCACTCCGATTCCTCGGTGCCGCGAGGCACGTCACCGGAACCAAGCATCTCATCGAGTTCGGGGACAAGCGCATCCTGCTCGACTGCGGCATGGTGCAAGGGCCGCGCAAGATGAGCAACGCGGCGAACCTCGACCTCGGACTCGATGCCCGGTCGATCGACGCCGTGGTGCTGTCCCACGCACACATCGACCATTCGGGCTCGCTTCCGCGCCTCGTGAAGCTCGGCTTCGAGGGAACGATCCACGCGACGGAAGCGACGGTCGACCTCGCCTCGGTCCTGCTCGCCGACTCCGCTCACCTTCAGAATCAAGACGCGAAGCACCTGGCCAAGCGCGGCATCGTCTTCGAGCCGCCATACGACGAGCACGACGTCGCGCGCACGATTCGTCGATTCCAGCGCCACGCCTACCACGAGACCTTCGAGGTGCTGCCGGGAGTGCAGTGCGAGTACTACGACGCCGGCCACATCATCGGTGCCGCGATGGTGGTTCTCACGCTGGAGTCCGGCGGCCGCAAGATTCGCCTCGCGTTCACCGGCGACCACGGGCGCAAGGGCACACCGATTCTGCGTGATCCGGAGCGCCTCCCCGAGGTCGACTACCTAATCACGGAGTCCACCTACGGCGACCGCTTGCACGAGGACGGCGAGGAAATGGCGACCGCTCTCGCTCGCATCGTGAATGACGAGATCCAGGATGGGGGTCGCATTCTGATTCCGGCGTTCTCGGTCGGGCGAACCCAGAACGTCCTCTACACCCTCGGCAACTTGATGGAGTCCGGTCGCATCCCAAGGCAACGCGTTTGGATCGATTCGCCACTGAGTTCCAAAGCTACGAAGATCACGGCTGCATACCGCGAGCTATTCGACAAGGATGCCCGCCGCGTGATCGAGAGCGGCCGTGACCCCTTCTTCTTCGAAGGAGTGCGGTTCATCGAGAGCAGCGAAGAGAGCAAGGCTCTCAACTCGGTGCGCGAGGGCATCATCATCGCTGCGAGCGGAATGTGTGAGGCGGGCCGCATCCTCCATCACTTGAAGGTCTCCCTGCCTCGCCCGCAGGACTGTCTCCTGACCGTTGGCTTCATGGCCGAGGGCACGCTCGGCAGGCGACTCCTGGACGGTAACCCGCAGGTCAACATCTACGGCGAGAGCCACCGCGTGCGCTGCAAGGTTCAGAGCATGCAGGGCATGTCGGCACACGCGGACTACCGCGAGCTGACCGCTTCACTGCGTCATCTGGCACCCGTGGCACGCCGCGTGTTCGTCGTGCACGGGGAAGAGAAGCAGGCGCTGACCTTCGTCGATCGATTGCAGGGGATCGGGTTCCGCGATGTCATCGCGCCCGAGCATCGGCAGCGCGAAGAGCTTCACCTGCTGTGAGTCCGCCGCGGAGCGGACTCAGGGTGCGTTCATGAACCAATGCGCCGCGATCGATGCCGCGTAGCCGAGCACGATGACCGGAGTCCACTTGAGGTGGCTGATGAAGGTGTAGTGGCCGCGCGCGGATCCCATGAGCGCGACGCCGGCAGCCGAGCCGACCGAGAGCATCGATCCGCCGACTCCCGCGGTCAGCGTGACCAGCAGCCACTGGTAGAGGTATGCACCCTCGCCGGATCCCATGTTGGGGTTCATGCCGATCACCGCCAGCATGACCGGCACGTTGTCGAGCACCGCGGAAATCACGCCGACACCGACGTTCGCCATCGTCGCGCGCGAGCCGTCCGTCCCATACAGCCACTCCGAGGAGAGTGCGAGGTAGCCCAACTCACCGAGGGCTCCCACGCACATGATCACGCCGAAGAAGAACAGCAAGGTGTCCCACTCGACCTCGGCGACGTTCTCGAAGATGTCGACCTTCTGCGCGTCCTTGCCGTGGTGAGCCATGCGGCTTCGGATGAAGCCCCACACCATGAAGTAACCGAGCCCGAACATCATTCCGAGGAATGGCGGCAGGTGGAGGTTCACGTGGAACAACACCGCAGTGGCGATGGTGGCGATGAACAGCACGATGACCGTCAACCAGCCCTCGCCGAGCTTGACGTCCGTATCCGTCGACAGCGGTTGTCCCTTCGGGAGGAACAAGCTCATCACAAACGCCGGCACGAGCCAGTTCACCAGCGACGGCACGAAGAGCTGCAGGAATTGGACACCGGTGGCCTTCTTCGCTGTCCACACCATCAGCGTCGTGATATCGCCGAAGGGGGAGAACGCACCCCCAGCGTTCGCAGCAACGACGATGTTGATGCACGCCATGCTGATGAACTTGGCGTTGCCCCGTCCGACCGTGAGCGCCACCGCTCCCATCAGGAGCGCCGTGGTGAGATTGTCAGCGACCGGGGAAATGCAGAACGCGAGTGCGCCCGTCGTCCAGAACACTGCGCGATAGCCGAGGCCCGCGGAGATCAGCATCGCGTTCAGCTTGGCGAACACGTTGCGCTTGGCGATGGCGCTGATGTAGGTCATCGCCACCATCAAGAAGAGGAATAGCTGACCGAACTCGGCGACGTGGTGCAGCACGAGCTTCTCGATCTCCACCTGCTCTCCGTCCGGAGTCTTGACGTGCTCCGAAATGGCGAGCGAGGTCAAGATCCAGATCAAGCCGGCGGCGATCACGACCGGCTTCGACTTACGCAGGTGGATCACGTCCTCGAGCACGACGAGGGCGTACGCCAACACGAAGATGCCCACTGCGGCCAGGCCAAGCCCGGTCGAGGTGAGCGAAAAGGTGCTCAGCAAGTATGCGATCAACTCTGGATGCCGGACAGGAGTCGAGGGGTCGGAAGAATGGACAAAGACCCGTCTGTCGAGTCCAGAGTTTCAGCCGGTAACGACGGTCGATTCTTGCAACGTTGGTTCAGCCCTGAGCGTCGCTCGCTCGCCATGCGGCGATCGCATCGAGGATCAGCGAGAGCTTCCCCTCTTGATCCGCGCCGAGCAGTCGACGAATGGCGACGGGGGCCAGCACCGACTCGAGCTCGAAGCCCTCGCCATCCGGTACGAGAATCGGCTCTTCCTTGGCGCCGAAGGGGAGCGCGATCAGCTCCTCGGGATCGGGCGCACGCGCAGATGCATCGAGGAGATTGGGAAGATCGACTCCGCGAAGCGTGAGCAACTCCCAGGGCCGGTCATCGAGCCGCCGGGCAAAGAGCTCCTGCATCGCCAGGATGTGACGACAAGGACGTTCCAGCTCGCGGCACGTGCACGCCGAGGTGACTCGCCGAGGCTCAGGGAACACGGGCTCACCCGCGATGCGCGCGATCAGCCGGTCGAAGGCGCGCGGAACGTGACCTTGCTCGAGCTGCTCCCGCATCGACGCCGACCGCCGGAGAGTTCGAATCACCTGCGGCCAAATCCTGGAGGGCAGTAGCGGGACGTGCACGCTGACTTCGTGCAGTGCCCCCATCGCTCCTTCGAGTTCCGCCTGAATGGCGCCGGGCTGCACGCGGAGTCGAGGATTGCGCAACGACGGCAACGTCGCCAGCGCTCGCTCGAGCTCACCGACGTCCTCGCTCGTCGAAGTGATGCGACGCCATCGCTCACCGACCGATACCTGTCTCGACTCTCTCACGTGAGTGCCTCCTTCCGGTCCAGCACGATGAGCCGGCGGAGCTCCTCGTTCGAGAGTTCGGTCAGCCAGGACTCGCCGGCACCGAGCAGGGCGTTCGCCACTTCCCGCTTGCGCTCGAGCATGGTCTGGATGCGCTCTTCGAGAGTGCCCGTGCAGACGAACTTGTGCACGAAGACGTTGCGCATCTGACCGATTCGGAAGGCTCGATCCGTGGCCTGATCCTCGACCGCCGGATTCCACCAACGGTCGTAATGGAACACGCGGTTCGCAGCGGTCAAGTTGAGTCCGGTTCCGCCGGCCTTGAGCGACAGCACGAAGATCTTCGGGCCATCCGGTGCATCCGCTTGGAACCTCGCGACCATCTCCTCGCGATCCTTCTGGGGTACGCCGCCGTGAAGGAACAGAACGGTGCCGCCAAGGATCTCCTCGAGGTGCGTCTTGATGAGGGATCCCATCTCCTTGAACTGCGTGAAGATCAGGCAGCGATCGCCTTCCTCCAGCGCCTCCTCGAGCATTTCCGTCATCAGCTCGAGCTTGCCCGAGCGGGCGGGCAGAACCGATCCATCGGCAAGGTAGTGCGCCGGATGGTTGCAGACCTGCTTCAGACGGAGCAACGTCGTGAGAATGGCTCCTCGGCGCTGAATTCCCTCCTGCGCGTTCTCGACCTCCTTGAGGCCTTTCTTCACGACCGCCTCGTAGAGCACGGCCTGTTCGCGCGTGAGTCGCGCGGCCACGACCTGTTCGGTCTTCTCCGGCAGATCGGAAACGATCTCAGGATCGGTCTTGAGTCGCCGCAGAACGAAAGGGCGAACCAATCGACTCAGCGTCGACGCACTGGACTTGCTGCGCTGCTTGACGATCGGGTGTTCGAGCGTCTGCATGAAGTTGGATCGCGTCGACAGCAGGCCCTGATTGAGGAAGTCCATGATCGACCAGAGGTCGAGCGGACGGTTCTCCAGCGGAGTGCCGGTGAGCGCGATTCGGAAGTTCCCGCGCAGGTTGCGCGCAGCCTGTGACTGTTGCGTCGTCGGGTTCTTGATGTTCTGCGCCTCATCGAGAATCACGCCCGACCACACGCGCGCATGAAAGAGCTCGGCGTCACGCTGCAGCAGGTTGTAGCTCGTCAGGATGACGTGATGCTGCGCACAGCAGGCTTGAAACTCCTCGATGGTCTCGGGTCTGCCCTTGCCGTGATGCAGGATGGCTCGCAAGGTCGGTGAGAATCTCGCGATCTCACGCCGCCAGTTTCCGAGAACGCTGACCGGGCACACGATGAGGACCGGACCGTCGGAGACCTTTCGCTCCGTCCAGTCCAGGATCATCGCCAACGCCTGAATCGTCTTGCCGAGACCCATGTCGTCGGCGAGACAGGCACCGAAGCCCTGATCGATCAGGAAGTGCAGCCACGCATGACCACGGCGCTGATAGGGCCGCAGGTCTCCGATGAAGGAATCGGGTGTTTGTCGCTCCTCGATCTTGCGCGCTTGCTCGAGGTTCTCGACCAACTTCTCGAGCCGCTCCCCCCCCACCATGCGCTCGAGTGCGAGGCCGTGCAGGTGAGTCGCGCCGCCGAGCTTGAGTCGGATCGCCTCGAAGAAACTGATGCGATCACCCTCCTCCTTGCCGCGACGACCGAACGCATTCAGCGCTTCACGATCGCTCTTGGTGAGAAGGACGGGGCCGCGTTCGAGGAAGACAACGGGTGCCTTGCTGTCGACCAGCTTGCGGAACTCGTCGTCGGAGAGCTCGCGTTCACCCAGCGCGAGCGACCACCGGAAGTCGAACCACGGCCTCAACTCGCCGGCACTGTCCGGCGCCTCACGCAACGTGACGATCGCGGACAGTCGCTGGATGCGCTCGACGCCGGGCAGTGTGACGGCACAACCCTCGGTCTCGAGCAGAGTCAGATGATCCAGTAGTTGATCGAGTTCGCTACGGTCGAGCGATGCCCGGCCTCCGGCGACATTCATCGCCCGATGGATGGGAGGCAGCCGATGTCCGATCTCTGCGAGCTGTTCTTCGACGGTGTTGAGGCTCTGCACCGCGAGTGGATCGGGTAGTGGGTCGCGCGTCAGACGCTGGCGAAAGTCGTCGAGCGGATAGCCGATGGGCAAGCCCGGGATGGGCCGAAGCGAGAGCTGGACGGCCCACGCAGAGCCATCCTCGAGATTCTTCTCCGGAACGATGACTTCGATCGCCGGCTGCGGTCGGCTCTCGTGGAACGCGGTCGGCACTCGTTCGGCAGCGGCGAGCCCGGCGTGGTAGTCACGCGCACGAGTGTGCACTGCAAAGTTGACGAAGCTGAGTGCCAGGTTCCGTGCCGTCACCGCGTAGACCGGCGCATCGTCGAGAGCCACCCGCGCCGTTCGGAGCATCCCCGGCGCAAGCTCCGCGACCGCAGCCAGAAGCGTGAGCAATCGAGGCGACCACACGGGCGCGAAATCGAGGGCTCCGCCGGAGCCGAGCGGTGCGAAGGCGCCGCGTTCGAGAATCGCCGTGGCCAGGCGGGAGGCTGTCGTCAGAAAGACGAGACCTGGCTGAGTCCTCGCCGGCTCGTGATCGATCAGGAACGGGATCGCCTGCTCCAGGGGGAGCCCCTTTGCTGGCAGTCGCCAGAGCCCGGGGGCAAGTCGAGCCTGCCCGTGCTTGCCGGCGAAGCCGGCGGGAGTCAGCGGGGCGAGTGTCTCCTCATCGGTCGGCAGGAGGACCTCGATCTCGAGGTCTCGCAGACTCTGTCGTAATTCCGCCGGCAGATGGTCCGCAGCAGACTCCGGACCATCGTGGCAGAAGAAGGCTACACACGCGTCAGCAGGACGTCGCGCGTGCAGGTAAGTGGCATCGAACCAGGCGGATCGCATCCGTTGTCGGTGACGCTCTACGAAGAACGACGGCCCGCCGGGTCACTCGGCGAGCCGTGAAAGGCACGGAATCTTCGGATCGGCGGGAATCCTCGCCGGAAGTCTCAGTGCTTCGGGCCGTTGATGAGCGACATCTGTCCCGGCTCAGCCATGCCGCGCGTCGATACGTCGGCCAAGGTGAAGAGGAACAGAAGCGACAGAAAGATGAAGGACCCGATGAACGCGATGTTGTTCATGGCCGTGTCCCACTTCAAGTGCATGAAGATGGTCATGACCAAGCCTGCCTTGACGGAGGCGATGAGCACGGCGATCAGCATGTTGGCCGAGCCGAAGTCGACTCGCGACACCGCCACCGTGACCACCGTCAGGAAGCACAGCGCAGCATACGTCTTGAAGAACAGGGCGAACGAGGAAACGTGGGCGTGATGCGAGTGGTCGACGACCGGGTTCGCATGATGCGTGTCGTGTCCTGCGTGGGAAGCTTGTCCGGAGTCGGCCATCAGGGCACCAGGTAGAGCAGCGGGAACAGGAAGATCCAGATGAGGTCGACCACGTGCCAGTAGAGGCCGATCAGATCGACGGGGATGTACCAGCCCGAGTGGAAGCGGCCCTGGCCACCGCGCCAGATGAGCCAGCCGATGGCGATCATGCCGATCAACACGTGAAGACCGTGGATACCGGTCATCGTGAAGTAGATCGAGAAGAACAGGCGAGGGTGTGCGTGGCCGGCGAGGACTTCGGCGTAGTGACCGTCGGGCTGCCAGAGCTGGGTGAAGGGGAAGATGCCGTGCGAGAACTTTCCGGTGTACTCGATGTACTTCACCACCATGAAGCCGCCCGCGAGGATCACGGTCAGCCACAGCCAGCGGATCATCTCCTTCTTGGAGCTGAGCTGCGAGGCGCGCACGCCGTTCGCCATGGTCCAAGAACTCGTGAGCAGGAAGACGGTGTTCAGCGCACCGAGCTTCCAGTCCAGCAGCGAACCGCCAGCGCGGAACGAGTCTTCGTAGATGTGGTGGTAGTAGATGTAGGCGGCAAACAAGCCACCGAACAGCATGATTTCCGTGACGAGGAACAGCCAGAAGCCGAACTTTGCCGACTGGTATTCATGGTCGGCCGTCTTGAAGTGATGCGGGACTACGTGCGGCTGAAAGCCGCCGTCCGGGGTCGGTGTGACGATGGTTGCGTGACTCATCTCAGCCCTTCAGGGTGGGACCGTAGTCGTAGAGCTTGCCGGGGCTCGGCTCTTCGTCGAAGTTGTAGAGGTTCGGCGGCGTAGGGCACTTCCAGTCCAGGGTCACGCCACCCCAGTGGTTGCTCCTCGCCTTCTTGCCGGCGATCAGAGAATGCAGCAGGTAGCCGACCATGAGCGCGAATCCTGCGCCGAGGATGAGCGCACCCACCGTGGACGCACGGTGGTAGCCGACGAACTCGGGGTCGTAGGTGGCATAGCGTCGCGGCATGCCCTGGCTGCCCATCACGAACTGGGGCAAGAAGGTCACGTTGAAGCCGATCAGGATGGTGATCGCCGCGAGACTCGCGAGCTTCTCGTTGTACATCCGACCGAACATCTTCGGCCACCAGTGGTGCACGCCGGCGAAGAAGGCCAGCGCGGTCGAACCCATCATCACCGCGTGGAAGTGCGCAACCACGAAGTAGGTGTCGTGGAGATGGATGTCGATGTTGATCGCCGCGAGGTAGACGCCGGTCAACCCACCGATCGTGAAGATGATCAGGAAGGAGATCGCGTAGAGCATCGGCGCGGTCATCGCGACCGAGCCCCCCCAAATGGTCCCAACCCAGGAGAAGACCTTGATCGCGGTTGGAATCGCAACGAGCACGGTGAGGAACGAGAACGCCATCATGGCGAACTCGGACTGACCGCTCGTGTACATGTGGTGTCCCCACACGAGGAAGCTGATGACCGCGATCGCAATGGAGCTGAACGCGAGCAGCTTGTAGCCGAACAGCGGACGCCGTGAGTGAACCGACACCACCTCGCTGATCACTCCCATGCCCGGCAGGATCATGATGTAGACCGCCGGGTGGGAGTAGAACCAGAACATGTGCTGAAAGAAGACCGGATCACCGCCCTCGGTCGGGTCGAAGATGCCGATGTGGTAGATGTGCTCGAAGGCGAGCAGCAACACCGTCACGCCCAGCACCGGAGTCGCGAGGACCTGCAGCACGGACGCCGCGTAGATCGCCCAGCAGAACAGCGGCATGTCGAACCACCCCATCCCCTTGGCGCGCATCTTGTGCATCGTCACGAGGAAGTTGAGGCCGGTGAAGATCGAGCTGAAGCCCAGGATGAAGACGCCCACACCGGCGGTCAGCACCGAAGTCTGCGTCTTCAGACTCCACGGCGTGTAGAAGGTCCAGCCGGTGTCGAGTCCGCCGACGACCGTTCCGATCACCAGCAGCACCGTGCCGGTGAGCCACAGGTAGAAGCTCGCGAGATTCAGCCTGGGAAGCGCCACATCCGGCGCGCCGATCAGCAAGGGGAGCGCGAAGTTCGCCAGCGACCCCGGGATCGCCGGGATGATGAACGCGAACACCATGAACGCACCGTGCTGCGTGAACAGCTTGTTGTAGGTGTCGTTGCTGAACATCCCCTCGCCGGTCTCACCTGGATTCCACAGGTGGACGCGAAGCAGGAGGGCGAACACTCCGCCGATCACGAAGGCAAGGGTGACGCCGAACAAGTACATCAGGCCGATGCGCTTGTGGTCGAGGGTGGTGACCCACGACATCACGCCCTTGGTGACGCGGAGGTAGTCCGGTTCGCGGCGCGGCGTGTCGACCGCGAGTTCGCGAGGTGGTGCGTAAGTAGTCATCGCGTGCGTTCCTCCAGCTTCACTTCAGGGTCTTGATCCAGGTGATGAGATCCGCGAGCTGTTCCGCGTTGATCTGTGCTTCCGTAAACACGGGCATCAAGCCCTTCGTGTAGCTCTCGACGACCTGCGAGTGCGGATCGCGGATCGACTGGGTGATGTAGGCTTCATCGGCGGTGTAACTCGAGCCGTCGTCGAACCGACCTTGACGACCGAACAGGCCGTGGAAGGACGGGCCGACGAGGCGGACGTCCTTCATCGTCGAGTGGCAAGCGGCGCAGCCGTTGAGCTTGTAGTAGTACTCTCCGCGACCTTCGGCCGTCTCCGGCAACACATTCCAGGGCTTCTTCGCGTAGTCCTCGGCGGACACCACGTGGATGGTCTTGCGCATCAAGGAGTGGCCGGTGCCGCAGTACTCGGCGCAGTAGAGCGTGTATTCGCCGATGCGGTTGGGCTGGAACCAGATCTGGTTGCGGAATCCGGGAACGATGTCGCGCTTGGCGCGGAAGGCCGGAATGTAGAACGCGTGGAGCACGTCCTGACTGGTGAGCGACACCAAGGCCGGCTTGTCGACCTCGAAGTACAAGGTCTCGCTCTTCGTCGTCTCGCCGGGGTGATACAGGTTCCAACCGTAGGTGAACGCTTCGGCTCGGTACTTCCTTGCGTCGGCCGGAGCGACCTGTTGCGGCAGCACTCCCTTGAATCCCCAGGCGAAGACCACGATCACGACCACCGTCGGAACCAGGGTCCAGATCACCTCGAGCTTCGTGTTGTGGGTCACATCGGAAGCTGCGAGCTGGTCTTCCGAACGCCGACGCCAGCGAATCGAAGAGTAGACCAAGAGGCCGAGAATGAGCGCGAAGGAGCCGAGGCTCACCCACGTCAGGAAGTAGAACAACGCGTCGTGATCCGCCGCGAACGTCGATGCGGGCGGCGGGAGCTGGCCCAGTGGATCTTGGAAGGCAATCACGGGTCTATCTGCCGATCAGACGGGAGACGGGGTCGCCGCAGCCTGCGCGCGCTCACGCAGTTCACGACGACGGAGGAGGATGATCATCGCAGCGAGTGCGAAGACGGTTACGACGCCGCCGATGCGGACCACGGTCATCGCAGTCACCTCATAGCGGCCGGACTCAGGATTGAAGGTCATGCAAGTGACGACCAGGCGCTCGAGGAAGCTACCGACCTTGCCGTTGCCGGCCTCGATCACCGCACGCCGCAGCGTGGTTGCGGTGTAGTCGCCGTCGTCGAGGTAGCGGGTGATCGTGCCGTCGGCTGCGAGGATGACGATCACCGGCGGGTGATCGATCTCGCTCGAAACCGGATCGCGCCGGAAGCCCCAGCCGACGCTGTCGGCAAGCTTGCGGGTCTGTTCGCTCGAGCCCACGGTCAACCGCCAGTGCTCGGCCCAGTCACCGAGCGACTTGGCGGCGACGTACGAGCTCTTCTTCTCGACGGCGAGTTCGACCGTCTCGGACTCGGCGACGCTCACGGTCAACAGGTTCAGGTCCCGGCCCGGCAGCAGCCCGCTGTCAGCCATGCGCTCGAGCAGATGGTTCAGGACCAGCCCGCACATCCCCGGACATCCGTAGTAGCCGAGGTTGAGGATCGTGGGGCGCCCTCCACCCAACTCGCGCTCGGGAACGAATGCCTGACCGCGGTCATCGATCAAGGTGACGTCGAGCGCAGCCTTGGCGCCGAGCTTGTTGGTCACGATGGCCGAACCATCGAGAACCGGCGGAACATGCATTCCTTGGCTCCACGCGGGGTTCGCGAGAAGCACGAGCGTCACGAGCCGGAGCGTCGCTCTGGCCAAACGTCGAACGGATTGCACGGAAGGGAACATCGCTCGCTCTCGAGGGTCGTCTCTCAGCGCTTCTCGTTGGTCTGGACGTAGTTGCGGATGGCGTCGTCGACGCTCTTGCCGCCGGCCGCACCGGACAGCTCTCGCTCTTCCTTCGCCTCGAGCACCGCCCGCTGTTCGGGAGTTGCGAGTTCGACGGCCAGATGCTTTTGGTGCTGGATGATCTGCTCGTAGAGGGCGAACAGCACCCACATGATGCCGAAGACGCCAACCGTGCTGCCGACAAGCCACAGAGTCAACTTCTTGGCGTCGACATCGTGAGTGAAGTCGAGGTCTTCGTGACCGTGAGCAGCGTGAGAATCGTGTGCGTGACCCATATCGCGGACCTGGCTCGAGTCAGATGTTGTGGAAGTGCAGCGACTCCGCGAGGCGCGGATCACGCTCCGGAATGAGGGGCGACGAGGCCAGGTTCCGAAGCACCAGACCAGCGAACACTCCGATCATCCCGATCATGCTGGTGAAGTCGGTCCATTCGAAGTGCGGTCCGTGCTGGTGATGGCTCGGCATGATCTGGAACTGCATGTCGAACCAGTGCATGACCAGAAGGAAGATCGCACCGATCGCGAGCGTGCCCAAGCGTCGCTTGATGTGCCGGGACATCAGGAAGACGAAGGGCACCAGGAAGTGGCCGATCACGAGGGTGAGGAACACGGCCTTCCACCCGTCATGCGTTCGGTGCTGGTACCACTCGGTCTCCTCCGGCAGGTTGGCGTACCAGATCAGCATGTACTGCGAGAAGCTCGTGTAGGCCCAGAACACCATGAAGGCGAACATGAGCTTGCCGATGTCGTGGTAGTGCTCGGTGGTGACCACCGACTGCAAGTAACCCTTGCCGCGCAGCCACACGCAGACGAGCCCGAGGAAGGCCAGGGTCACCATCGCCGAGCCCGCGAAGTAGATCACCCCGAACATGGTCGAGAACCAGTGGGGCGTCAGCGACATCATCCAGTCGATGGCAGCCAGGGTGATGGTGATGGCGAACACCAGCAGGCCCGGAGCGGCGACGCGGGCCATCTTCAACGTCACTGCCGGGTCACCGCTCTGATCCTGTCCGAGACTCTTCGTTCGGAAGAACCGAGCCAGCAAGCCCCAGATCGCGAAGAATGCGACTGCGCGGATGTAGAAGAAGGTCGAGTTCAGGTAGCCCGACTTCCCTTGCAAGATGTGGTCGTGATCGACCGCATCGTGGTGCATCCAGTGGAAGATGTGCGGAGCCCCGATGGCGATCGGCACGAACAGGAGCGCCATCCATGGGAAGAGCAATCCCATGGTGTTCTCCGCGATGCGGCGCACGACCACGCTCCAGCCGGCGCGGGTGATGTGCTGGACCATCACGAAGAACAGCGAGCCCAGCGCGAGGCTGAGCACGAACATGTAGGCGACCAGGTAAGCCAGGAGCGCGTGGATCTTGTTTTCCTCGGTGCCGAAGAAGAACGCGCCAGCAATGCTGGCGACGAGCGCGAGTACCCCGACTCCGAGGAGTCCTTTCTGCGCCGCTTCGAGATCCCCGGTCTTCACTCGGGTCACGAGACCCGGAGCGAGCTGTTCGATCGTCGGTGCAATCGTGTTGGCAGTCATTCGATCCGCTAGATGGTCGATGTCAGAGGACGGGAGAACTCACTGCTGCCGGTTCTGCAGCACGCGAAGGTAGTGGACGATCGCCCAGCGATCCTTTGCCGGGATCTGGTGACCGTATGCCGGCATCGTTCCCTGCCCTTGCGTGATGACCTGGAACAGGTAGCCGTCGCGCGATGTCACCAGGCGCTGTTCGGTCGCAAGGTGCGGGACCTTGTAGTTGAACGCAACTGGGCTGGAGATCTGGGCTCGCTGGAGAACGAGTCCCTGGCCGGAACCCGAACGGTCGTGGCAGACCGAGCAGTAGATGTTGAACCGCTCCCGGCCGCGGCGGACGAGCGCCTCGGTGACCGGCACCGGATTGGCGAGGTACTCGCCGTTCGCATCCTTGAAGGCATCGAGTTGCGCTCGATCCAGATCGCCGACCGCCACCGTATTCGAAGGCGGAGTGCGCATGCCCCGGCCATCCTTGAATCCGGGGAAGTCGGAAGCCATCTGAGCCTTCACCTTGTCCTGGAAGTCCATGTCCAGGACTGGGTGGATGGGCGGCTCTTTCTTGATCGCTCCACGACAGCCGCAGAGCGCGAGTCCGCCGAGCAGCGTCGCCAGGAGGATGGAGAGTTGGTTGTGGCCGAACATCGGATGGAGGTCCTGCTCAGGCGTCGCTTTCGGAAACGAGTTCGACGTTCTTGCCGCCGACCTCGCCGAGGAACTGGAGAGTGCGCTGACGATCGAACTTCGGATCGGTCGCAGAGATGGAAAGGAAGAAACGATCGTCAGTCACCCGATGAATCGTCGAGTGATTGAAGATCGGGTGGTTCAGACGGGGCAGCCGGTTCAGGGCGAACATGCCGAAGACCGCCGTCAGCGCACTGAACAACACCATCAGTTCGAAGGTGATCGGAATCGTCGACGGCCAAGCGTAGGGCTCCTTGCCGCTCACCCAGATCGGGTAGTCGACGGCGTTCATCCACCACATCATGACCTGAGCCACGGTGATGCCGAGCGCACCCGCGCAGATCACGAACCAGCCGAGGTGGCTCGGCCCCTGCTTGAGGGCGGCATCCATTCCGTGGATCGGGAATGGCGTGTGCGAATCCACCTGCAGGTAACCGGCAGCGGTCACCTTCTTCGCGGCCTGATAGACCGCACCAGGCGTTTCGAACTCGGCGACAGCGCCCCAGACGTTCTTGCTGGTCTCAGTCATGCTCAGGCTCCCACTGCGGCGTGTGCATGGTGGTGATCACCGTGATGCGGATCCGCTTGCGGCATCACGTTCTTGACTTCGCTGATCGCGATCACCGGCAGGAATCGCGTGAACAGCAGGAACATCGTGAAGAAGAGTCCGAAGCTGCCCAGGTAGGTCAGAACGTCCACGATCGTTGGCGAGAAGTAACCCCAGCTCGAGGGCAGGAAGTCACGATGCAGCGAAGTGACGGTGATCACGAATCGCTCGAACCACATTCCGATGTTGACGAAGATCGACACGATGAACAGCACCGTCGGGTTGCGGCGGAAGCTGCGGATCCAGAACAACTGCGGACTGATCACGTTGCACGAGATCATGATCCAGTAGGCCCACCAGTAGGGACCGAAGGCACGATTGATGAACGCGAAGCCTTCGTATTCGGACTGGCTGTACCACGCGATGAAGAACTCCATCCCGTACGCGTAGCCGACCATCGTTCCGGTCAGGAGGAGGATCTTCGCGATGTTGTCGAGGTGGTTCAGCGTGATCAGGCTGTGCAACCCGAGCCACTTGCGAGCCGGGATCATCAGCGTCAGCACCATGCCGAAGCCGGAGAAGATCGCTCCCGCGACGAAGTAGGGTGGGAAGATCGTCGTGTGCCAACCGGGGAGGAGTGACACTGCGAAGTCGAAGGAGACGATCGAGTGCACGGAGAGCACCAGCGGCGTGCTCAAGCCGGCGAGGATCAAGTAGGCCTTCTCGTAGTTGATCCAGTGGCGATTACTACCGTGCCAACCGAACGCGAAGACGCCGTAGATGCGCGCAGCGAGCTTCCGGCCTTGCTTCCACGCCCGATCGCGGAAGGTCGCGAGATCGGGGATGAGGCCGACGAACCAGAAGAGCGCCGAGACGGTGAAGTAGGTGCTCACCGCAAAGACGTCCCAAAGGAGCGGGCTCTTGAAGTTCGGCCACATCGCCATCTGGTTGGGCACCGGGAAGACCCAGTAGATGACCCAGATTCGTCCGACGTGGATGGCGGGGAAGATCCCCGCGGCCATGACCGCGAAGATCGTCATGGCTTCGGAGGCGCGATTGATCGAAGTTCGCCACTTCTGTCGGAAGAGACAGAGGATGGCGGAGATCAGGGTGCCGGCGTGGCCGATGCCGATCCAGAAGACGAAGTTGACGATAGGCCAACCCCAACCGACCGGCACGTTGTTGCCCCAGACACCAACCCCGGTGAAGACCAGATAGCCGATCATGGCACCGAGGTTCATCAGCACCATGATGCTGATGCCAAGCCCGATGTACCAGGCGCGGGAGACCTTGCCCTCGGCAGGTGCGGCGACCAGCGCCGTCACGTCGGCAAAACTCTTGTTGCCCTCGACGAGCGGGGCGCGAACCAGGGGATTCTCGGGTTCGTCGATGACGGTGAGTGTTGTCACGGTCAGGCGTTCTCCGTCTTCGTGTTGCGGATCTTCGCGAGGTAGGTGGTTCGCGGTTTCACGTTCAGCTCGGAAAGCATGGCGTAGTTCAAGTCGCTACTGCTGAGCTTGGCGACAGCGCTGTCGGGATCGTTCAGATCGCCGAAGGTGATCGCCTCCGCCGGACAAACCTGCTGGCAAGCAGTGCGAACATCGACCAGATCACGGAGCTTGCGCCCCTCGGACTTGGCCTTGAACTTGCCGGAGTTGATCCGCTGCACGCAGTAGGTGCACTTCTCCATGACGCCGCGAGCTCGCACCGTCACTTCCGGGTTGAACTGCAGCTTACGTTCCGGTGAGTGGTCCTTGTTGAAGTTGAACCAGTTGAAGCGCCGGACCTTGTAGGGGCAGTTGTTGCTGCAGTAGCGAGTGCCGATGCAGCGGTTGTAGACCATGTCGTTGAGCCCCTCCGGTGAGTGCACGGTCGCGGCGACCGGACACACGCTCTCGCACGGTGCGTTCTCGCACTGCATGCAGGGGACCATCTGGTAGACGACACGGGGCTCGTCGCTCGGTTCGTGGATCGTGAGGAGTCCGCTCTTCTTCTCCACGCCCTCGAAGTACCGGTCGATACGGTTCCAGAACATCTCGCGATTCGTCGCGACCTGCTCCTTACCGACCATCGGGATGTTGTTCTCCGCCACGCAAGCCGTGACGCACGCACCACAGCCCGTGCAAGAGCTGAGGTCGATGACCATTCCCCACCGGTAACCGGTGCTGTAGTCGCGCTCGGTCCAAAGCGACTTGAGGACGTCCTTCTCCTCGTGGCCGTGAAGCTTCGCCACCTTGGCGAGCGGCGAGTCGTCCACGGCCTTCCAATCGGAGCCCTTGAACTGATCGAGAGATTTCTCGCGCACCAACGCGCGTCCCTCCATCGTTCCGTGCTCTTGGGTGACCACCAGTTCGTAGGTGCGACCCGTCCGCTCCGCGCGCGCACCGCGAGCCGTCCAGAGCGCGTTGCTCGGACGAAGCGGGAACACATCGAAGCCGCGGCCTCGAGCGACTTCGCAATGGGCGTCGAGGCGTCGGCCGTAGCCGAACGTCAAAGTCACGCAGTAGTCGGCATGCCCCGGCTGAATCCAGATCGGTCCCTCGACGTTGCGCCCGTCGAGCGTGAGCTTCACGACGTCACCGTTCGAGACGCCCAACTCTTCGGCGGTCTTGCGACTGGTGAACACCGCGTTGTCCCAGGTCATCCGCTCGATCGCGGATGGGACCTCTTGTTGCCACGCGTTGTTCGAGTAGCGACCGTCCCAGATCTTGGAGCAAGGACGGAACACGACTTCGAGCGAGTCCTTGGAGGGGGACGCTGGGGTCGAGTAGCCGTCGAGTGCTGAGCGAACCGCCAACAAGTCGATGCTGACGCCGACATCGACACCGCGACCGGCAACGACTCCGTCGTGCAGAGACTTGCGCCAGAAGCTCTCGAAGTCAGAGCTGGCACGCCGTTCGCGCCAATTCTCACGAACGATCTCGTAAGCCTCTCGATTGTCGCCGAGCAACGCGGCCAGCATCTCGATCGGTGAGCGTGTGGCTTCGTGCAACGGGGCGATCAGGGGCTGGATCACGCTGTGAGTGCCGTCCCACGCCGACGCGTCGCCCCACTGCTCCAACTCATGAGACATGGGGATGTGCCAGGACGATGCCTGAGCGGTCTCGTCGAACCACAGCCCGCTGTGAATGGTGTGCGGAATCTTGGCGTAGGCGTCCGAGAATCCGAAGTCCGCGGGCGCATCGTAAACGGGATTGGTGCCCAGACAGATCAGAGTGTCGACCTGACCACTCTTCATCGCGGCCGCAAGCTCGGCGAGGTCACCGAAGGTGGATCGCCGTTCGACGCCCTCCGCGGCTTCGATGGCGCTCATCGCCTTGGTTGCGCCGATGGATCCGAGATGGCTGTTGATGGCCCATGCGATGGCATGTGCGACCAGTGGCTGACGAGGACCAACGATCACGAGGCCGCGAGGGCCAGCCGCGGAGAGATCCGCAGCCAGGCTCTCGATCCACTTGCCGGTGCCGTCCGCAGCGAAGAGCGGAGCGGTGAACCGCGCGAGCGGCTGGTTCATCGACGGCCCGCCGACGTTCAACTTGGCCGCCAGCGCCAACAGCGAGGCGGTGACGTCACCCGACGCCATGCGGCGCCGATGGTCCGCGTTGCTCCCGGTGAGCGTGTGGGTCGCCTCCGCGGCGTACAGGCGGGACACCTGACCGTCCCTCGAGGCGATCTTTCGACTCTTGGCCCAGGACCGAACCCACCCCAGAGAAGGGGCATCCGTGCCGAGGAAATCGCTGTCGAAGCTGGCGACTACGTCAGCCTTCGTGAAATCGAACTGCGGCAGGACCGCCTTCCCCGTGACTGCTCGCGAGGCCTCCACCAAGGTCTCACTCGCAGTCGCCGAGTAGCGGTGGAAGCGCATCTTGGGCAGGGTCTGCCGCATCGTCTCCACCAAGCGCAGGAGCGTCGGCGAAGTCGTCGGCGGCATCAGGATGTGGAGCCCCTGTCCCTCCTTGGCGGCCAGAGCCTGAACATGCTCGCTCCAGAAGCTCTGGAACTTGGCGAAGTCGGGTCCAACCTGAGCAGCCCCGCCGTGGGCGGTCGCGTGACCGTCGGGAGCGTGGTCAGGAGCAGCCTGTCCACGCTGGTGCACATGCTTGCTGCGGCCTGGGTCGTAGAGATTCAGGATCTCCGCCTGCAGCATGCTGTCGGTTCCGCCCAGTGAAGACGGATGAAGCGGGTTGCCCTCGATCTTCGTGGGGCGCCCGTCGTTGCTCCGCACCAGCACGCCAAAGGCAAAACCATCCCTGGTCAAGCTCGTCGCGTATTCGCGCGGCAAGCCGGGGATCATGCCATCGGGACGCTTGTTGAAGGGCAAGATCTCGCGGGCCGGCTTGCGGCAGCTCGTCATGCCGGCGAGTGCCACCGAAGCGGCCACGACACCCAAGAACTTGCGCCGCGAAACGTCATCGAGAACCCCGGAGTGCTCGGAGACACCTTCCGGGAATTCGCGTGCCAGGATTTCCTGGAATCGCTCGGTGTTGGCGAGCTGATCGACGCTGCGCCAGTAAATCTTCTCGTCAGCGCCACCATCGGCGCCGGTGCGGATCTCCAGGTCGGTCATCGGTGGCACGCGGAGCAGTGGGTCGGCGGGTTGATCTTCTTCTCGTTGACAAGGCGCTGCGCGAGCGCCAAGTCGTGCTCGAATTCCATGTCGGTGACGCGGTCGGTCGGTCGAACCGCCTGCGCGGGATTACGGTGACAGTCGAGGCACCACCCCATGCTCAGCGGCTCCACTTGACGCACTTCCGCCATCTGATCGATGCGGCCGTGGCAGCTCACGCAGCCGACGCCGGCCTGGACGTGCGCAGCGTGGTTGAAGAAGGCGTAATCCGGCAGCAGATGAACCTTCTTCCAGCGAACCGGAAGGCCGCTTTCGTGGGCGGCCTTCAGGGCTTTGATCTGGTCGCTGACGTCTGCCAAGACCGTCTTGTGGCAGTTCATGCAGACTTCGGTCGACGGCACGTTCGCATGCGGGCCCTCCTCGACGCTGGTGTGGCAGTACCGGCAGTCCATCCCCATCAGTCCCGCGTGCAGCTTGTGGCTGTAGTCGATGGGCTGGGACGGCGAGTAGCCGACGTCGGTGTATTTCGGAGATCCGAAATACCAGACGAGCAGGGTCACGAACGCACCACCACAGACGACCGCGGCCGCGATCATCGTGGGGAGCTTGTTGGTCCACTTGGGGAAGTTGACGGTCAAGGCTCGGGCCTCTCTCTGCGCACGGGTACACCCCTTCCGAGCTGCGCGGCTTCACCGGCTGGTCATGCGGCGTCGGTCAGGACGAGGCATGGCGTCGAGCGAAACCAAGCCGGGAAGGAGCCTAAGTCCTTGCAGCTCAAGGAGCTACGCAGACAGAACCGGGGCACGTCCCAGGCACGGAGGGGGGTGGAATGCCTACAAGATCGCGCCCCCTGGGTCAATTTCAGACGCCGCGGAAAATCCGAGGCCTTGCTCAGCGCGGGCCGAGCACGAGCTTCAAGAAGTCCGTAAGTGGCGGAGCGGCAATGGCTTGCGCTCGTTCGTTGCCGTGGTAGTCCGCTGGGGAAACCCAGAGTTCGGAGGTGAGCGCGACTTTGCCGCGAAAGGTCGGCAGCAAGTCGAGGAAAGGGATGCCGTGCTCGCCGCAGTAGTCACCCACCATCCGATGGAGACGCTCGAAAGGGTAGTGCTCGGACTCCCCCAAGCCCTGGAAGTAGGGCCAGATCACGACCCCAAAGCCCAGCTTCCGTTCCGCACACCAGTCGCGAGCACGGAGCAAGGCCCGCTGCGGGCCGCCGCCGGGCCACAGCGTCGCACGCCCGACCGAGTAGGGCGGCTCGGGCCGGGCGAACAGCGGGTAAAATATCTCATCGAGGGCGAGCAGCTCCCCCACCAGGTCGCGTGAGGGATCGATGCGAAGGGCGGATTCGAGGGCGTAGCGCTGGAACAGGGACCGCAGCAGCCGCGACTTTCTCAGGAGCCAGGGCGAACCCTCCTGGTGGGCGAGGGAATGCGAACTGGGGATCAGGTCGTTCAGGCAGAGCGTGATCACGACCGCATCGGGGCTCAACCGATGGAGCCGGTGCTCGAGCGCTCGGACATACTCGTCGACGTACATCGAGCCGGACGCCCCACAGTTGACCGTTCGAACTTGGTCATCCCCCTTGCGGAGCTCTCGCTCCACGAGTTGCGTCCAGCAGTCCTCGAACTTCACGCCCCAGCCGAAGGTGAAGGAGTCGCCAAGGCAGAGGATGCGACGCTGGCCGGGCGGCTTCGGCTGGGCAACCTCTTCCCGATCACGAATCGCCGCGCTGTTCATCCGATTCTCGACGCACCCCATCGAATCGAAGTAGGCAGCGCGGTCCGTTCCCTCGAATCCCGTGTAGCAGATGTACCAGGTTCGATTGGGAGCGAAGCACGGTCTCTCCCGCAGGCCCGCCAGCTCGAGAGTCTTCTCGACCTGCTCGGGGATGAGTCTCCGATCTAGCCGGATTCCCTGGTCGCCGTCGAGCTCCACCGGCCAGTAGAACCCGTCGTTCTTCCCGGTTCCCCGCAGCACCACCCGCTCGCCGAGGCCGTTGTTCTGGCTCGCGATGGCCGGTTTCCCGAGCAGCCGCGAGTCCCTGAAGCGAATCCAACCATCCGCGGTGAGATCGGCGGAAGCCCCCGTTGCGAAGGGACGGATCGGCACCATCTCTTCGGGGTCGACCAACTGGGTGTAACCCCGCTGACCGGCATCGGCGACCGACATCGGCTTGCGATCGGCGTCCTGATAGGTGAGCGCGAAACGGACGTGCAGGTTCGACTCGTCAGCCTGCCCTTGCACCCAGCGGGCGACCAGCTCGGCGAAGAGCAGGGCGATCACCAGTGACACCACTGCCACGAGGACGCGCAGACCGAACCTTGGCTTGGACTTCACGATGCAAGGAGCATACGGCGTGGACGATCCATCGCGCGCCCTCGGCCGCACGAGCACGCCGTGAGACCGCCGCGCCGAACCGGTCCCAACGTCGCTGCCATCGGCGTGACGAAGGTCCCGAAGGGACTCCTCGACGGTTTCCGCGGACATCCCTTCGGGATGGCCCTATCTTTCTCCACCCCGCAACTGGGGGCCACGGCTCACCGTGGCCGATGAACTCGAACCATGTCGACCTACATCCTAGGAATCTCTGCCTTCTACCACGACTCGGCGGCTGCGCTGCTGCGGGATGGTGAGATCGTAGCCGCGGCGCAGGAGGAGCGGTTCACGCGAAAGAAGCACGACCCGGACTTCCCCGCCAACGCGGTCAGGCACTGCCTGGAGACCGCGGGGATCGAGGCCGGCGACATCGACTATGTCTCATTCTATGACAAGCCCTTGCTCAAGTTCGATCGGCTCATGGAGACCTACCTCTCCTATGCGCCGCGGGGCTTCTCGTCGTTCATGAAGTTCCTGCCGACCTGGCTCGGCGACAAGCTGCACATCCCACGCATCCTCACCCGCGGACTCGGTGCGAAGCCGAAGCGTCCGTTCGTATTCCCCGAGCATCACGAGAGCCATGCGGCGAGCGCGTTCTACCCCTCGCCATTCGAAGAGGCTGCGGTCGTCACGATGGACGGCGTCGGCGAGTGGGCAACGACGAGCATCGGTGTCGGCGAGAGCAACCGCCTGCGACTGACTCACGAGATTCGCTTCCCCCACTCACTGGGTCTCCTCTACTCCGCGTTCACCTACTACTGCGGATTCAAGGTCAACTCCGGAGAGTACAAGCTGATGGGCCTCGCGCCCTACGGTGAGCCCAAGTATGTCGACAAGATCATCAACCACCTGATCGATCTGCGCGAGGACGGCAGCTACCGCATGGACATGCGCTACTTCCAGTACGCGCAGGGTCTGCGCATGACCAACCAGCGATTCCACGAACTGTTCGGGCGGCCGAACCGAGCTTCGGAGACGCAGCTCGACCAGTTCTACATGGATGTTGCCGCCTCCGTGCAGAAGGTGACCGAGGAGGTGATGCTTCGAACGGTTCGATTCGCCCACAAGGTCACCGGGAAGAAGAATCTGTGCTTGGCCGGCGGCGTCGCGCTGAACTGTGTCGGCAACGGCAAGGTGCTACGGGACGGTCCGTTCGAGAGAATCTGGGTCCAACCGGCGGCGGGCGACGCCGGCGGCGCCTTGGGAGCAGCCTACATGGTGTGGCACCACCTGCTGGAGAAGCCGCGGAAGGTGGTCGTCGAAACGGACTCGCAGCAAGCGAGTCTGCTCGGTCCGTCGTACTCGAGAGACGAGGTGCTCGCGGCCCTGAAAGAGAAGGGAGCCGTGTATCACGAGTTCACCGAGGAGGATCAACTCTGTGAGCGTGTGGCCGAGCTGATCGCCACCGAGAACGTGATCGGTTGGTTCCAAGGGCGAATGGAGTTCGGTCCCCGGGCACTCGGCGCACGCAGCATCATCGGCGATGCACGATCCCCGAAGATGCAGAGCGTCATGAACTTGAAGATCAAGTTCCGCGAGTCCTTCCGACCGTTCGCACCCATCGTGCTCCGAGAACGAGCCCACGACTACTTCGACATCCGTCCCGATCAAGACAGTCCCTACATGCTCGTCGTGGCTCCGGTCCGCGAAGACCGCCGCAAGCCGGTCGAACCAGGCAAGTTCGGAATCGACAAGCTCAACCAACTCCGATCCGACGTGCCTGCGATCACTCACGTCGACTACTCGGCCCGCCTGCAAACCGTCGACGAACGACGCAATCCGCGACTCGCCAAGCTGATGCGAGCCTTCGAACGAAGGACGAAGACTCCGATCCTCATCAACACGAGTTTCAACGTCCGGGGTGAACCCATCGTCTGCACGCCGGCGGATGCGATTCGCTGCTTCCTGGGTACGGACATGGACGTCCTGGTGGTCGAGAACTTCGTCCTACTGCGAAGCGAGCAGCCGGAGCACCTGAAGCAGGTCGACAGGGAGAAGTACCTCTCCGCCTTCGCTCTCGACTGAGCCAGAAAGGAACAACTCATGATCAAGTTCAATCTCGATCCGCCCGCTCGTCAGCTTCGGGAGTTCGGCTGGTTCTCCCTCTTCGGTTTCCCGCTCGTCGCCGGCCTCTTGCGCTGGAGGTTCACGATCCCGGATTGGCTGTTCTACGGCTTGATCGGTCTGGGAGTCCTGTGCTTCGTGCTGTCGCAGATCGACGCAAAGCTCGTGAAGCCGGTGTTCGTGGGACTGATGCTGGTCGCCACCCCCATCGGGTTCGTGATCTCGATGGTGCTGATGCTCGTCATCTATTTTGGACTCTTCATGCCGGTCGGACTGCTCTTCCGGCTCCTTGGCAAGGATCCTCTGGCGAAGTATCCGAATCCGAAGTTGACGAGCTACTGGCACGTGCGGACCACGCCGCCGAGCAAGGCGCGCTACCTCAAGCTATACTGAGCACGGTACCTCGTCGGTCCCTCGTCGACTTCCTCACCTCGTAGACCAGACATGACAACTCCCCAGAACGACAACTTCGAGCAGATCGCGACCGGCAGCAACAAGGGCGTGATCGGAGAGTTCCTCGGCTTCATGAAGGATGAAGCCAAGTGGTGGCTGATTCCGTTCCTCGTGGTGTTCCTGCTTCTGGCAGGCATCCTGGCGTTGGGAGCGACCGGCGCGGCGCCGTTCCTCTACACGTTGTTCTGAGACGTTCGCCGGTGAGGCGACTGCGAGGCCAGCACGGTTGGCTCGCCGCAGTCGCCTCGCGGGTGCGTCGGGCGCAGAGTCGAGACACTGCATCCGAACGCCTGCACCGTTGAGTCCCTTGGCGTCGGGGTTTTGGCCAGTTCATCAAGTCGATGCCTGCGATTGTTCGATTCCTCGGCAACGAGAGGAGCAAACGCAGAATGCGCGACCACGGACTCGACACCTACCTGACCGAAATCAACGAGGTCGCCTTGTTGACACCGGAGCAGGAAGTCGAACTCGCGTCGAGAATCCAGCGCGGCGACATGGCCGCCCGGGAACACATGATCCGGGCGAACCTTCGCCTAGTGGTTTCGATCGCGAAGTTGTACGTCAATCGGGGTCTGTCCTTCATGGACCTCATCGAGGAAGGCAACATCGGCCTCATGAAGGCTGTGGAGAAGTTCGATCCCGCCGCAGGCTGTCGGTTCTCCACCTACGCAACCTGGTGGATCAAGCAGGGGATCCGCCGTGCCCTGGTGAACACGGTGAAGACGGTTCGTGTCCCGTCTTACATGGCCGAGATCGTGGCGAGGTGGAAGGCCATGGCACTCGAACTCACCTACCGCCTCGGCAGGCAGCCGCTGAGTTCCGAGATCGCTGAAGAACTCGGCATCCCCGAGAGCAACTGGGATGTGGTTCGGGACACGGTCTTGGCGAATTCGCAGCCGACCTTCTCGATGAACGAAGATGCGTCCTCGGTCTTCGCAGAGTCGTTGGAGGACCCGAGAGCACTCCCACCAGAAGAGGAGTTGTTCCAGTCCATGGAGATTCAGCGTCTGCGAGAATTGCTGGGATCCCTCGAAGAACGAGAGCGACGCATCATCCACCTGCGGTACGGCCTGGAAACGGGGACACCGATGACTTTGAAGGCCATCGGTGAGCGGGTGGGCCTCACTCGCGAACGGGTCCGGCAGATGGAGCAGGATGCCCTTCGAAAACTCTGGCTTCGCATGTCTCGGGAGTTCGGCGACGAGGGGAACGGTCCACAATCTCGGCAGAAGCTCTCGGGCTGACTTCGGATGCGACGTCGGCTTCGACTCGGCATGATGGACTGCCGTGTCGACGTCGCTGTACGTTCATGTCCCGTTCTGCGTAGTCAAGTGCGGCTACTGCGACTTCAACAGCTATGAGGTCGCGGATGAGCAGGTGCACGATCGCTTCCTGGACGCCCTGGACCGGGAGTTGGAGATGCGATGGAAGCACAAGCGGCCGATCTCCATATTCGTCGGAGGGGGAACCCCCACGTACTTGTCCGCTTCGAGATTCGCCCGGCTCTGGGAAGTCCTGAGCGCCCACGTGGAGATCGCACCCTCGATCGAGGTAACCGTAGAGTGCAATCCAGAGAGTCTCTCAGCGGAGAAGGCTCGAGTCGCCCGCTCTTTCGGCGCCAACCGTGCAAGCGTAGGCGCGCAGTCATTCGACGAGAGATTCCTTCGACAACTCGATCGCCCGCACGACGCGGAGAGCGTTCGCCGCGCGGTCTCGGTTCTGAGAGATGCTGGTTTCGACAACATCAGCATCGACATGATCCATTCGCTACCCGGACAGACGATCGACGAGTGGATGCACGACATCGACCGAGCGATCGAGCTTCAGCCTGATCACATTTCGTGCTACGCCCTGACTATCGAGAAGGGGACGCGTTTCTACAGGGACTGGGAAAAGGGAGTTCTGGAAGCGGCAGATGAAGACGTCGATCGCGAGATGTTCACGCGCACGCGAGAGCGTCTGGCAGAAGCCGGCTACGAGCCTTACGAGATCAGCAACTTCGCCGGTCGCGGTGGACCCTGTCGTCACAACGATCACTATTGGCAGCAGGGCGAGTACACTGGAGTCGGACCTGGCGCATCGAGTCATCGTGACGGTTGGCGAACCACCAACTTGAAGCCGGTCGATTCCTGGGCAGCGAGTCTGGAGCGCGGCCTTCCACCTACTGGAGAGGCCGAGTTGCTCACAATCGGTCGACGATTGGGCGAGGCCATGTGGCTGGGACTGCGGCGGCGAGACGGCGTAGACATGCGTGCGGTGTCCGATCGGCTCGGAATCGACGCAGTGGCGATGCTCGAGGACCGTATCGCGAGATCTTGCGAGAACGGCTGGGCGGAGTGGCGTGGCTCTCGGCTGCGCCTGACGACAAAGGGCATTCTCGTCGCCGATGCGATCGGTTCGAGTTTCCTCCATTGACGAGATCGGATAGCAGTTCAACGGATCGAGGCCCCATCGGCACCGGAGGGTGCCCGACGGCCTCGCTGATCCAGTCTGCGTTTCCCAGGCGAGCATGCGGCGCTCTCGCGAGGTATCGACGCCCCCTCCGTGGTGAACCTCAGCCCTGCGGCAGACGCCGATCTCGCTCAGACTCCTAGCGACAGGCGATCCGCCAGCACACTTGGGAGCCCGGCGCGGCGAATCTTGGCCTGCGTGGCGGCGATGTCATAGTCCACGCGTTCTACGGTCACTTTCTGCGTCGCGGAGTCGTAGATGGCGAACGCGGCCCGCGGGTCCTCGTCGCGAGGTTGGCCAACACTACCGACGTTGATGAGGGTTCGGTCCCAGTCGGTGATATCGATATCGAACTGCGATTCGTAGAGACACTGAAGGTCCTTGGGACCGCCACCCAAGTTGTGAGTGTAGGCAGCCGGAATATGCGAGTGGCCGACGAACGCAATCTTCGTTCGCTGTTTGGAAATCGACTCGGCCGCCTCCACCGGCGAAAAGACGTAGCCAAACTGTTCGGGCAAGTGCAGCGATCCGTGAACAACCGTGTAAAGGGGATGCTCCACCTTCAGTGGGAGACTTCTCAGATATTCGAGGTCGCTGTTCCGCAGTTGCCCCCGGGTCCATTCGATCGCCTTCCGAGCGAAGTGGTTGAAGTAGTCTGTCGGTACGAAGCCGACGACCGCCGCATCGTGGTTTCCGAGGCAAACCGTACAGCGGAGGCTCTGAATAATCTCCAAGCACGGAATGGGATCCGCTCCATATCCGACGATGTCACCGACCTGCACCCAGTGGTCGATCTCGCGCTCACGCAATCGATCGACGACCGCTGTGAGAGCCTCCAGGTTGCTGTGGACATCGCCGAGGACAGCTATACGCATGCTACGAGTGGGTGACGAGGTAGCAGAGTAGCCCCCTACCTGCATGAGTGCCTCCAGTGATGCGGGCAAATCTTGCCGGAGCGTGATCCCGCGTGCGACATCAAGGACGCCCTGCTCCGCCGCGTCGACACTCGAGTCATTCCCCGGACGACGTCACGAGCTCCGACCCACCGTCATGGCTCAGATCGTGGGGTCCCCGCGTGACTCGATTTCAAACCGGCCCACAGCCGGGGGGACACGGCAAGCGCGAGGCAGACTACACCAGCGACGGAAAGCGCGGCTGGGAGCCAAGGCTCGCCCAGCCCGACAACGGAGAATGGTTGACTTGAAGGAAGGCTCGGCCACGCGTCTCGCAGCCGAGGGACCAACACAACCAAGCCGGCGAGGCCAACAGCGTTCCTCACGTCACTTCTTCGGATCGCCGCCGCGGCCGAACTCCAAGCACCGACCGTTACGGCGGCCAACACCGCGATCAGGATCAGCCGAAGGAGAGAATACGGTTCCATCGGATGTCCTAGCGACATGCGGATTAGCGTAATCGATGCAGAGTACGCCAGAGTGATCACCGCTAGGCCCGCGGATCTCCCAAGAATGGCGGCCAGAGTGGCCACCAGTGGCAATCGGCACCGACTCCGTTCGAAGCGATCGCGAAACTCACTCCCACCCTGCAGAACCAAGAAAGCGCCCACCGAGGCAAGCAGGAGAGAGGTGTCGACGAAGCTCTGGCTTGAGAAATGAACCCCACGTCTCGCAAGGTCGACCGGCTCGAACCCCAGGGTCATCGCGGCGGTCGCCGCACCCACCCCAACCAGCAATACCCCAGATCTGCGGAATGCGAGCTTCAGATCGCATGCTGCGAGACGAAGCAGCATGGCCGAAGCCGCCTGGTGATCCGGTCGCATGTGTGCACGATACAGGGAAGCCGATTCGATGAGGAACCCCGTCGGTCCGGATCAGAAGGACTCTCGAGGCCGCAGTCGAGTCGGAGCGTGCTCGGGGATCAAGTCCCGCTCGACGTTGTCGCCGCGTCCCGCTGGCCTCCTATGAGGTGAAGGTTGGCTCCCGGGTCACGGAGAATCCTGGGTGATCGCAGATCCACCGGTCGGCAGCCATCTGCCACTCTCCTGAACATTGACGACGGGTCACGTCTCGAACGGTGCGAGCAAGTTGTTCGCTGGCCCATCCCACAACCAATCCGCCAGCCGAGTACGGCTCCGAATCGATCGAGTCGGAACGTGTGCGCCCACTACTGGTGAAGACAGCGCTGAGAGTGGTCGGCATGACTCTCACCGTCTGCCAAAGGAGGCACGACGTTCCACGTGAAACCGTCGCCTTCCTGAGAGATGATGTCGCGTGTCGCGGCAACCGAAAAAGACCATGCGCTCCATCGCACTTGCCAACCAGAAAGGCGGCGTGGGCAAGACCACAACCGCGGTCCACTTGGCCCACGGGATTGCCCTCACCGGCGCGTCCGTGGTGCTCCTGGATCTCGACCCGCAGGGGAACGCCACCCTGGGGGTGGAGGGGATGCTCCGCGAGGAGGGCGACGTCACCGATGATTCGAACCCGTTCTCGGTGTTGTCCGCTCTTCAGGATGGGCTCTGGATCCTTCCGTCGCCCGGTGCTCGACGCAACATAGACCGGAATACCGTGCCGGACACGAAGCGCCTTGTCTCGCTCAGTGAGGCTCTCGAGGGCAAGGGAGTGCAGTGGCTAATTGTCGATTGCCCGCCTCGAATGGACGCTTGGGGGTACGCTGGCCTCCAACTGTGCCGCGAAGTGATTCTGCCCGTGCAGGCCGAGTTCTTCGCGATGCACGGACTCAGTCAGATGATTCAAACCTTGAGGACCGCCAGAAAGCAGTACCCGGGGCGAGCGGATCTGCTCGGCGTTCTCCCGACCATGGTGGATCGGCGGGAGTCGATCACAGCGGAAGTCCTGGTCAACCTCACCCGAACCCTGGGAAGCGGCCTGATGAAGAGCACCGTCTCCAGAGATCCAACCTTCGTTGAGGCAGCGAGCCACGGAAAGACTCTCTTCAGTTATCGTCCTGACGCCAAAGGTGCTCTGGCCTACGCAGAACTCGTGCGAGAAGTGATCCATGGTTGAACGAAAACTCGGTCGAGGTCTCGACTACTTCCTGTCCGGCTCTCCGGATACCGCCGCGGACTCTGAGGCTGTCGTCCAGCTCGAGGTCGGCCGGATCAGCGCCAATCCCTTCCAGCCAAGAAGGATCTTCCCGAAGGAGGAGCTCGAGTCGCTCGCGGCCTCGATTCGCTCCAGCGGGATCCTGCAGCCGGTGCTCGTTCGTCCTGTGGGGGATCGGTTCCAGCTCATTGCCGGCGAACGCCGCTGGCGGGCCAGCCAACTTGCGGGACTCGAGCGAATCCCCGCGATCGTTCGGTCCGTTTCCGACGATCAGGCCTCCATCTTCGCTCTCGTAGAGAACCTGCACCGCGAGGACCTAAACCCAATCGACAAGGCTGTCGCGTTCCAGCAAATTCACTCGCGCATGGGAGGGACGCTGGACGAGCTTGGAAGGCAGGTCGGGCTCGAGAGGAGCACCGTTTCGAACTTGCTCCGACTTCTCGAATTGCCCGAGGAGACCCAGGCTCTCGTTTCACGTGGAACCCTGAGCATGGGGCAGGCCCGGGCGATTCTTGGAATCAACGATCCGGAAGCGCAGCGCCTCTTGGCTGACAAGGTGGTCCGCGAGCGGATGAGCGTTCGACAGGTCGAGGCGCTTGTTCAGGAGATGAAGCAGGGGGTGCCCCGCACCGGTGGGGCCGGGGAACAGGGTCCATCCAAAGGTCGGCCGCTATGGGTCAAGGAAGTGGAGGAGACCCTGACCGCAAGGATTGGTGCAAGAGTGACCGTCAAGTACGGTCGCAAGCGATCAAAGATCTCGATCGAGTGCGTGGGTCGCGAGCAGTTCGAGAGAGTGTACGGGCAGCTCAAGCACAGCAGCGAGTGAGCCCGTCTCTGCGCAGCCAACTGGCGTGACTGCGAGTCGGCAGCACGCGCCGGCCCGAGATCGTGCCATCCAGCCCGTGAGGCAGGACGGTCCGCTCGGACGACAGGCAGTCTGCAGACCATGAGCGGCCTGCCTCGTTCTCCTTGGAGAAACAGGCAGGCCTCTCAAGTGGTCGTCATCTTCCTTGGCTCAGTGCAGAACGTTCGGTCGGACTCAGTCCTGGCGAAGTAGTAGCTCGAGACCGGCGGAGCGAAGAGAGAGGATGCGGAACCTGAGGCCGTGGAGCGCGCGGCCTCGCTCGCTGAAGTCGGTAGCGTCTGGTCGTCCCCCGCGCGCGGACACCCAACTCAGAGACGCCCAGGGAGACTCGCCAACTGATCGACTCAGACTTCAGGCCGAGCGGTGGCTCGAACACCAAGTGGACCAGCCTGAGGAGACTCGATTTCGATAGCGACACGCCGGGCCAGTGCAATTCTTATTCGTTGCACCGTAATACGATCCCTGGGCCGGTGGGACCTCTTCCCACGCAGTGGCGGTGGTTGTTCGGTTCGAGCCGACCTAGAGCGATCGCGGAACGCGTGCCGTCAGCGCGTTCGGCGAACGCGACGTTGCAGTGGGTTCGCGATGCGACTGTCGCCCTGAGGTGGACCGCTTGGAACCGGTCGGTGCTCTATCGCACCGAAGTTCCGGCTGATCTCCGAGCCAGCATGGCGCTGTTGCGCGAGGGATGAACTACGGCACACGGGGCGAGGAGACGTGCGTGCTCGACTCTACCTCTCCCACGCCAGTTGCCGATCTCCGCCCGGTCGCAGCCCTATTCGACTTTGATCGACTTGATCGTGAACGCCTGAAGGGGACGCCCGCGGCCAGCGGTTCGTGCCGCGTCGTCTACAAACTCGGCGTCGACGATCTCACGAACGACATCCATCCCTTCGATCACGCGACCGATGACCACGCGCTGACCGTCCGCGAGCCGCGCTTCGTCCTCTGCGTTGATGTAGACGCGCTCGAGGTTGACCTTCCCTTCGCCGGCCGACTCCAGCGAAACCGAGAAGGGGAAGTGGCTCACCCCGGAATCCATGTAGTCCGCCTTGTGCTCGTCGCTGGGATCCGCGGCCTTCCAGTTGGCACGATCCTCGTCCTTCGAGCTCTGCCACCCAAAGACGAAGTGGCTCGGCGACGCACGCGACGTCTCCGTGCTCGGCGAACGCTCCAACTGATGCACGCGCTGCCCGACCCACCAACCGCCGTCGCTCGCACACAGTTCGAGGAACTTGGTCACGAGCTCGGGGCTCCGCGTTGCGAAGAACTTGATCTTGATCGATCCGGCACCCTCGAACTCGAAGGTGGCGGTCCGTTCGGAATCCGGCTCCGGCGCGGCGAAGAACTCCTTCTGCTGCTCGTGGAAGGCGCGATCCGCGGCGATCTTGCTGCGGAACGCGGCGATGGGACTCCCGGCCACGGGAGGTAGCAGTTCCGGCGCAACACCAGGCTTGCGCTCGGGCTTCTTCTCACCCTCGGGAGTGGGCACCTCGTCTCGCCACTGAACTGGATAGGCCGATGCGACACAGAGAAAGTGCTTGGCGAATCGCTTCTCGAGCTCACTCAGCCGGGCTTCGGCCTCGGTGAAACGTTGCTTGGTGTGTTCGTGGCCAGCGAGGGTCCACAACGCCAACGGGGCTCGCGCGTCGGTCCCGGCGGCCAACTTCTCCAGCTCTGCGACCTTCACGTCGGAGAGGGCTTCATCGAAGTCAGAAACCAAAGCCTCGCGGCACGATGAGATGTAGCTGCCGAGGAAGTCCGGGTTCTGCTTGACGAACTGCTCGTAGAACGACCAGTTCTCGTGCGGCTTGCTGTACCCGGCCACCAAGTTCGCCGAGCTCGAGAGCGCAGACCATGCCGAGTCCGTGGCGCGGCGGTCCTGGTAGCGGAGGAAGTAGTGCAGCCCGATCGCCACCGCAGCGGCGATCAAGCCCGCGAAGACGATGCGCTTGTTCTTGTCCCAGAACAATTCGAGTCGGCCGGGTCCTTCGATCGGCGCGGGAGTGACGGGAGCAACGTTCTGACTCATGGCGTGAGAGATTCTGAAGTGCGGTGGAAACCAGCGCGACGTGCAGTGTCAGTTTGGTGTCCGGAGATCGATTCGCAGGCGAGTCACGGAACCTTCGCGTGAGAGCTTGCAGGTCGCCTGATGAGGGTGTCGGTCGAACACCAGTTCCGCGCCCGACGCGTCGCGGGCGTCCCGAACCAACTCCCAGCCGTGCCCGGGAAACCGCGCAGTCAGGTAGCTCGCAACCTCTTCGACTGACGGATTCCCGAAGTAGTGGAGCTGCGCCACCCGAAAACGACCGGCCTCGTAGCTATGGCTCTGGTTCAGGCCGGTGAGAAGAGTCATCCCGTCGGGCACGGGGATATCGGCCAGTTGGACCGGGCTCAAACCGGAGGCCGCCTCGGTGGAGCCGTCGCGGTCGACGCCTACACAGGCCGCACCGGTCAGCAGCAGCAACGCTCCGAGGTGACACTTCATGCGATGGATCTCGACGGGGTGGGGATGGATTGGGCCGAACCACTCATGCTAGCCGCGGGACGCCGGGAGTCCTAGGTCGGGATGTTCAGCCCACCGCCATCGCCTCCTTCCGCCGGCTCCGGAGTTCGCCACTTTCGGCGAGGAGAAGCGCGATCCGCAGCGCCAATCGATACGACGTTCACACGGCTCGAATCCCGCCGACCGGGCGGGCCGACCCCTGGTCCCAACGCTGGATCCGCAACGCCAACAGGGAAGAACTTCCACGAGTCGACCCGCGCTACGACGATCCCTGGCCCGACCATTCGCCGCGCGCCCGGACCCGACCGTGGTCGGCGACGACTCGACCCGCCGGACCGGTCGCTCCGACCCGCAGCGGTCGCAGCGATCGAGAGAGGCCGCGCTGCCAGGCGGACCCTGGACCCGCGGCTGCGGAGACACCCGTCACCGCCAGCTCGATGGCTAGACTCTAGCCCCCCGCGAGATTCGATCTCGGGCGGGTGCCCCCACAACGTGCGCCATGCAGACACCCCACGCGGATAGCCACAGCGCGCTGGACCGCCCGACCCTGGTGCTGAACCGTTCCTGGGTCCCGGTGCACGTAACCGCTGTGCGCCGGGCGATCTGCATGGTGTGTTCTGGAGTCGCGCAAATCGTCGACCCGGGTCCGCTCACTCTCCACGATCTGGCGACATGGATACGCATGGTGCCCGACGACAATGCGCCGGGTATCCGATCCGCAGCTCGGAGATTTCGCGTGCCGGAGATCGTGCAGCTGCATGAGTACGACCGAGTTCCGTCGATCGAAGCTCCGTTCACCCGACAGAACCTGTTTCGTCGCGATGATCACCGTTGTCAGTATTGCGCGGCCAAGCCACCACATTCACAACTCACGATCGACCATGTGATTCCTCGAGCTCGCGGTGGGCGAACGACATGGGAGAATTGTGTGGTTGCGTGTGTTCGTTGTAATGCTCGAAAGGGTGACCGCGCATTACCGATCCACGGCATGCGGCTCCTGCGCGTCCCGAGAGCGCCCAGGTGGTCGCCGTGTCTCAATATTCGTCGCGACGATTGGCCAGGCTCTTGGGGCCAGTTCCTCGGCGACCGCTCGAGCGCCACTGGATCTTGAGATCTCAGGCGCTTCCCACCAAACAACCGATCCCAACGATGAAGACCATCCTCAGCGTCCTACTTCTCTCGCTGATCTCAGCGCCCATTACGGCTCAGTCACTCACGGAGCTCAAGAAGCAACTTCGTGAGAAAGAAGCCGCGGCGGGCAAGGACCCTGGGGCGATGGTGGAAGTCGCGTCATGGGCGAAAGAGAAGGGGCTCGTTCGCGACATGCAGAGAATTCTGCAGGCGGTCCTCAAAGTCGACAAGGACAATGAGAAGGCGAACGGTCTCCTCGGCTTCGTGAAACACGAAGGTGAGTGGATGCCGAAAGCGAAGGCCGAAGCAGCGATCAAGAAGGCCCTCGCCGAGGAAATGAAGGCGAAGGGCATGATTCAGGTGGAGGACGTTTGGGTCACCAAGGACGAAGTCGCCGACGCGAAGAAGGGAATCTTCTGGCACGAGGGCGAACGCGTATCCAAGTTCGAGAAGAATCTGGTGATTCAGGGGTTGGTCCGACACGCCATCACGGGCGAGTTCATCCGACCCGAAGATCAACAGAAAGCTGAACAGGGGCTGTTTCCACTCGGCGACCGCTGGGGAAGCGAAGAAGAAGCCGACAAGTATCATGCGAGCCGTGAGACGCCTTGGGTCTATCGCTCACAGACAGCGAACATCGTGAGCACGCGGAAACTCGCACAAATCAAGGAACTCGCGATCGACCTGGACTCGGCGGTCGGCGACGCATCACGGGTGTTCGCCGGATTGATGCCGACCCCGGCGAATCGCCCACTCGTCCTCATCGCCGAGGACGAGGAGCACTACAAGACGCTTGGCGCGCAAGTGGGAGCCGAGGGCTCTGCTCACGGCGTGTTCCTCAGCGACCAGCCGTTCGAGGTGAGGAACCTCGGCCAGGTCCGGCCGACGATCATGAACTGGCGCGACGACTGGGGGCCATACTGGGTGCGTCACGCCGCCGGCCTGGCTTGGACTGCCGGTGTCGCGGCGGACCTGAGCATGGAATTCCCGTTGTGGTTCAGCCGGGGTGTGGCCGGCTACGTGGAGCGTTTCAGTGGTCCAGGCGTCGCCCAGCACTTCGGTCGCGAACACCTGAAGAAGGGCGGGGTGAACGGACTCGCCGCCTGGTTCAACGGGTTCGCCATCTCCCCGGACCTCGAACCACGCATGATCGACTTCAACGTCTTCCAGGCGGGCCTTCTGTTCAGTTTCGCCATGGAAGGCGGAGATGGCGACGCCACAGCGGCCCTGACCGCGGTCACGACTGCAGCACGCGCCGCGGACGCCAAGCAGCTTCAGAAGGCGATCGAACAGTTCCAAGCGACCCTCACCAAGGGTGAGGAGGGGCTGCGGAACCACCTTCGGAAGCTCGTGAACATCTGACCCCGCTCCCGGAAGGCAACCCAAGTATCGCTTTCGCACATACTTAGGACCATCCATCGGCCATGCGGAGGGCCGCGGCGTCGCGAGAGAACGCCGAAGCCTCACACGCGTCGACAGGGGTCGTGCGCGACTCGGCCACCTTCGACCCGATCCCCGGCGCTCGCCGCACCGTCCCCGTGGCGAAACCCCTGCGGATCTCGCTCCGACAAGTTCCAACGATGAACCCACGCCGATTCCTGTTCACCGCGCTCGCGCCGGTCACCTTGCTCGCGGCTTCTGCCGCCAACGGTCAAGGACCGCTGGCCGGGCTGCTTCCAGAGGACACCCTGGTCTACGTCTCGATGCCCGACATCGACACCAGCATCAAGGAGTTCGGGAACACGCCACTCGCCAAGATCTGGGCGGAGCCGCAGGTCCGCGACTTCTTTGCCGGGGTCATCAAGATGGCGGAGGAGCAGATTCAGCAGGGACTCGGTGAGGCGCGCAAGGCCTACGAGTCCGGGCAGTTCCCCTTCGATCCGGACGAACTCCTCAAGCTTCGCATCCGCGGACTCTCCTTCGCGGTCACGAAGATGAACCTGCACATGCCCGAAGGCGCTCGGGAGCCACTTCCAGACTTCGGGTTGGTCATGCACGCCGACTTCGGTGATTCCGCACCGATCTGGCAGAAGGTCATCAAGACCGGCATGGGGATGCTGGTAGCGGAAGCCGGCGACGAGGTGCAGTACACCGAGGAGTCTGTCGGCAACACTCAAGCGATGTTCCTTCGGCCCAGCGGGGAGACGGACATGCCGATGGGTCTGAACATGGCGTTCGCGGGCAACGGCCTGTTGCTGACCTCGCTGCGTCCGGACTTCGACCGCGTGCTCGGCAAGCTCAGTGCCTCGGGCACCGCAACCGACGCGAGTCTTCTTTCCTCGGCGCGATTCCAGAGCAGCAGCCGGAAGCTGACCTACGCCGGCTCCGAGATGGAGATCTACGTCAGCGTCGCAGGAATGATGAACTTCGCGAGCGAAGTCCTTCACCTCGCTCGCGACCACGCACCAGACTTTCCGCCGATGCTGGACGTCGACGGGGTCGACCGAGCGATGCTCGCACTGGGTCTTCGCTCCTTCGAGTCTTTCGGCGCCACATGGCACTACCAAGGCAAGGGTGCGGTCAGCGAGTCGTTCGTTGCGATGCCGCTGGATGCCCGAAAGGGTCTCACGGCCGGAATGACTCCTCGACTCGATCAGTCGTTCCTCAAGTGGGTGCCGAAGGATGCAGTTTCCTTCAGCGCCTCGCGATTCGATATCGCGAAGATCTACCCAGCACTCGTCGGCGCCCTCCGGGCGTACAACGAAGACCTGGCGGAACAGATGCTCGGTCGGCTCGCCCAGATGGAAGAGCAGCTCGGCGTGTCGCTGGAGAAGGATGTCTTCGGCGCGTTCGGCGATGAGTTCTACTCGTGGTCGATGCCGATGTCTGGAATGACGGGTCTGCCGGAGATGGCTTTCATCTTCAAGGTGCGGAACAAGGAAGGCCTGCTGCGCTCACTCGAGAAGATCGCCGCCCTGTCGCAGGGCTACGTGGTCATGGAGAAGAGCCAGCGCAAGGGCGTCGACTACTGGCGCATGGAGATCCACATCGACGAGCTCGAGCAGATGGGTTCGATGAACCCACTCTCGATGCTCACCCCGACGTTCTCGTTCACGGGCGATTACCTCGTCGCCGGCCTGTCCACTTCCGATGTTCGCCGCGCGACGGCTCGCATGGAGCGGGAAGACGACCCGAGCGGTGACATCCGATCCAACCCCGAGTTCGAGCCCTACGCAGGACAGATCCCGGCGGACATCAACTCACTGGGCTTCACCGATTGGAAGATCCAGTTCGACGGCATCTACCAGGCGCTCTCCGGCGTCCTGGCGTTCATCCCGATGGGGGAAGAGATTCCGATCGATCCGTCCCTGCTGCCGGATTCGAGTGTGATCACGAAGCATCTCTTCGGTGCATTGTCGTGGTCGCGCGACTCCAAGGAAGGCATGTTCGCACACTCCGTGAGCCCGTTCGGACCGGAGATGTTTGCCGCGCTGGCCATCGGTGTCGGCGCGGGTCTCGGCGTGGCCTCGGTGGCCCGGTTCTGACGCCGAGACGAACCAGGGTCTCCTGCCCAGCTTGCGCGAGGCAAGGTCGGCTGCTCGATCGGTTCGGTCCGAGTCCGAGCGCCGACCATTCGGGATCCTGATTCCGACACACGCCGCGAGCTGACTGAGCTGCGGGTTCGATTCTGCGCGGGGTTTCTACCCGGCGCGCGCCGACGACCTCGGCGTAACATCTCGAACGGTGTCGTCGCTCACCTCGCTTCCGCTGGCGCTCGTGCTCCCGATCCTTCTTGGTTCGGTCGTCACGACCGTCAGCACACAGGAAGACCTCGCTCTCCGAGCCGCCGGGTTGGCGAGGATCGGCGGCGCCGATGAAATCGCGGAGACCGGGCACCTTGCCTTGGCTCAAGCCGTCCGCGATGCGGGCAACGATTCCAGCATCGCGATCGTGGCCTCGCATCCCGACGATCAATACCTCCTGCCCGCTGCATACCTCCGTCTGCATCACGGCTACCGGGTGACGGTGATCATGATGACCCGGGGCGAAGGCGGCCAGAACAACTTCGGGCCGGAGGTGGGCGACACACTGGCAACACTGCGAACTCTCGAGACCGAGGAGTGCGCGAGATCGCTGGGCCTACGCATCCACTATCTGAATCGTGCCGACGACGGCTACTGCCGCACCGCCGAAGAAGCGTTCGAGTCCTGGGGTGAGAACGTCACCGTTCGTGCACTGGCGTCCGCAATCCGCCGTACTCGGCCCGATATCGTCCTCACCACGCACCATCCTGAAGACACGCACGGTCATGACCTCGCGGTCGTGCGAGCGCTGCCTTTGGCAATCCGAATGGCCGGCGACCCGAACGTCGACCTAGCATCCGGCTCCGCTCATGGTGTCACTCGTGCATATCGAAGCGCCACACCGACGGAGGCGCCGTGGTTTGAACTCCCCACCGATGATGTCGAACCCGATCGAGGCCTGACCTACAGAGAAATCGCATACAGAGCGCTGACCCGCTCTCACCGAAGTCAGTCTCCATTTCGCGCCGAGGACGACTTCTTCCGGGGGGCTCATCGCTTCGTGGGTATCGACGCCATCACATCCCCTCCAAGGAACATTCATTTCGGTCTCACCGACTCGCTCCGTGAAGCAGAGCAGTTGGGGCTGATCTCTGCCGCCCGTAACGAGGAACTTCGAGCCGGCCTGGACGAGCTCCAGTACACCATGGGAAATCGCCCGGCGCTCGCGGCACGGGCTCTGGCAATTCGCGCAGAACTCGCGGCCCTCGATGTGCGATCCCACGAATCCATTCTGCCGCGAATCGCAGCGAAGCGGTCCGCGCTGGCGCGAATCGCGATGCACGCGATCGGGCTACGAGCGCGCCTCACCCCGTCACGTTCACTCGCGGCGGCCGGCGAATCCATCGGCCTGACGATCGACCTGTCGAGTGCCACACCACGCTCCCTGAATTCGTTCTCGCTGAGTTCGCCAGATCTCGACATCCAACAACTGTCGCCTCCAGACGTCGACCGACCGCAGCCATGGCACATGGAGTTCGCGGTTCGCGTGCCCAACGGACCGCGGCGCATCGACCCGCTGACGGATCTCTTTCGTCAGTCGGACTTCCGGATGCCCTGCATCTGTGAACTTCGATTCGAACTTGCCCAGGCCTCCGGATTGGCTGGGGTGGCAGATGTTCCGATCGAGTTGCCGCTCGCCCTTCAGCCGCCGGTGGACATCGATGTCGCCCCTGACAGCTTGCTGCTGACGAGTGGAGCACCCTACGTCGACTTCAATCTGCGAGTGCGGCGTAGCACTGCCGCGGGAATTCGCGATCGGCTGCGATTCGATCTGCCGACCGGGGTCACCATCGAACCGCCGGAGGCGGAGGTGGACCTCACGCAGGTCACGGAGTTGGGATTCCTCTTTCGGCTGAGGGTGGGGGCCGACTCGCGACAAGGGCCGCAGGTCGTTCGGGCTCACTTCGCCGATCGCTCGCGGCGTCTCATCCTTCATCGCGTCGACGTGAAGGTGGATCGCAGGTCCCGCGTCGGACTGATACGTGGCGTGAACGATTCCACTCGCAACGTGCTCTCCCAGCTGGGCTGCGTAGTCGAGATCCTGACGGAGGATGTGTTGCCGACTCGCCGACTCGACGACCTGGATACCATCCTCGTCGACGTGCGTGCATTGAACCATCACCGCGCCGCACGAGCTGATCTGAATCGGCTCCTGCAATTCGCGAGCGACGGTGGGCGGCTCGTCTTCCTCTACCACAAGGACTCCGAAATCGACACGGCAGTGACCGGGAGGCGATTCTGGCCGAATGGACTCGAACTCAGCATCGGCCGCGAGAGAGTCACGCGGGAGGACGCCCCCGTCGAGGTCCTCCTTCCGAATCACGCGCTACTCAACGTCCCGAACGTGATCGCGGCCGAAGACTGGGACGGCTGGAGTCGGGAGCGGGGCCTCTACTTCCCGTCGAGCTGGCACAGCCAGTATCAAGCTCTTGTCGCTCTACGAGACCCGGATCGAGAGATCGATCGCGGCGCACTCCTCTACGTGACCACCGGTCGAGGCGAGTATGTGTACTGCGCCTTGGCGCTGCACCGCCAGCTCGAGAACCTCCATTCCGGAGCTTGTCGAATCCTGGCGAACCTCGTGTCGTTCCACCGGCAATGACTCTATTTCATCGCCGGAAACTGCATTCCTTGGATGCTGCGACGAACGAAAGGAACGTCCACGGCAACGGCCGATGGAGAACTGCGAATCAGGCTGAAGTCGCTCACGGCGACCGAGGAGTAATCGCGATTCTGAAAGAGAATCTCCAGCCGAAGGTCGCCGTCCTCATCCTTGAGAAGCCACACCTTCGCGATGTTGCGGGCGGGAATCTCCACGATGTCGCCCTTGGTGTTGCAGTATTGCAGGACCGTGAAAGACCAGTTGGACTCCTGCAGGAAGGGATCTGCCGCGGCATCGACCTCGCGGCGCTCCTCGGGAGACTGCATGGACAGGAGGGGGAGCACGGCGGCGACGACACCCAGGACGATGGCGAGCTTGGAGGAGGACTTCATGGTTCCTTTGCGAAGGCGGGATGGTCAGCGTTCGCGCCAAATGCTGTCCGTAGCACAGGGCACGTCGCGGATGCAGGTTAGCTGGAATCGGCACCGATGCCTCGTCGGGAACACTGACCGTCGGAGGAGCCGGCCGTGAGGAGGTGCGTCAGTTCGGGTGAGACGGCCTGGTCGGCGGCCGTCTTCCCGTGGCGGCCGTGGCGGGCGACTTGGTGGACGGTCCGCGCCGCCGCCATCCTCCTGATCCTGGCGATCCCGGCCGAGCGGAACGGACTCGCGGCGCAGCAGGCCCCAGTCGCGCCCCAGTTTCGAGTGCATCTGGCGGACGATGGTCTGACCGATGTCCATCGCGTCCGCGCCGAAGAGCACCTGCGAAGCGCCCTGACGAAGCTGGCGCCCCGCTTTCCCGGCACGCCGAGTCGCCCCTTCGACGTCTTCCTGCATTCGGGCCTCGGTTCGCTGTCGACCGCCGACGCCACACACCTTCATCCGGGAACGCCTGGCTTCGCGGTGTTGGGGCAGGATCGCATCCACATCCTCTACGACCAGATCGAGCCGCGGCCGCCCAACGACTTGCGCACCGTGTTGCATCATGAACTCGTCCACGTCCTCGTCGATCAGTTCGCCGGCGACAAGGGACGACTGGTCCCTCGATGGCTCCATGAAGGACTAGCGCAATCCCTGAGCGGCGAGACCTACCTCCGGGCGCGCGAGGTCGATCTGCTCACGCCGCTGGTCCACGGCAGACTGCTTCCACTTCGCGCGCTCACCAGGGACTTTCCGGACGATCCCACACAACGACGGTTGGCGTATCACCAGAGCTACTCCTTCGTCGATTGGCTGATTCGCCGTCGCGGTCTTCGCGACATTCGGCAAGGCATTCTCTGGGCAACCGAGCTGGACAACTTCATCGGTGGCTTTGCGCACGTGACCCAGGTGCCGCTGATTCGCGAGTACGAACGCTGGCAACAGTGGATCACGCACGAGTCCGGTGCTCCGTGGCTGTTTCTCTTCCAGAACTGCTTCTCCTACGTAATGATCCTGGGCTTCGTCGCGCTGGCCTACTCGGCGACCCGCGTTCACGCCCGCGAAGCTCGGACGCGTCGCCGGATGGACCGGGAGCTGTGGCTGCGAAGCCTCGTGGAACCCCGAATGCAATCGTCCCGAAACCGAAGTGAGCGAAGCGCCGCCGAGACCGAACAGCGCGAGAACTCCGGCGAATGAAGCTCCGTAGGCCCTGGCAATTCTGGTTGGTCGGCAAGGTGGGCTCGTGGATCCTTCGTGCCGTGGCATTCACCTTCCGCGGCGATCGCCGCTTCCCCAAGGGCATGCCGGCGGGCTTCTATCTCTGCCTGCATGGGGAGTTGATGTTGTTCGCCATGTTCGGGCGAGATCGACATCCGATCGGGCTTGTCAGCACGCACCGCGACGGAGAAGTCATCGCCAGCGTGTTGAAGAACTTGGGGTGGGACCTGGTCCGCGGATCGAGCACACGCGGCGGTGCTCGGGCAGCGCTCGAGATCGCGAGATCCTGTCGCGATCGATGCGTGATGGTCACGCCGGACGGTCCGCGTGGACCACGCGCGAAAGTCGAGCCGGGACTCGTGCAACTCGCCGGTCTGTGTCGACTTCCGATCCGGATCGTGCGCTTCGAAGTCGGATGGCGGAAGAACCTGTCGTCCTGGGATCACTTCGTGGTGCCGTTTCCCTTCACGAAGGTCCGAGTCACGATCTCCGAACCGATCGAGATTCGTCCGCGGCTCTCCGACGCGGAAGCCAACGCCATCGCCGAATCGATAAGGGATCGCTTTCTCGATTCTCCGGTCGAGAACCCACCCGCAATCGCTGTCAGATCCTAGCCCGGACTCTTCGTGAACGTCTGTTGCGATCGCCACAAGTCGCATCCGGCGGCGGCGCTGTATCTGCTCCTCCCTGGCAGCCTAGCCACAGCTACGATTGGGTTGTCGACCGACGCGGCTCCTTCCTGGGCATCGACCTGCGGCGAACTCGCGACAACGTTGACGAAGAGTCCGGGCTAGGATGCACTCAACAATCGCTGCCATGAACCACCAAGCCAACGACCGACGACCGCACTCGATCGCCTTGCTCGTCATGGTGACGATCTCGCTCCTGAGCCTACCGAGTTGCTTGGCGCACGAGCACACCGTGGGACTTGGTCCGAACGATCTCGGCTCCGAGTCCGCTCGACAGTTCTACTCCCTCGGTGGCCTGATGCGGTGGAACGAGGTCGATACGCAGCGCATGACGAAAGAACTGCGCAGCTATCGAATCACCACGTACTACTCGTGGGTGGACTTGCTGCTCGCCCCGATCCTGTTCCCTTTGCTCGGAACGACCTCACGAACCGTTCTGGTGGAACGCTGAGCGCACCATGACGCAGGAGACTCGGGTGATCCAACTTGCCCCCGACGCGGGTGCCGGTCTCCTGGGTCGACTCGAGAAGACGCTCCCGACATCCACGGAATGGCGGACGATTCCTCACGCTCACTTCCAAGCTCGCGCGGAAGGGATCACCGCGACCCTCTACCTCTCGGGAAAGCTCGTCCTTCAGGGCGCCGGGATCGACGATTGGCTCCGACGCCATGTCAGCGAACTGCTCGATGCAGAGCGAGCGGCTCCCGGACACGACGAGAACGATCCAGCCATTCCATCGGATCGTTCGACCATCGGGTCGGACGAGACCGGTAAGGGTGACTACTTCGGTCCGCTCGTCGTCACCGGAGCGTTCGTCACACCTGAGGTGGGTGCGGAGCTCTTCAAGATGGGAGTGCGAGACTCGAAGGATCTGAGCGAGCACCGCACGCGACTCCTGGCGGGGCAAATCGAAGCACTCTGCGACGTCGAATGCTTGGTGCTGGAACCGGAGCGCTACAACCCAGCCTGGGAGAAGCTGCGGAACGTGAACCGCATCCTCGGCGAGATGCACGCGCGCGTCTTGGCATCGTTGATGCAGCGACATCCCGAGACGCAATTACTCGTCGTCGATCGATTCGGTGATCCCGAGTTCGTGACTTCGCGACTGGCGACGAAGGTTCAGAGTCACCCCGAACTCATCGTGACGCCGCGAGCGGAACGGAATCTCGCCGTGGCAGCCGCCTCGATCGTCGCCCGAGTCCGGTTCGTGGATGCCCTCGCCGGATGCAGCGACGCGTGCGGCACGGACTTGCCGAAGGGTGCCGGTGAACTGGTCGATCGCGCCGCTCAGCGGGTGTTCGACATCGGCGGCATTCCGCTGTTGTCCAAGGTCGCCAAGATGCACTTCCGGACGACGAAGCGGATTCACGGAGTGGGCGCATGACGGCTGCGAACGTCCGATTCGGGTTCGCCAAGATGCACGGGGCCGGAAACGACTACGTGATGGTCGACGGCTTCGATCATCCCCAGGTCATCGAACGTGGCAGCGAGATCGCAAAGTCCGTATCCGACCGTCGATTCGGAATCGGGAGCGATGGACTCATCACGCTAGGACCCAGCACGGTTGCCGACGTGCGCATGTGGATGTGGAATGCCGACGGCTCTCGCGGAGCGATGTGTGGGAATGGCTTGCGAATGCTGGCCTGCTTCGCCCGCGAACGAACACGAGTTGCGCGCGACGGGTTTCTCATCGAGACCGACAGCGGAGTCCAGAGCGTCACCGCGCATCGGGATCGCGAGGGCCGGTGGATCGGCGCGCGCGTGACCATGCCGACAGTCGAGATCGCCGAGCATTCGGAACGAATCGCGACCGACACGATGAGTGCAGAGTTCTGGGAAGTCGATGTCGGCAACCCGCACGCGGTCGTTCTCGTCGATTCCGATCCGGAGTCCCTGCCGCTCGCGGAGCTTGCCGCCGCCTTGCGACGCCTCGCCCGTTTTCCGGACGGAGTCAACGTAGAGCTGGTGCGTGTCGACTCATCCGACACCCTGAGACAACGAACCGACGAGCGCGGATCGGGGGAGACAATGGCATGTGGCAGCGGCGCAACGGCGAGCGCGATGGTGGCGATGCGTCTGGGACGATTGCGAGGCCCGACCGCGGCGGTCGACATGCGGGGAGGCAGGGTACTCGTTCATCGGATCGACGACCGTCATGCGGAGCTGGAAGGCCCGGTGGTCACCGTCTTCCGCGGCTCCTTCGGCTGACCCGGCGCGCTTCTTGCTGAGCGAGAGTCGATCCGCGTTGGTGGGCAAGTCTTTCCCGCCTTAGCCTCTCCTCGATGCCCACCGACGTCGGATCGTCGAATCCTGCCTCCCGGACACCGTCAGCTCCGCTCCGCGACAAGACCGTCGTCGTGCTCGGCTCCAGCGGTGCGCTGGGTTCCGTCGTCCTTCAGAAGCTCGTCGCTGTGGGTGCGCGTCCGGCGATCGTGGTGCGGAAACCCTGGCAAGTCGAGCGCGCCAGGGCCGCTCTCGGTTCGCATCCCGGCTTGGTCGCGGAAGTCGGGTCGCGCGACGGCGAAGCCGCTGCAGGCTTCGCCAAAGGGGCACACGACGCACTTGGACCGATCGAGGGTCTCATCGCGGCCTGCGGGCGTTTCGCCGCGGGGCCGCTCCACAAGGCGCCGGCGGGGCAGGACCTCGAACTGTTCGAAGCCAACATGCTGGCGATTCACAACGTCGTCCGCGCCGTCGCCGGGCCGATGATCCGTCGGAAGTCCGGCAAATTGATCTTCGTCGGGAGCGCCGCCGTGGGATCGGAGGCTACTGAGATGGCGCTCTACCGCGCCAGCAAGGCGGCTCTCCATGAGTATGCAAGCGCGCTCGCACGCGAACTGCTGCCGCACGGCATCGGCGTCGCGCTGGCTGCACCGACGACGCTCGACACGGCAGCGAATCGCGCCGCGATGCCGACGAGCGATAGAAGCGACTGGCAGAGCTGCGAGGAAGTGGCGGAGTACCTGATCGCCGCTTGCGGCTCGGCACTCGGAACGGCAGCCGAGCCGCTCGTGAGGCTACCGCTGGGATGACCGAGCGAGATCGGCGATCTCGGATTAGAACGGTGGGCATGCGTCCCTCGTTGGTCGTCGTGCCTCTGTATCTCGCCGCCCTCGTGTCGGCACAGGACCAGAAGGAACACATCCTTCGCATGAGAGCGTGGCTCGACTCCGAGCACACGGACCGCGCACTCCTCGATCGCGCAGCGACCGCCCTGCTCGACGCCTCGAAGTCCGGCTTCGAGGCGCTTCGGGCGGAGTTGTCGTCGGTGAATGCCGAGGATCGCAATCGGCGACTTGCGCTGGAGTCACTGCTTCAAACGACCATCCTGCAGTTCATCCAGACCGGTCTCGGCGCCAGCTTCCGCTACGCCGGTCAGTACGCCGACCTTCGCGCGCTCGAACCGCATGCATCGCGGCTTCTCCTCGAGCTGGTGATCGAACCGAGCGATTGGTTCCCGTCGGACCAACGCGGCGGCCTGCTTCCTGCGCTGCGCGACATACTCGAATCCCCACCCGCCGATGACATCCTCGACCGTCTGGAACAGATGGCGGACGATGAGGACTTCGAAGCGGAGGCCTTTCGCTACGAGCTGATGCTGGCCGTCGCGCAGTGGGGGCGACGCAAGGTGCTGCAGAAGCGCCTCGATGTGTTGGTAGAAATCGCCGGTCGGCGCCAAACCGCCGAGGAACTCGGCATCTGCCGATCCCTGGCACAGCTCCATTATGACCTTCGCGACTACAAGACCGCGTCGACCTGGTGGAACCAGTACCAGAAGGGCAAGGCGAAACTCGACGACCCACTCACCGCCATGGATGAGTACAACATCGCATGCTGCAACGCGCTCGCCGGCCGAATCGAACTTGCGCTCGCCGCTGTGGAACGATGCGCCCAAGCAGTGCGCGACGGCAGGAACGACTCCGCGGCGCCGGTGACCGGCACGATGTTCGACGAGGATCCCGATCTTCGAAGCATCCGCGATCACGAACGATTTGGTGCCGCTCGGAAGCACGGCTTCGGCGATACCGCGAAGAAGGAAGCGAAGCCGACGAACGCGAAGGGCAAGGACGATCCACGCGATCGCCGATGATGACGTCAGCTCCGAACGCATGCCTCCGGCTGTGCGCCTCGTCGCAGCCCAGTCTCGATCGATGACACTATCGCTGTCGTTCTGCCTCGGACTTTTTCTCGGCCTGCTCGCCGGCGATGTCTTCGAGTGGCTGCCCGGAGAATCGCAGGCGGAGCACGTCGTGGCCGGCAGCGTCTTTCTGCTCACGCCCTGGCTCTGGCTGTGGATCGCCAGAGCATCCGTTCGGTGGGCTGGTGGGGTCGCCCGCGTGGGTTCCGCGCTGACTCGAACCAGCGCCCTCGCAGTTCCCACGGGGATGTTCGGTTTGGTCGGGGTCGGCGGTTACCTCGATCACGTCCATCGAATCGCCGATGGCTCCAACACCACCTGGGCGATGATGTTCTTGGCGCCAGTCCTGTGGCTCGAATGGAGTCTAGGCGCAGCCCGCAAGTCACTCGGACGAACACTGATGGGCGACTCCACGGGCGAACAAGAGCCGACGTTGGCATCCGCCTGGCGAATGAATCTCATGACCTCGGCGACTCTGCTCTCGTTCAGCGTGGCAGTGGACGCACTCGAGAGCTCACCGACGCTGTCGGCATTCCTGCTGACCACGACGATCGGTTCGACCGTCGGGCTCCTGGTCTTGGTGGGGCTAGCGGCCTGGTTGCTGCCGATCCTGTTCCGGTGGATTCTCCCCGCCTCGCGAACGCTGCCCTCACACCTGAGCGAAGGCATTCACGAGATTGCGCGTCGACTCGGTTTCCAACCGCGCAATGTCCTGTCGCTCGACACCGGTTTCCGGTCGGTGAACGCGGCGATGATCGGGCCGTTCCGATGGCCGCGCTACCTGGTCCTCACCGACGGCTTGCTCGCCTGTCTCGATCTGCCCGCTCTACGCGCGGTCGTCGCACATGAGGTCGGGCATGCGCGAGCCGGTCATCCGGGTTGGATCACTCTTGCCATCGTCGTGGTGCCGATCTTGGTCTATCGGCCGATCGCGAATCTCCGGCTCGACGCCATCGAACCACACTGGCTCATCCTGATCGGTGCCGCGCTCGCAATCGTCATCCTGATTGCCGTTCGGATGCTCATGCACCGCTTCGAGTACGAAGCCGACGATCAGTCCGCGGAAGCACTGGGGGCGCCAAGCTGCGTCCAGGCGCTCGCGCGAATCGGCGAGATCTTCCCCGGCAGTCGATTCCGCAGCAGCTTTCGGCATCCGAGTGAGCACGACCGAATTCGCGCACTTCTCGACCACCACCAGAATCCCGCGCAGCGAATGCGCTTCGTGCGACGCGGTCGACACCTCCGCGCCGCGATTGCGATTGCCATCATCCCACTCCTGGCTTGGTCGACGCTCGTTCACGCGGCCAGCTACCCGAACGATCGCGCGAAGATGGCGCTCGCTCGATCCGAATACGCCGCCGCCCTACACTGGCTCGATCGAGAGGCATCGCACGAGATTCTCGACCAACGCCAGCATCTCGAGCTACGAGACCAGGCAACTCTGGCCCTGGAGTTGGCGACGAACACGGGCGATCCCTCGGCTCCGTACGCGTCCATTGCCGAGCTCGCATGGGCTCGCGCTCTCGAGGTGGTGAAGGCGTCAGGCCCGGGCAGCGCCCATGCGGCGTTCAAGCTGGCATCCTTCGGCGACGGCAATCGTGATTGCAGGCTCTCGGCAGTGCTCTGGGCCAAGGCCGCTCTGGACGGCGACCAGGCGTTCCAGACTCGCGTGGGTCGACACCTGATCTCGCTCGCGGACACACCGGAAGCCCTTCGTGCGATCGTGCAATCGAGCCTGAGCGACGTCCGATGAAGCGCGCACTCGTCGTCGGAACTGCGATGCTCGTGAGCCTGGCCTCGTGGCTCCTGTTTGTCGATCTTCGCTCGGAACCCGTTCGGGAGAGCATGATCACCGCGATCCCAGACTCGGTGGGAGAGGTCGGCATCGAGGCGGACATTCAAGACTCGCGTCACGTCGAACCCACCGGCGGAAACGGCGGCACCGACACGCTCACCACATCGCTCAGCGCGGTGTTCCGCGGCCGAGTGCTCGATTTGCATGGATCTCCTCCTCGCGATGCGGTCATCGCGATCGATCGAGATGGCCGGCGAATCGCGGCATCGAGTTGCCAGCCTGACGGCCAGTTCGAGATCGCGACAGAGGTCGGGGGTGTCGTCGCGATCATCGCCACGGCGCGTGGTGGGGCGAGTCATCCCCGACGCGTCCGCGCGGTGGTGGGGATGTCCCACGACGTCGGAGCATTGCTGATCGAGCCGATCGAGCCGATCACCGGCACGGTGGTCGACGATCTCGGTCGTCCCGTTCCTGCGGCAACCGTCCTGGCCGTCGCAAGCGACTCCGACGATGCGCGACGTCGCACTGCGGCAACCGACCCCGAAGGTTCGTTTCGACTGGATACCCGACTACCTGTCACGGAGCTGAAGGTCGACGCACGCGGATTCGTGAGCCGGATCATCGAGGTCGATTCGCTTCCCGTTCGGATCGAGCTGGAGCGAGCCCTCGAACATCGTGGAAGGGTGATCGATGCACGATCAGGGGATGCGGTGCCGAACGCTGTCGTACACACCCAACGATGCAGTTCCGACGGCTCGTTCACGATTGCGAGCTCTCGCTCGAGCGGCAACACCGTCGTCGTACGCGCCCACGGCTACGCCACTCGAAACGTCGAACTCTCGGACCCCGCGGCATCATTCGTCACGATCCGTCTGGATCCACTGGAGAGTTTGGCAGGCATCGTGCTCGATCCCGACGGACAACCGCTACCGGACGCCCTGGTACGGTGCGTGGCGACGACGCGACTCGATCCACCGATCCAGGTCCGCAGCGATCATGACGGTCGGTTCCGACTTCCGGTCGATCGAGCTTCCGCTTGTTCGATCGAAGCGACCAAGGGCCACTTGCGCGCCAGCCTGAACCTGCCGCGCTCGTTCGGACCCGATCGAGACATCGTCATCCGCACCGAGCGGTTGGTGTTCGCGACGATCGTCGGACGGCTGCCGTCCATCGCCGATCCCGCATCGGCAGTGGTCGCCCTGACGCGCGACGAAGCCCCAGCTCGGTTCACGCGACTCGATCGACACGGGCAATTCCGATTCGAGGACGTAGAGCCCGGACGCGTCGCCCTGGCCGCCTATTCTGAGAACTCGAACGCGGAGCGAAGCGTCCGATCGCACCCGCGCGTGGCGGATGCGCGAGAGGGGATCATCCTCGACCTCCACGGCGGGGATCACCGCGAAGTGCTCCTCGAACCGGTGGCCGACCGGTCGGGTCGAGTCCGCGGCTCGGCTCGCGATCGCGGCGCGGCGGCGGGTCATCTCGCCGCCATCCTGACACCACTGTCCGATCGCCTCGACGGATCTCATCGCCGGCGTGTGAACGTCTCCGCGCGCGGCGACTACGAGTTCACGCATGTCGTCGAAGGGCGGTATCGAGTCGCGCTGGTGAACCGAGTCCCGATCGAACTCACCGACTACTCGACGCCACTCGAAGAGCTCGAGCTCTGCTCGGCGACGATCGATGTGTCGGCGGCCGGCGATCACATCATCGATCTCGATGCCGACACCGATCTTCTGGTGTTCACTCACACGAGAGTCGTGCGAAGCCTGCGCCTAGTGCACCGAGAGTCCCGCGAATCTCGACTCGATCTTCGCCGGGCGAGGACGGGCTTCCTCGTACCTCGCGAGACACTGATGCTCCGAGTGATGACCGCCGATGGAGCCGAAGTCACGCAGCCGATCTCACCCCTCGGCGATCGCGAGATCGACTTGCGTGGCGTGATCCGCTGATCTCGCAAGCACAGCAGGCACCCGTTCAAGGGTAAATGACGACCAGTCGCGACTCGGCAATCTGCCAGCGAGAATCCACGTGACGCCACGGTGAGTCGCCATGCGAAGATGACAGGATGGTCACCCCGGAGCTGCGGAGCTCTTCGAACAGATCAGCCACAATGCGAGCCGATTCCGCATCGAGACTCGCCGTGGGCTCGTCGGCGAACAGTACACGTGGACCGTTGACGATCGCCCGCGCAATCCCGCATCGCTGCGCTTGTCCATACGAGACTTCGATGGGTCGACGATGTGCGAGATGCGCGATCTCCAAGCGCTCGAGTGCGCGTCGAGCCTCTGCGCGCGCACGTGCTCTCGACTCGAACCAAGCCGGGAGTGCCGTGTTGTCGAGCAGGTCCAAGTCGTCGAAGAAGCGGGCTTCCTGGAACACGAATCCGACGCAGCGTCGACGGAAGCGCGCCTGCTCGGACCGCACAGCGCCCCACGGCTCACGATCTTCGTATCGGATCGATCCTTCGGTCGGCGCCGTCAGCCCGGCCAGTGCCCGTAGCAGCGTGCTCTTTCCGGATCCGCTTCGCCCCGAGAGCGATGTCAAGGTTCCCGGCTCCATCACGCAGTGCACACCGCGGAGGACCCAATGCTCGCTTGCGCTAGAAGCCTTGCAACCGAGATCGTGCGCTGTCACTCGCATGGCGATCACCGCGAGTCATGACCGTGCTCGCGAGTGAGCGATCTTCCCGTCCGGCGATCCGTTTGTCGATCGCAGCGCCGTCCATCGTGATGGATGTCTTGGCGTTTCTCGCCATGACGCTCTCGATTGCGATCGACTCGACGATCGCCTCGCTACGCTCGGCACACCTCGGCGCGATGGACCGCATCCTCACCGGGGGGCAGTTGCCGAGCCTTCGACTTCATGGCCGACTCGATGCACTCGAGCCCGCTGTCGAGACCCTGCGCGGGCGCCCCGAGGTCCGCGCCGTCGCAACCAGAAGAGCACACCGCATCACGCTGACGAGCCACGGCGACGCAGAACTGATTGTGGTGATCGCAGAACTGGGTTTGGAGGCGATGGCGACGAAGGGGCGACTTCGCATCGACGGCAAGCCGCCGACGGCCGACGCGCTCCTGCTCCACGTGGACACCGCACGAAGCCTGGGAGTCGGCATCGGTGATCGCGTCGTGATCGATCAACCGAGCCCGGCGACGCTCCAGGTCAGCGGGACCTTTCAGACGACCATCGAGCTGCGCGGCCTTCCGCTGATGGCGATCGGCGATTCGGGCCTCGTCCTGGACCGCTCGACCCTAGTCGCAGCCGGCGCTGAGGCGTTCGTCGCCTCGAGTAGCGACGCGAGCGAGATCGCGGCGACGTTGAAGCACTGCGAGGGCGTGCAGGTCGCAGTCGAACCGATGCTCGCAGTCACGGGGCGGATGCGGGCCGCGATCGCGATGTCGCTCGAACTCGCCGGCTGGATGGCCACGATCCTAGGACTGATCGCGTTGGCCGCCGTGGGAAGCGAACGCGCTCGGCGGGGCCGCGAGCGACTTGCGCTGCACTTGGATCTGGGCACCCCGACCTCGCATCTCCTGCGCCTCCTCGCGGTGCCGACACTGCTGCGGGCGTGGATTGCGATCGGTGCCGGAACCGCCGTCGGACACAGCGCAGCCGGATCCTTCATCGCACCCCTCGCCGCATGGACGACCCTGCAGGTCGGACACGGGATCACGCTGCCGTCGCCTCGACTCGAATTCGGTCATGTCGCGTTCTTGCTCACAGTCGCCGCACTGCTTGCCGCATGGCAGGCGAGTCGGGCACTGAGAGAGGTGGGAGAGCGCGCCTCGCGACGCCGCGTCGGCACGCGACGATCGCTTCTCCCGATCGCCGTCGGCGCGCTGTCGACGAGTGCGATGCTGCAATGGACTGGCTGGACCGCGCAACATCCTGCACTGCGCGTGATCGGACTCGCCAGCGCCGTGTTCGGGCTCGTGCTGATGATCGATCCGGCGCTCGCATTCATCGTCTCTAGATTGAAAGCCCCCGTCCGCTTCATGGTCGAACCGCGAATGTCGGGCACAAGCTCTGGAGTGCTCCCGATCGTGCGTCTCCACTTCGTCGTCGCCGCGCTCGCGATGGGCCTCGGGATGGTTTCGACGAGCTTGACACACGCCGTGGGTCGGGAGAGTGAACGCCGTTTCGGAGGCGACTACATCGGGATCCCATCGCACGAGTTGTTGGGCCTCGACCTCGGCGAGGATCTCCTCGTGGAACAGGCACCTCGCCGCGAAGCATTTCGAACGGCCTCGCACGTCGTCATCGATGCGCTAGACGAGTTCCGTGGATTGTTGCTGTCCTGCGGCGCGCTGAGCCTCGCGTGCCTCATCGTGGCGGAAGCGCGATCACGCCGGCGCGAGGATGCTCTGGCGGCTGATCTCGGCGCAGAGCCGAACATGCCGGCGCGATGGAACGCGGTCACCTACGGCATCGCATTCGCGGTCAGCGGGGCGCTCGCGATCCCCGCCGCCGCGTTTCTCGCTGCCGCCTGGTGTCAGGGCACTTTGCGGCATCTCCTCGATTGGCGAGTGGACTTCGCCAGTCCTTCGCTCGGAACCTGGGTCGCGGGACTGGTCGTCGGCGCCGCGCTCACGGCTTGCAGCGCATGGGCTTCCTGGAATGCTGAGTTCAGCCGCGCGCGCCGCGAAAGATGAACCACGCTGCGCCGCACAAGCACAGTGCAGCCCATAGGTAGTCGAGCTTGATCGGCTCCTTCAGATAGAAGATCGCGATCGGAACGAACACGCCCAACGCGATCACTTCCTGGAGGATCTTCAACTGACCGATCGAGTAGACCTCGTGCCCGATCCGGTTGGCCGGTACTTGGAGCAGGTACTCGAACAGCGCCACTCCCCAGCTCAGCAACGCCGCGAAGATCCATGGCTTCTGGCTCAGCTCCTTCAAGTGAGCGTACCAGGCCAAGGTCATGAAGACGTTGGAGGCAGTGAGAAGCAGGATGGTCTTGGCGAGCACGCTCATGCCGCGAGCGAGTAACCCCGCGCGAACTCCTGTGCAAGCGGACCGCGGCGAAGGGCTACCTCAAGGCTGCTTGTTCAGTGTCGCGTTTCCAGCCGCCGTGGCGGACGAATCGAAGGTGATCGTGACGGCACCATTGATCGTCGTCGCTCCCCAGGTTCCGGTGAGCACGAAGCGATCCACGGAACCGGGGATGTTCGCACCCTGGATCGTGAACTGGCCGTTGCCGTTCATCGTGGCGGTGACATCGCCGTAGACCGACGACGTCTGCGGAGTCAGCGTCGCGGTCGTGCCGCTGAACGTGGCGTTGAAGCTCTCCGCCGCGGGATCGGCACCGCCGAACACGCCGCCGTCCATGTCGACGGTGACCGTCAGGGTCCCGCCCGCCGTGGAGACCACGACGGTGACCGCACCGGAACTGCTGAAAGTGGTGTTGTTCCAGGTGCCGGACCAGGTTCCGAGGAAGGCTGCCGGGTCGAAGGTCACCGATCCGCCGCCACCGCCGTTGTTGCACCCCGTGGAGCCGATCCCGATGCCGAGAGAGAGAAGCAGAGAGAGGAGCGAGAGCCGGCGAGCGGAGCGAGGGCTGGTAGGCGATGCCATGCGTGGGACACGCGCAACCTGGCGACGCTTTCTGCCAACCCAGGGCGAATTTCCCGGCACACGGCGCTGCCGAAAGCTCTACTCCGCGACCCCGTGCTCATCCTTCCTGCCGCGATCGCGTCGTTCACCATCGCCACGTGGCTCCTCCTGCTGCTGCTCTGCGGAGGCCGCGCACTCTTCGGCCGGCTGCACGCCGGCTGGGGACGGCGCGCGCTGTGGCTCACCCTCGTCTCGATCCCGATTCACGCCTTTCTGACCGTTCCGGGTGTCTTCGGGTGGATCGGGTCCGGGTCGGTGGCAACACGGCGAGACGAGCGCGGCTATCGCGGCCCGATCCTCGCGTCCGACGGCCGTTGGTTGATGCAGACGCGCGACTCTCTCGACGCGGAGGCGAGCGGGACGTCGCCGAAGGAGGCCAACCCCTATCGCCTCGAACTGCGATCCAGCGACGGCCTCGCACTTCGCGCCTTCCTGGTTCCGCCATTGGGGTCGACACGCGCCAGCGTGGTCTTGGTCCACGGATTGTTTCGCGGAGCGTTCGAGCTCGAGACGGTCGGCGCGATGTTCCGCGACCTCGGCTGCGAAGTGCTGCTCCTCGAGTATCGCAATCACGGCGGCAGCGATCGCGCCGCGGCGAGCTTCGGTCCGGACGAATCGCTCGACGTGAGTGCAGCCGTCGACTGGCTGCGATCGCGAGCGGGCGAGGCGAGCCGACGGCCCTTGGTGCTGTTCGGGGTCAGCATGGGAACCGCGGCCGTCGTGATGGCGGCGGCTCGTACGCAAGACCTCGCGGCGATCGTCCTCGACGCGCCGCTCGGCGACGCGCTCGCGACAGCCCATCGCATGCTGGCCCGCGGTCCCGGCGGGCGGAAAGCGTGGGCGTTCCCACAGCCGTTCCGCAGCTTGATCCTCATCTCTCTGGAAACCTTCTCCGGCATCGACCTCCGCGATGCCAATCCCGTCGCGGTTCTGCCGCGACTCGGGCACGTCGATCGCGTGCTCGTCATCGGCGGCGCACTCGACTCGAGAATGCCGCCGGAAGAGGTGCGGAGCTTCTTCGAACGGCTTCCTCAGAAGGAGTCGGCGAAGGACCTGTGGATCCGCGCCGGTGCCGATCACGGCGATGTCTGGCGAGTCGACCCGGATGGGTATCGCTCGCGACTCGCAGCCCTGCTCGACGCCGTCGCACCCCGCTGACGGAGTCGGTCGGACCTCAGTAGCGATTCACTTCGACCACCCAGTTCGTGCTGATCTCGGCGACCTGGCGGCCTTGGCGGTCGAACTCGCGCACCGCACCGTTCTCGCCGACCACGGTATGACCGTTGGGAAGTCGGTCGGCATCGCTCGGTGCGTTCAGCCCCGTGATCTCCAGGACGATCTGGCCGGTTGGGTCGACCTCGATCACTCGATTCGCACCGCGCTCGGTGATCAGGGTATTGCCATTCGCCAGCCGATCGGCGTCGAACAGGGAATTCCTCGCGGAATACTCCCAGACGATCTGCCCGGCACGATCGACTTCGATCACCCGATCCTTGCCGGGGGTCGCATCGACGATCAGTGTGTTGCCGTCCGGAAGGCGCTCCACGTCGTAGGACTTCACGCCGGTGTAGGACCACACGATCTGCTTCTCGGGTGTGACCTCGATCACGCGGAGCCCGATGGTGTCGGCAATGAGAGTATTGCCGTTCGAGAGCCGATCGACGTCGTACGGATTCCTCACCTGATCGAAACTCCAGACTTCCTTACCGGAGCGGGTCACCTCGACGACACGGTCAAGGGCGTACTCGGCAATGAGGATGTTGCCATTGTCCAGGCACTCTGCATCCCAAGCACCGAAGACATCGTTGATGACGAACAGCTCATTGCCTCGTTCGTCGATCTCGACGACTCGATTCTCGGAGAATTCGGCGAGCAGTGTGAAACCCCACTGCGCTCCGGCCGAAACTCCGAAATCCATACGTTTGATCTGGTTCGAGTCGATGCGAGCAGCCCCGATCCCGGTTACGGCGACGTCGAACGATTCGGCATCGGCCCGCCCCAGATATGCGAGAAGCTTCTCGCCGGTCACGAGGTCGATTCGAACCAAGGGATCCGGATCGAGCTCGATCGCGTTCGGCCGTCGAAACATCACGCCGGCGATGTCGGCCACGGGAATCGAGACGGTGGACTTGTCGGCAGATTCCAGCGCGAGAGTCGCGCCGGCGATCGACACGATCCTGCCATCGCGCAGAGCGCCGTCTCGCAGCCGCACGCGATCGAATTGATGCGACGCTCCGATGAGTCGATCGAGTGTTGGGTCGATCGCGAGTCCTTGGACCTCCCTGCGGGGCACGGTGAGCTCGCCGAAGGCACCGTGACGGACCCGCAGTACGTCGTCACCGATCGAGAGGAGTTCGACCGCGAGCAACGAGCCCTGTGCGAGAAACATGCGGATCCGCGAGTCCGTCGCGACAGCTCCCTGCGGGAACTCGATCGAAGTGCACGCATCGCGCGCCAGCTCGAGGACCGGCAGACCCTCGACCGCACCTTGGATCCGGATGGTCGAACTCGTCACCGACTCGAAGGCAGCCTTTGTCACTTCGCCGGTAGCGAACCGAATCGTCGCTTCCGAGAGAGTCGCAGTCGACTTCCCGCGAACCGGCAGTTGGAGCAAGCCTCGCAGCTCTTCCGGCAACTTGTCGCCGAGCTCGAGAACTCGGCGGCGGATCCCCCCGTCGTCGGCGCGCAACGCCAAGTCGAGCAGCACTCCGCTGAGTTCACTCCTGGCGAACTGGCTGGCATCGCCGAGGAGATCGAGAAGCAGCGCGCCCTCGACGTCGGTGCCGATTCGTGCGAGTCCCGATAGGCACGCGCGTCGCGCGGAGTTCGGCCGTCCCTCGCGGCGAGCCCGCGCCACGAGAACACGCGCATCCTCGAGCGACCCAACGGCACCCAGCGACCGCGCGGCGAGATCTCGGACGATCGAGTCCGAATGGGAGAGCGCGCTGACGAGTGCTTCTCGAAGTTCCGGCGACGACGGCAAGTGGATCGCCGTGGCGACCAGCCCCCGGAGCATGCGCAATTCTCGACGCGCCGCTTCCTTTCCTGCCGCGGAGATGGCTTGCAACACGCGTTCACTGCGACGCCGCTCCTCGAAGGTGCGCCCGTGTTGCGCGCGCTCTTCGATCTGCGTGATCCCTCGGCCACCGATCTGTGTCAGCGTCCGCTCGGCTTCCTCGCGCGCCAGCCAACGCTCGTCGGCGAGCTGGTCGAGGTAGCGTTCGATCTTGAGTCGATACTCCCGATGGTCGCCGTGGATCAGGCGGGCGATCGCGGCGTGGGTGGCTGGGTCGGCGACCAGTCGCCCCATCTCCGCGAACTGCGGAAGCAGACTTTCCTGCTGGAACCCCTCGGTCGCGGACCGGAGGTCTTCGACGCCGAGCTGGTCCTGCGCCGGGGCGGCGGGGCACACCCAGAATGCGACGACCCAGGCCGCGACGAAGGTCAGAGATGCTCGTGACGTCATGCGCTCGATGCTTCGGTGGGAAGACGGTGCCGCGGGCTAGCCCGGACCATTCGTGAACGTCGTCGCGAGATCGCCGCAGGTCGATGGCCAGGGAGGAGCCGACGTAGCGACGCCGTCGGGCGCGATTTTTGGGTGATCGCACCAGACGTTCACGAAGAGTTCGGGCTAGGGTCTGACAGTAGCCACAAGGAGGCGGACCGTCCCCCTCGCCGGTTTCGGACACTCAACGTAGAGTGGGCGCCGCCCGTTCTGTCCTTGCCCGAGATCAGAACGCCGACTCGCGAACCCCAACCCGCCGTGCCGAAGCCCCGCACCTCGCGGCCGAAGCCGCAGCCACGGACTGTCGCGTCTCCGCTGCGCCTCGATCCGGGAGACACTCGCGGCCGCGGCGAGGCCGACCCCTTCGAGCCACCCGGCGCGGGCCGCCGGCTCGAAGCCGCTACCCGGTGCGTGTTCGCCGCAGCGCTGATCCTGGCAACGTGCGCGGTCGGGAGCGCCGACGCCCCGGCGCAAGAGCCGCCGCTGCCCGCGACTGCCGGCGAGGATTCGCCGGACGGCCCCGTGGTGCACATGCTCGAGAGCCCGAACATCGATCGCTTTCTCCGGCGGGCGCAGGAATTCCTCGCCAGGTCGGAATGGGAGCAGGCGATCACGGTGCTGCAGGACGTGGTGGACGGGCGCACCCTCGCGGAAGAACTCCCGACCACGCCGACGCCGTCCGAGTCGCCAACCGACTCGGCGCCTACGGCACCGGACGAGACTTCCGAGAACTGGGGTGAGATCGGGGAGTCCGCCTCGATGATGGTCTTCAGTCAGGACCAACGACTGTTCCGGCCGGTGCAGCGCTTGTGCCAAGACCTCCTGGCATCGCTTCCGGCAGAGGGCGTTGCCGCCTACCGCGCGCGCTTCGAGATCGACGCCGAACGGCAATTGGCGCAAGCGCGCGAGAGCGGGCGAATCGATGCCTTCCGCGCCGTGCACGATCGCTACTTCCTGACCAAGGCCGGGGGCACCGCGCTCCGCGAAGCTGCGGACCGTCAGCTCGACTCCGGTCGCTTCCGCCAAGCCCACCGCTCCTACCGGGACCTGCTCGAGGTCTACCCAGAGGCACTACGTCGAGACTTGGGGCTCGACGATCTGTGGTTGCGGGTTCGCGCACTGATCTGCCTGAGCCTCATGGGCGAGCGAAGTTCGGCTGCCGCGTCGATCGCCGAGTTGGTGGAACACCACCCCGACGACTCGATCCGAATCGCCGGGGAACTCATCCCCGTCCGTGAGATCGCCAACTCGCCGATCTTCCAGACGGCAGCGCGAGTTCCGTCCGCGCGCAGGAGCGACGACGAACTGCGACTGAGTGGTCCAGAGGACACCTTGCTGCCGTTCTTCGAATATCGCTACGAAGACGGCGACCCCTACCGGGCCGGCAAGATCTCTAACCAAGATCACGTCATCTTCCTGCAATCCACTTCCGGCATCGCCGGACTGCCCAAGGTCACGGAACTCCGACCGGGCACGAGTGTGACCTTCGCGGGCACCGAACCAGGAATCACCAACGAGGTGTTCTTCCTGGATCACTATCGACTGACCAAGGTCGAGGTGCCGTCGGGCCGCATCCTGGCGATGGCGAACACGAACAACAGTCTCGATGAGCTGCGTGTTCAAGATCCTCGCGCGGGTCACGCGCGGTCGCGAATTCCCGTGTACGACCAGGTTCTGCTCCGCGCGACGGTCGCGGAAGACCGCGTGTTCACGATCACCGGGGTCGGCGCGGAGCGAGCTTCGGGCGTGTCGCCCATTCTTCGCACGGTGCTGCGCTGCTACGCGCGCGACGACCTGCGACTGCTGTGGAGCACCGTCGACGAACCGCTTCTGGATTCGGCAACCTTCCTCGCGGCAGCCACGATCGCCGATGGCAAGCTGTACGTGCCCGCACTCGTCGGCGGCACGTTCTGGCTGGCCTGCCTGAGCGCGGCGGATGGATCCATCCATTTCCGCACGCCGATCCACCGCGGCGGCACCCTTCTCGCGAAGCCGCCGGCGGTCCCCGCGGTGGTCGATGGGGGGATCGCCTTCGTCTCGACCAACGCTGGAACCGTCGCCGCGATCGACGCCGTATCCGGCGGCGTTCGCTGGATCCGGCGTTACGAGCGAACCGACCCGCTTCGACCGAAGCGCATCGAGCGCAATCGCCGCTTGGACGTCGGGGTCTTCGGAGGCTCGATCCTCCACGAGGTCGCGCTCAGCGGTTTCGCACCGACCGACCTGCTGCTGCGCGACGGCCTTCTCGTAATCGCGCCCACCGACGGCGACCAGTTGTTGTGCCTGGACACCGCCACCGGCGAGGTCGCGTGGCGATTCGAACGCGATCGGTTTCGCGTCATTCTCGGCATGACCGACGACACCTTGGTGCTCGCGAGTTCGACCGAGATCATGGCTGTCGACATCCGCGGCGGCCTGCGCAGGTGGCAACGAAACGTTCCTGGCACGCGAACCGATGGCGAGTGGAGTGGCCGAGGAACCATGATCGGAAACCTCGTCGTGCTCCCGACCGAGCAAGGGCTCTCGGTGACGCCGCTCTCGCCCGATGCGACATGGACGACTCTTCGGCTCCCGCCGCTTCGGGTCGGGCACGATCGATTGCGCGGCGCCTTCAACGTGTTCCGGGCGGGACCGTGGCTCGCGGCGGTCTACGCGGGCGGCTTCGAGGTCTACTCGTCGCGCAGCGCATTGGCATCGCTCCTGGCGGCCACCGTCGATCCGGGCGAGCGGGCTTCCTTGCTCGCGCAGGCCGGCGACTTGTCGGCTGCGGTGGAAGTCTATGAGTCGATGGTCGGCACGCAGCCGGTGACACTCCCGGACCCACACGGCGCGAGGATGCTGTCGCTGTGCAGTGAGATCGCACTCGCACAGGCCTCGCGTGGACTTCGCGAGCAGGCGATCACGACCTTGGACCGCGCGCGGAAGTTCGTCGAAGCACCTGGACTGCTGATGCGATGGCATCTTGCGCGCATCGAGATCTTCGAAGCGATCGAAGACATGGACGCCGTCGCGAACGAGCAACGCGCTCTCTACCGAGTGATGGAGACCGGGGGATGAATCGAGACTCGACTGCTTCGCTCCGGCGAGTTCTACGACCACGCGGCCCGGCACTGCTCGCAGTGCTCGCCGCGATGTCCTTGACGGCAGCCTCCGGACGAACACAGCAGTTGCTCCCCAAGGGGATCACCCCCGAGATCTCTGCTGCAATCGATCGTGGGCTCCACTTCCTGGCTCGCTCGCAGGGTCGCGACGGCGCCTGGCGGTCCCAGGGATCCGTGGGTTCCTACCCGACGGCGATGACCGCCTTGGCGGGAATGGCGTTGTTGGGCGCGGGATCGACACCGACCCGCGGCCGTTACTTCCTCAATGTCCGGCGCGCAGCCGAGTTCTTGGTCCGCTGCCAGGACGCAGAAGGCACGATCTCCGCGTTCGCCGAGGAGGGCCGCGGGATGTACGGGCACGGGTTCGCGACCATGTTTCTCGCCGAGGTCTACGGCATGGAGGAGGACCAACGACGACAGCGTCAACTCCAGGCGACCCTGACTCGCGCCGTGCAGCTCACGGCGCGCTCGCAGTCGGCGGCGGGGGGATGGCTCTACTCGCCTGATCAGAACGGTGACGAAGGCAGCGTCACCGTCACGCAGATCCAAGCTCTCCGCGCCTGTTCCAACGCCGGAATCGTGGTACCGAGAGAAACCATCGACCGTGCCGTGGGCTACATCCGAAAGTCGGCGAATCCCGACGGCAGCATCCGCTACAGCGTCGGTAGCGGTGGTGGTGGTCGAGCTCCGATCACCGCGGCAGCGGTCGCAGTCCTCTACAACGCCGGGAAGTACGACGACCCGATGGCGGAGAAAGCGCTGCTCTACTCCAAACGGACGTTGCCGGTGAGTGGCGGCGGCGACGGCCATTACTTCTACGCTCAGCTCTATCTCGCGCAGGCACTCTGGCAGCGCGGCGGACCGGACTGGGACGAGTACTTCAAGAAGATGGCGGAGAAACTCCTGCAGATTCAACAGCGCGACGGGTCGTGGACGGGTGACAGCGTAGGAAGCACCTACGGCACAGCCATCGCGTTGACCATCCTGCAGTTGCCGTACTCCTACGTTCCCATCTACCAGCGCTGACGACGGCCGGACGACGTGATCGCACTCACCTTTCTCCAGCCGTGGCTGTTGTGGGCACTGCCGCTCGCGGTGGTTCCGATCGTGATCCACCTGCTCAATCGTCGGCGCTTCCAGACGCGACGTTGGGCGGCAATGGAGTTCCTGCTGCGGGCGATGGAACGCAATCGCCGGCGCATGCGAATGGAGCATTGGCTGGTGCTGCTGCTGCGCGTCCTGGCTGTCTTGTTCCTGGTCTTCCTGGTTGCGCGACCGCGGTTCGACGGCAGTGCGTTCGGCGCTGACGTCATCCATCACATCGTCTGCGTCGACGACTCGCCGTCGATGGCGACGCGGGGCAACAGCGGTGACGCGATGGATGGCGCCCGGCGTGCCGTACGCACGCTCGCCGAGTCCTTCACCCGGCTGCGACCAGGCGACGTCTTCTCGCTGGTGAGCGCCTCGAGTCCCGATCGCCCGCTGATCGCCGGCGTGCCGACGGACGCGAGTCTGCTCGAGCGATTACGACCTGGACTCGATCGTCTGCACGTCGGCGACTTGCCCATCGATCTGCGATCGATCGGCAACGCCCTCGAAGGACTCGCTTCGCGAACAGAGACCGCGACGAAGGCGCACTTCGTGCTCGTGTCCGATCTTCGAAGGATCGACTGGGTCGGCCGCGACGGACAGCTCTCCACCGCCCTGGTCGAATGGTTGACTCGCCTGGATCCGGCTCGTGGACAGGTCGAGATTCTCGACGTCGGCCATCGCGATGCCGAGAACCTCTCGGTCGCGGATCTGCGGTGCGCAGAGCGAGTCGCGACGGTCGGTGTTCCCCTGGAGTTCGAGGTGGAAGTGCGCAACCACGGTGCCGCGCCGTCGGCGCCCGCCGAGCTGAACCTCACGGTCGACGGTCGCACGCGAGGCATCCTGCCCGTCGCTTCGATTCTCCCCGGCGAGTCCACCGTCCTGAAGGTGCGTGAGACCTTCCACGCCGTCGGCGCTCACGCGTTGCGCGCAGAACTCCCCGCCGACCGCTTCGCGATCGACGACGCGCGCGCGTTCGCACTCGATGTTCGCGCCAGCTCGAGGGTCTTCCTCGTCGACGGCGCACCGGGCGACGAACCGCAGACCTCGGAGAGTTGGTTCCTTGCAGCAGCGCTCGATCCGAGCGGCGAGGGCAACGGCGGCATCGAGGTTCTGCTTCGTAGTGAGCGGGAACTCGCCGACGTCACGGCCGAGGAACTCGTCGGCGTGGACTGGATCGCGATGACCAACGTCGCGCGCGTCACGCCGGCGGTCGCTGCGAAGCTCGCAGGTTTCGTGCGAAGCGGTGGCGGCCTCGCGATCTGGCTCGGCGATCAGGTGGACGTCGCGAATTACAACACCACGCTGTGGGACCAAGGCCGTGGCCTGTTGCCGCTGTCGATCGTCGGCACCGCCGGCGATCTCGATCGCCCGATCGGTATCCATCTCAGTGACGAGTCGGCCGATCTCTTCCCGGACTCGAGGAGCGAACTACGCGATTGGTTCGGCAAACTCGTGTTGGTGGGACGTTGGTTCGAACTCCGCGAGGACGCTACGACTCCGGTCGAGGTGTCGCTGCGCGCAGGTGATCGCGACGGTGCGCCTCTCTTGGTGAGCCGCGGCTTCCCGGAGGGTGGACGAGTCCATCTCCTCACCACTTCGGCGGACGCGCAATGGACCGACTGGCCGCGTTGGCCGCCCTTCATCATGACGGTGCGACGCTTGCACGCGACCGGCGCACGCGCGCAGCCCTATGGTCTCACCAACCTCACTCCGCGCGACGTGCTGCGGGTCGAAGTCGACCCGACGCGGCATCGACCCGATGTTGAAGTTCGACAGGAATTCGGTTCGGCAGAGTCGGTCACGATGGCGGCGCCGCCGTCGGGCAGCGAAGTCGCGACAGTCGACGTCGCGATGCGCGATCTCTCTGGCTACGGGGTGTTCGTCGCAGCGCGCCGGCTCCATGCCGGCGGCGAGGAGCCGACCCGATTCGCTCGCAATCCGGTCCGCGAAGAGAGTGCCCTCGCCGCAGTGACAGCGACTGCACTCGAGGCCCTCATCCCGGAACCACTCCGCGATCGCTGTTCGATCCACAGCGCCGACGTGAGTGAGGACGGCAGCGCGGAACAAGGCGGCGCGGCTTGGCGCATGCTCGCCTGGGCGATGCTGTTGGCGCTCCTGGTGGAGTCCTTGCTGGCGTGGAGGTTCGGCCGTCGCTGAGCGGCGCACCGGTCATGCAAACTCTTCTTCGCCGCATCGCCGAGCTGCTCGGCATCGATGTCGCCCCCGATGCGGAGTTGCGCTTCGCGTTCGCGGGCTTTCCGAGCGGTGGCCTGGGGCTTCTCGTGCTGCTGGGAATCGCGCTGGCACTCGCAGCCGTAGTTGCGATCTATCGTCGCGATGCCCACGGTCTGAGTCGACCACGACGCCTGACGCTCGCCGGGTTGCGCATGCTCGCGATCGCAGCAGTGTGTCTCCTGCTCCTGGACCCGCAGATCGTGACGATCCGCCGCGAGACGCGCCCGGGCGAGACCATCGTGCTCGTCGACGGCTCGCAATCGATGGCTCAGGTCGACGGCTATCGACACCCCTCTGCCGGTACGATCGCCGACCGCTGGCGCGCCGCGGGGATCGCCGAGCCGGGCAAGCAGTCTCGTCTCCAACTCGCGCGTCATCTGCTGACCCGGAACGACGACGACTTCCTCCGACGACTCTCGACTCGCAATCGAGTCAGTGTCCACGGCTTCGGCGCTGGTCTCGAAACTCTGCTCGAGCTGCCGCTGCGCTCGACGATGGATCCAACGGCACCGGCAACCAGTGCACCAAGCTTCGACGCGACCAAGCTGCGAGCCGAGGGGAGCTATACGAACCTGGGTGGTGCCATCCGAGAAGCCCTCGGTCGAGACGGCACGGACAACCTCGCTGGAATCGTGATCCTGACGGATGGTCGCCGGAACCTCGGGCCGCCGGCGGCGGAAGTAGCGCGCCTGCTCGGTCTGCGAGCGGTGCCCCGCACGATCGTCGTACCGATCGGCGACCCCACGCCGCTGCGAACGATGAAGATCCGGCGCGTCGATGCCCCGGAGCGGGTCTTCAAGAAGGATCCGTTCACCATTCGCGCTTTCCTCGAAGGCCGCGGCTACGAACAGACGGAAGTGACCGTGCGCCTCGTGCGGAAGGGCGACGATGCCAACGCAACCGGCGAGGTGATTCGTACGCAGACGGTCACCCTCGATGCCGCGAGAGCTGAGTCGGAGGTCGTCTTCGCCCCGCTCACGAGTGAACAGCCGGGGCACATGACGTACTCGGTCGAAGTCGACCCCCCGCAGTTCGAGGACTTCTCCGCGGAACGGCATCGAAGCGATTCGCGCATCGAGACCCTCGCCGAGAAGACCCGCGTGCTCTTGATCTCCGGCGGTCCGACGCACGAGTACCGCATCCTTCGCAATCTCCTGGTACGCGACCAGACGATCGAAGTCGCGTGCTGGCTATCGAGCGCTGCCGCTGGGTTCGCCCAGGAGGGCAACGTCTCGCTCACGGCACTCCCGACCACTGCCGTGGAATTCGCGACGTGGGACGTCTTCGTCTTGCTCGATCCCGACCCTGCGACATTCGACACCGCGACATGGAAGCTGCTCGCCGAACAAGTGCGCGAGAAGGGCTCCGGGTTGCTGTGGTCGTGCGGCGAGAAGTTCACCTTGGAGGCTCTTCGCGACGACTCCGCGGCGAAACCCGTGGTCGATCTGTTGCCGATCGAGCCCGACCTCGAAGCCGCCGAGGCTTCGATCGGTCTCGCACGCGGGATGCCGCAGCCGTGGCCGTATGAACTGACGGCCGCCGGTCGACAGCACCCTGCCGCGATGATCGCCGAGGAGCGAGGCGAGAGTGAGGCAATCTGGTCGCGCCTCCCCGGCTTCTACTTCGCGTTTCCGATCGTGCGCGCGAAGCCCGCTGCACAGGTGCTCGTCGAACATCGCAAGCCCATTTCCGGCGACGACCCCGACTCCCGACATCCGCTGATCGCCACGCAGTTCGTCGGCAGCGGACGCTCGCTGCTGTTCGCGACCGACGACACGCGACTGTGGCGGACCGTGTTCGAGAGTGCCTACGACCGGCTGTGGGTGCGCAGCATCCGGTTCCTCTTCGAAGGCAAGGTGGCTGCCGGAAACGCGCGCCTGCGACTCGCGGCGGACCAAGAACGCATCGAGCTCGGCGGCGTCGTGCGAGTCACCGCCGAGGTTCGCGCCGAGGACTTCGAGCCGTCATCCGCCCCGACCTTCGAAGTCGAATGGACCGGACCGGACGGCACAGCCTCCACTTTGACTCTCGCCGCGGTCGAGGGCGCGCCCGGTCGATTCGAAGCGTTCCTTCGCCCCACCGCACTCGGGATGTTCCGACTCGGTCCGAAGGAGCCGCTTGCAGGGCGACCCGTGATCGCCGGGTTCCAGGTCGTGGCGGCGGCATTGGAGAAGGAAGGGCCCAGCGATCTCGACGAGCTGGCCATCCTGGCGGGCGTGCCCGGCGGCCTGCTGGTCACCGAGCCCGATCGGCTCGCCGACGCGCTCGACACGGTCGAGTCGAAGACGCGCATCGAGTCATTCACCAGTTCGAACGCAGTGTGGGATTCGATGTGGACGATCGGGCTGCTGGTGCTGCTCCTGTCCACGGAATGGTGGCTGCGGAAGAGGTTCAATCTCCTGTGACCACTCCCTTGGACACGTTCCGCAAAGTCCGCACGCGCGCCCGCCGCGGCATCTGGCTCGAAGGGCTCGCCGCGCTCGTAGTCGCCGGACTCGCTTGGACCGCGGTCTCCTTCGCCGTCGATCGATTCCTGCAGATCGAGACGGTCTACCGCGCCGGTCTACTCATCGTGCTCGCGTTCGTCGTCGGCCGAATCGTGATGACGCGGCTCGCGCGACCGCTCGGCACGGCACTCGACGATCGGGAGGTCGCACTCGCACTCGAACGTGGGGATCGCGGACTCGCTCAAGGTCTCATCAGCGCAGTGCAGTTCGAAGGCGACCTTGCAGCGGGTCGGGCGCGCGGTCAATCGGACGCATTGATGCACGGAGTGATCGCCGCGATGCGATCGCGGGCGGGAGATCTCGACCCCGCCATCGCTCTGGATCGAGCGCGTATCACCCGAGCAGTTCGTCGTCTGGTCGTGGCAACTCTGCTGGGTGTCGGTCTCGTCGCCGGTCTCGGTGATTCCTTCGGAATCTGGTTTCGTCGCAACCTGCTTCTCGGCAACGAGCCTTGGCCGCGAGCAACCCAACTGTCCTTCCGCGTGGGGGAACAAACTTCGACGCTGCGCATCGCCGAGCGCGACGATGTCACGCTCGTCGTGGTTGCTTCCGGGGTGATACCGGACCGCGTGTCCCTCGATGTCACCTTCGATTCAGGTGAGCGCTCGCGCCATGTCATGGATCGCGGTGAGGGCGACACGTTCCTCGCGACGATTCCCGGCTTGCTCGCCGACGCGACCGCGATCGCGCGTGGCGGCGACGGCGAGACCGCTCCGCTGCGGTTGATGATCGTCGCGCGACCTCGCCTCGCGGAGCTCAGCTTCGGGTTCACGCCGCCTGCCTATCTCGGAACGACGGAGCAGCCGCTCGAACCCGTCGCCGGCGAGATGAGTGTGCCGCGCGGATCCGTCGTGCAGGTGCGCGGAAGATCGACGAAACCGCTGGCGCGCATCGCCTTGGTTCGGGGCGGTCAGAGCCGCCAGGTCGCCGAGCCATCGAGCGACGCTCATCGCTTCGCACTGTCCTTCCAACCCGATGCTTCCGGGACCTTGGCGCTGGAGATCAGTGACCTGGACGGTCTCTCGCCGCAGTCGCCGATCGAGTTCCTGCTCCGTGTGCTCGACGACACTGCGCCGCAGCTCGAGTTCTTGACCCGTGGCGTCGGCTCGATGATCACCGCCAACGCTCGGATTCCCGGTCGCCTCCGACTGCGCGATGACCACGGCGTGACGACGGTCGCCGCGGCGAGTCGGGTAACCGAGGCGATCGCAGCCGAAGGCAGCGACGAGGCACCCGCCGAAGCGCCGTTCGAGCCGTTCGCCCCGATCTGGGAAGACGAGTTCCAAAGCGGCGCCGCGGACTCCGAACTCGGGGTGGTCTTCGACTTGCAACCGACCATGACGGACCCCGATCCGCACTCGATGCGCAATCGCGTGCGTCCAGACACATTCCTGTCGCTGCGCTTCACCGCCGCGGACAACAAGGCGCCGGCTCCGCAGGAAGCGACGAGTGAGGTGCGGACCTTCCGGGTGGTGACCCCCGAGAAGCTCCTGCAGGAGCTGCGACGCCGTCAGAACGAACAGCGTCGAGATCTGGAGAAGGTCAAGCAGAAGGTCGTGGATGCGCGGGCGGAAGTGGTCGCGAGTCTGTCTCCGACTGCCGAGTCGCCGGAAGCGCCGCGCGCGAGGAGTCGACTGGATCAGCTCGCACGACAACAGACCACCCTCGGCAAGACGGTGCAGACCATCGCCGATCGATACCAGACGATCCTCGACGAGATGCTCAACAACCGGCTGTTCGAGGCGAACCTCGTGCGGGGAATGGAGAGCCGGATCGTCAGTCCCCTCGTGACGGCGGCCATCGAAGGATTCCCCGAGAGCGCACAGCTCCTCACCGGATTCAGCGAAGACGGCAAGGAAGCCACGCGATCCGTCGCGATCGAGGCGATCGACGCGCTGCTCGCGTTGATCGATCGCGTGTTGGAGCAGATGGATCGCAACGAAGACCTCGCGGCCATCGTGGAGTCGTTGCGCGTGGTGATTCGTAGTGAGGCCGAAGCGCAAGCCCTCGTGAAGCGCCTCCGCGACGCTGCCGGCTCCGGCATCTTCGGCGACGAGAAGCGTGAGGACAAAGACAAGTCACCAAACGAACAGCGCAAGTAACGCCGAGCTCGGGCTCGCACGTTTCCCGTCGCGATCGACGGAGGCGGTGTCGATCGCGACGGGCGACTGCGGAGTGGTGGGGGACGAGACGAGTGGGTCTTGCCGCCGCCCGCTCAGAACAAGGTCACGCGCAACCCAGCGGTGGATGTGAACGCCGGACCATCGAGATGCAGTCCTTGCACGAACAGCGTCACGCCCGCGAGGCTGGAGTCTGCCGGGATGGGCAGTGGCAACGTCTGCGTGCCCGTGGCCGGCAGAACGATCGAGGCGAGGAGCTGGTTCGGATCGACGAGCAGCTCGACGCCGAGCACCGGAATCGGCGCCGCTGCGGGAGCCGTCGCGATCAAAGCAACACCGAGATCGGTCTGGGTCGGCGTGGGGGGATCGAGCGTGAGACTGAACACGCTGCTCCCGATCAGCGGCGAGCCGCCTGGATTCGGTCGTACCCGCCACGCGTATCCGTTCGCCGATGCGGCGGAATCGCCGAAGGTTCGCGGGTTATGACGGACATCGACACCCGAGATGGTCGCGAAGTTCGGGCTGACGATCAGGTGATCGGTGCCGTCGGGTTCGACCCAGAACAGGGATCGCGGCGGCATGCCGCCGTTCGCGGTACCGACCGCGAAGTTGCCGGTGACCGTCTCGAGCGCGATGGTGTTCAAAGGCCCGATCGCCGTCGTCACGGGCGAAGTCGTGTTGGTCGCGAAGTCGTGCTTCCAGACGTTCGGTGGCCCATTGAGGGTCACGATCATCAGATTGCCATCGAGATCGAACCCGAGATGCGAGACCGGCGTCACCGTGGCGATCAGGGTCGCGTTGCCGCCGGCGGGGATCGGCAGTGCCCAGACCTCGCCGACGGTGGTCGACAGGTAGTTGCCGATGTAGGCGGTCTGTCCGTCCGGCGACGCGGCGAGCGCATTGAACACTCCGCTCTGGAACACGGCCGGGTTCGTGATGGGGATCGGAGTCACGCCGCCGCCGATCGGATCGACGATGCCGATCCCTTCGAGGCCGTACGAGTTGGTTTGCACGTTGGCCAATGGACCGGCAGTGAGATCCGTCGCCGCGATCAGGATCCTGCCGTCGGGAAGCTGGGCGAGCTGCGGAATCTCGCCCGCGCGACCGGCGGTTCCGGCACTGAAGAGCTGGTCGAACACGACGCTCACCCCAAAGAGTCGGATGACGTGGAGATCGACGCTGTTGCCGACCTCCGCACGCTCCCCGACCAGCAGGGCACCGTCGCTCGCGCGAATCTGGACGCAGGAGCCGCCGGCGCGTCCGTTCGGGTTCCACGCCAGGTCGGGGTTGAGTCCCTCGATCGGGATCGGCGCATCGGGGTTGCGCGGGTGTTGGAGGAAGACGCCTTGGCGGCCGGCGGTGCCGAAGGTCGTGAACACGTAGTAGCCGTCGGGCACTTGCGCGATGGCGGTGGACACCAAGAGCGCAGTGGGGATTAGGGTTCGAATCGGAGTCATGGGGACGTCACCGTGGGGGGCTTGTTGGGGCCGCGTTCGGCCGAGAGGCCACGCGCAGGGGCAACGGGCATGCCGACACTCACCCGCGCGCGCCTCGCACCTGTGGGATCGGGGCGAAAGCGGCGTTTCGCGGGAGGAGAAGGGCCCGAAGCGACGTCGAGAGGCTCACCCCGAACGACCGCCGCGATCCGACTCGAGTTCACCCGCCCCTTGCCTGTGCCCGATCCGGCACAGGTCCGTTGCGTTGTCCCTACGGCCACGTGGTCACAACGCCCGACATCGAGCGCGCTCGCGCCGAACGAGCCCGACTTCCGACACTGTCGTTATCATCTTCCCAGCCGACCGCCCCACGGCTCATCCGGCCGAGCGACTCATGCGAAATCTCCCCGCGTTTCTCCGCACCGCGCTGATGGCGTTCCTGGTCCTGTGCTCGAGCCCCACGCTCGCGGCGCAGACCGATCCCGCCACGCTCCAGGCCGAAGTCACTCGGCGATTCGAGGACCTGCACGAGCGGATGCGCAAGCTCCAGATCGTGAAGGCTGCGACCGCACCGGACGAGAGCGCACTCCTGGAGTCGGGCAACCGCTTCATCGAGGAACGATCACTGCGAACGGGTCTCGACGAGGCGCGCGCTTTGATGGCAGCTCAGCGTTGGGATGAGGCTCTGCAGCGCCTCGAAGCCGTTCAGACCGACCTGCAGCGGTTGCTCGACGTGTTGCTCGCCCGTCAGCTCGACGTCGACAAACTGTTGGCTGAGATCAAGCGGCTCGAGAACCTGAAGAACCAGGTCGACAAGCTCATCACCGAGCAACGGTCGGAGAAGAACGAATCGGCTGAGGCCGAGGCTGACCAACAACGAGTGAAGGATCTCGAGGCAGCCAAGGCCGAGATCGCCGCTCTGCTCGAGACGCAACGCGAGACGCGCGCTCAGACCGAACAGCAAGGACTTGCCGCCAAGCCGGAAGCCGCTGCCGCGCTGAGCGACAAGCAGGCCGAATTGGAGAAGAAGACCGCCGAGCTGGGCGACAAGCTCGAGAAGCTCGATGCGGACGCGAAGGGTCGGGAGTCGGCAGACAAGCCTGCGGACGAGTCCCCGAAAGAGCCGACGGAGCCAAAGGAGCCATCGAGCAAGCCCGCGGAGGGTGGTGGGTCCTGCGCGGGCAATTGCAAGGCCGCTGCCGGTGCGATGTCACAGGCGAAGCAGAAGATGCTCGCGAAGACGCCGGAGCGCGCGCTCGCCGACATGGACGAGGCCATCCGTCGTCTCGAGGCCGCGAAGAAGCAGATCGAAGACGAACTCAATGAAGCGCAGCGGAAGCTGGAACAGCTCCCCTTCGATGCGATGGCGAAGAAGCAGGAGGTGACGCAGATCAAGACCGACAAGCTCGCGGCGGAGATGGAGGAACACGACCAGAACCCCGAGAGCAACCCGGAGAAGAAGATCACCCCGGGCAAGCGCAACGTTCAGCAGGCCGTGCCGAGGCAGAAGGCAGCGGCAGGCCAATTGAAGGAATTCGTTCCCGGCAAGGCCAAGCAGGAACAACAGGATGCGCAGGAGAAGCTCGAGCAAGCCAAGAAGGAACTCGAGGACGCGTTGACCCAGCTTCGACAGCAGCTTGCCGACGAAGTGTTGCGAGCACTCGAGGAACGATTCGGGCAGATGCTCGAGAAGCAGCGCGAGTTGTCGGCACGTACCAAGTCGGCGGATCGACTGGCCGGCGCTGCCGTGACCGCCGACGGGCAGGTACCCGCCGAGGTTCGCACCCGGAGCACTGCGATCGGCCGTGGCGAACACGAGCTGTCCGGCGAGGCCGGTGATGCGCTGAAACTGCTCCAGGAAGAAGGCACATCGGCCGCATTCCCGCTTCTCGTCGAGATGCTGCGAGACGATCTCACGCAGGTCGGCACCTGGCTGGACGGTGCCCGCACGGGCAGCGCCACCCAGTCGTTGCAAGCCGACATCGAGCAGACACTCAAGGATCTCATCGACGCGCTTCGGCGGCAGATCGAGATGAACGAAGCCACCGGCCAATGCGGGATGTGCAACGGTCAGCCGGCGCTCGTGCCGTTCTCGGCCGAACTGAAGTTGATCATGATCAAGCAGAAGCGGGTCAACAAGTCGACCAGCGAGTTCGACCAGACGGTCCCCGAAGCTTCGCGCGAGACCGACGCCGCGAAGGCGCGGGCCGAGCAGCTCTCGCGACAGCAGGGCCAGGTCGAAGACCTGATGCGCAAGGTCGCCCAGAAGCAGGACAAGGACGCCACGGGCCGATGATCGCTCGATTCGCCGCCACTCTCGCCCTCCTGCTGGCCGGTGTTCCGGCCCAGGAGACTTCGGCGAATCCCTTTCGCCCATTCGACCGCGCCGCTTTCGAAGCACATGTGACGGGTCTCGGTGCGACGCCGGAGCAACTCGCGCAGTTCGCCACGGCGGTCGTCGATGGGTCGGTCGATCTCGCGGCCGACTCGTTGCTTCGTTCTCTCGTTCCAGCCTTGGCCGCGGCCGCGAGCGCGAGTGAGAACGGCGAGCCGAAGGCAGCGCTCGAACTCGCGAAGCTCGCCGCAGAAACGCAAGATCCGTTCGTGCGCGCGCACGCTCGCTATCACCTGGGTCGCACGATGGTCGACAACGACGATCCGGAAGCGGCGGCCGAGGTCCTCGCCGACTTCCTCCGCCACGACCGCAATCGCACGCCGCTCGACGCCGAGGTCGCGTTCTTCTTCGCGTCCGCAATGGCGGACATCCCCAACCGCGAGTCTGCGATCGCCGCATTCAGCGACTACCTGGCGCTGTTTCCCGACGCACCGGAGCGATTCCGCGCCGTCGCTGCACAACGCCGTGCCGAACTCGATGCGCAGTTCGAGAATGCGCTCCATGGTCTCGCCGACGAGATGCAGCGAACTCAGCGCGATCTCAAGAAGTCGAAGACGGGGCAGCCGACACAGGATCGCCAGAAAGAGATCGTCGAGCAGCTCCAGAAGATCATCGAGCAGATGGAGGAGCAGGAGAAGAAGTCGAGCGGCGCGCCGAGCGGTAACGGTCCCTCGATGAACCCGGCGTCGAAGAGTGCTTTGCCGGAAGGTGCCGGTCGAGTCGGTACGCTGGGTAAGGCACCACCCGCAGGCGATCGGTGGACTCGAGTGAAGGATCGCGAACGCGACGAGGTGAACGTCGACATCCAAGCGCGGCTGCCCGAGCGATACCGCAAGCTTCTCGAGCAGTACTACGATCGTCTCAGCAAGCCGAAGGACAAGAAGTGAGCTACGTCGGCCGCGGCCTCGGTGCCGCGCTCACCTACGCGGTGGTGGTCGCCCAGGGCCCCATTGTCGCGACTCGGATCGATGGGACCACGATCGCAGCGGCCGATCTCGCGAGTGAAGACGGACGCGCAGTGCAGTTCTCCGGCGACGGACCGGATTCCCATCGCATCGGCATCGACGAACTCGACTCCATCGCGTTTCGCGATGCCGTCGGCTTCGAACCCCGCCCGTCGAAGGGTCGCGTCTGGTTGAGATCCGGCCCCTCTTGCGAAGCGACACTCGAAGGCGGCGACGGCGAGGCCGCGCGTCTCGATCTGCCCTTCGCCAAGGACGCCGCCATCACTTGGCGCGCCCTACGTGCACTCACGCTTGCGCCGCTGCAACCAGACGACGAGGCGGCGTTTCAAGCCGCATTGGATGCTCCACAGACGACCGCCGACGCTCTCTTCGCTCGTGACCGCAACAGCGGGGCGACCACGCGATTGAGTGTCGTGGTGCTCGGCATCCGCGATCGCGATCTGATGGTCGACTTCCGCGGCGAGCGACCCGTTCCGCTCGATCAGGTCCTCGCGATCGTGTTCGGGACCGAGAACGGTGCGGCCCCGCCGTCGCTTCCGCTACCGACCGTGCAAGTCGATCTCCTGCGCGGAAAGCCCAAGGTGAGTGGCAAGGAGACCTGGCGCGGCCGATTGCTCCGCATCGACTCCTCCGTAGCTCGGGTCGAACTCGCGGAGGGGCCGATCCTGGCTCTACCCATGCCGAGCATCGTCAAGCTGACGGTGAACTCCTCCAAGGTTCTCTGGCTCGATTCGATCGAACCCACGCGAGTCGACCGAACCGCCGCATTCGACGTCGCGCCGACTTGGATGCGCAACGCCACCGCCTTCGGGTCCGCACTCCACCTCGCGGAGAGTGTATATGGGCGCGGCCTGTGTCTGCGGCCGCGCACCCGACTCGAGTTCCAGGTTCCGGCCGGTGACTTCGACCGACTGGAAGCTCTCGTCGGAATCGACGAGCGAAGTGAAGGACCGGCCGATGCGATCGTTCGCGTGAGCCGCGGCGATCAAACGGTGTTCGAGGCAACGCACATCGATCGAGACGTCGTGCGAAAGCTGCGTGTGCCGGTGAAGAGCGGCGAGACCATCGCGATCGAAGTCGACTTCGGTGACAACTTCGATCTCGGTGATCACGTGGTGATCGCGAACGCGAGGTTTCTGCGCGGATGAGGCGTTCCGGGGAAGATCGCGTGTGGGGGGCAGCAAAGCCTCTCGCTTTGCCATGGGTTCTCGCGTGCAGTGCAACGCTCGCCGCACAGGCTACCGATGCTCTGTTCGACGCCGAGCGTGCGCGCATCGCGATCATGGCCGCCGTGGCTCCGAGCGTGTGTTCCGTCATGCCGCTCGAAGCCAACGGTGGCGGTTCGGGAGTCGTCTTCGACCCGCACGGCTTCGTGCTCACGAACTTCCATGTCGTCGGGAAGCCGGACGTGAAGGAGATGAAGATCGGGCTCCCGGACGGCCAGCTCTACCGCGCCGACGTCCTCGGAGTCGACATCGGCTCCGATCTCGCTGTGCTGCTGTTGCGCCCACGCGAGGATGGCGCGGCGTGGCCGTTCGCCCCGCTCGGCGACAGTGACGCGCTGCTCGTGGGCGAGGAGGTGTTCGCGATGGGCAATCCCTTTCTGCTCGCGACCGACTTCACCCCCACGACGACCTTCGGCATCGTCTCCGGAACGCATCGCTATCAACCAGGTCAGGGAAATCGCGCACTCGTCTATCCCGACTGCATCCAGGTCGATGCACCGGTGAATCCGGGCAACTCCGGTGGACCGCTGTTCAACTTGGCCGGCGAGATCGTCGGCATCAACGGCCGCATCTCCATCCAGGATCAGCGCGGTCGCGTGAACGTGGGCGTCGGCTTCGCGATCGCGGCGAATCAGATTCGCAACTTTCTTCCCGACTTGATGGCCGGCCGCTTCGTCGAACACGGCACCTTGGACATGAACGCGTGGTTCATGGAGCGAAACGGACGCCTCGGAGTGTTCGTACAATCCGTGTTCGCCGACTCGCTGGTCCGCACACTCGGTCTCTCGCTAGGCGACGAGATCACTCACTTCTGCGACGTGCCGATCCGCAGCGCGAATCAGCTCGCGACGATGGTCGGCGTCCTGCCGGAGGGTACCTGGGTGCGATTGGGATGGCGGCCGTATCGCGACGACGACGCCTTCGGCCCCGAGCAGTCCGCGGAGTTTCGGCTCACGCGGCTCGACACCGGCAGCAGCAGTGCAGCCGATCGACTCGCCGCTCGCCCGCATCGCGATCTCGCACTCCGCGCTGCGATCGCCGCGATCGCCGACGAACCCGGGACGACCACAGCTCAGCTCGAGATCCGCTCCGCGGAAGGGCGACGGGTGATCTTGCGTCGAAGCGGCGAGAACCTGCGTATCGACGATGATGCCCGGGCTCTCGTGCTTCGTGCCGACGACAGCGCCTTCGCAATCGAGAACGACAATCCGCGCGATGCGAGCGCGGAGGAGTTCGAGAAGCTGCGCCGCATCCGTGCCGGCAACGTGCTGCTACGAGACGGTCGGGAGCTTCGCGAACTACTTGCGGGCGGGGAGTTCCTCGGCGGCACGATGATCGACCGGCAACCCGCATGGCGCATCGCGATTCCCGGTGACGGCGAGATCACGGCGTACTTGTTCCTCGACGGCTCGGCTGCCGGGTGCAGCTACCGTGACCCGGTGCAGAAAGCGGTCATCGAGCTTCGCCGACTCGGCGACTGGTCGCGCATCGTGAAGTCGGGTGCGCTCGCATCCGACTGGTCGATCGGCGCGACGACACATCCACCGATCGACGACGCGGTGTTCCGGAGACCGACGCCATGAACTTTGATCGAGCCGTCGCCCGCCTCGTCATCCTGCACCTGACGGTCGGTGTCTGGTCGACAAGTCTCGCGGTGCGCGCACAGGGCAGCGCGTACGCGTTCGAGGAACGCCGACCGCGTTCAGCACTCGAGCAGCTCGTGGACGCGAAGATCCGAAGCGTGGTCAAAGTGCACGGCGCGTCCGGGTTGAAGGGTATCGATCCGTATGCGAGCGGAGTGATCGTGAGCGCGGAAGGTCACATCCTCACTCTCGATCAGGTGATGATCCAGGCTGGCCAAACGCGCGTGGTTCTCGCCGACGGCTCGACTCATCTCGCCGAGCTCCTGCCGCCTGAGCCGAGGTTGGGAGTTCGATTGCTCAAGATCGATCCGACTGCACTCAAGGAACCGTTGCTGCCGCTCGTCCCGGCGAGCGAGGCACCGTCGAATGGCCGAGTCGTGATCTCGATCGGCAATGCGTTCCGACTCGCCGAGTTCTCCGAGAAGATGACGGTCGTCCAAGGCGTCGTCAGCGGGATCGCGAGCAGCGGTCTGCGCTACAAGGTTTCCGATGTGGACTACGACGGCCGACTGATCCTCACCGACGCACCGAACAATCCTGGTCACGGCGGCGGCGCATTGATCACGCTCGACGGCAGCTTCGTCGGACTCAACTCACGCACCGTCGAGTCGACCGAGACCAACACGATCCTGTCCGCGGCGATTCCGGTCTGCGATCTGCGCTCATATCTCGATCGCTGGGTTCGCGAAATCGTGACGTCTCCCTCGGTCGGTGCCGATCCAACCGCAGAACCCCGATCCGGCCATCACGGGATCGTGTTGTTCGATCGCGGTGGTCGACGATCGCCGCCGGCCTACATCGACCGCGTGCAGCCGAACTCGCCGGCGGCCGGCATCGGACTTCACCGCGACGATCTCATCGTTCGTATCGGTGACCGCGCGATCCGCTCGTGCGCAGAGTTCGAGCGCGAGATGGCGAAGCATCGTGCCGGCGAGACGGTGCGCATCCTCTACAAGCGCGGCGACAGCGTGCAGCAAGTCGATCTGACGCTAGGGGAGGGCAAGTGATGCCGCGTCAGCTCTCGGTCGCACCGCTCGCCGTCACCGCGTTGCTGTGCGTCCCGCTCGCCGCTCAGCGTGACCTGGAAGCGCTCGCAGCGCTGGAATCCATCACCGCGAGAGAGGCCGATCGACTCGCCCCCATGCTGGTCCGCATCGAAACATTCGGTGGCGTGCGCCGCGTGTTGGCCGAGGAGAGCACCCTCGATCGGATCGGCGCCGTGCAGCCGTCGAAGATGGATGAGGCGGTGTTGCGCGCACTGCTCGACAAGGCCGACCGTTACGAACTCGATCAGGTCTGGGAAGAGCTGGGGTTGCCGCCTCGCCCGCTGGAGAAGCCTTTCGAGGTCGAGGAACTTCGTCGACTCGGCGACGCCGAACTCGATCGTCTCTGTCGTAAGTATCAGGTCGGACCGCATGACCCCGCGGCAGCGAAGGAGGAGGGGAACGAGGGTGCCCCGAAGAACCCGCGACCGGGACTGCTCCAACAGCCCGGCTTCCTGCAAGCCCAGGGCGCTTCGACCGGAATCTTGATCTCCGCGGACGGCTGGATCGTGACCTCGCGCTTCGCGCTGAACTTCGATCCTTCGACGATCCTCGTCACGCTCGCGGACGGCCGAACATTCACCGCTCGCCGCGCCGGTGAGGACACGTCGCGCGGCATCGCGCTGCTGCGCATCGACGCAACGGAGCTGCCGCACACCGAGTTCGCTGATCCCTCGGAGGCCCGTGTCGGCCAACGCGTCATCGTCTTGGGCCGCACCTTCGCATCGAAAGGACGTCCGACCGTGAATCTCGGCATCGTGTCCGCATGCGGCCGAATCTTCGGCCGCGCGCTGCAGATCGATGCGCTCACGTCCCCGGCGAACTACGGCGGCGCGGTCGTCGACCTCGCGGGTCGGGTACTCGGCGTGGCGGTCCCGCTGTCGCCCTCGGGGCGCGATGCAGGAGTCGATTGGTACGACTCCGGAATCGGGTTCGCGACGACGGTCGCCGACATCGAGCCGCTGATCATCCGCATGCAGCGCGGCGAAACTCTCCACCGCGCATGGCTCGGGGTGAGCCTGGATCAAACCGATCTGGGGCCGGGTGCGGTCGTCGCCGGACTCGCCATCCGCAGCCCGGCATCGCGCGCGAAGTTGCGCGTCGGTGATCGCGTGCTGGCAGTCGACAACGCTGCGATCCACAACGGATTCACACTGCAGAGCGAACTGGGACGTCGCCTCGCCGGCGACTCGATCGCCCTGAAACTCCGGCGCGGCGAGACGACGCTGGAGATCACGCTCGAACTGGCCGCCTCACCCCGTGCGGAGCGCACGGAGCGTTCACGAAGTGACGAGGTCGGTGAACTGCCGTGGGAGGGTGACCAGCCCAAGGCGGACGGCGAGCGGCGCTGACCGCCTCGTCCCGCTCCGAGATCCTCGAAGGCGGCTGGCACAGCGGACTCAATTCCTTCGATGGCATGGACTTAGGGGAAATCCGCTCAGGCCGGAGCGGACTCCCCCCTTCGCAAGTTGCGGCGGCGGGCTATCTTCCCCTCCACGCCCCAGCGCAACGTCGGACGCGCCCAGGAAGTCGCCTCATGATTCGCCGCATCGACCTCGACGCCCAACGGAAGCCACCGCGGTGGCCGAACTTGTGCGCTTGGGAGTTGGACGGCTTCTGGAAGGAACTGCGGCGATCCATCCTTGCGCTGGAAGCCGCGGCCGGCACCGGGACCTTGGACGAGCGGCTGAACGAGCCCGGGCTGCTGGAGGCGATCGGGCCCGACCTCTTCTCTACGTACCGCGCGCTCGCCCGCCGCAGCAAGCCGGACGCGAGCGCCCAGCGAGAGAAGCGGCGTGAGGTAGTGCACGCGCTGCTCGATCAACTCCACGGCGAGGCCTTCGCCGTTCGAACCTTCGGCGTCGCTCGCGGCTCGATTTGGCAGAAGAAGCCGGTGCTCGAGACCTGGATCGAAGGCGGCACGGTCATCCGGCAGCGGCTCGATCAGGTTGCGGCGCGGCGCTTCTGGGGGCTTGGTTTCAGCCACGAGGACGACGCGGCGGCGACCGACGAACTCGCTCGCTACGCGGTCGTGCGCAGTATTCGGCGCTTCGCCCGCGACCTGCGCGACCTCGCCGACGTGCTGCGCCGACTTCCCGATCCGGCGGCGGTCATGGTCCCGCGCCACGCAGACCGTCGCTTCGAGCAGTTGATGCTCGACATCCTCGATGAGAACTTTCGCCGCGCCGAGGTCGCCGGTCTGGCCGAAGATTTCTGCCAGAAGACCGACCTGCGGGTTCGCTATCCCGGTCTGGAGCGGGCGCGCGGCGCGCGCGTCCAAGTGAAGGCAGCGCGGTCGCAGAGAGTGCACCAGCTCCGGATCGCGGACATCCGCAATCGCGAGACCCTGGTCATCCTGTCGCCCGTCGCCCTTGCCGAGTTCCTCGCCGAGATCGTCAGCCGGCGAGTCGAAGCTCCGATCGAACGCACACAACTCGACGCGTTCTGGCGCAGCATCCCCGGCGAGCCAACCACCATCGACGAACTCGCGCCCGCCCTCGGTCGGCTGTTCGACACAGCGATCCGGAGCAAGCCGAGCGATCCGCGTGGGCCGATGGCGCAGGTCCCCGAGGCAGTCCGGGCGATGGTGCGAGCGTTCGTTCGCTACGAGGCCTTCCGTTCGACCGAGGCCCTTCGTCGCAACGAGGCCTCCGGGACTCGATATCGCCGCGCGCCCGACGGTCGGCTGCGCGCCGTCGACGGGGCGTCTCCCGCTTCCTGATTGAGCGCGGCTTGGCGCGGCTCCCCGTGCGGACGATGATGCGCGGCCCGCGCGTCGCGCCGGACAGCCCGCAATGACCACCCTCTCCATCGATCCGACCCTCGACCTCTTCGCCGAGATCGAACGGCTCAAACGCGAGCGGCGCGCCGTGATCCTGGCGCACTACTACCAGGAGCCCGACATCCAGGATCTCGCCGATCATCTCGGCGACTCCCTCGATCTCGCGCGCAAGGCGCAAGCCGAGCGTGATGCCGAAGTGATCCTCTTTTGCGGGGTCCACTTCATGGCGGAGACCGCGAAGATCCTCAATCCGCAGAAGACGGTGATCCTGCCGGATCTCGATGCCGGTTGCTCACTCGCGGACTCGTGTCCCGCCGAGCGACTCCGCAAGTGGAAGCAGAGTCATCCCCAGCACTACGTCGTCACCTACATCAACTGCTCAGCGGCGACGAAAGCGGAGTCCGACATCATCTGCACGTCGAGCAATGCGGAGAAGATCATCCATTCGGTGCCGAAGGATCGCCCCATCCTCTTCGCACCCGATCAGAATCTGGGCCGTTGGCTGATGAAGAAGACCGGCAGGCCGATGGATCTGTGGCCGGGCACGTGCATGGTCCATGTGACCTTCAGCGAACGACGCATCGTCGAACTCAAGGCGCAGAACCCCGACGCGGTGTTCATCGCCCATCCGGAATGCGACGAAGGCGTGTTGAAGCACGCGAGCTTCATCGGTTCCACGCGACGACTTCTCGAGTACGTCCGCGACAGCGAGCATCGTCGTTTCATCGTCGGGACGGAGAGCGGCATCCTGCACACCATGCGTCAGGCCGCACCGAACAAGGAGCTGATCGAAGCGCCGGTCGACAACAAGGGTGGGTGCGGCGCGTGCAGCCAGTGTCCGTACATGAAGTTGAACACGCTCGAGAAGATGTATCTCGCGCTGCGCGACCTCGAGCCACGGATCGAGCTCGACGAAGAGATCCGACGCCGGGCCGAACTCCCGCTCCTGCGCATGCTCGAGGTGTCGTGAACACCACCGGCGGCCGAATCGATCGCGCGCGCACGTGGGCGTGTTATGGGTCCGCGGCCGCTGCCCTCTGCCTGCTCATAACGACTTACGTCGGCGCATACGCGCGGGGCGGCCTTCCAAAGGGCCATCCTTGGCACGGCATCGCGCTGCTGAGTGCGGCCGGATGGTTCCTCGTTCAGACCCGACTCGGCGACGGTCGCCGTCTCACCAACATCGCCGCCGTGGTCCTGCCCTTGGTGGCTGCCGTGGCAGCGGGGTTCTTGTTCGGTCTGTGGTAGCGCGCTGAGGCGGTCGCGCCCGGCGAGGTCGAGGGGCTCCGGAGCGAGTCCTTTGGAACTTTCTTGACGGATCTGACACGGCTTCGGCGCTTCGTCCTTCGGCAGGCATTCTGGGTGATTCCAGAGCCGCTCCTCACCGTTCTCTCCTAGCCCGGATTATTCGTGAACGTCGTCGCGAGATCGACGCAGGTCGATGTCCGGCAAGGAGCTGCGTCGGTCGACGACCGAAGCGTAGCTGTAGCTACGCTGCCAGGGAGGAGCCGACGCAGCGACGCCGCCGGGCGCGACTTGCGGCGATCGCAGTAGACGTTCACGAATAATTCGGGCTAGGAGTCCGTCGATGTCGGAGGAAAGCTCGTTTCCCCTGCGAACCCGCAGAGACGTATTGCTCGCAGCCGCCGGAAGCGCAGCGGCTCTCTCGCTGAACTTCCTCACGGGGGGATGCGAGAGTCTCAAGAAGGCGATCGAGAACCGACCCCGTCGGCGATGCATCGTCGATGGCGATCCACTCGTGGCGGAGGACTTGGTCTACTACGCCGCCGCCGTCGCGGCGATGAAGGCGCTACCGAGCGACGACCCACGGAACTGGAACCGTCAGGCGGACATCCACGCCGAGGCATGCCGACACGGATCCTGGTTCTTCTTGCCCTGGCATCGGGCGTATCTCCTCGAGTTCGAGGCGATCTGCCGCAAGCTCTCCGGCGCACCGAAGACTTGGGGACTGCCGTACTGGAATTGGTCGAACTCGCCCAAAATCCCCTCTGCGTTCTGGTCTGGCGCACTCTCGCACACCCCGCGAAGCGCCACGGCAACCAGCTCGGCCAGCAGTGCCATTGTCGGCCCGACCGCCATCGACACCATCCTCGGACTGACCGGCTTCACCTCCTTCGCCGGCACGAGTACCGGCGCCGGCCAGCTCGAGAGCTCGCCGCACAACTACGTGCACAACTTCGTCGGCGGCACGATGGCGACCTATCTCTCACCGAGAGACCCTGTCTTCTGGTGCCACCACAACATGGTGGAGTACTTGTGGGTGAAGTGGAACTTGCTGGGCAACGACAACACCGACGACAGCTCCTGGATGGATCAAGTGTTCACGGACTTCGTCGACGCAGACGGTGCGGCCGTCGAGATCAAGGTGGCGCTGACGATGCTGTTCCCGCTCCTGTCGTATCAGTTCGTCGAGTGCGGTGCTTCGGCGGAGGGCCTCGGTCCGATCTCGGGAACCGCCGAGTTCCGCAAGCTGGAAGCAGCATTGAAGAAAGGTGCGCCGGTGAGCATCCGACCGCGGCGTTCGATCGATCTGATGCGCGAGCTCACCATCGCGACGGGTGAGCGAACGACGGTGCCGGCAGTTCGTCTCGAACCGACCGATGTCGAATCGGCGCTGCAGGCGAAAGACGGCGAGCGAGCGCTCTTGACCATCTCCCACGCAGAACTGCCACGCGGCGGCGACGTGTTCCTTCGGGTGTTCGTGAATCATCCGGAAGCGAGTGCACAGACGCCGGTGACGGACCCGCACTATGCGGGGAGCGTGCACTACTTCGTCGATCCGCGGCATGCCGCGAACCCGCGGCACGCCCACGGCGCCGACAGCAACTTCCTGGTCGACGTCACCGCGACGCTACAACGACTGGCCAGAGCCGGTCAGCGAGTCGATCCGGAGAACCTGTCGTTCCAACTGGTCGCCGTGCCATTCGAAGCGCGTGACACGACGTCTGCAGCGTTGAAGATCAGCCGACTCAGACTGTCTCTCGCTCCGGTCGATCCGCGGCGTTCGAACTGATCGACCGCATTCGTTCCCGCGCCCTCGCTCCGCGCGTCGCGTGGATCGCCATCACCGGGCCGATCCCGAAGAAGACCCATCCGGCGAACGAAGTCCAACGCGGTGGCATCGTGTACGCGAGGACGATGGAGGCGAGGGCGAACCAGACCATGATCCAGGAGCTCTGGATGTACTGTCGAGTCACGCTGCGCTCGAGCTCGTCGAGCGCCATCTCCTCGCGCAGGCTCCACGCACGACGGTAGAGCATCGCGAGGACGAAATAGATCGCCCCGAAGCCCGCGCTGTAGACCGGCAAGATCGGAAAGGAGTCGTCGAGGATCTGGCGAACGGTGAGCGGACCGCCGAAGCCGAACATCGCCTGCGAGATCAAGCCGAACAGCAGCTTCAGTGGGTATGCGAACAGCAGCACCAGGAAGAGGTACACCGCACTCAACAACGCGCTGAGTCCGTCACGCAAGCCGTACCGTCGGAAGAACAAGTAGTGCGCGTGCCACAGCATCGCGATGATCGCGAAGCTCGCAGTGAGCGGGATGATCTGCTCGAAGACCATGCGCAACTCGCTGACGCGCATCGGCACCGCGCCCGAGAGCATCACCAGCCCCAATGCGATGGCGAACACGCCGTCTGCGACCGCTTCCAATCGGGTCACGTCGCGACCGCGCCAGTGGAAGTCACGTTCGGGATCCGAGCTCGGGTCACGGGTCATGATGGAACTCCGGTTCGATGGACGACCATGGCAAGGTTCATCGGGCTTCGAGCCAAACCGCCATCGGTGTCTCTCCGCGATTGGCCCAGGCGAAGTAGGGAATCGCGCGGAAGCCTCGGCCCTCGAGGGTGATCACGCCGCCGAGCAGATCCTCGTGCCATTTGGGCTCGAGAGTCGCATCCGCGTCGAGCGCCAGGTTGGTCCACTCACCCTCGACATCTACTCCCTCGACACAGTAGACGAGGGGCCCGCGCATGAGGGCGAGTCGACCGCGATTGGCTTCGACCCGCGGATCGCTGGTGACGCGGCGCACGTTCAGAGGCAACTCGAACCGCAGCTCGTCGCCGACCGACCAAGTGCGCTCGATCTCGTAGAAGCCGTCGATCTCACGCGCTTCGACTTCGTGTTCGCCGACCATGAACCGAACTCGCTCGCCGATGAACGGTGGCTTGCGCAATCGCACCGGGAAGGCACGCGAAGTCGTCGGCTCGATGCGTAACGCCACCGCGCCGTCCCATGGGTAGCGGGTGGTCATCGCAACCTCGACCGGACCGCCCGCGAGCGACACGCTCGCCCGGTGCCCGACGTAGAGAACGACGACGAGCGTGTCGTCCCGAAACGCGAGGACCCTTTCTCCGATCGCCGGCAGGAAGCGCACGATGTTGGACGGACAGCAGGCGCACGCATACCAGGGCTTGCGCTGATGACTCCCACTCGATGCCAACGGATTCGTGTAGAAGAAGCGATCACCGCTCAGAGACACTCCCGACAACATCGCATTGTAGAGCACCCGCTCGAGGATGTCGGCGAAGTCCTTGTCACCCGTCAAGAGGAACATGCGGTGAGTCCACAGCGCCATCCCGATCGCCGCACACGTCTCCGAATACGCGCTCTCGTTGGGCAGGTCGAACGGCGCGGTGAACCCCTCATTGCTCGCGCGCGAACCGATGCCTCCCGTCACGTAGGTCTTGCCCACCGAGACACTCTCCCAGAGCGAGAGCAGCGCGCGACGGAGATCCGCGTCGCCACGCTCCCGTACGACGTCTGCCATACCGCAACACAGGTACATCGCACGCACCGCGTGACCGACGATCTCGCGCTGCTCGCTCAGCGGCAGATGGTCCTGAGAGTACTCCCCATATCGCGCGGTGCGCACCGGCGACCCGCGTTGGTCGAGGAAGAACTTCGCGAGGTCGAACCATCGGCGATCTCCGGTCTCGTCAGCCAACTTGACGAGCGCCAGCTCGAGCTCCGGATGGCCGGGCGGGTCGAGTCGCGCCGTCGGCCCGAACTGGCTCGAGATGTGCTGAGCGAATGCGATCGCGATATCGAGCAGTCTTCGATCACCGGTGGCATGTGACCACGCGATGCCTGCCTCGATGAGATGTCCTGCGCAGTACAGCTCATGGCCGTGCTCGATGTTCTGCCAACGCTTGCTCGGTTCGACCAGGGTGTAGTAGCTGTTGATGTAGCCGTCTTCACGTTGTGCCTTGGCGATCGCATCGATGACGGCGTCCACGCGTGCTCGCAGCTCGTCATCCGGTGCGCCATGCAAGGTGTAGGCAGCTCCTTCGATCACCTTGTAGACGTCGGAGTCGTTGAAGAGATACCCCTCGTGCTTGCCCTCCTCCAGGCCACCGGCGATTCGCAGGTTGCGAATTCGCCCGGTCTCCTCGCAGCGATCCAGGCACGCGTCGACGGTCACACGGCGATTGGTCTCGATTCTCGGCGACCAGAACGGGTCCGTGATCCTGACCGCGTGAAAAGGCACGGCACGGAGACCTGCCTGGGTCGACTCTTGCTCCGATGATTGGGCCGAGTGCAGCGATAGCGCGATGGCCGAGAGCAGTTCGAGCATCGCGGCATTGAACCACCGTGGTAGGTGGTGTGGCCACTCTAGAGGTCGCCGCCACGGTGTACTTCGCCGGAGCTGATCGATCGCTGCGACTTCCGCACGCAGCGCGCTATCCTGTTCGCCCCACGATGCAGAACCCGCTAGCCGACGAACTGACCTCGACCCGCCGCGCCCGGCCGTGCGTGCTGGTGATCTTCGGCGCAACCGGTGATCTGACTCAGCGCAAGCTGGTCCCCGCGCTCATGCGGCTCGCCTCCGACGGCTTGTTGCCGACCGGCTTCGCGGTGATCGGCTTCGCTCGTCGCGACTGGAGTAACGAAGACTTCCGTCGCGAACTGTCTCGGGCCGTCGCCGAGCACGGCGGCGACGAAGCGGCGACGACCTTCACCCAGCGCGCCCACTCCTTCGAGTTCCTGCGCGGCACCTTCGATGATCCCGACTCCTACGCGCAACTCAGTGCGCGCCTGGAGGCGCTGGACGCCGAGCGTGGCACCGACGGCAATCGTCTCTTCTATCTCGCGACACCGCCGAGCGCGTATGCCCCGATCCTGGGTCATCTCGAAGCGTGCGGACTCTCGCGCGAGCGGGACGGGACCTTTGCGCGCGTGATCGTCGAGAAGCCCTTCGGCCACGATCGCGAAACGGCACGCGCCCTGAATCAACAGGTCAATGCCGGCTTTCGCGAACACCAGGTCTTCCGCATCGATCACTACCTCGGGAAGGAGACCGTTCAGAACATCGTCGCGCTACGCTTCGCCAACGGCATCTTCGAGCCCTTGTGGAACGAGAAGTTCGTGGATCACGTGCAGATCACGGTGGCTGAGTCGATCGGCATCGGCGATCGCGGCAAGTACTTCGAGGAGGCCGGGATCATCCGAGACATGATCCAGAATCACCTCCTGCAGGTGATGACGCTCGTCGCCATGGAGCCGCCGGTGTCGAGCGATGCCAACGCGATCCGCGACGAGAAGGTCAAAGTTCTTCGCGCGATCCGGTCGCTGACTCCCGAGCTCGCTGCACAGCGGACCATCCGCGGTCAGTACACCGGTGGCTACGTCAATGGTCGCGAAGCGACGGCCTACCGTGCGGAGCGCGATGTCGCGCCAGATTCCGCCACAGAGACTTACGCCGCGATTCGATTGCACATCGACAACTGGCGCTGGGCCGGCACTCCGTTCTTCCTTCGAGCCGGCAAGCGATTGGCTCGCCGCGTCACTGAGATCGCAATCCACTTCAAGCGGCCGCCGTATCTTCTCTACGGCAACATCCGTCGACGCGACCTCCACGAGAACGTGCTGCTGATCCGCGTGCAGCCGGACGAGGGTATCAGCCTCCGATTCGGCGCGAAGATTCCGGGACCCGATTTCAAGATCCGCGGCGTTCGCATGGACTTCAGCTACGGCTCGGCGTTCGGAGCGCAGACCGCCGATGCGTACGAACGACTGCTCCTCGACGCGATGCTCGGCGATTCCACGCTGTTCGCTCGTCGCGACGAAGTCGAGGAAGCTTGGCGCATCGTGGATTCGATCATCGAGGGCTGGCGCGACGGCGCGCAGGCGCTGCATACCTACGAGGCAGGGACGTGGGGGCCCGATGCGTCCGATGAGCTGTTGGGCGAAGGCCGCGTCTGGCGTCGCCCATGAGTCTCGGTTGCATCGCAGCCGATGACCTCGATCGCCGGTAACATCGAAACGATGATGCGGCGTCGCCGAATACGATTCGTCATCTTCGGCGCTGTCGCCGCGGCGCTTTGGATCATGGTCGGCTGCACTTCCGTCGTGCGACCGCCCGCAAACGTAGTCGACCCGCAACGAGTAGTGCTGGTCTTCGACGCACGTCATCGCGGCCTGGTCCTGCCGCGCGAGGACGGCACGTGGGTCGAATACGGCTTCGGGGAGTACGCGTGGTATGCGGAGCTTCGCGACGCCTGGTATCGCGTGTTTCCGGCGATGCTGTGGCCGACGCGGGGCACGCTCGGCCGACGCGAACTGCCGACCGCCGATCCCGCGGAGTCGATCCCGTGGGCGACTCTAGAGACCTTGGTGGTCGAGCGAGAACGCGCACTGGAGTTGCGGCGCGAACTCGACGCCCGGTTCGACGCTCGAGAAGAGCGTGTCGTCCGCAACTCCGCCTACGGCATCGATTTCGTTCCCGACGAGAACGACTACTGGTGCTTCTTCAATTGCAGCGACGCGGTGACGGAATGGCTTCGCCGTCTCGACTGCCGCGTCTCGTGGGTGCCGATTCGAATTGACCTCGCGGTAGCCGATTCTCCGTAGTCCGCTCCCTTGGCGGCCCATGAGCCGTCCGCTTTGGCTGGCCCGGACTCTTCTTGAACGTCTGCTGCGATCGCCACAAGTCGTGCCCGGCGGCGGCGCTACGTCGGCTCCTCCCTGACAGCTTGGCTACAGCTACGATTCGGTCGTCGGCCGACTCAGCTCCTTGCCAAACATCGACCTGCGGCGATCCCGCGGCGACGTTCACGAGGAGTCCACGCTAGGCTGAGAGAGTATGGACTCGATGAACTCGGCCGACTCGATGCGGGACAAGCTCGCGATCTTCGAACAGCGACCCTGGTCTCGCCCTGTCCACCTGGAACAGACCCCGATCGGAATGCTGGGGGATGCGGAATCGGCGCTCTTCTACCACCTCACTCAGTCGTACTTCAGCGGCGCGGGGACCGTGATCGATGCGGGATCATTCCTCGGCAAGTCGGCGTTCTATCTCGCTTCCGGTATGCGAGACAACCCGAAAGTCGATGCCACGCGACATCGCGTGCACTGTTTCGACCTCTTCGAAGTCAACCATCCAAGTACCATCGACTACATCCGACGAACCCTGGGCCAGGAGACCCGAATCGGCGATTCGACGACGGCTCTCTTCGAACGGCAAGTCGCCCCGGTTCGCGAACTGCTGGAGGTTCACAAGGGCGACTTCATGGACGCTCACTGGCCCTCGGGCGAGATCGAGATCCTGATGGTCGATATCGCGAAGACGGCTGCACTCGGACGAAAGGTGATGGAGCTGTTCTTCACTCACCTGATCCCGGGGAAGTCCTTGGTCATCCACCAGGACTATCACCATCCCTGGCATCCGTACATCCATGTGACCATGGAATACCTTGGCGAGAGCTTCCGGCTCGTCGAGCCCAGAGCGGATGGCTCCGCGGTGTTCTTCCTCCGCGCGCCACTCGACCCTGAAGCCCTGCGCAGGGCGATCGAATTCGATTTCACGCGCGAGGAGATCCTGCAACTTCTCGCGAGAGCGATCGAGAGAATCCCGCATTCGCAACGCGACATGGTCTGCCTCGTCGACCTACTCGTCCGAATGGAGACCGAAGATCCCTCCGCCGCGCTGATCGAGGCCGATCGAGTCAGCGCAGAGTTCGCCCGCGAGAACGCCGATCCTCAGTGGCATCGATGCATGCGCGACATCCGACTGAACTTCGTGACGCAAGACGGCTGGAAGCAATATCGCGTCGGCAATTTCGAGCTGGGCCTCGCCAGAGCCGACGAGTTGATTCGCGCCGACAGCAGCAGCGAGTCGGGACGGTGGCTTCGTGCGTCCTGCCTGCGCGGCCTGAGGCGGCCGACCCAAGCGGAGGCCGACCTGCGGAGCCTGTTGGCGAGTGACCGCTTCCGAGGCTCGGCGACTCTGGATCTCGCCGAAATCCTCCTCGATTCGAAGCGTGCAGCAGACGCCGAGCAGATCCTGCTGCAGGGGCTCTCTTCCCACGCAGTGAACGATCCGACGCTCGGCGACCGCTTCGCGCTCTTGGCGCGCACGTGGCGGCTACTCGGCGACCATCAACGGGCGCTCGCGCACCTCGCCAAGCTGCAACCCCACTTTCGAACGGCGCCCGGGTTCTGGCTGCTCGATGCCGAAGTCCGTTCGATGAGCAACCGCCGCGCACATTCGTCGGCGAGTCTTCGTGAGGCTCGTCGTCACGGACTGCCCGGGGTGCAGATGCGTGAGGCAGCCAGGCGGCTCGGCCTCACGGACGAGACCTGAGCGAAACGAGACGAGACGTCGAGCCCGAAGATCAGCGCATCGGCACGACCAGCACCGGCACCCGCGCGCGGCGCAAGATCGATTCCGCGACGCTGCCGAGCATCATGCGGCGCAGGCCGGATCGGCCATGCGACGACAGCACGATGTAGCTGGCGCCGAGATCTTCAGCGCACTTGCAGACCGCCTCGTCGACGTCGTTCGACGCGCGGGCCTCGAAAGTGACCTCCATGCCGACGAAGTGACCGCGTAGGTTCTCCAGATCCTTGTGGGCGAGAGCGATGAGTTCGTCGTCACCGGGCATCGGGACCGGGGAGACGAACGGCGAACCGGTGGGCTTGTGGTCGATCGTCGGCAGGACGTAGAGCACCACGACTCGGGCGCCGACTCCGCGGGCGAGATCGCAAGCGGCGGCGAACGCGCGGTGGGATTCCTGGGACAGGTCCGTGGTGACCAGGATGGTCTTCTTGGCAGTGCTCATCGTGGATGGCTCGAACAGCGGGCTCGTCGCGATCGTGCGCGAGATCGCGAGTTTCGTCGACCTGCGCCAACGGAACTTATAGCCGACATCCCACGCGCTCACACTCGATCGAACCGGCCCCTATGCGCCGTGGAGGCGAGCGCTATCCTTCGCCGCCTCCACCACCATGCAGGACGCTGTCGAAAGCGAGTTCGCCGTCGACCCGGCTGAACTCGAACGGCATGTCCGCCGATCCTGGCGCCCAATCCAGGAAGGCGACGAACAGGCCTTTGCGCGCACGACGACGATGAACCTCATCGCCGTCGCTCGTTCCGAAGACGAGATGCTGTTGCGCTCGTCGCTGAGCGCGGTCTTCCGAGCCAGCCCGTGCCTGGCCTTCCTGGTGTTCCTCGACCACGAGCATCGAACCCTTCGGGCACATTTCTCGCGCTACGCGAAAGGCAACGGCCAGAATCGTCGCGTCGTGCTGGAGTGCATCTCGCTGTTCGCCGGTCCCGCCGAAGAGCGAAGGGTCGCGAGTCTGGTGCGGCCGCTGCTCCTCGACGACCTCCCGACGCAGTTCTTCTGGGCCGCTCCGCTGCCGGCGAACGCGGGTCTGTTCTTCGCACTCGGCGCTTCGGCCGATCAGGTCGTGGTGGACTCGAGTCTCTTCGACCGACCGGATCTCGAACGCCGCCGCCTGGCGGAGATGCAAGTGGAGTCGGTCGACCTCGTTTGGATGCGCCTGGTCGCCTGGCGGCGAGCGCTCGCCGAGGCCTTCGAGCACTTCGGGTGGCGCCCCGGCGAAGCGGTGACCGCCGAGATCCGTCATGGCGACACCGCCGGGACCCGCGCCGCATCGCGAACCCTGGCCGCGTGGCTGCACGCACGCCTGAATGCGGACGTGACGCTCGTCGCCGCGCCCCACGGCCAAGCGCCGGTGGACGAACCGTGCTCGGTCGTTCTGCGCGTCGGTCAGCGTTCGGTTTGCATCGAGCACGGCTGGCCGGCACCGCGCCTTCGCGTCACGGTAGAACTCGAGGCGGCGCGATCGATCCCTTACGAAGTCGTGTCGCCGCCGCGCTCGCGCGGCGAGCTGCTGGTCCTCGCGGCACGCGAGATCGGCGTGCTCTCGGCGACGACGCGCTGAGGTGTCCCGGCGAAGCGTGCCCGTGCCGCGGACTCAGTTGCGCGGAACCGCCTTGTCCGCCGCGGTGAGTAGCTCCCTCAGGACTGCCGGTTCACCGGGAGCACGGCCGCTCTTCAGCGCAGCGCGTTCGAGACGATGAAACTCGGCAAGCCAGCGGGCCGAGCGGGCCCGGGCATCGCGGAACTCTTCCGCCGTCGGGATGGGCGTCTTCTTGCGGCTGTGCTCGTTGGCTTCGCGCCAGTGTCTGACGATGCCGTCGCGGACCAGGACCATCTGCGCTTCTGCCGGGTGTCCGCGTTCGATCGCGACACCGTAGGCCCACCAAGCGAGATGAAGGTTCTGCTTGGCGAGATGGAGATCGCCGAGCGCTCGGTAGAGCTCCGGCCCTTCGAGTCCACCGAATCGCAGCATGCCGACGATCGCGGTGTGCAACTCGTCCCAGGGCACGCGTCGTGTCGTCTCGTCGACTCGAAACTTCGCAGTGAACCCGATCGAACCCGTGATCGAGAAGAACGGCTGGTCGCTCGGAATCACGTTCGCGAACGTCATGAAGTCGTGCTGCTCCCACAGCGACGGGTCCTTCCGGCATGCCGACACGTAGCGAATCAGGTCGATCTGAAAGCGTTCGCGGCCGAAGTGCGCCGCGGGCTCGATCGCGATGGCCTTCTCGAGTTCGACCAGAGCTTCCTCGAAGCGCCCGGAGTGAGCGAGGAAGGTGCCCTTGTTGGCGTGGTATCGATAACGGTGCTTCTCGACTTCGGCGTTCGACTCTTCGGGAGTGAGGGCCGCCATCGCCGACGCCTTTCGCTCGATCACGGCCATCGCCGAGGGACGATCGCTGAGTCGCTCGTGCGCCACCGCCAAGTCGTCGTAGGCCGCGAGGTCGGACGGGTGGGCTTCGAGGTGTGCGGGAAGGGTCTCGATGCGGTGGCGGTAGTAGTCCGCGGAATGACGGAACCAGCGACCGGTGAGCAGATCATGGTCCTCGGGAAGACCACGCAACTCGTCGGCAAGCGTGTCGCTGTCCCAGATACACGTCGGCGTGAACCCGGCGAACGGACCGGCGAGTGCGATAGCAACGAGCAGTCCTTGAAGGGAATGGGGGCTTACCATGGGAGGGATGGAGATCGCGCAAGCCCAAACGTCGCAATGGACGGTTCAGTTCGTGTTTGGGCGAAGTTCCGCGGCAGTCAGGGTCGGGCCGCGGAACTGCGGGGCGGCGAGTGGTCGCGCCGCTTCGGCCCCGATCCCGATGACGATGTCCCCGGGCTGGAGGACGGTGTCTGCCCGGATGTTCAACTCGGTGATTCCCGCTCGCCGAATCGCCACGATGCTGAGGCCGGTGTCGCGGCGAAGCTCGGCTTCGCCGAGCGTGCGGTTGGCGATGGGGCTCCCGGCTTCGACGTGAAATGCCATGACCGAAAGACCGGGCACGTACTGGGAGAGCCGTGCCGTGTTCGCCTTGGGCGCCGGACCGACGCGACGGATGGAGTAGGCGCGTTCCCGAATCTCGGCAACGGCGCGTTCGATATGGTCGTCGGGGACGAGGAAATGCCGCAGTGCGCGCGCTGTGAGTTCGACCCCGGTCTCGAGTTCCTGCGGGACGATCTCGTCGGCGCCGAGTCGCTCGAGTCCAGGCACCTCGGCGAGATAACTCGTGCGGACGAGGATGTGAACGCTCGGAGCGAGCTGTCGCACCATCTGGACGATACGGCGCGTGGACTCGGGATCGTTCGTCGCGACGACCAGCAGACGCGCCTGGCGAATCTCCAGCGCTTCGAGCACGCTCACGCGCGAGGCGTCGCCGGCGATGATGTCGACGCCTTCGCGACGTGCGCGGTGCACCGTCTCCGGGTTCATCTCCACGACACGGACCGGAATGTGTGCTTCGTGCAGCGACCTGGCGAGACCCTGTCCCGCCGGTCCGAAACCGACGACGACGACATGATCACCGATCCCCTCGTTGCCTCGACGTGCACCCGACTGGCCGCGACCGACGATTCGGCCGATCCAGAAGAGCGCCGGTGTCAGTGCGATCGACGCAACCGCAACCACGAGAAACACCCGCTTTGCGCCGACTTGCAGCAGTGCGTGCTCATCGGCCAACTGTGCCAGGACGAAAGAGAACTCGCCCACCTGCGACAGCATCAGCGCCGCACGTAACGAGGTCCAAGACGGCATGCCGAGCGCACGGATGGCGACGAAGGCCAGGACCGCCTTACCGAAGACGACGACTCCGAGCGCCACGCCGAGGAAGAGTGGTTGCTCCGCGATCGTTCGCACATCGAACAGCATTCCGATCGACACGAAGAACAGACTCGAGAGCGCATCGCGGAACGGCTCGACTTCCGATACCGCCTGATGGTGGTGATCCGAGGCGCCGATCACGAGACCGGAGAGGAATGCACCTAGAGCGAGTGAAAGGCCGAGCGCACTCGTCGCGAGCGCAAGCAACAGACACTGCACCAGCACGGTGAGCAGGTAGAGCTCGCGACTGCGCGTCCGTGCGACGACGTCGAGGATGCGCGGCACCAGGAACCATGCGATCGCCGTCAGCCCACCGAGCAGCGCCATGGCGCTCATCGTGTCGACGAGCGCTGCGCCGACTCCGGTGGAAGACCCGCCGAGTATCGGCAGCAGGACGAGCATCGGAACGACCGCGAGGTCTTGGGCGATGCAGACGGCGATCGCGAGGCGAGACGCCGGCGCATTGAGTTCGCGACGCTCGGCGAGCAGCTTGGTGATCGCAGCCGTGCTCGACAGAGCCAGCATGAAGCCGAGAAAGACCGCGCGACCGACGGCCATGCCGGCGATGGACGCGGCCAGGGCGCCGAGGCCGATCGTCAGTGCGAGCTGGAGTCCGCCGCCGAGAAAGATCGCGCGCCGCAGATGTGCGAGGCGAGTGATCGAGAGCTCGGTGCCAACGGTGAAGAGGAGCATGACCACACCGAGTTCGGCGAGCTGCTCGACCATCTCGGGATGGCGCACCAAGGCGAGGCCATTGGGTCCGATGAGGGCGCCCGCGAACAGGAAGCCGACGACCGCGGGAATTCGGATCCGCTGGAAGAGGACACCGACGAAGACGCAAAGCGCGAACAGGGCACTCAGTTCGAGCAGGGTCTCCGAGAGGCCGGCGATCGCGATCAAGGTGTGTCGCATCATGGCTGTCCGGAACGCCGCCCGCCAGGAATGTGCCGCGCACGTGGGGTGGGTCGACACTGCGGATCTTTCCGACGTGCGCGTTAGCATCCGCCACCCCGCCGGCGAGGTCAGCCGGAGTCCCTTCGATGTCGATTCGTCGCGAATACAAGGTCCAGGAACGCTTGGAGCGACTTCTGCACGAGCATGCAGGAGCCGATCCGACGCGCGTCGGTGGTCTGGACGAGCCGATCGTCCCCGGTTCCCGACTGACGCGACGCGCGGCGGTGCGCTTGTTCGAAGCTGCGCTCCAGTCGCGGCTCCAAGACCTGGAAGCGCGGCGCATGAAGGACGAAGGTCGGAGCTACTACACGATCGGCAGCAGCGGCCATGAAGCCAACGCGGTGTTCGGACACCTCTTGAGGACCGACGACCCCGCGCTGCTGCACTATCGAAGCGGCGCGTTCATGGCCGCACGCGCTCGTCGCGGCCGCGGCGAGACACCGATCTTCGACACGATGTTGTCGTTCGCCGCATCGGCCGAGGATCCGATCTCGGGTGGGCGTCACAAGGTGTTCGGATCACACTCGCTGTGGGTCCCGCCGCAAACCAGCACGATCGCGAGTCACCTGCCGAAGGCCTTCGGGATGGCGTTCGCGATCGGGCGTCTGAAGCGAATGGGAGTCGGTCTGCCGATCCGCGGCGACGCGATCGTGTATTGCTCGTTCGGCGACGCATCGGTGAATCACGCCACCGCTCTCGCCGGTCTGAACGCGGCGGCCTCTGCATCTCTGCAGCACCAGCCCTGCCCGGTGATCTTCGCATGTGAGGACAACGGGATCGGGATCAGCACGAGGACACCGAACGACTACGTTCAGTTGCGTTATGGAGCGCATGCCGGGCTCCGCTACTTCACTGCAGATGGGCGAGACCTGGCGGAGTCACACGATCGCGCCGCGGAAGCGATCGAGTTCTGTCGCCGCACGCGACAGCCGGTGTTCTTCCATCTCCGGACCGTGCGGCTGATGGGCCATGCCGGATCGGACGTCGAGACGGTCTACCGGAGCGAGGAGGAACTCGATCGGAGCGAGGCGCGCGACCCGATGCTCGCCTTCGCGGACCTGCTCCTGACGACCGGCGCGATCTCGCCCGAAGGTCTGAACGCACTCCACGACGACCTCCGCGATCGGATCGCGCGAGCAGGTCGCGAAGCCTCGAACCGGCCGAAGTTGCGGACGGCAGCAGCCGTGCGCGAACCCTTGGAGTTCCCGGCGGCAGAGTCGTTGGTTCCACGGGTGGCGCCGACGGAAGATCGTCTGCGCGCCTTCGGCGGTCGCCTTCCCGAAGACGATCCCCGCGGTCGCCATCTTGCCTTTCGACTCGCGCAAGGTCTGAAAGACCTGTTGCTGGCCTACCCCGAGGCGGCCCTCTTCGGCGAAGACGTCGCGCGGAAGGGCGGCGTGTATCACGTGACCACCGGTCTCTACGAGACCTTCGGCGGCGGGCGGGTCTTCAACACGATCTTGGACGAGACCACGATCCTTGGTCTCGCGCAGGCCTTCGGCACACTCGGCGGCCTGCCGCTGCCGGAGATCCAGTACTTGGCGTACGTGCACAACGCCCTCGATCAGATTCGGGGTGAAGCGGCGAGCCTTCAGTTCTTCAGCGCGGGTCGCTTCCGCAACCCGATGGTCGTGCGCATCGCCGGCTACGCCTACCAGAAGGGATTCGGTGGTCACTTCCACAACGACAACAGCATCGGTGCGTTGCTGGACATCCCGGGTCTCCTGATCGCGTCGCCATCCCGGGGCGATGACGCCGTAGGCATGCTGCGAACGCTGATGGCGGCCGCCGACCTCGCCGGCAAAGTCGGGATCTTCCTCGAGCCGATCGCGCTCTACATGACGAAGGATTTGCTGGAGAAGGGCGATGGACGTTGGGAGTGCGCATACCCACCCCCCGATCAGACCGTTCCGCTCGGCCAGCCGCGTCGTTACTGCGACGACGGCGACGACGACCTCTCGATCGTGAGCTGGGCGAACGGCCTACAGATGAGTCTCATCGCCCGCGAGCGACTGCGAGCGGAGGGCATCCGCGCGCGAGTACTGGATCTTCGGTGGCTGGCCCCGCTACCGATCGACGCGGTTCGCGCGGACCTGCACGCGACCGGTCGACTGCTCGTGGTCGACGAGTGCCGCGCGACCGCGGGCGGAGTCTCGCAAGCCATCCTCGCCGAACTCGCCGTCGACGACGCCTGCCGTGCCTACCCGATGCGTCGCATCGCCGGCGTCGACAGCTACGTCCCACTCGCAGAGGCGGCCAACCTCGTGTTGGTCCAGGTCGATGACATCCTCGCCGCCGCGCGTGCGCTGGTCGCGGCGACCAAGGAGACCCTGCGATGACTGCGAAGCCGACCGCCGTGCTGTTCTGTCCCGGACGCGGAAGCTACGGCCGTGGTGAACTCGGCGCGATCACGCGTCACGGGCTGGATGAAGCGATCACGACCGCGCTCGACGAGGCCGACGCCGTGCGTGCGCGCGAGGGACGACCGACGATCCGCGAACTCGACGGCGCCGGCGCCTTCCGGCCGGGCCTCCACCTGGAGGGCAGGAACGCCGCGGAACTCATCTACTTCGCGACGATGGCGGAACTGCCCCTGTTGCTGGAGCGCTACCGCATCGTCGCCGTCGCCGGCAACTCCTTGGGTTGGTACACCGCGCTCGCTGCCGCGGGTGCGCTGAACGTGCGTGCCGGCGCGCGACTGATTCGCACGATGGCTGCGCTGCAGGAGTTGGCCGTCGGCGGGCAGATCCTGACGACGACCGTCGATGAGGAGTGGCGCACCGACAGAGCACTCGCGGCAGCGGTCGATGATCGACTCGCTGCGGTGAACGCCTTGGGTTCTGATCACTTCGTGGCGCGCAGCATCCGGCTCGGCGGACACGAGGTGTTGGCGGGGACCGAACGCGGGGTGAGCGAGTTGCTCGCGCGGCTGCCGGTCCAGAAGTCGAAAGAGCGCGAGTTTCCCTTTCGCCTCGCCGGGCACGGCCCGTTCCACACCGCCCTTTGCGGCGAGGTGGCGGCAGCGGCCGAGGAGGCGCTCGCCGACCTGCCGATCCGAATGCCGAACATCGCGCTGATCGACGGTCGCGGCGACAGTCATTCGCCGTGGTCTGCCGATCCGCTCGATCTGCTCGAGTACACGACCACCGAGCAGGTCACGACGACCTTCGACTTCAGCGCCGCCGTCCGCACCGCGATGCGCGAGTTCGTTCCCGATGTGCTGCTTTGCGCGGGGCCGGGCTCCAGCTTGCGCGCGCCGGTGGGGCACATGGTGCTCCGCGAGGGTTACCGCGGCGTGCACAGCAAGGCCGAACTGTTCGGAGCTGGCCTCGTGCGGACGCTCGCCGACGGCTGAGCCGGTGCGTCAGCTCGCGGCCTGAGCGGCGTCCTTCGACTTGGCCAGCCGCTCGCACCATTCCGCCAGCCCGGTCACCGTGCGCGGAAGGTCCTGGTAGCGTGCGAGTTGGGCGAGCAGCACGTCGAGAGTCGCATCGGCGTCCTTCACCGCAGAGTGGCGCTTCTGGTCGTCGATCGCGGCCTTCTTGTCCTTGTCACCGCTCTCGTCACGCTCCGCGAACGCCGCGCCCTGAGCACGCCCGCAGTAGTGGGAGACCGCGTTGTTCAGGTTGCGCGGACCGAGGATGAAGCGGTCCCACGAGGTCTCCTTGCCGACGAAGATCGTGCGTGCGTCGACCACCAGTCGGCCCTCCATCGCGAACGTGAGGCCATGACGACGGCACTCGGCCAACCAGAGCGGAAGGTCGTAGGCACTGATGTTGAAGCCGCAGAGATCGGCGTCGCCCAGGAAGTCGAGCAGAGCCTGACCGGCACGGGCCAGGGTGGGTTCGCCGAAGAGTCCGCGCACGTCGTCGTTGCGGATCCCGTGGATGCGCGTCGCGGACTCGGGGATGTCGATCCCGGGATCGAAGCGGCGCTGGAGGGAATCCCGGGAGCCGTCCGGGTTCAACCGGACGAGACCGACCTCGACGATCCGATCGTTGCGGACATCCAGGCCGGTGGTTTCGAGGTCGAGACAGACGAGGGGACGAGCTAGCTCGAGAATCATCGCGACGGATCGGGCTCGGTTGAGGAACGAGACGCCGGCCCCTCCCAGGGCCCGGTTGCTCCCCTTATAGCTGGCTCGCCCGTGAGAGGAAGTTCGCGTCGCGCGGCCGACGACTCAGGCCGGCCAGCGCTCTTCCAATTGCGCGACCACGGAGGACCAGTGGCTCACTCCTGGGTGGTTCGTCGCCATGCGCTCGAGTTCGGCACCGAGATCCGCCAGCTCTTCGGCACTCGCGCGCGCGGCAAGTGGGTAGATCGTCAGCTCTTCTTCGGTCATGTGTCGGCGCAACCGCGCGATGTAGGTCTGGGCGAGCTGGGCGAAGATCGCTCGCTCCTCCCCGAGGAGATCGGTCGGTTCCCAGAGCATGCACAGCGACTCGAGGAGATCGCTGGTCTCCTGGTGATCGCCGATCAGGCGGCCGAGTAGTTCGGCGTGGTCGTCACCGCCTACCGCCAGCACAAGCGGATGGATCGCCAGGCTCTCCCGATGGTGGTGGGAACGCTCGACGAACTCGCGCAGGTAGCGGAGGACCAAGGCGACGTCTTCGCTCGGGAAACGCCCCTGGTCCAAGCCTCGAGCGAGCCGCTCGAAGACCCGCAACAGCCGACGGTGCAAGGCATGCTCGGCAAGCAGGGTTTGGATGGGGTTGGTCACAACGAGCAGGCCCAGCTTGAGGGTCGACATCGACACGCGCGCAATCCCGAGCCGCGGCGACCAATTTCGACGGCCGTCCCAGGGCCTGAACTTTTCCCGAACTTTCTTCAGGTGCAGGCTTGCTTCCACCGAACTTATCCCTAACATCCGCGGAGTTCCCGAACGAGGCCCAAACATGACTGCGATCGCATCGGCACCGATTTCCCCCGCTCTTCGCCAGGCTCCGGTCTCGCGAGGCCGAGTGCGTGTCCGTCTCGATGGGTCTCGTCCGTCGCTTTCCCCGTCGAGTCCGCGGAGCGGAACACGGGACGCTTCAGCGGCGGGATCTGGACCGGCCGCGAATCGGGCGGGTGAGTCGCGAGGCGTTGGTTCGCCCGCTGGTGAAGGTCGGGCCTTCGTTCGGTTGGCGGATTGGCGCCATGGACCCACTGATTCCGCTCTGGTGGCGCCACTTCGGCACGCGACAGCGGTGGCTCTAGGGCCGACGGCGGTGGCTCTAGGCGCGGCGGCAGCAGATCTAGGCGCTGCGGCCGGGGAGTGTGGTCCGGTCGGGCTCGCCCGGCCGGAGGAACCGCGGAGTGTCTCGCCCGCCGGGAAACTGGTTGCCGACCTCTTGGGCGCGGGACTCGCGGTCGCCGCGCTCCTGTTCTTGGCGATCTACGCCTGAACCAAGTCGCTTTCGACGGCCGTCCGGGGTGGTGCGTTCGAAGCCCCGGGCGGCCACACTTTCCATTCTCCGCAACGATCGATGCATCTGACGCTCACCGACAAGCAGCTCAAGGTGCTGCGCCTCTTCCGGGATTTTCGTGACGAGCACGGTCTGTCGCCGACTCTGGAGGAAGCTGCGCAGATCCTCGGGGTGAGCAAGATCACCGTGCACGAGCACCTGCGTCACCTGGAGGACAAGGGCGCCGTCCGTCGCGACAAGTCCAAGGCGCGTTCCGTTTCGATCCTCTACGACCCCGATGAGCCGCGATCCCGCGGGACGCGGACGGTCAGCGAGCTCCCCATCTTGGGAGTGGTCGCCGCGGGTCGACCGATCGAGGCCGTCGAACACGCGGAGGTCGTGCCGCTGACGGATCTCGTCCCGACCGGCGATGACCACTATGTGCTGCGGGTCCAGGGCAAGTCGATGATCGAGGATCACATCGACGACGGCGACTACGTGGTCATTCGACGGCAGCAGGCAGCGAAGAACGGGGACATCGTGGTTGCGATCGTGGACGGCGAAGAGGCGACGTTGAAGCGGTACTTCTTCGAGCACGGCAGGGTTCGACTCCAGCCCGCGAATTCAGCACTCACGCCGATTTACCCGGAGCGCTGTGAGATCCGCGGGGTCTTGCGCGGCGTGATCCGCAAAATGCGCTGAGCGCAGACGTCGAGATCCTTCGCTGTATCGATTGCAGCGCGGTGCGAAGCCTGGACTGGACTCTTCGTGAACGTCTGATGCGATCGTCGCCATTCTCGCCGCGCCACGTCGCTACGTCGGCTCCGCCCTGGCTGTGTAGCTACGGCTACGCTTCGGTCATCGCTCCACGCAGCCCCTTGCCGTCCATCGACCTGCGTCCATCTCGCGACGACGTTCACGAATAGTCCGGCCTAGACTGGGCGAATGCCCGACGAACCCAATCGGCCAACCCCTCCCGAAGCACCCGGCCGAGTACAGAATCGACCCTTCGTGGTGTCGTGCTCACCCGGCAAGTACGCCTACTGCCAGTGCCAACGAAGCGCGCGATTCCCGTTCTGTGATGGAACTCACCGCGAATTGGTCGCCGCTGGAACCGACATCGGCCCCATGAAGGTGGTGCTCGACGACGAGAAGATGGTCGCCTGGTGCTGCTGCGGAAAGTCCGGGAAGAAGCCCTTCTGCGACGGATCTCACGCGCGAGCGGAGTGAGACTTGGCCGGGGTGGTCGCGGTCCTCACTCCCGCGGAGACGACCGACGCTTCCAACTCGAGTAGAGCCTGCTTGATCGCGACACCACCGGTGTAGCCGGTGGCCTTGCCGTCGCTACCGATCACCCGGTGACAGGGAACGACCAGCGCGACGGGATTGGTCGCGTTCGCGCGTGCCACCGCGCGCCATGCCGTCGGGCGACCGATCCTCACGGCAAGCTCGCGATAGGTGAGAGTCTTGCCGTAAGGAATCCTCCGAACGACCTTCCAGACCGACTCCTGAAACGGAGTGCCGCGGACTGCGACCGGAAGATCTACGACCTTCGACTTGCCGGTCACGAACTCACGCACGGCCGCAACTGACTTGGCGCACAGTCGCGGACGCTCCTCGATCGCCGAGAAACGCGATCGCAACTCCTCCAGCGCCGATTCCAGTTCGCTGGTCTCACTTCCTTCGGCCAGGAAGCGGAGCCCAACCAGGGCCTGTCCCGAATCGACCGCAACCAGAACGCGCCCGACGCTCGAGGTGCCGACCGACCAGGCGATCGGCTCGGCAGATTCGCGATTCGAAGTGCGAGAGGTGGTTCTCATGCGACAGCAGTGCGATCGCATGAGCAAGAAAAGCGCTCGCTCACTTGCCCTTCGACGCCGGGGCGTTCGAGCCTTTCGCCTCGGCCTTGTTGGACGGCTCGCGAAGCGTGTAGTCGATCGTCATCTTCGACGCCTCGTCACCCTCCCCGAACTGCATCGTGAGGCGGCGCTGCTTCTCCGACGAGTGAACCAAGGTCTGCAACACGGGAACCTCGCTCCCGTCCGGACCATGAGTCGAGCCGGTGAAACGAAGGGTCTTGGACTTGGCGTCGAACTCTCCGCTCGTGACGGTGAAGGTCGGCGTCCAAGAGTCGATCCAATAGCTGACGAGTTTGCCGGTGGTGGCATCGAAGCCGCTGAGTGCGTGACCGGTGAACGGCATGCCCATCATCTCCCCTGAGAAGTCGGACCACGTCCAGTGACCGCCGCAGACCCAGCGCACACTCTCGGCGCACTCCGACTCTTGGGGTGGCATGCCGGGAATGTCATGGCGGGCCTTCGCCTTCCAGTCTCCAAGCCCGAGACCGAGTGGATGGACCTTGTCGCTGGCCGCCTTCAATGCCGGCACGGCCGCCTTCGGGGCTTCCTTGAGGCGGGTTCGACGGATGACCATGCACTGAGTCTGGGCTTGGTCCTCGCCGAGGATCCAACACGTCTCGACCGACTCGTCGTCGCTCTCCATGACCAGTTGGCTCCGCATCCGACCGTGGCCGGTGTTGCCTTCGAAAGTCCACGCGAGGCGCCTGGCATCGAAGCTACCTCGCATCCTCGCCGGCGGCTCTTCCATGCTGGAGACCCAAATGCCGTCATAGGCCTTCGCGTTGGGGTCGTAACCGACGATCCAGTAGCCCTCGAAGTTCTGACCTTCGTGGTGACTCTGGGTCACACTCCTCAACCACAGACCACCGCCGAGCAAGTCGATGGTCTCGATGCCATCGCTCTCCGTTGCTTTCTCCATGCCGGGGATCCCAGGAATCGCCTCGGTTCGATAGACGACGCGCCAAGTACCAACCTGTCGACTCAAGGCTCGATGGTGTTCGGTAACGGGATCGACCGACACCACTTCGTCGACGGCGACCGGCGAATCCGGTTCTTGAGCGAGCGTCAGTGGAAGGATGAAGGAGGAGGCAAGAAGGGATCGAATCAGCGTGTGAGACATGGGACGGAACGATCGCGCGAAGTGCGCGCCGCTACAGATCATGTCACCGAGCCGCTTCTGCCGCCGAGGAAAGACTCTGCGTCGAGCGCCCGCGCAACGTGAACCACAAGCTCGGAAGCCCGAAGACGACGAAGGCCTGGAGGGAATCGAGAATCCCGAAGTCGCGCGGTCCGACCGTGCCGTGAACCTGCGCCGCTACCCGATCGACCACGTAACCACAGCATGCGAGGAAGACCACCGCGGTCACGAGGCGGCCCGCGAACCACAGTCGGCGTGGGAACCATGCGGCGATGGCGAACAAGACGAACAGCCCCGCCACGCCCTGTCGTATCCACTCGCCGGACCGATCCTCGACCGCGGGACCGGTCAGCATCGCCAGCCCAGCCGCCAGGGAGATCGGCGCTACCACGAACACCATCAGCGCTGAGCCGCCGAAGGCCACGGAGGCGCCGGCGGGAATCGCTGGTTCCGCCGCAAGATCCGCCGGCTGACTCTCGACGATCCCGCCCGTGACGCGGCTGGTTGGCGCGCATTCCTCGCGTCGATGAAAGCTCCCGAGCGTAGTCCCCATTCGCGGCTGGAACTGTATCGGCAAGAATCCCTCTGCGACCGTGACGCGTACGCGGGCTTCGCGGCGTCTCTCCCTCCGATGGCTCAGCACGACCAACCGCCAGATGACGCTTGGCTTCGTCGACTCGCGAGGTCATTGACCGCGGACGAAGCCACCGCACTGGATCTGAGCCAAGACACTCTGGTGGCGCGGGAGATCCATGCCCCGGGCGCCGGCCGAGCCTGGCTCGGAACCACCTTGCGAAACCTCTGGGTGTCACGTCATCGCGAGCGCCAGCGACGTGTTCGTCGCGAAACCTTGGCAGCTCGCTCCGAGTGCTTGCCGGCCACCGACTACATCGTCGAGAGAATTGAACTTCGAGAGAGCGTGCTCGCCGCGGTGCGCGAGCTCGAGGACATCTACCGGGAAGCCATCGTGCTGCGCTACTTCGAAGACCTGACCCCGATCGAGATCGCGCGTCGCAGCGGTTGCCCAGTGCGCACGGTGCACACGCGACTGCATCGCGGGCTGCAGCGGCTCCGCGAGAAGCTCGATCGACGCTTCAAGGATCGCACTCGCTGGACCACTGCGCTCCTCGCGATCCCACCGAAGAAGTCCGTCTATCTCGCCGCTTGGATAACCATGCTCACGAAGACCAAGGTAGTCGCTCTGACCGCGATGGCCGTGTTGCTTGGGCTGATCTCGCTCTGGCTGCAAGGAGATCCGACCTCACTCCCCGAGAACACATCGATCGAGTTGCCGATCGTTGGGGACGCCGAGAAGCAGACCGAGACTGCGACCGGAGTTCGCGTGCCGACTCCGGTCCTTCCTGAGATCGAGGAGTCTGATCTGCATGACGCTTTGTCGTCGGTGATCGCCAACTTGGGGTCGACACCCACGATCCCGATAGGCGGCATGGTGGTGGATCTGCTTGCTCGACCAGTCCCTGGAGTCGAGGTCTATTACGACGACTTCTCCGGTCACTCGCGATCGAAGTCGACGCCGATCCTCACGGACGAAGAGGGTCGCTTCGAGTTGAAGCGCGCTGCGAGCATGGGACACGTCAAGATCGGCGGTCCGCAATGGGTGGCCGTTCTCGAACCACACATCTACGACAACGACCGCGAGCATCTCGATCTGACCATCGTCGTCGCGCCGGCGATCGAGCTGCGCGGCACCACCGTAGACGAGAACGGCGAGCGGGTGCCCGGCGCGAGTCTGTGGCTGAACTTCACCAAGGACCTTCGCAGCGGCATCCCTCGCATTCTCGATCGCGACGTATCCGTCACATTCACCGCCACGAGCGACGAACAAGGTTCGTTTCGATTCGAGGCCGCACCGAACAGTGACCTCGTCGAGGTTGTCGCCCATGCCAAAGGCCGACACGGTGCGACCATGAGTCTGACGAGCGTTCTTCGAGGCGAGCCGATCGTGCTCAAGCGATCTAGATCCGGCGACGAACTCCGTGGGCTTGTCTTGACTCGCGATGGTGCATCCGTCACGGCTGCAACGGTGACTCTCTTCGACCTCACGGTGACGGTCGATGATTCGGGCAACTTCGCCCTGCCGCTCTGGCAAGTCGAGCAAGACTCGTCGATGGATCGACCTGCAGAGCTCGTGGTCTCCTCGCCGGGCCGCTCCCCATCGCGACTGTCGGCGATCGGTCCTCATTGGCGAACACGCGCGGCCTGGCCCGCAGACCTCACTCTCACGCTGGGCGAGCGAGCCCTGACCATCCGCGGGCGCGTCGTGAGGCACGACGGCTCGCCGTTCCCATCACCCCATGTCGACTTCGTCGCACCCGCTCCCCCATGGATCGAACCGGCGAGCGGATCGCTCGGAAACGGTGTCTACGTTCAGAGGAACCTCGACTCGAGTCTCGGGGAGTTCGAAACCCGTCCCGTCGCCGCGGGATGGTATCGACTGCGGGTGATCGTCTTCGAATCCTTGGAGGTGCACGACACAGACCCCATCGAGGCAGGTCGAACGGATGTCGAGATCCGCTTGCCGCATCGCGAGAAGTGGCCGCACCTGCGTGGCCGGGTCGTCGATCGTTCCGGGAATCCGGTGCCTGGTGCCGATTGGATCATCGAACGCCCACATCCCGACCATGGCGATGGCTCGGTGGTGCTCAACGGCCATTGGCACAACGCGGATCCACTCGGTCGAATCGAGCACGAACCACTCGATCGGTCGGCGCAGTTCCTTTGCGTCAAGGCCGCGGGCATGGCCGAGTGGAAGAAGTACGCGATCGCCGAGTTGGCCCGCGAAGGCGAGTTTCGGGTGATCGTTCCCGTCGGCTGCCGCGCCAGCATCCAACTCTCGACACGTGATCCGGCGGTGACGATGGCCCGATTGTTCGATGTCAAAGGTGACGCGTCGCCGGTCGTCATCACCCGCGGCAATATCGCGTTCGGAACGCGCGATATCGGGCTGACCGACGGCGCGTCCGAGAGTTTCGTGGCGCTCGACGACTGCGTCGAACTGGTGCTCTACTCCGACGGCGCGATCGTCCAGCGGATCCCGATCCAATTGCGTCCGGGAGTGGACACGATCCTTCGCAATTGAATCGAGAGAACCGAACTCGAGGCGTTCTTCGGAACCGGCCTCAACCGCCGAGATCCGTGGTCAGCAACCAGCTCTGACGATGCGCCAGCTGCGCGGAAGTCGGCAAGTCAACGCCGACGATGCTCACCTTGCCGGGTCGCATCGAACCGGGCTCGACTTCAATCGTTTCGATCTTGCCGCGCCTTGCCAGCAACACCGCGACCTTGCTCGCCGACTTGGCGCGCGCCGTCCAGATCGAGTCGAAGGCCTTGGGCTCGACGCGCAATCCATCGATCGCAAGGATCTCGTCGGAAGGGAATACTCCCGCGAGATCCGCGGGAGAACCGTCCTTGACCGCCGCCGCTCGCGTGCTGCCGACGTCGAATCGCACGCCGAATTCCGGGACCGTCGAAGCACGGGTGTCGAGTCGCAGGCCGAACAGTTCGAGCGCAGCGTCGACATCGGGATCGAATGGACCCTCGATCCAGGCTTCGACTTGTGATGCGAGCGAACGACCTGCCGCTTGGTCGATGGCAGCGATCACGTCCTCGAAGTCGTAGCCGCGCCCCTGCTGCCAGGTGGAAGCCCACAGCGCTCGCACGGCGTCGTCGAGCGTTCGAGTGCCGGCACTCGCGCGGCGAATCGCCGCATCGATGAGGAAGGCCGCGAGAGCGCCGTTCGTGTAGTAGTTCTGGGAGACGTTGCGCGTGCTCTCGTCGGGGCGATACAGGAGCAACCACGCGTCGAAACTGGAAGCGCCGAGAGAGAGTCGACGTCGACCGGGATTGTCGAGCATCGCATCGACATGCGAGGCGAGTCGCGACAGGTAACGCCGGACACTCATCACTCCCGCGCGGCGACACAGCAAGTCGTCGAAGTAGGCAGTGAAGCCTTCGGCGACCCACAACAATCGAGTGGGGTTCTCCGTCTCGTAGTCGTAGTTCCAGAACTCACGCGGTCGCATCCGCTTCACGTTCCACGCGTGCAGATACTCGTGGGCGATCAGGGACAGGAAGTCCTCGTACTCCTCTCGATCGTCGAAGGTGTGGCGAGGTGCCAGCAATACGGAACTGTCGCAGTGCTCCAGGCCGCCGTGACCTTGATCACTGAACAGCGAGAGGAATGCGTAGGAGGTGAATGGCAACGATCCGCCGAAGACTGCGGCCGTGACCTCGAGCACCGATCGCAGGTCTCGCGGGAAGTTCGCCGGCCAGGCGAAGGGCTCCAGACCGGCAGCGACGAAGTGATGGGGCACTCCATCGATCGCGACCTCACAGCGTCGACTTCCGCCGACCAGAACCGGGGTATCCATCGCGTGGTCGAGGTCGGCAAGACTCACCTCCGCGACCAGCGCACTCACGCGCGAAGCCTCGATCCCACCGGCAAACACGAGTTGATCGGGGCCGGCGAGCCTGATCTGCAGCGACGCAGAACAATCGCGCGCTGGTTGGCCACCCGCACCGATGGGCCAGAGCAACACGTTCGCAGCGTTCCAGAACGCGAGATCAGGCTGGACGTAGCTGGTCCTAACCGTGAGGTCGCGGGCGTAGACCGACCAGCGGAGGTCGAGCGTGCCGTCGGCGAGCACCGGAACGCGCCAACGATTCTTGGATCGCTTCGCGCACGCAACCTCGCCTCCGTCGAGGGTCCTGGCGCGAACGTCGCGCACGAGGCGCGCGAACTCGCGCACCAGGTAGCTCCCGGGGGTCCACACCGGCAGGAAGACCTCGGCCGACCCGCCCTTGTCGCTCGTGACCTCGCAGCGCAACCGGAAGTGGAGGAGTCGACGGCGGACGTCGCTCAGGTCGACTTCGTATCGAAGGGGCGTCACGACAGGCCGGGGGCGCGCGGTTGCGATGGAATGCACGCCCGAGAGGATTCGAACCTCTGACCTTCGGCTTCGGAGGCCGACGCTCTATCCAGCTGAGCTACGGGCGCTTGTTTTTCGCAAAGGCGAAAGAGATCGAAGATCCCTTCGCGAGGCTCCCGGGGTGACCGGCCCCGTGTGATATCCGTGCCAAAGGGGGAAAACAACCGGCGCGGGCCGCCGGCGGCACTCGGACCCCCCCCGCCGGTCGGGCTCCGACGAGGGCTCCGAACGGCAGCGAGGGGGAAACCGGTTACCGCGCCGAGGTGGGGTACTTGTGGTCCTTGAGCTCCTAGGCTTCAATCTGTCGTAGATTTCGTTGTCCGAACCGTGTCCTAGGTTGCTCTCCCCGAGCCGAGGCGCGGGCGGTTCGCAGCCCACGCAGGATCGACGACCCTCCGAGCCTGCGTCGGGAAGTGCGAACAGCAAGTCCGAGTGGCGAAATCCAAGCCGATGCTGCCGAATCGATCGCAAGACCAAGCAGAGAACCGAACGCCGTGGCGTTGGTCATGGCCGCTCATGACGGGCGCGCTCGCAATCGCCGCGTCGATTGCATGGACGACAGCTCCGTGGATGATCACGGGAGGAGATGACGGTGGAGATGGAGCCGCGCCCAATGGAGTGCTCGCGGCAGCACCCGCCGCGATGCCGCAGGGCGGATTGGTCGACACTGACGGCGACCTCTTGCCGGACTGCGTGGAGTTGCCGCTGTTGCTGGATCCGAGTGCGGTCGATAGCGACAGCGACGGGATCGACGACTTCCTCGCCGCCGCGCAGTTCCGGCGACCCTTCGACCATCCTGGTTCGCCGCGACCGATGGACGACGAGATGCGGGTGGTGGTCTCCGCCTCGGAGAACGTCGCCGGGGTCGAGTCGGTGTGGGTCCACTTCCTCTTCCGATTCGTCGGCGCGAATCTCGGCGAACTGCGTGGGATCACACCCTTCCTGGATCTCTCGGGCACGCGCTACTCGTTTGCCAGCATGATCGGCGCCGGCGGCGTCGCCATGAGCACCCGAGTGGATCCCGTCGAGGGGCTCTTCTGCGTCGCCTCCTTCGAATTGCTCAATCTGGAAGCTTTGCGGAACATCCTGCCGTGCACGGTGGGTGCGACCGCGATGGTGGGCAGCCGACTGATCCATTCGGGGGCATATCTTCAGGACGTCGCCGGGGTCGTCACGGTGCTCACCGCCGCCGACGACGACAAGGGAATGGTTGTCCCGCTCGATCCAGCTGCCACGGACGATCCCTTCTGGACCTCGGCGCGAATCTGCGTCATGCAGTTGGAGGTCATGTCCACGACGCCGAGCGGTTCGCTCTGCGAGGTGCGCAACGCGGAATGCATGTCGAGCGGTCGCCTAGCCTGTCCGCCGACTTGCCTGCAATCGCGGGGCTCGTCGATGTTCTTCCCCAACGGGTTGGGGACCGTGACCGGCAGCGGCCGCTAGTCCGAAGGATTCGTGAGCATCTGCTGCGATCGCCGCAAGCCGCGCTCGGCGGCGGCGCTACGTGCCGAGCATCGACCTGTGGCGATCTCGCGACGACGTTTCCGAATAGTTCGGGCTGGGCATTCGCTCCGGCAGCTCGTTGCCCCGGTGGAGTCAGTGCGGCATTGAGTGCGGTATGAGCCCCTTGTACGCTCCAAGCCGCTCTCCTCGACGGACTTCGGTCAGATTCCCAATTCGGGCCGAGCCCCTCTCACGCGCGGACTTTCCACACCGTTACGGAACATCCGGATCGGTCCTGGTCGTCCGAACCGCCATCCGCTGCCGTCTCCACTCGTGACCTTCAACGCCCAATCCTCCGACCTCGAACTGGTCGATGCCTGCCGTGATGTGCAGGACGATCGCTTCGAGACCGCCTTCGAGGAGCTGTATCGGCGCTATCGAGACCGGGTCTACTCGATCGCCTACCGGATGACCGGCTCGGCGAACGATGCGATGGACGTGGCCCAGGACACCTTCCGCGTCCTGTTCCTCAAGATCGGCACCTTCCGCGCCGACGCACTGTTCAGCACCTGGTTGTTCCGCATCGTGGTGAACTGCGCTTCTGATCACCGTCGTCGTCTCCACGGACGACGACGCGCAGTTCCGCGAGCGATGACAGATCTCGGCCATGAACCGGATCCGACCGATCCCTCGGACAGCCCGATGGACGTGGCGGCCTCCAGCGAAGCCGGTGAGCACGTGCATGCCGCGCTCCTGCGGCTGAGCCCCAAGCTTCGGGCCGTGCTGGTGTTGCGCTACTTGGAGGGGCTCAGTTACGAGGACCTGGCGGTCGCGCTCGCCGTGCAGCCCGGCACGATCAAGTCGCGCCTCGCTCGTGCTCACGTTGCTCTCGAGCGAGAGCTCTCCGGAAGTGCGGAAGCGCTGGGGTTCGGGATCCCCGGCTCTCGCAGCCGATTCTCCAGCGCCGGTTCGGCCGACGAGTCGATGGACGATCCGCCGGCAGGCCCGGATTCGTCGGGCTCAAGCCGACGACAGGGGGTCGCATGAGCCCGCGGGAATCGATCCTCGATCGACTGCCGATGTCGAACGCCGAGTTGGCGGCACTCGAAGCCGATCCCACGGTGTCGCCCTCGGACCTGGAGTTCGCCCGCGCCGCTTCACGACACATCGCCGCGCTGCGCGCACTGCCGGCGGCGCCGGCGGTCGATTGGAGCGCGGTTGGCAGTGACTCGGTCGGCCGCAACACGGCTGCGCCGCGTCCGTCGGCGAGCCGCGGGCCCAAGGTCACGCTTCCTGGCCTGGAAGCCTTGCACGAGTCGATCGCGGACGAGTCAGCCGCGAGGTTGCCGGGGTCGGTGAAGGCGATTCTCTCCCAGCCGCTCACCCCGCCTCGCGAGATCGACTGGAGTGCCGCGGTGCTGGACCACCTGCAAGGTTCGCCGCTGCGGAGTCGACCGGACGCCGTGGGCAGAGCCATTTCCCCGCCGTCCCACGCGACCCCGGGCTGGCTCTGGCAGCGAATCCGCGGCGATGTGAAGGAGCTGCGCTCGCGCACGCGTCGAGTTCGCGGCGCTTGGGTGGCCATGGCCGCGAGCCTGATGCTCGGCGTTTGGGCCGCCACGATTCTCCTCGGTCCGGATCGCTCGGAGCGCACGTCGCTGACGATTTCTTTCCAACGGGTCGACCAACCCTTCGTCTCCGGCTTCTCGACAGGTTCCATTCTCGCGGAGGTGCGACGTGGTTCGCGTTGACTCGGCACGGCGGTCGACCTGCGTCACGCTGCTCGCGGTCCTGACCACGCTGTTGGTCAGCTCGACCGATCGTGCAGTCGCTCAGACGCAGTCGCCGGGCGAAGTCACCTTCGCGTCGATCGCGAACGCGCGACACCGGACCTGGGCTGAGATTCGCCAGACTCGGTCCGTGCTCCACGTCGGCGGGACGTCCTCGAGCGGTGGTTCCGGAAGCTCCCAGCCGAGCCTGTCCTGGGACTCTGTGTCCGAGTCCTTGATCCTGGCACCTGATGCGCCCGATGGCTCCTCGCGCTTCCGCTTGGACTTCCTCGGGATCCCCGGCCAGATCCTCGATCCAGTCGAGCATTCCCTTCGGGCCGCGACCCATGCGTCCCAGGCGGGCTTCCTCCACCAGTTCGGCGGTTTCCAGATCGCTGATCCGACGCGGGCAGCGCAGTCCTACCGGATCGTCCCCATCGATCGACGAGTTCGTCTCTCGCGCCCCACGATCCGCGTCGCCGTCGTTCCGATTCGACTCGGCCGCTCGGCATGGATCCTCGAGCTGGATGCGGCGACTCACTATCCGCTCTATTCGGCGGAGGTCTCTGCCTTCGGATCGATCGTCGGCACTCTCGAGGTCACGAGCTTCACCCTCACCGACCCGCGCTCGGTCGACTCGGTCGAGTGGTGGGAGCCGTCCTCGCTGCTGCGCACTTACGGTTCCGTTTCTGCTGCGGTCGGATCCCTCGACGGTACGCCGCGTCCGATTCTGCCGGAGCCTGCCGACCTGCCAGAGGGTTTCGACTTCCTTCAGGCTCGCACCGTGTTGAACGACCTGCGCGCGGAGTCGAGCCTGGTGCTGATCTACGGGGATGGGATCGCCTCGATCTTCGTGGTCGAGACCTTCGGCGTCCCTGCGCCGAGTCTCCCAAGTCCGGTGCCCGGAAGCGGAACCAAGCCCTACGCCGTGTTCTTCTTCCACGACCAGAGTTCGCTCCAGCTCATGTTCCAAGTGGGCGGAGTTCAGACGATCGTGATCGGCGCAACTGGCGAGTTCGGCGTCCTCTCGCTCACCGAGCGTTTGCTCGAGCGAGCAGTCGGCGTTCGCTGAATCAGTCGCAGAAATCGGACAGCGTCGCGCGAGCGCGACCCGCTGGTCGGACAGATCGGACTCGGACCGGTCGACGATTTCGGATCGATCCCGGCAAGACTCCTTCGCAAGGGTCGGTCCGTGCGTCGATGGTTTCGCCGCACATTGGCATCCCGGCTGCTTCCTGGTCTCTCAGCCCCCAGGAGACACCGATGGATTCCGAACGCTTCCCTGATTCTCGCGACCAAGCCAACACTGCTTCCCGGGAATACCGGACCAAGCTGCTGACCAAGCTCAACTGCCTAATCGCCGTTCTCGACGTCGCCCTCGCGAAGGTCGGTCGGAGCATGGAAGAGCCCGGAGCCAACAGCGAGCGCCTGACGCGCATCCGAACCAACCTCGAGAACACGTTGGCGATCTGTCATCGAGCTCGACGGACCCTTCAGCGAGCCATGGAGGGCGGTGCGGTAGAGAACAGCGCCGAGGCCGCGCGGCGGCGCATGAGCTATCGCGACTACGTCGAACTGACCAGCATCGAGGAGTACCGCAAGTTCAAGACACTGCCGCCGATCTCGGCCGAGGAACTTACGACGACCGACCTCGACGACCTCCTTCGTCGACTCAGCGGGAGTTGATCCGCGTCTCCTTGACGCATCGCCCCGTGGCCGCCGCTTCGCCACCACGGCTGGTGGTGCCGGTGTTCAAGAACTCCTGAGTGCCCTGCGGAGTCGCTGAGCAGAGTCTTCCCGGCTCGCGCGGCTGCGACGGCCGAGCCGACGGCGCGACATCGGCGCATCCGAACTCTCTTCCAGGACTCTAGAGCGTCGGCTCACGACGATTCCCCACCTCGGAGCGCGCGTCCTGTCACCGCGAATCGGCCCCATTCCTCGCCTGTCGGGTGCCCCGTCGAACGTTCTCCACAGTTCGAACGACCTGAAGATCAGGTCGGTGACAAGCCACGAAACCAAGACCAACAACAAGACATCGCTCGGCCAGGAGTCCGGCAAGCAGCGGCGGCTGCTCCCATCGACGGCGAAGCTCGCGAAACCTCGCAGCGACCCGCTCCTGAAGGCATTCGACGGTGTTCCCCAGGGGCCGTGCAGCTACATTCTCGGGGCTCGCTAGGCCGCACCCTCTCCCCTACCTCGAACCGTCGCGGGGAGAGGTTGGCGTGCTCCTCGAGCCTCCGTGCACCGGCCCTTTCCCCGCCCCAAGACATGAAGATCCTCTGCGATCGGCAAGAGTTGCAGGATGCCTTCGCCGCTGTCAGTGGCATCCCGCCCGTCAAGAGCACCAAGACGGTCCTCCAGAACGTCTTGCTGCGTGCCGAGCCCGAGCGTGTCGTGTTCCTCGCGACCGACAACGAGATGACCGCACGCGCCACGCTCCGGTCCGTGAAGGTATCGGAACCCGGCAGCATCCTGCTTCCCTGCCGAGAGACGAGTGCGCTGATTCGCGAACTGAGCGAGCCGACGGTCGCGATCAAGGCCAGTTCGGACCGCTGTCGGATCGAGAGTGGTTCCGGTTCGTTCGATCTCCTGAGTGCGGATGTCGATCAGTTCCCGCCGGAGCCCAAGCTGCAGGCCGAAGTCGAACTCGAGGTTTCGATGAAGGACATCCTGCAGATGTATCGGCGAACGTCCTTCGCCTGCGCCAAGGAAGAGACTCGTTACGCCATCAACGGTGTGCTCATCGATTTCGTCGACGGCTGTCTTCGGATGGTCGGCACCGATGGTCGTCGCCTCGCCCTCGCCTACACCAACATCGCCACCCAGGCTCCGCGCATCCGAGCGGTGGTGCCGCTCCGCGCCCTGAATGCCTTGACCAAGGCGTTCGCCGACGACAGCGAAGCCATGTTGACGATCGGCATCGCGCGATCGCAGATTCGCTTCGAAGCGGCTGGGAACCTGCTGGTTTCGCAGTTGCTGGACAACCGATTCCCCGACTACGAGCAGGTCATTCCGAAGGCCGCGGAGACGGTCATCGAAGTGGACCGACAGGAACTGGAACGCAACCTCCGCCGCGTTGCGGTCCTCGCTTCGAACGACATCCGCATGGTCGCTCTCGAATTCGCCGACGGCAATCTCGACATGCGCGCGGAGAGTTCCAGCGTCGGCAAGGCCCATCTCACGATGGCTGTCGACATGAAGGGCAAGCCCGTCAAGATGGGATTCAACCCCGACTTCCTCATCGAAGCCCTGCGCGTCTCCGAGTTGGACACGATTCGTATCGACGTCGTCGACGGTTCGGTTCCGATCAAGTGCGCGCTCGGTGAGTCCTATAGCTACATCCTCATGCCGATCGGCGCGTCGTGAGCCAACCCAAGCACGTTGGTCAAGATCTTCGTGCGCTTCTGCGTGAAGCCGGCTCTCGAGCGGGACATGGCCGGATTCGAACGGCCGTGGACCAGGTGCTTGGTCCGGATCTCGCCGAGTGCGTACAGGTTGCCGGATTCCGTCGCGGTGTCCTGACTCTCGAAGTGGAGTCGCCGGCACTCCTGGCAGAACTTCGCGGCTTTCGGTGTGAAGACATTCGAGTTGCGTGTAACGCGCTGAACGACAAAGAACAGATCACCCGCATCGTCTTTCGAATGCGGGGTACGACACATGCCTGAGAAGAAGAAGCAGAACTACGACGCCAGTTCCATCAAGGTCTTGGAGGGACTCGAGGCAGTCCGCACGCGACCGGCGATGTACATCGGCGATGTCGGTCCCAAAGGTCTCCACCACCTCGTCTGGGAAGTGGTCGACAATTCGGTCGATGAGGCGCTCGCCGATCGATGTTCACGAATCGACGTTCGAGTACACGCCGATGGTTCGTGCTCCGTGCGCGACAACGGTCGCGGCATTCCCGTCGACATGCATGAGACGGGTATGCCGGCGCTCGAGGTCATCATGACCAAGCTCCATGCCGGCGGTAAGTTCGACAAGGACTCCTACAAGGTGTCCGGTGGACTGCACGGCGTCGGCGTCTCGGTGGTGAACGCGCTGTCGGAATGGCTCGAGGTCGAAGTCTTCCGCGATGGCAAGGTCCATCAGATGACCTTTGCCCGCGGGCGTCCGACCTCGACCTTGAAGGTGATCGGCGACACCACGGAGACCGGCACCATGGTGCGGTTCCGGGCCGATTCGGCGGTGATGGAGACGACCGAGCTCAGCTACGAGGTGATGCGCAAGCGTCTCCGCGAGTTGGCGTACCTCATGGGCACGCGCCAACTGCGACTCTCGCTGACCGACGAGCGGAACGGACAGAGCGAAGAGTTCTTCTTCCCCGAAGGTCTGCGGCAGTTCGTGGCCGATCTCAACGAAGGCAAGACCGCGATCCACAAGGACGTCATCTACCTGAGCGGCTCGAGCTCCTTGCCGGAGAGTCCCGAACGCGTCTACGAGGTCGAACTCTCGATGGCCTACAACGATGGCTACAACGAGTCCGTTCTCACGTTCGTGAACAACATCAACACTCTCGAGGGTGGAACGCATCTCATCGGTTTCAGGACCGCGCTCACGCGAGCGCTGAACAACTACGCGAAGTCCGAGAACCTGATGAAGGCGAAGGACACGTTGCCCACGGGGGACGACTTCCGCGAGGGCCTCAGTGCGGTGTTGTCGATCAAGGTTCCCGATCCGCAGTTCGAGAGTCAGACCAAGATCAAGCTCGGCAATCGCGAGGTTCAAGGCATCGTGGAGACCATCGTCGGTGATGGGCTACGAACCTTCTTCGAGGAGAAGCCGGCTGTCCCCAAGTCGATCTTCAACAAGGCGATGGAAGCCAAACGCGCGCGCGAGGCAGCGCGCAAGGCCCGAGAGCTGGTTCGACGGAAGTCGGCTCTCGAGGGGATCGGCCTCCCGGCGAAGTTGGCCGACTGTCAGAAGGGAACCAGTCCGGAAGATGCCGAACTGTTCCTCGTGGAAGGTGACTCCGCAGGTGGAACCGCGAAGCAGGGTCGGGCTCCGAACCAAGCCATTCTTCCACTTCGCGGCAAGATCCTGAACGTCGAGAAAGCGCCGCTCGACAGCATTCTCGATCACGAAGAGATCCAGACGATCGTCTCGGCGATCGGCACCGGCTTCGTCGGTGAGGAGTTCGAACCGCAGAAGATGCGGTACGGCAAGATCATCATCATGACCGATGCCGATGTGGACGGCAGCCACATTCGCACGCTGCTCCTGACGTTGTTCTATCGGAAGATGCCGGACCTCGTGCATCAGGGGTACGTCTACGTCGCGCAACCGCCGCTCTACCGAATCGCCAAGGGGAAGTCGTATCGCTACGTCGTCAACGACCTCGATCGTCAGCGCGTTCTGACGGAGTTCGGCCTTGGGAACACCAAGCTCGTGATCCGGGATTCGCGCGGAGAGCGGGAACTCCGCGAGCAGCAGTTGCAGCGGCTTCTGGTGTTGCTTGCCAGGCTCAGCGAGTACGAGTCGCAGTTGCCGCGCGAAGCGGCGGTTCCGTTCTCAGCGTTTCTTGCCGAGGCGAGGGCCCCAGGGATGGAGCTTCCGACTCACTGGGTGGTGCAGAACGGTGAAGGTCGCTTCGTCGACACGATCGCGCAGAAGGATGCCATTCTCGAGGGACTGCGAGCGCAGAATGGATCGCTGCGGGTCTACGAGGGTCCGGAGTCCGGCTTCAAGCGTGAAGAAGCGGACATCGAGGTCTTCGCGCTGCACATCCAAGAGCATGTGTCGCAGCTCCTCTTGCAGCTTCTCGAGCTCGGTCTCTTGCCGGAGTCGTTCCGTGGTATCGAGAACCAGGTCTTCGTCGTCGACACGGGCAAGGAGCGCACGGAGTTCACCATGCTTGGTGAAGCCGCCGCTCGCGTTCGACAGGAGTGCGAGTCTTCGGTCGACATCCAGCGTTACAAGGGTCTCGGCGAGATGAACGGCTCGCAGCTCTACGAGTCGACGATGGACCCAGCCCGTCGCAAGCTCTACCGGGTGACCATCAACGACCTAGTCGATACTGACCGCATCTTCACGGTGTTGATGGGGCCCAATGTGGAACCCCGTCGTGAGTTCATCGAGAAGCACGCCCTCGAAGCGACCAATATCGACATCTGATCGATACTGACCGAGCGACCCAAGACGCCGAACCATGGACCGATTCCGACAGGCCTTCGGTATCGCGACGATCGTCGCCGCGATCGCGCTCGGCGCGTGGTTCTTTCGTCTCTTGGCAGACGACGGCAAGTCGGGACTCTTCGAACTGCGGATCGAGTTTCGCGACGTTCGCGGACTCAAGTCCGGCGCTGATGTTCGGTACCGCGGAGTTCGCGTCGGCACGGTGACGAGCGTTTCGATCGGACTCGACGGCGAGAAGGGTGTGGTCTCCCTGCTGCTCGAACCCGATGGCTCTCGACTCGCGCGGCAGGCGAGTCGCTTCTGGGTCGTCGTCCCTCGCTTCGGCGGCCTCACATCGGGCGCGACCGGGCTCGACACCCTCGTGCGCGACGCCTACGTAGCGTTCCTCACCGAGGAGATCGAATCGCCGGAACTCGCGGCCGGCAGCCTGCTCGCCGGGCTCGAGCGTCCGCCGGTCGACCGAGCCATGGCGGACCTCGATCCTATCGAACGCGGCGACTTGCTGATGACGCTCCTCGTTCTCGAGAACGGCGGCATCGATGCCGGCGCATCCATTCAGTTTCGAGGGATCTCCGTGGGCGAGGTGCGGCGCGTCGAACTCGCGTCGACCGGAACACACGTCGAACTCACGCTGCGAATTCGCGAACGATTCCGTACGACGGTCACGGACAAGACCAGCTTCTGGGTCGCCAAGCCACGCGTGTCGGGTGCCTTGCTGCGCGGCATCTCGTTGGACGATGTCGGCGCCTTGCTCAGCCCGTTCATCGGCTACCACAACCAGGACGAGCGCGGTGTGCCCGTTCCGGACGGCTATCGAGCGGTCGCGCGGGAGGAACGGCCCGACACCTCGGCCAGCGAGATCCCGGCCAGCGCTCGCGAGCAGCCGCCGACACAACCGCGACTCGCGTCGGGCGAGGTCATCGCCGTCGAAGTGATCTACGAGTGCACCGAGGAGGACTGGCTGAGTCCGAACGACGAGGAGAAGCGACGCGGCTCTGGCGTGATGTTCGTCGATTCTCAGGGTCGCACGGCGGTGTTGACGGTGCGCAGCCTCTGTGACGGTGCCTCGTTCATGGCCGACACCTTCGGTGGTGTCGAGATCAAGAGTGAGGCGATTCGCGTGGTGGTCCCGAAGGTCGGCGTGTTTCGAGCCGGCCGCACCTGGATCGACCCGGCGGGCGGGGAGCTCGCGTTGCTGATCCTGGACGGCGTCCCACCCGACCTCCCGGCGACCTTGTCCTCCGCGATGGAGTTCGAGGCCGACGTCGACACTGCGGACGGGTTCTTGATCGCCGGTGCCGAACATCCTGCAACGCTCACCAACGGACTACCCTCGTTGGCGGATGCCCGCGGCGGGATCCTCGTGCGTGGCGGGACCGTGGTCGGACTCGTGGGCCGAAGCACGTCGGATGCTGCCAAGCCGGCGCGAATCGCCCTGAGTTCGGTTCCGGCCGGGCTGAGGCCGCGGCCGTGAGCGATTCCTCGCCGTCGCTCGCGATCGAACTTCGCGACTTCGGCCTCGCCTACCGAGGACGGGCCAAGGAGCGGATCGTCTTCGTCGACGTCGATCTGAGCATTCCCTCCGGGTCCTTCCTTCTGCTCGTCGGCGAGAGCGGCTCGGGTAAGTCCACGCTGCTCCGCCTGTTGTGCGGGCTGTGGGAGAGTCGCGAGCCCGCTCCGCGAGTACGCGGCAGCGTGCGGGTGCTCGGCGAGAACGTCGGCGTGCACTATCCGCGTCGCCTCCGTGGTCAGGTGCAGGCGGTTCTGCAGGACGAGGGTCTGCTCGACGAACTTTCCCCGCGCGGCAACGTGGAACTCGCACTTCGCGTCGCGAAGCGATCGCCGACGCTCGCACTTGGCTTGCTCGCCCAGGTGGGCCTCGAACATCCTCCAGAACGCGTTCACGAACTGTCCGGCGGCATGCGAAAGCGCGTGGCGGTCGCACGGGCGCTCGGCGGTGGCCCGAGACTCTTGTTCTTCGATGAGCCGACGGCCGGACTCGATGCCGAATCGGCGCGCGCGATCGCGACGTTGTTGGTCGACACGCATCGTTCGACTGCGGGGGCCCGTACGACGATCGTGATCACGCATGACCTGAGAGCCTTCGAGGGCCTGCACGACGGAGTCCTCCACATCGATCCCGACTCGAAGTCGCTGCGATGGATTCCACCCGGAGAGCCGATCGTGGACGACGATCGGGACGTGGAGATCGAGGCGACCGTGGAGCCGCTCTTCGATCTCCGCGGTCTGCAAACGCTGCTCTACGGCGCGGCTGACTTCGGGGCGACGATCGGCAACGCGATCTGGCGGATCGTGCCGCGATGGCCCGAACTCGCTGCCGGAACCATTCGTCGCTACATCATCGAAGCTGCCGTCTTCGTCGTCATTGGGTGCGCGACCGTCGGCGGACTCGCGATGTTCTTCGCGCTGCGGAACAATCCGCTCGAAGGAGCCTTCACCGGAGCGCTGATCACCGGATCGGGGACCGTTCTCGTCGCGGTGCTCATCCCGCTCCTCGCCGGATTCTTCTTCACCGCGCGCGTCGCCGCCGGCGCGGCTGCGCGACTCGGAACGATGAAGCGCACCGGCCAGATCGATGCGCTACGCATGATGGGGATCCGGCCGGTCGACTACTTGTTGATCCCGCTGCTCTGGGGTGTCTGTGTTGCACTGCCGATCGTCACTGCCTGCGGAGTCGTCTTTGCGGGACTGGCATCACTCTTCGCAGCACAACTCGTGAGCGGAATCTCGGCGTACGGATGGGCACGAGCCTTCATCGTGGAACTCGATCGAGGCGACATTCGTTTTGTTGCCTACAAGGCCCTGATCTCGGGCTTCCTCGTGGCCATCGTCACCTATTTCTTGGCCACGGGCCCGAAGCGGTCCGGTCTCGATGTGGGACGAGCGGTCAACGGCAGCATCGTGTTCGGGATGACCGCGGTCTTGCTGGTGCACGCCGCTCTGATCCTCCTGCATTACGCGCGCTAACCCGGAATCCTCGTGAACGTCGTCGCGAGATCGACGCAGCCGGGCGCGAGTTGCGGCGATCGCAGCAGGCGTTCACGAGTGATCCGGGCCAGTCGACCTCCTCGTCCAGGCGGGCTCGACCGATTGTCGAGTTCTGCGGCAGAGTGGCACGACGGACCGTCGCCGCCGAGTACATCGACCTGGTCGCATTCAAGTCCCCGATCCGATCGCGTCGATCCGTTCCCCGTGAAGGGCATCGAAAAGCTCACCCCGATTCGACTCGCGGAAGTCCTCACCCAACGTGGACTCGTCCCGAACGAGACGATCACCGATGCGCTGTACTCCCAGGACCGCTACGGCGAGTCCTTCTCGGAGGTCTTGGTCAGCAGTGGTCAGATCAACGAATGGGACCTGGCGAAGGTGGTCGTCGAAGTCTTCGGCATCCCGTTCATGATGGCGAGTTCGTACGACATCACGAAGGAGGCGCAGTCCGCCATCCCGAAGGAGTTGTTGTTCCGCCACATGGTGGTGCCGCTGGATCGCTTGGGCAACGTCGTCACCGTGACGATGCCGATCCTCACGCCGTTCGACGTGCTCGGAAAGATCGGTCGCGAATCCGGCTGCGAGATCTATCCGTTCGTCGGCTTGATCGGGGAGAACCGCAAGGTCTTGGCCAACATCTACTCCGACTATGAGGACTGGCGACTCGAGCAGGAGAAGAAGCGCGAGGAACTCCGCAAGTCGCGATCGAATCGGAAGGAGCGCGGCGGAGACTGGATGTCGATGTTCGACTCCGCCGACGAGCAGGTTCGCAAAGACCGCCGCGATCCCTGAGTTCGATCAGTCGCTAGCCCGGATGACTCGTGAACGTCGTCGCGAGATCGCCGCCGGGCGCGAGTTGCGGCGATCGCAGCAGACGGTCACGAATGATCCGGGCTAGGGGTTTGCGGGTCCGCCTCTGCGGCCGAGCCCGTCACCGAGGCGCGCCGCTCCCGTTCACCAGCAGGTTCGTCGGTCGCGTGGTCGGTCGTCGACTCGTGCCCTTCGACGGCGGCGCGCTCCGCGGCCAAGCGTTGCGACTCTGCCTCGATGACCGCTTGGTGGTCGTCGCCTGGGTCGCGATCGTCGGGGTGTTCCGGATGATCGTCGGCCATCACGTGATCGACCAGGCGCTTGGGATCCAGCGCCTGCCGCGGCGCATCCAATGCACTGCGCATGTCGCGCATGCCGGACCGCACCTCGCGCAGGCTCTCGTCACGATCCAGTTCGCGCCGGAAGTCATCGAATCCCCGGCGTAGGTTCGCCACGGTGCGCCCGACTTGCCGCCCGACCTCCGGAAGTCGCCTCCCGTAGATCATGATCCCCACGAAGAGGATCATCACCCACTCGCCGGTGCTCGGCATGCTGAGGAAGGCGAGGGGTAGGGGGAGTGAAGTCACGACGGTTCATCGTCGGCTGCCGTTGCCGTGTGTCAACCGGGCGGGCGGGTCGCTAACCTGTTCGGCCCCAATGTCCGCCCGCGCACCATTCCGGTTCGCGCGTACCGGCGGAACCTGATCGCCCATGGCCGAGCGCAACGTCTTCGCCCTCGAACGACTCACCAAGAGCTACCACAAGAAGCCGGTCCTCAATGACATCAGCCTCGTGTTCCTCGAGAACGCCAAGATCGGCGTGATCGGCGCGAACGGGGCCGGCAAGTCGACCCTACTCCGCATCATGGCGGGTGAGGACAAGGAATATGACGGTGTCGCGCGCGCGGCCGAGGGCATCACCATCGGTTACGTCCCGCAAGAACCGAAGCTGGTCGAGAACAAGACGGTCCGGGAGAACGTCGAGATCGCGGTCGCTCCGATCCGCGCATTGCTCGCCGAACACGAGACTCTGAGTCTCAAGCTGGGCGAAGACATCTCGGCCGATGAGATGGAGAAGGTGATGACCGAGCTCGATCGGCTGCAGCACGAGATCGAAGCGCGCGACGCGTGGGAGCTCGACCGCCATGTGGAGACGGCGATGACCAAGCTCCACTTGCCTCCGGACGACAAACTCGCCGGCGAGTGCTCCGGCGGCGAGAAGCGACGCGTCGCACTGTGCAAAGTGTTGCTCGAACACCCGGACATCCTGTTGTTGGACGAGCCGACCAACCACCTGGATGTCGACTCGGTCCGATGGCTCGAGGAGACACTCGCCAACTACAAGGGCACTGTCGTGGCCATCACCCACGATCGATTCTTCCTCGACAACGTCGTCGGTTGGATGCTCGAGATCTGGCACGGCCGCGCGATTCCCTACAAGGGCAACTACTCCCAATACCTCGAGGCCAGAGCCAAGCGACTGGAGATCTCCGAGAAGGAAGAGCGTTCTCGAGCCAAGGTGCTCGAGCGTGAACTCGAGTGGATTCGAATGAATCCCAAGGCCCGCACCTCCAAGAACAAGGCCCGTGTGCGCAACTACGAGCGGATGCTGGAGCAGGAAGTCGAGGAGAAGGACGGCACCGTCGAGTTGCACATTCCGCCTGGTCGTCGACTCGGTGACGTCGTCGTTCGCTTCGAACGCGTGGACTTCAGCTACGACGGTGAGCACAAGGTCCTCGACAACGTGTCGTTCGAACTCGCACCCGGTGACATCCTCGGCATCGTCGGTCCGAACGGCACCGGCAAGACCACGATGCTGAAGCTGATCACCAAGAAGCTGAAGCCCGACAGCGGTCGCGTCGTCGTCGGCGAGACCGTTGAGCTGTGCTACGTCGATCAGGAACGGGAGACTCTCGATCCCGAGAAGACCGTCTGGCAGGAGATCAGCGAGGGTCAGGACATCCTGAAGCTGGGCAAGGTCGAAGTGAACAGCCGCAGCTACGTTGCGAAGTTCAACTTCACCGGACCTGACCAGCAACAGAAGGTCGGCTCCCTGTCGGGCGGGCAACGCAATCGCGTGCAGCTCGCGAAGATGCTCCGCCGCGGCGGCAACTTGGTCCTGCTCGACGAACCCACCAACGATCTCGACCTCGACACCCTGCGCGTTCTCGAGGAAGCGATCCAAGTCTTCCCCGGCTGCATGGTGATCGTCAGCCACGATCGATACTTCCTCGACCGCGTCTGCACCAAGATCCTCGACCTCGGCAACTACGAGCCGGGCAAGTTCATGGACAGCGTGTGAGCGAGCGCGGCATGGGCCGCGCGCTCAGCGAGACAACGTTACACCGACCCCGTTGCCGACTTCGAGTCCCAGGGACGGGATCGGCGGCACCGCAACAGCCTGCATGTAGAGCGATGCGCCCTCCAGAGCGTTGATCGACGGCAGCGGGACCACGAGATCGAAGCTGTTGCTCGCGAGCGCGCCGAAGTTGGTGGCGATGTCGGGAGCGACGAGGAGATCGCAGTGGGGGAAGCCCAGGGGCGCCAGCGACCAGGGCAAGGTCCCGCCGGACCAGCTTTGATTGCTGGTTCCGAACAGAACTCCGAAGGTCGAGCCGCTGATGAGCCCGACCGTTCCGAAGGTGAAGGAACTGCCGAGCTGCGGTCGGCCGGCCGTGACATCCGAGATCGGCAGCAACGCTCGCGCGGAACAACCGAAGCCGAATCGGTCGGCGAACTCGACCAGCAGATGTGGGCTGGTTGCGGCTCCGGTCTCTCTCGAGTGCGCAAACCCTGGGCGCGCAGCGCCCGCATTACTTTCGATCGGATCCTTGATCACGAGACCGTGATCTTGCACGGCTCCGGTCAACCATGCTTGCACCAGCGCGGTCACGTCCGCTCGCTTCCAGCCGTTGCTGAAAGAATCCCCGACGCAGGCGGTGGCGATCACGGCCGGATCATGGGTCGGCATCGACTGCCAGGTGACGCTCGACTCAGACCACGCCGACGTCACGCGGTGGATTGCGACATCCAGGCAACCTGCGGCACTCGCGCGATTCTGATTCCATACCAAGAGGACACGTGTCGGCCAGCGCCCCGTGTTCCTGATGAGCTGCGTGTCGAATCTCAGATAAGCGCGCTGAAACCACGTCGTGAAGGTTGGACTGGATCGGAAGTTCTTGCCGAATCCGAGTTCGAGTGATGTGCCGAAGTTGGTCGTCGGCTGGCTCTGATCGGAGTGGGCGTCTTCGATCGCTGCCAAGGAGAAGTTCTGCTGCGCCGCGACCGAAGTCAGGCTCAGAAGACCGGCACCCACCAGGCCGGCGAGCACGAGAGGGAGGTTCATCGCGTGCAACATATCGCGCTACCAACCGCTCTGCCGACGGCCCGGCGCTCGCCGCCCGATCATGGGTCGACCCCGAGCGACCTCAGTAATCGAAGATCCGCGATGCTCCGAACTCGTAGCCGCCGACGTTCCAAGTCGCGTTCTGGCGGACCAGATTGCCCAAACGCGGCTCGAAGTCGATGTTGAAGCTGGTGTCGTCGGTCACCACATCGTAGGTCAGCCCGAAGAACAAGCGCCAGTCCAGATCGTTGCGAATGAGGTTGGCGACGTAGAACGCACTGCGACTGCGCTCGATGTCATAGGTGCCGCGCAGATCGATCTGCCAGCGCGTGCGAAGCGGAATCGACACGCCGTAGCCGACGATTCCCTTCTCGACTTGGTCGGTTCGATACTGGAACAGCCAACTGAGCCGACCGGTTCGAAGCTGCGTGTAGATGTTGAAGGTCCGCAGTTCCTGAATGTTCCAGTCCTGCTCACCCTCGATCATCAGACCGAGGGACACATCCTCGGTGAAGCGAAGTGAGCGTACCAACAACTCGAACTCGAAGACGTCGAGAACGTCTCCGCCGTTGTCGCGATCGGCGTTGGGTGCGAAGCGCTGCGCGAGATCGAGCCACACTTCTTCGCGTTCGTCGAGTTCGTGAGCATCGACTTGATCGATCGATGTGGAACCCGAATCGACGGGCTCGCTTCGGTCACGAGTTCGCGACAAGAGCCGCTGCAAGACGCCGACTCGCAAGGCAGAGCGTTCGGTCAGGGCGTCGACGGCATCTTGTTGGAAGAAGTCTGATGCGGTTCGCTGCACGGCGAATCGATTCTCATAGCGAACCGTCGGCACCACTTCGTGGCGCCAGAGTGAACCGCCGCCAAGATCGAAGTCACGGGCGAGTTCCGTGCCCATCTCGGCACCGACTTGACTGGCGAATCGACCGTGCGCACCACCCACCGCAGTGCGTTCATAGCCCGTGTACCGAGTCGCCAGGAACGGCCGCACGTTGACGACGCCGAACCGGGCGGGGACAGCGAGCTCGATCTCCTGGTCGAATCGGAACGTGCGATCGTCCACGGTGCCGGTCGCCCCTTCGCCCCAGTTGCTCTGCAGCATGCCGATGCCGCTCGAGGTCGTCAGCAGGAGCGGGGTGCGATCGGCGAACTCGAGCAACGGCTGGGAGAACCAATCCAGGGTCGCGTACGGCAGTTCCTCGCCGAAGCGATTCGCGAGCTGTCGACCATCGGCGTAGGAGAAGTCGGCGAGATTCCCCCGCACGCCGACGATGCCGATCCACGAGTCGCCGCGATGTCGGAGGTAGGCGCTCGTCTCGGGTCGCTCGTTGAGGTTGTACTCGCCACGATAGAAGTCCGGGAAGATCGAGGGATCGCTCGCCCAGAACGCCGTGACGTCGAGCTCCGTGCGTTCCGAGAAGTGGACTCGGTTCTCGGTGCGCAGCATCGAACGTGCGTCGGGAGTGATGCGGCTGCCGTCGAGTTCGCGTCGGATCGGCCCGATGGGGGCGAGCGCGTCGTCGATCCCCATGGCGAACAGCCGGCCCTCGTAGAGATCGCCGCCCTTGTAACGCAGGTCGGCATCGATCGGGAACCCGCGCTTCTCGATCCAGCCGGTGCCCAGTCGCCAAGTCCCGCGGAACTCGTCGGCAGGGCGACCGGTGAGCCACTCGTGGATGGAACCGCCGAAGTCGTTGAAGGTGCTTCCCCAGAGGATGCGCGCGCGCGGACCCAGGCGCTGCGAGATGCCGGCGCTCGCCCCCTTGATGAGCAGTTGGTCCTGATCGGCGGTGAAGATGTGCTGATCCGGTAGCGGCAGGACCGCGGTGCCGTGCACCCGCATCTGGTTGCCGCGCGCGAATACCTCGAACTCATCCGCGCGCTCGCGAATCTCGATGTCGTCGGACAGCACGTCGAACTGTGGTTCGCCGGCGGTCGAAGTCGTCAGCGAGACCGTCCGTCCGGTGAATCGTCCGTGCTGGCGCACCAGCTCTGCGGCGCGAACGGTGATCTGGATGGGCCGGCCTTCTGCTGTCGACTGCAACAGCCGTAGGGTCGGCTCCACGATTCGGACGCGATCGTCGATCGGGGAGAAGTGAAGACTCTTGCAACGCAAGACTTCGATCCCGCCGAAGACGATCGTCACATCGCCCTCGAGATACACCGAGCGGAAGAGCTCGACCGAAAGCCCGCGTTGACCCTCGCCGAGCGGTCGCCGCCGAAGTGCCGCGAGAAAGCCGTCGATGCGGGAACGGAGCAGCTTCTCGTCGACCAATCGTCTCGCTGACGGCAGCGGTGCATCGCGGCGCGGAGGTCCGGCCGTCCCGACGGAGGTCGACTGGAGCCGAGCGCTCTCGGTGCGGTCGAAGACGACCAGCGCAGAATCGCAGCGGATGCTGAAGTCGATCGCGCGATCCTCGAACCAGACGCCGCCGGTCGCGGTAACTTCGGTCACATCGGTGAGCTGGCGCACCTGCGTGACGTCGGCCCCGAAGGGCGGATCCTCCTGCGCGCGAAGAGTCGTCGCGCACAGCAGCACGACACCCGCGGCGAAGGAGGACAGCCAGGACACGCCCATTGCGAGGCATCGTCCTTATCCGACGGTCGCGGCGGTGGCCAGCGGGAGCATGGAACCTTGACGCGGTGCCTCAGGCGCCGCCGAGCATGCGCAGCGCGACGGCCTTCACCTGGTCGTCGGTGTCGGTTTCCGCGATGCGCTGAATCCGACTGCGGTCGACGCCCTCCGAGCCGCGGCGCGCAAGCGTCGTGAGTGCCGTCTGGCGCACGAAGCTGTCGACATCCGTCTCTGCCGCCACGAGCAGGACTTCGACGACCGCGGGCTCGCTTCGCGTCGCGAGGCTGGTCAGTGCCGTGGCTCGCGCCATCGGTTCCCGATGGTCCCAGACGATCCGAACCAGTGACTCGAACGCATTGCTGCCCGCCACCTGGGCCAGCGCGCGGATTCCGGCGTCACGAACGTGCTCGCGCGGATCCTCGATCGCCTCGCGAGCTGCTTCCTCCAGCCCCGGCGCCTTGGCGTTCCCCATCGCATCCAGCCAAAGGTCTTCGGCATCGAGGTCCTTGGCTCGACCGCGCCAGGCCGCGATCGCCAAGGTCGCGTTGCCCTCCCCGGCAGTGGGGCCGGCATTTCGCCCTTCCATCGCACCCAGCGCGAGAACCGCGGTCGCGTCCGCCGGATCGACCGTCGTCAGTTGGCCGACGCGGCTCGCGACGCCGCTCAGAAGTTCCGCGGTCGGCGCGACCACATCGAACATCGCCGCGGCGGCGGCTCCACGCAGTTGCAAGGGTGCGGTGGCGTCGCCGTAGGTCGACAGCATGGTCGACTGCGCCTCCGGCGTGCCGGCCTTCGCCAGCGCCGAGAGCATCAGCCCATGGAGTTTCGGATCGAGGGTGCCGTCGAGCAGCATGTGGCGGATCGATTCGAGCGCCTGCGGGTCGAGCTTGACGAGCCAGCTCAGCTCCTCCCACCGCTCCATGAGTTCCCGCGAATCGTCGCGACCGGCGAGGAACTCCTCCATCATCTCGCGGACCACGGTGCCGGCGTTCTTGCCGCGAAGCTTCGTGCGCCATTCTGCTTCGAGCGAGGCCGCGGCGACCGCGGCGGGGTCCTCGGTGTGACCCGACGCGCTGGCGAAGCTGTCGCCGAACGGATCGGCCGCGAGCTCTACCGCGACCTGCGCATGCGACACCAGCTCGAGAGTCGAGCGGTTCCCGACGTGAAACTCCACCGGCATCATGTCGGTGCCGACGTGGGTGGTCTCGTCGAGTCGGGCGGCGACGAGCCAGCCGATCGAGTCGCCGTCGAATCGGGCGCGGGCCGAGCCGCTGGTGGTCACCTGCATGCGCTCGTGGTCACGCACCGCCGTGTAGCGCAGCTTCTCGCGCACGACCTCGAGCGGCGCGCCGTCGTTCGACTCGCGGCGGTACCTCGCTTCGAACTCACCGGCGGAATCGGCGCCGCTCGCCGACCACTCGCGTTGTTGGTCGTCGAACGCGACGAAGGCGAAGCCGCCGACGATCCCGCGCACGAAGTCGCGCTGCGCACTGTCGAGCGAGCGCGGGAAGCGGTACCCGTGGATGCGCCCGTCGTTGTCCATCCGCACGAGGGTCGGCTCCTCGAACGCTGCGAGGTTGGCCGCCAGCTCGGTGGGCAACGTGCTGCCTTCCGGCAACTCGACCGCCAGATCGTCGCTCGTGACCGAAGCGAGGAGATCGCGGCCTTCGCGCGCCACGACCGTCACGCTCAGGTGGCCGCGTGTGACCAGGTTCGTGCTCTCTCGCCGGGGCGAGCCACCTTCGTCCTTGCCTTCGGTGGTCAACTCGATCCGCGAGTCGAGCGCGAACACCAAACGGGTGCCGACCGGTGCCCAGCAGACGCCGTCGCGGACGACCGCTGACTCGCGGTCGCCGGCGGCAACCCCCGCACCCGCGTGCGCGGCGCCGAGTTCGGTTCGAACGAGGTTCGTCTCGACCGTGGCGGGAGCTGCGGGAGTCCCGGCACTCGTCCAAAGGAGCGTCCCGGTCAGGGCCAGGGGAGCGAGCAGAGCGAGCAGGGCGGCGTGTGGGCGCTTCATCGGTTTCACCTTGTGGTCTTGGGTTCTGCCGACACGAGTCCCGTCGCCAAGGCCGGCGTTCGCCGCGACTGCCAGAAAAACGCGAAGACCGCAGCCCTCTTCGAGGGCCGCGGTCGTGGGCGGGTCGGTGGTGCGTGCGCCGCGATCGCTCAGAACAAGATGTTGAAGAGGGTGATCGGGCTGGAGGACCAGTTGACCAGGTTCACCGTGAAGCGGCGGATGACCGCGACCCAGACGTCCAGGCGCAGCGCGATGGCCTGGATGGTCAGCGGCACGCTGCCCGACACGGTTGCGGATCGCGGTCCGACACCGCCGTTCTGCAAGGGGTTACGAGCGTCGGCGGTCATGCTCGGGCTGAGCCGGGTGTTGGCGAAGGTTGCGGTGAAGTCCGCACCCGCACCGAACCAGGACCAACCGGCCTGGGCCCGGACTCGGCCGTAACCCCAGACTCGACCGAGCGCACCGAGACGGGCGTAGCCGGTGCCGCTCAGCGTGCAGTTCGCGTTCGCCTCGCAACCCACACCCAGGTTGCCGCTGACCGAGACCGGGTAGCCGTAGACCGACACCTCGATGCGCGGGTCGGTCGGGAAGAGGTCGAAGCTGCGGTAGTAGGACAGGAAGTTGTGCGTGCCCGCGGTCGTGAAGCGCTGGTTGCGCTCCGTCACCCCTCGGATCATCAGGTTGAAGCGGCCCTCGTAGGGAGTGGTGCTGTTGTTCTGCGCCCGCGCCGACATCACGCCGTAGGCGAGCACCAAGCGCGGCTGCTTGAGGTAGCGCACCGAGGCGTCCATCGACAGGAGGTCGTAGGCGTAGTCGTTGGTGCGGAAGGTGACGCCGTCGCGCAGGGTTCGGCTCGCATACATCGAGGCGCCGGCGAAGACGTTGCCGCCCATCCACTCGTTGCCGAGGTTGAGCGAGTAGTAGCCGGAGCGCTGGGCGGTCTGGGCTTCGGTTTGGGCGGTCGGGACGAGGAGGGCGGCCAGGAGGGAGGCGGCGGCGAACAGGTTCGTGCGGAAGTTCATGACAGGTTTCCTTTCGTTTCTTCTTGGTTGGGAGGTCGTTCGGCACACTCGTGCCGTTCTGCCTCCACGAGTCCCGCTGCCGCCGCTCGCGTTCGCGCCGCCTTCGAAAATTCCGTCGGCTACACTGGGCGACCATCGCCGCGAGTTTTTCCTGCCGCCGCCCAAATGGACCTCCGCTCGACGATCTCCGCCGCCGCCGCGGGCGACCCCGAGGCGCTCAACCTGTTGTTCGCGCGCAACCTGCCGGTCCTCGAAGCATTCATCCGCATGCGGGTGGGTCGGAAGGTGGGCCAGCGCGAGTCGGTTCGGGACATCGCGCAGTCGGTCTGTCGCGAGGTGGTCGCGGATCTCCCCGGCATGGAGATCCGTGGTGAGAAGGAGTTCCGCAACTGGCTGTTCTTGGAGGCCGGTCGCAAGATCCTGAAGAAGGCGCGCTTTCATGGCCAAGAGCGGCGCGACGTCGGCCGCGAGGCGGCGGCGCTCGACCCCGAGGATGCCGCGACGCTGCACGCGGCCTATGCGAGCTTTCTGACGCCGAGCCAGATCGTCGACGCTCGAGACGAGGTCGCCGCGGTCGAGAGTGCCATCGCCGGCCTGCCCGAGCAGCAGCGCGACGCGATCACCCTCACGAGGCTGATGGGTTTGTCGACCGCCGACGCCGCCAAGGAAATCGGTGTGAGCGAGTCTGCCGTGCGCGGCCTGATTGCGCGCGGCCTGGCGCGCATCGCCGCGATCCGCGCAGAACGTGGTCGAGCCGACGCATAGTCCGAGCTATCGCGCAGCGTTCAGGGCGAGCTGCGCACGTTCGATGCGCCGATCGAGAACCGCATCGACGCGCAGTGCAGGGCAAATCTCGCGCAATCGCTCGACGACGGACTCGAGCTCGGTCTTGGCGTTTGCTTCGCCGACGCGCAGCGCCGCAAGCCCGGTCAGGAGTTGCAGCTCGAGGCGGTCGCGAAGTGCTGGGGACGGTGTCGCGGGATCGACCGCGTCCGCGACGGTTGGAGCGCCACGCACTCGATCGAGTGCTCGGCGCAGTCCCGCTTCCTCGTCGAGGGCGAGCGCTTCGAGCAAGGTGAGTTCGAGCAGAACCGGATCGTCGCTGGCTTCGTCGACCGGATCCGTCCCTCGCAACGACCGCTGGACCGAGGTCAGCCGCGGCAGATCGCCGATCTCCGCGGCGGCGATCGCCTCCAGGTGAAGCATCGTGCGCACGTAGGTGGCCTGGTCGGCATGCCCCAAGAGCTCTGCCAGGGAGGAGCCGAGTGCGTCTCGAGTGCGGCTGACGAGATCGAGCGCCGCGCGCGCGTTTCCGCGGTCGAGTTCGACTCCCGCCCTCACCGATCCGGCGACAACGAGGTCGCCCGCCCGCTCGAAGTTGCCGCGTGCGCCGTTCCACGAGTCCATTGCGCGCCGCATTGCTTCCTCGGCGAGCGCCTCTGCTTCGGCCGTGCGTTCGTCGCCGCGCTCGACGTCGGCCAAGTTGGTGAGGAAGTTGATCAGGAGTCCGCCGCTCGCCGGCAGTCCCTTGCGGGCGAGTTCGAGCGCGCGGGACAGGTGACGTCGCGCCTCGGCGAGATCTCTCCGCAGCCCGCGCTCCGCCAGGGCATGGCCGAGATTGCCGGTGAGCATCATGAACGAGCGCTGTGCTGCCCCATCGCCCGGGAACTCCATGGCGACCGCGAAGGCCGCCTCCACCGCGTCGCGGAAGGCGTCGATCACCTGATCGTCGATTGCCTCGGTGGCCATGAAGATCGCGAGTTCGCTGGTCGCCGTCGCCTTCATCGCGCGGTACAGCGGGACTTCGGGGTGATCGCGGCAGAGGCCGTCGACGGCGGCGACTTGGGCGCGACCGGCGGCGATCGCTTCCGCGGAGCGACCCGATCGATAATCGAGGTGACCCTGGAACCGATGCAACTCGACTGCGGCTTCGCGGAGGTCGAGGTCGATCTCCTGGTTCAGGTCGAAAGCGGCCAGCGCTTGCCGGCCGAGTTCCAATGCTGCGTGCGCACGTTCGGGGTCTCGCCGCATCAACTCGCAGCCGGCGATTCCGACCTGCTGGATCGCGCGCATGCGCTCGACCCAGCGTAGTTCATGGTTTGCCCCCTTCAATCGATCGAGCAACTGTGAGCACTCGCTCCAGCGCTCGATCGCCAGGTCCGGGTTTCGCTTGCGCTGGAGCATCGCGGCGTTGTGCAGAGCTGCTGCCAAGTCGCGCTGGGCGCCGGGGTCGGTCGGACTTGCTGCGACCACGGCGCGGCGGTCGGCGATCGCCAGCGCGAAAGCCGCCTCTGCATTCGCTTCGTCGCCGTCGGCGTTGGCGACCTGGGCGAGAACGTCGTGCGCAGCGGCGCGCTCGGCCATCGCGCGAGGTTCGCTCACGACCACGCTCGTCAGTTCGGCGATCGCGGTAGTGGCGTGCGCCTTGGCCGCGGTCGTGTTGCCGAGCGTGAACTCGAGACGCGCGAGCACGACACTCGCTGTCGCCGCTTGGAAGCGCGCGCGCAGATCGTCGCGGCGATCCTCACGAAGGCGGCCGTAGAACGAGATCGCGTCTTCGAGGATGGCACGTCGAACCTTGTCCGTGCGCGGCACACTCTCCAGCCGAGCGTCGCCGACCCGCTGAAGCAGCACATCGACCGCTTCCAGAGCACTCGCGAAGTCGCGTTCCGCAGCATCGCGCGCCGTGCGTTCGGCATCGAGTGCGAGTCGTGCGGTGGTCGCGGCGTCGTTCGCGCGCCTGGCGAAGACGACGCTGACGATCAGCCCGGCGATGAGTGCGATCACGACCGCCGCCGCTGCCCCGACCTCCAGGCGATGGCGACGCAGGAAGCGCGCCAAGCGATAGCGCCGACTCGGCGGCCCGGCCGAGACCGGCTCATTGGCGAGGTAGCGCCGAAGGTCGGCAGCGAACTCGTGCACCGTCGGATACCGACGTTCGCGATCCTTCGCGAGTGCCATCATGCAGATGTGATCGAGATCACCGCGCAATGCGCGCATGAGTTCGCGAGTCTCGTTCGTGCGCTCGACTCCCTTGGTGCCGCCCCTCGACAGCCGAGTGGACAGGCGACGACTCGGGGTCGGGGGTTCCTCTTCGTTGAGGATCCGATGCAGGCGATCCGGATCTCCACGCAGTCTCTCCGATGGGAACGGAAGCTCGCCGGTCAACAGCTCGTAGAGGATCACGCCCAACGACCAGACGTCGGTGCGGAGATCGATGTCGAGTGCGTCGCGACCGGCCTGCTCCGGGCTCATGTATTCCGGTGTGCCCAGAACCACTCCCATCATCGTGTGCAGCGTGGCATTGCCGATCCGATGATCCATCGCCTTGGCGATCCCGAAGTCGATGATCTTCGGGATCGGACGACCGTCACTCTCCGCCACCAAGATGTTGGACGGCTTGAGGTCGCGATGGATGATGCCTTTCTGGTGCGCGTGTTGCACACCGTCGCAGACGTCGAGAAGCAGGTCGATGCGCGCCTTAGCGGGCATGGACCTACGTTCGCAGTAGTCGGTGAGCGGCAGACCTGCGACGTGTTCCATCGCGAACCACGGGCGACCATCCGCGGTCGAGCCGGCGTCGAACACCTTGCAGATCGACGGATGGTTCATCACCGCGAGCGCCTGCTTCTCGATGGCGAAGCGGGTCAGCACCTCGTGGGTGTCCACCCCGCGCTTCACCAATTTGATCGCGACCTTGCGGCGGACCGGCTCGCGCTGTTCGGCGAGATAGACCGCACCCATTCCACCGCGGCCGAGCGGCTCGAGGATGCGGTAGGGGCCGATCGTGGTGGGGTGATCGTCGATCAACCCGGTGCTCGATAGATCTTCGAGTCGCCGACGCGCTTCCTTTGCGAGATCAGGGTGTGCCGCCAGCAGCCGCTCGACCTCGCCGTAATCACCTTCGGCATGCGCGAGGATGCAGCGGGCGACGAGTTCGTCCAGGTCGATGATCGGGTCTGGGTCGTTCATGCCGGGGCTGCGGGGTGGCGTATTCGAGCGTGGGGAGTGTCGCTCTGTCCATCTTCGCCACCGAGTGTTACACCAACCGGCCGTGAGCGAGCCGAACAGCCATTCCACGCCGACCGATCCGCGGGTGACTGCTGCTCTGCAGCGATGGTTCGGCTTCGACACGTTGCGACCGCTGCAGAGCGAGGCGATCGCTGCCGCACTGGATCGCCGCGATGCGCTCGTCGTGCTCCCAACCGGCGGTGGCAAGTCGCTGTGCTATCAACTTCCGCCGTTGATCCACGGGCGCCTGACCCTGGTCGTCTCACCGCTGATCGCCCTGATGCAGGATCAGGTGGACGGTCTGCGCCTGGCCGGCTATCCCGCTGCCGCATTGCATTCGGCGGCGACACCCGCGGATCGGGCACGCACCCGCGAAGCGATCGCCGACGGCAGCCTGCGCCTCCTGTTCCTCTCGCCGGAGCGACTGTTCACCGGCGACACCGTGGAGTGGATCGCGGGACTCGGCGTCGGCGCCATCGCGATCGACGAGGCGCACTGCATCAGCCAATGGGGCCATGACTTCCGCCCCGAGTATCGTCGCCTGCGGGAGATTCGCCGGCACCTGCCCGAGGTCCCGTTCCACGCCTACACGGCAACCGCAACCCCGCGCGTGCGCGCGGACATCATCGAGCAACTGGGGCTGCGCGACCCGCGCGTGCTCATCGGCACCTTCGACCGTCCCAACCTCACGTATCGCGTGCACCCTCGCGTCGATCGCGATCGGCAGGTGGCGGACGCAGTGGCGCGGCATCCCGATGCGGCGTCGATCGTCTATTGCATCTCTCGCGCGGACACCGAGAAGGTCGCGGAAACGCTGCGAGATCGCGGAATCCAAGCGCGTGCGTATCACGCCGGTTTGGACAACGAAGAGCGGACGAAGATCAGTGAGGACTTCCGTGCGGAACGGCTGCCGGTCGTCGTCGCAACCGTCGCATTCGGTATGGGGATCGATCGCGGCGACGTGCGGCTCGTGGTGCACGCGGCGATGCCCAAGAGCATCGAGCACTATCAGCAGGAGACCGGCCGTGCCGGTCGCGACGGGCTGGAGGCAGAGTGTCTGCTCCTCTACTCCGGCGGTGATGCGGCGAAGTGGCGGAGCCTGATGGAGCGCAACGCGGTCGAGTTCGGCGCCAGCGACGACTCGCTGCGCGCGCAGGTCGAACTGCTGGCGCACATGCACCGCTTCGCGAGCGGTGCGCGTTGTCGGCACCGTGCGCTGAGTGAATACTTTGGCCAGGATTTCGGCGACGGCAACTGCGGGGCGTGCGACGTCTGCCTGGGCGAATATCTCCCCGTCGCGGATGCGCATGTCACGGCGCAGAAGATCCTCTCGGCGGTCGCGCGCACCGGCGAGCGGTTCGGCGCCAAACACGTGATCGATGTTCTACGCGGCAGTCGAGCCGAGCGTGTCATCGAGCGGGGCCATGACAAGCTGAGCACCTTCGGTTTGTTGGCTGCCATGGACGGTCGCACGATCGGCAACTTCATCGACCAGCTCGTCGATGCCGGCGATCTCGGGCGCACCGAGGGCGAGTATCCCACGCTCTATCTCACTGCGGGCTCGCGGGATCTCTTGGCGAGTCGGCGGGAAGCGACGCTGGTCCAGCCGAAGGTGAACGTGACCCGTGCCTCTCCGCGATCGCGCGCGACGTCGGCGCGCGGCGGTGCGAGTGCGCGGGCGACCGATGCGACGGATCGGCCCCTCGACAACACCGAGGAGGCATTGTTTCAGGCCCTGCGTGCCCTTCGTCGAGACGTCGCCCGCGAGCTCTCGCTGCCGCCCTACATGGTGTTCAGCGACGTCACGCTGGAGGACATGGCGCGTCGCCGTCCCGCGACGCTCAGCGAGATGCTGGCAGTCAAGGGTGTCGGCCAGAAGAAGCTCGACAGCTTCGGTCAGCGGTTCCTCGATCTGCTCAACGGTCGGGGCGCGTCGGGTTGAGGGGTGTTCCCGAGGTCAGCAGCCCTAGCCCGAACTATTCGCGAACGTCGTCGCGAGATCGACACAGGTCGATGCCTGCCAAGGAGCTACGACGGTCCACGACCGAAGCGTAGCCGCAGCTACGCGGCCAGGGAGGAGCCGTCGTTGCGACGCAGCTCGGCGCGAGTTGTGGCGATCGCAGGAGACGTTCACGAGTAATCCGGGCTGGCCCGTTGCTCACCGGTTCTTGCCCATCGGTGGACTCGACGCCGCGTGAATGATCATCATTCACGTCATGAATGGATTTCTTAGCGCGGACGACTCTTGAACGTCGTCGCGAGATCGACGCAGCCGGGCGCGAGTTGTGGCGATCACAGCAGACGTTCACGAGTCGTCCGGGCTGGACTGGTCGAGGACGCCCTCTCCGAGCGTCTTGGTTCGATGCCGGCGATCGTCGTGACCGGGCATGGGAGCGCTTTCCTCTCAGGAGATCGCGGCCGGAGATTCTGGTCGATAGATATGATCGAGAGTCATGAGTTCCGTCAGGCGAGTCGGCTTACGAGGGTTCCCTCGGGAACGCAGGTGTCGACTGCCCGCTTCCCTCGCCACTCTGACACCGAACTCATGTTCCCCGTTCAACCGGAAGCAAGGGACAAGTGACGAGCGAAGCTAACCTCCTCAAGTTCGCACTTGCCGTCGGCGTGCTACTGCTGGTCGCCCTCGTCTCATGGATCGTCCTATCCGTGGACGCTGAGCGAACGGGAAGTATGGAATCCAGCCGAGCTTTGCGTTCGCAAGCGAACAACCACTCACGAGATGGAGTGAGCGGCATTGCGAACCCCGGGCTGGAACGCGCTCGTGTGAAGGTGGGGCAACTCACGGTTCGCGTTCTCGATTCGAAGTCGGCACCGCTCTCCACCGCCCAAGTGGCCGTCAGGTCGATGGGGCTGGAGGACGACTGGGAACTGCTCGGTGACGCCGGTGACGGTCGGTTCGCACTGCCGCCGCTGTCTCGATTCGAAGGGAATCTCGTCCAAGTTCAGGTCGTCGCTCCCGGGTTCCTGCCGCATCTGAGCCGGCACCAGGTTCCTGTGTCATCGAGTCCACAAGACGTCATCGAAGTCGTGCTGTTGGAGCCCGCCGTTCTGGATGTGATGGTTCGGTATTCCGACGGATCGCCCGCCACCGGGGTCCGGGTTTGCCTGCTGCCGACTCCTGGCAACTTGCGGGTCGAAGAGATCTCTCCCGGACTGTTGCTGGAGCGAGCGATCCTCAGGCGGCCGACTGAGGACGGAACCGTGTCGTTCACTGGCCTGCAGCCTGACGAACGATACGTGTGTGCCTGTCTTGCCGCGCACGACGACGGAACAACTCGCTCACCCGCGCTGGAGGTGCGTTCTCTCCTGTTGGCGGAGGGGCGCAACTCCGAGCCGATCCGACTGCCAGCGACCCGCATTCGGGGCGCATTCCTCTCTGCAATTCGGGCGGAGCGAGGTGAAGCAACACTGCTGTCCATCACCGGTGTGTCCAAAATGAATCGCCCACCGAGCTCCTCGCTCAGTGGGAAGACCATTAGCGAGCTCCTGCAGACGGATCTTGGCTCGAACGGCAGCTTCGAGTTCCTCGTTCATGAGCCGGGTCGATACGCCATATTGGCCTCCCGAAGCGCGGACAGAGACGTCTGGGTTGGCGCCTGGGACGTGGACGTGACGAAGCTCGGCATCGACATCGACCTCGGTCAGTTGTCCTCTGCGTCAAACTCCTCGGTACCGGTCCGCGTGGATCTCGACGGTCTGGTCCCCGCCTCAGCAATCGAGGACTCGAGATTGGCGGTCAGAGTCGCCACCGGGAGGACGGGCGATCCGAGGTCCTCCGAGGATCTCTACTCGATCGGATTCCACATGGAGTTGGCTGCCGGCGTGCTCACGACAATTCACGGTCTACCGAACTTGACCGTGTTCTTTCATGCAAGAGAAGTCATCACTCCAGCGAAGATCGATCCCATTCCGCTGGCGATGCTCCCAAGCTGGAAGTGGAGCGAAGAACAATCTTCGCCGGCCACGCTGGTGGTATCGAGAGATCGTCGCCCGCGTGTTTCCTTCGTCGTGCATGGGGCGGATGTGCAACCGACTCAAGTCACGGGCTTGGTCATTCATCGAGACGACACTCGCAAGTCCGTCGTGATCTCGGCGGAAACGGTCACATGGAATCGCGAGGAGCAGGTGCTTCATGCCTTCTGCCGAGCGGACAGCGGCAGGTATAGGGCAGTGTTTCGTTGGAGGGCGGGAGAGGCGTTCGTCACGGCCGCCGGCGAGTTCGATGTCTTCGACGCGGACGTCTCGTCGGATGTCCGTCCAGCCGCATGCTCGATGGTCGAGTTCAGCGTGGACACGGTGAACATCAGTACGCTTCCGGTTCTCAGCTTCGGCTTCGTGGGTAGCGATGAAGTCATCTCGGCGGTCCGGCCGTGGTCCGATGGGATCTATCGGATCGAGAGCGTCCCGGAGCATCAGTCCATCTGGGTCTACGGCTTGCCCAAGGGCGATTCGATTCGAACGGCCGATCGACGGATCACGTCTCGGTGAAACCACGAACCAGATCACATGACTGGTTCGGAACTCGCCTGAGGGTGATCTCTTGGGAGCACGGCGGACGCTCGTGCTAGCCCGGATCACGCGTGAACGTCGTCGCGACATCGACGCAGCCGGGCGCGAGTTGCGGCGATCGCAGTGGATCTCTACGAATCATCCGGGCTAGAACAGCCACCGCCTTGGGGTTTCCCGACATGCGAACTCGACTTCAGCAACAGCTCCTTCGTTTCGGATCGTGCCTGTTACTCGGGATGGCTGCCGGCCGCGCTCAGGACTGGGTCGCCCTCGACCAGGCCTGCGCTCGAGCCGCTGAGGCCGGATCCACGTTCTACGTGGTGGTCGCAGGCCGGAACACCGAACCGTTCATCCGCACAGCCGGCGAATTGCCTCGCGCGGCGCAGAACGGAACTCCGTTGCTTCCGCTCGGCGACGTGTCGCGAGTGCTGCTCGCCAGTCTCTTGCGTGCCGTTGCCGGCGACCAACGTATCGACATCGACAAGCCGATCGTGCAGGAGGAGGACGCGACTCTCTGGGCACTTGGCCCACCGTTTACTCGATGGACCTGGAGAGAGGTCGTCAACGGGACTGCCGCTGGCGCTCTTCCAGCATGGCGATTCCTCGGGTCGGGAGACCGGGCACGCAGCTCGGCCGAGTTCCTTGCCGCGCACGCCCTGAAGGATGAGACCGCACGCTGGCATCGAGTCGCGAGCAACGAATCGAGCCAGGTACCCGTCGCCGTTCTGCAGGCTGCACTCGAGCGTCGAACGGGGAAGAGTCTCGCAGCCTGGGTCCGCGATGCGGGTGCGGCAGCAGGGTTGCCGAGTGCGTGTCTGAGCGACTCCGGGCTCGGCGGGTGTCCGAACGCCGAAATGGATGCCGCGCACGACTTGACGTTGACCCCGACGGATCTTCCGCGCTTCCTGCGGGCGATGCTCGATCTCGACTTCAAGCTGAATGTGCACGGTCTGGAGCGGGTCTTCGGCCTGCAACCGACGGACTTCGATTTCAGCATCTTCGGGAAGGGCTGCGATCGTCATGCACACGTAGATCGGTGGCGCGGCGCAACTTGCCGCGTGTCGACTTCGTTCGCCGGCGACCACGTGTTCTTCTCCTGGTCCGGTGATTCCCGGGAACCAGATTTTCTCGAGGCGTTCCTGAGCGATCTTGACGAGGGCGATGTCCTGTACACGGGAGCAGTCGGCTACGGCGAACCTCGAGATCCGGAGGCAACCCATGGGATCGACGGCGAACAGGTTGCAGAGTTGAAGGATCTCGACGGCACGATCCGTCTCAGTCTCTCGGCTCCCGGCGATCAGCCCTGCGTTCGACTCGGCCCTCGCGAGGAGGTGATTCCTCTGACCCGGATCAGGGAGGATCTCTTTGCCGAGTTCGGACTGGGGGACACCAAGCGTGGTGTGTTGGACCTGCGCTTCGACGACGGTCGCTGGATCGGCACTCTGAGCACCTACGACAATCCACGCTACTGGCTGCCCTGGCGCATCACGTTCGAACGTGCCGGCCGTTGAGCGACACTGACGTCGCCGACCACACTCGATACAGCGCCGTGCTTCGTTGGAGAACCGGTGAGGCGTTCGTTACGGCCACCGTCGAGTTCGAGGTCTTCGACGAAGACGTCTCCTTGGATGTCCATTCAGCCGCAGGTTCGATCGTTGAGTTCAGCGCGGACCCGGTGAACAACCGTGCGTTTCCGATTCTCAGCTTCGGCTTCGTGGGTAGCGATCACGTCTTGGCGAGTCGACGGAGCAGACACACGATTCGCTGCGGGCCCGGCGTTGTGAACCACTCGGCGGTCGGCAATCACCCATCCACGCGGCGCGCCGCGGTCTTCCACGCGCGCCACTCGCGGGTGAGATAGTCGACTTGGATCATGCCGCCCGTGTAGCGCCAGCCGTTCATCTCGAGCCAGGCGCCGTCGTCGGTGGAGCTTTGGATGTCGAGTTGATGACGAGGGACGTCGATCGTGAGTTGCTCGGCGAAGGCGCGCATGCCGCGCCACAACATGGATGCGTGGGTCGCGGCGAGCGATTGAACGCTGCCGCTGGTGCGATCGAGTGCCGCACGCAGTCGCAGCGTGGTGACATCGAGACCGAGAGGGTCGATCGAAGCGTCCCGACGCAGAGCGAGAATTCGTGAAGTGCCGTCGACCATCAGTTCGTCATCGGTCAGAACGATGGGCGACGACGCGATGACGCGCAGGTTGTCGAGATCACCGCCGTCGGTTCGTTCGCCGGCGTCGCTCACCGTCGCCGCGGGAGCGAGCAGGTCGATCTCCGGTGCCGATGATGGTCCCGGCCACAACTCGATGCGCGAACCGCCGGCAGCTTGCACGCCGCGGAGTCGATCGCCGCGCGCGAGTAGTCGCCGCCCGCTCGGCTCGATTCGTTCGAGGACGGCCGGCGAGCCGTGCAACATCGCTGCCGCCGACGAGGGCAGCAGGAAGAGCCGATCGCCCTGACTGCGTCCTTGATCCACCGCGGCAACGTCACGCCGCACCAGGAGGACATCGCGATCGGCGAGCACGGCCGGCTGCGTGATCGCCAGAGTCCACCGCGAACCCAGGCCGTGTGCGACCAGAACGGCGCGCGGCAGAAGGGTCGGCAGAAAGGTGATGCGCCGCGAACTCAGCTCCGCGCTCTCAGCGGCGGCACCGACGGCGTTCTTGGTCCAGGCACCGCGCACTTCGGCGGGCGTCCCGCGCACGACGATCGCCGGTTGACCGATCGAGTGCGGCACCACATCGATTCGACCGCCGACCAGGGTCCCGCCGCCTTCCCGCTCGACGCGCGCCGGTGAGCCGAGAACCACGAGTCGCTGGCCGTCCCATGTCTCGATACGTTCGCCGAAGGTCCGAATCGCTTCCTGCCGACCCTTGCCGACGTCGAGCGTGGTGGCGAACTCGACCGCGGGTCCGCTCGCGACGATCGAGCGCACGACCTCGCGTCCCTCGATCGATGCCTCGAGTGCCGCCACGCCGACGACCTTGCCGCGATCGCTCTGCACGGTGACGTCGGCGACATCCGACCGCAGATCGAGAGCCACGCTGCCGAGCGTCGATCGTTCGATCACGCATCGGCCGGTGCCGTCGACGACGATCGGCTGACCCTTCGTCGGCACCGTCTCGACGTGAAAGCGCGACGGTGCGGCAGGATCCTCGCCCAGCTGCATCCGTTCGCCGAGCGGAGATCGCGAATACACGAACCCCTTCGCAGACTCCGCGAGCAGCTCCGGCGAGGTGATCATCGCTGCGTTCGCCGTGCGCGCGATCGCGAGCCCGGCGTCGCCGGCGAGGATGCGGATGCCGTCCTTGGCGACGATCGTGGACTCCTTCTTGTGATCGGTCAGCGTGGTCTGCTCTTCGAAGCGAAGGAGCCAGCGCGCCAGGAAACCGAGCCGCAGCGGATTGCCGCCGGCCAGCCGATGTTGCGGTGCCAGCCAACGTTCGAGGTCGACCAGCGATGCGCGGCCCTTGCAGCGCACCGAGATTCCGCGCGCCGGGTCGTCGAGCTGCGGATTGCCGTCGGCGACGATCACCGCGGGCTCTCCCGCGAGCGACGGACGGACGACCAACTCCGCGCAGCGCACCACGAAGGTGTCGAACGCGACCCGCACCGGCGCGCCGCGAAGCAGCAGGTTGCGCCAAGCGCCATCGCCGCCGGCCAACGGTTCGACTGTCGCCGCGGGGGCCGCGGTGTTCCGCTGCAGCAACGCGATCAACTCCTCGGCTTCCCCGTTCACCGCCTTGCCGCCGGCGAACTCGCCGAGGATGCGCACCGCATTGCGCATGGTGAGCCGACCGAACCCGGTGGCGACGTCCTCTCGGTATTGCAGCTTGCCGCTCGCCTGAAGGGTGCCGGCACGACTTCGCACGACGGGATCGTTGGCGATGTCGAATCGCAGAGTGCCGCCGACCTCGTCCTCGCCGCGAGGCACGAAGCCGTCGACGCCGCGACCGGTCATCGTCACTTCACCGGCCCCGAGCAGCTTGGCTTCGAAGGGCACCTGGTCGTCCGGGGTGCGCAGGTGAATCCCGCTGTCGTCCTGTCGCACGAGCGCGCGGGCGATCGCGATGCGGATGTCGGACTGCGACGAGCCGGGGACCGACGTCAGCACGATGTCCGCGAGGTCCATGTCGCGATCCTCGCGGATCGAGGGGCGACCCTCTTCGTCGCGGCCGATCTGCACGAGCGCTTCGCGCGCGACGATCTTCGCCACCGCCTTCTCACTCGGCGGGTTCGTCGTCCGATCGACGCGATATACGTCGACCGTGACGCGATCGAGATGCACGAGGTCGGACGACACCGTCGCGCTGTCCTCGGCGACGAATCGGTAGCGGCGAAGCCGTCGCCTCGAACCGTCGGCGAGCGTGATCTCGACCTTCGGTTCGATCTGGAATCGCCCGCGCATCGACACCGCGACCGCGCTGTTGCGATCGCCGTCGGGATTGCCGATGACGATCTCGGGCGGCGGCCGTCGCGAGCTCTCGACCGGCTTCTTCGAGCCGCCGCTCCCCGTGCTCGCGAAGTTCTCGAAACCGATCGCGAAGTGCATGACGCCGAGGGCGACGACGATGAGCACGATCGCGAGGAAGAGGCGGCGGATCATCGGCGGGTCATGCGTGAACGTCAGCCGATGCGCAGGTCGAGCAGATCTTGCACGTCGAGGAGCCCGACCAGCCGACCGTCGGCGGCCACGACCGGCAACTGGTCGACGCGGAAGTTGTGAAGGCTGGCGAGCGCTTCGATCGCGAAGGTGTCGGGCGAGATCGCGCGCGGGTTGCGGGTCATCACGTCGTCGATGCGCTGCGATCGTAGGTCTGTGACCGCAGCGGACTCGAGCAGCCGTCGCAGATCACCATCGGTGAAGAAGCCGACCAGCCGATCGCCCGAGTCGACCACGCTGGTGGCGCCGGGGCGGCCGGGGGTGCGGGTCATCACGCCGATCGTCTCGAGCAGGCTGACCCCGCTGCGCACGATCGGGTTACGGTCGCCGCGGCGCATCAGCTCCTCGACGCGCATCAGTCGCCGGCCGAGGTCGCCGCCGGGGTGGTAGCGCGCGAAGTCCTCCGGGCCGAAGTTCCGGCCCTCCTGGACCACGATCGCCAAGGCGTCGCCCAGGCACAGCATCGCGGTCGTGGACACCGTCGGCGCGAGCCGCAGCGTGCCGGCCTCTTCGAGATCACCGAGCGCGAGCACGAGGTCGGCGTGCTTGGCGAGAGTCGACTCCCGCGATTGGGTCATCGCCACCACCCGGCAACCCACTGCCTTGACCGGGCCGAGCAGGCGCAGGACTTCTTCGGTTTCCCCCGACTTCGACAGGGCCAGCAAGAGGTCGCCGCGCGCAATGCGGCCCAGATCGCCGTGGATCGCTTCGGCGGGATGCAGATAGATTGACGGCGTGCCGGTCGAGGCGAAGGTGGCGGAGAGCTTCTGCGCAATGATCCCGGCCTTGCCCATGCCGGCCGTGACCACGCGGCCGTCGAGGGCAAGGATCGCGTCGACCGTGCGGAGGAAGTCGCCGTCGACCCGCTCGGCCACCTGACGCAGGGCGTCGGCCTCGGTGGCGATGATCGCTCGTGCGCGCTGGATGCGGTCGTCCATCAGGTGCGGGGTACCAGCGCGGATTATGCGCTGTCTCGCCGGCAACTGCGATCGCGGTCAGCAGGTCTGGACCACTTCGCGCGCGCGCCCCCCTCGCGTAGACTCCGCGTGATGTCCTACCGGGTCGATCTGCCGGTCTTTTCAGGCCCGCTGGATCTGCTGCTCCACTTGGTGAAGCAGCAGGAGGTGGACGTCCACGAGATCAGGATTGCAGCGATCCTCGACCAATACCTTCGACATCTCGAAGTCCTGCGCGAACTCGACCTCTCCGACCTCGGCGATTTCCTGGTGATGGCCAGCACGCTGATGGAGATCAAGTCGCGCGAGATGCTTCCGAACGAGACCGTCGAAGTGGAGGCCGAGTTGGACCCCCGCGACGACCTCATCCGTCGACTGCTCGAGTACAAGCGCTATCGCGACCTGTCCCGCCGACTCGATCGCCTGGCCCAGCGGCGCGCGCGGATGGTCGACGTCGCCTTGCCCTTGCCCGAGGCCGTGCAGGACACCTGGAAGCGCCGCGAGGAGAACGCCGACGGCCTCGACCTGGGCGACATCGAGATTTGGACCCTCACTGCGGCCTTCGCCAAGCTGCTGGAAGAGACCGGCTCGCAGCGGAGCACGCTGGAGATCGAGGTGGACAAGCGCGGCATGCGCTACTTCGTCGACGACGTGCTGTCGCGCACGCGCGGCAAAGGCGAGGTTCGATTCGAAGCACTGTTTGCCGAGAGGACCGGGCGATTGGCGCTCATCGGAGTCTTCATCGCCGTGCTCGAAATGATGAAGCAGGGCGTACTGCGCGCCTGGCAAGGCGACCGCCATGGCGAGATCCTCGTGATCTATCGCGGCGATGAATCCCTCACCGCCGACCAGATCCTGGCCGGCGGCGAACGGCTCGACGAAGAAGCCCCCATCGAGATCGAGCCCGAACCGACCGAGGACTGAACCATGACTCTTCGGAGCCTGCTCGTCGGCACCATTCTCATGGGGATGGTGGCGGTGCAGTATTCCCCTGCTCTCGAGCCACCCAGAGCAGCACAGCGCGCGGCGGATTCTCAGCATCTCGTGACGGCGCATCGCGTGGCGGTGATTCTCCGGCGCGCCGACGGCACGCCCTGGGCGGACGCGCACGTCCATGCTCGAGCGGGCTACTGGACGCCCGGCTGGGTGCTGCCCGGCTCGCCGCAGGCGGACGGCAAGAGCGACGCGAACGGTCGCTGCATCCTGTCGCTGGCGCCGTGCACGGAACACTGGATCTGGGCGGAGTCGGCGACGGACGACGGGAAGCGATGGATCGCGGATGCGGTCTCCTTGCGAGCCGAGAAGTCGGTGCGATTGGTCGCGCGACCCGATCCGGTCGGACCCACGATTCTTCGGCTGCGAAGCCAAGAAGACCGTTGCGCACGGGTGCGCGTTCGCGATCGCGCGTTGGGCTGGGAGCGGGAGTTCGAGGGGCTGCCCACCGAGTTGCGACTCGAAGCGCCGCCGTCGCCGTGGCTCGAAGTCGTGGTGTTCGATCCGGAGAGCCGGCCGAGTCTGCTGGTGGATGTTCAGAACGACGGCCGCGAGCACGTGATCGAGCCGGAGAGCACGCGTGTGCAGGAGGTCGTCGTCGTCGCGCCGCCGGCCGGCATCGATCCTGCGGATCTTCGCTTGCAGCTCTGGCATCGTGGCGAGACCTTCGATCTCGCCGCCTTCGATGCGCAGGGTCGCACCCGTTTCGACTTCGATCGCTGGCAGGGGCTCGTCGACGGCCGCGGGCAGTGCGCGAAGCAGTCGGGAAGTGCCTATGTGGTGAACGGTGACGCGATCGACCCGGTGGTGATCGACCTCGTCTGGTCGGACTACCGGCGCCCGGACACGACTCTCCCGATCCCGGTTCATGTGCGAGCGCGCGAGCGCACGGGCGGGTGGTTTCGCATCCAACTCGGCGGGGAGGAGCTCGACCACGCCTCACTGCGCCGAGCGGTCGAGCTCGAGCACGCGCACGGCGAACGGCGGAATCCGATCCGGTTTGCCTTGGACGAGCGCCTCGCTGGTCGTCGCGTGCCGTTGTCGATGAGCTTGAAAGAGTTCCCGCTCTGGTTGACCGGAGCCGCGCGGAGCGACGCAGCGCTAGCACGACAATGGCAGCCTTGGCTGGACGGAGTCGTGCCGATCCTCCTCGATGTTCCGCCGGATTCGGCGAGCCCGCCGCAGATCGACCTCGATCTGGCGACGGACTTCGTTCGCTGCGAACTGACCTTCGTCGGTGTCGATCGATTGCCGCTCGCAGACCAGTTCGTGCGCTGGTGGGTGCGACCGTCCGATCACGCCTGGCGCATGGATGTGCGCACCGATCCGAAGGGTGTCGCGCGGTTTCTCCTCCCGAAGAAGCTGACGAGTGACGCCTGGTGTTGGCATGTCTCGCCGCAGGGCTGGACCAGCTTCCTGCTCAATGAGCTTGCGATCGCCGAAGTCGCGAGGCGGACCGGCGTTCTTCGGGCCGAGATCCAGATGCTGCCGGTGCATCGGGTCCGCCTGGCCTGCGCCGAGCCGATGGACGTCACGCTGGCCGTGCGGTTCGACGACCAGCGATTGGATCCGATTCCCGCTGCGGCCGTCTCCGACCGACCCGAGTGGATCGCCGTCGCTCGTCCCGAGAACGCGCTCGCTGGTTTCCGCGAGATCTACGAGTTCCGCACGTACCGGCTGCCCGACGACCTGATCGCGGTCCCCGCACTGCCGCTGCGCAGCGTGATCCACCTCCGTTCACGGGTGACCGACGGCCAGCGACCCGAGGGCTTCCGGCGCCCGACCAACTTCGCGATCGAGGCATCGGTCGAGCCGCAAGTTCTCGAGTTCGTGCTGGAGCAGAGGTGAGCCACCCTGACTATTCGTGAACGTCGTCGCGAGATCGCCGCAGGTCGATGCTCGGCATGGAGCTACGTCGTGCGACGACCGAGGCGTAGCCGTAGCTACGCTGCCAGGGAGGAGCCGCCGCCGCCGCGCCGCCGCCGAGCGCGGCTTGCGGCGATCGCAGCAGATGTTCACGAATAGTTCGGGCTAGATCCCCGCGTCGCGCGGCATGCCGGCAAGTTCGAGCGCGGCCCGCAGCGTGTCGGCGTCGGCGCGTGCGAAGTCGGCCTCGTCGTCGTAGCACCATCGCCCAAAGAGCTCGGCGGCACCCAACGCCTGCGGGAAGTGCGGCGCGGGCAACTCGACCGGTCGCGGGCAGAACCACGTCGTGCGGCCGTCATCGATCAGGTTGAAGGCCGCGGTGGCACGCAGTGCCGCGAGTTCCAGCGCGACTGCCAGGCGCTGGTCGCGCTCGCCGTCGATCCGCAGCAGCAGCAGCGGGCACGGTGCCTGGGCTCGTGCGAGGCGGACATTCGGGAAGCGGGCGAGAACGGCGCTGCTCGCGGCTTCGTACTCGAGGCCGGCGAGGAATCCGGTTCGGTCGCCGAGCAGGTGGCCGTGACTCCGCACGATCGAGGCTGCGGCGCCGACGGTGTTGAGCAGGAAGGTCCCCTCGACCGCCGCGGCGATCGACGAACCGTTGGTCAGCAGTGCGAGATCGGGCTCGCGACGGAACTCGGCAGCCCACAGGATCGCTGCGCTCGCCGCGAAGGGGTGCCGATTCGGCGTCATCACCACGCCCTCGCCGCGCCAGATCGCCTCAGCGGCGATGATCTCGGCGCCGTGGTCGCGCGCGATCGCCGGGCGACTCGCCAGCGGCCGACCACGGCGGTTGCGACGCTCCGGCAGCCAACAGAGTTCGACCGCGCGATCGAAGAGTTCGAGCGACCGCACCGCCGCAGGACGGAAATCGCCGCTCGGAAGGCGGTCGGGCGGTGCGACGCTCATTTGGCGGCCGGATTGCGAGGGGTCGACACCACGGATAGCCTCCCCTGTCGATCCGACGCTGTCGAGATCGACCTGCCCCTCCGCGTCCGACATCTGCCGAGCCCCTGCCCTTGAGAATCGTCTTCTTCGGTTGTGGGGACTATGCCTGTCCCTCGCTGGATGCCCTGCTCGCCGCGAAGCTGAAGCCCGATCTGGTCGTGACCAAGCCCGATGCGGCTCGTGGGCGCGGGCGGAAGATCTACCCGGCTCCAGTCCGCCTCCACGCGGAGGAGCTTGGCCTGAGGGTAGCGCAGCCGGAGAACCCGCACGATCCCGGCTTCATGGAGGAACTCGGCGCGATGAAGCCGGACGTCGGACTGGTCGTCAGCTACGGCGTGATCCTTCGCACCGAGCTGATCAAGTTGCCGCGGCACGGAATGCTGAATGCGCACGCGTCGCTCCTGCCGCAGTTCCGGGGCGCAGCACCCATCGAACACGCGATCTGGCAGGGCCATACCGAGACCGGCGTGACGATCATGCGGATCGTCGAGCAGCTCGACGCAGGGGACATCCTCATGCAGGAGCGCACGGCGATCGATCCACGCGAGAACGCGGGCATGCTGCGCGAACGACTCGCGGCCCTCTCCGGCGCGGCCTTCTGCAAGGCCGTCGAAGTGTTGCGTAACGGTGGCGCGGAGTTCATTCCCCAGGATCACGGCAAGGCCACGCACGCGCGCAAGCTCGAGAAGCCCGACGGCGTCATCGATTGGTCGAAGCCGGCCGATCAGATCGCGCTGCTCGTGCGCGCGATGACCCCAAAGCCGGGCGCACAGACGCGGCTCGGTTCGAAGCGATTCATCGTGCTCGAAGGGGAGGTCGAAGAAGATCGTTACGGGATGGGCGTTCACGGCGGCGTGCAGTCCGCCGGCGAGGAAGGCATCCGTGTTTGCACCGGCAAGCAGCTCTACCGCATCACGAAGATCAAGCCCGACAACGGGCGGACGATGACTGCGGGCGAATTCGTGCGCGGCCACTCGATCCCACCCGACGCCCGGTTCACGTGAACGATTCGCCCCGACGTCGCACACGGGAGGCTCGTCAGGTCGCGATGGAGGCGTTGCTTGCCTTCGCCGCCGATCCCGACGGTCGCATTCTCACCAAGCTCGAGCTGCACGACATGGACCCCCGCGACGCCGCGCTCGCCCGCGAGATCGCGCTGGGAGTCGTTCGGCGGCGCGATCTGCTCGATCACATCTGCACCGGCTACACCGAGCGCGGTTTGCCTGCCTATATCGAGGCGCGCTTCGCGTTGCGTATCGGCGCCTATCAACTCTGCTTCCTCGATCGCATTCCTCCGCATGCCGCGGTCGACAGCAGCGTGAACCTGTGCGAAGCGCCGTCGCGCGGATTCGTCAATGCGGTGTTGCGACGGATCGCGGAGAGGGTGCTGCCGGCGAGTGAGTCGATCGGTCCCGATTCGGATCGTTTGGCTTTGCCAGGCAATCGTGTCATTCAACTCGGGTTGCCTTTGCCGCATCCGGAGCGCGATCCCGCCGGGTGGATGAGTGTGGTGGGCGGCATACCGATGTTCTTGGCGCAACGGTGGTTCGACCGTCATGGCCGGACTCGCGCGTTCGAACTCGTCGAGGCCGCGACCCGCAATGCGGGCGTGATGCTGCGCACGGTGCGCGTGAGTCGTGACGAACTGGCGGAGCGACTCCGCACCGAGGGCGTGCTCACCGAACCCGCCGTCCATCCTCGCGTGCTGCGCTGGAGCGATGGTGCGTCGCCGTTCGACACCCAGGCCTATCGCGACGGCTGTTTCGTCGCGCAGGACCCGACGTCGGTCCGCGCTGCGGAGGCAGTGGGAGCACAACCCGGCGAGACCATCTTGGACCTGTGCGCGGCACCGGGCACGAAGGCGTCGCTGTTGGCGGAAGCAGTGGGAGCGGAGGGCAAGGTCGTCGCGTCGGATCCGGATGCGCGGCGACGCGCTCGGATCGTCGACAACGTGCTGCGCTTGCGCATGCCCTGGATCAAGATCGGCGAGGATCCCCGACGCGGCATCGGCGCGGATCGCGTGCTCGCCGATGTGCCCTGTTCGAATACCGGTGTGTTGTCGCGGCGCGTGGAAGCGCGTTACCGATTGACCGCCGAGCGCATCTCCGAGTTGGTGGCGACGCAGCGCGAGATCCTCGCGCAGGCTCTCGAACTCGTGCGCCCTTCGGGAACCGTCGTGTATTCCACCTGCAGCATCGAGCAGGAGGAGAATCACGACGTCGTCGCGCCGGTCGCGCGGGAATGGCAGGCCACGATCGTGGCGGAGCACACGACGTTTCCCGATCCGCCCCAGCACGACGGCGGCTATTTTGCGATTCTTCGCGCGCCTGATTGAGCGTCGCGGGTCGGCGAGTCGGCTATTCTCGGCGGTCCCCCGAACGTCGAAACACCATGGCCAGCCGTCCGAAGTCCGTCGCTTCTGCTTCCTCGAGTCCCGCCGCGCGGCCCCGTACGGGATCGCGAACGCGCGCCGCGTCCGGCGGCGCAGGACAACAAGGGCTCATGATCGGCATCGGGGTCGCGGTAGTCGCGATCGCTGCCGTGATCTACTTCATGAACTCCGGTGGATCGGGCGGTGACTCGAACAGCGGTTCGAACTCGGCGGCGAAGCCTGCCGCGGCACCGAAGAGCGAAACGCCGCCCGCGAACGTTCCGGCGACGTCCAACGAGCAGGGCAGAGCCGGCAAGACGCCGAAGACACCGGCACCGGCGATCGCGCAGAGCGACATCGCGACCGCCGAGAGTGAGTACCAAGCGTCGCTCGCCAAGTGGACCGAGGCCGAGCAGGGACGTCAGGCCGGCGATCACGACAAGTTCAAGACCGCGTTGACGGAGGCTTCGGATGCGATGAAGCGCGCGGACCGCGTGATCGAACGCTACCGCGATTGGCTCAACGAGGCGGAGTTCGAGAGCTGGGCGATCCCCGGTGAATACGTCGCGCTGCAGCAGCGGATGGGCGTGTGGGATCGTCACATGGCGAAGGTGAAGAAGGCCAAGCCGCGAGACTGAGCGCAACGCAATCACCGTGAAGCTCGGTTACGTCACGAATGGGTTGCGCGATCATCGTCTCGACGACGCTCTGCGTCTCTTGGCGGATCACGGATACGAAGCCGTGGCGATCACGCCCGACGTCGGGCACCTCGACCCCTATCGCACGACTGCAGCGGAGATCGAAGCGATCGGGACGCTGTGCGCAGCACTGAAGCTGACCGTCGTCGTCGAGACCGGCGCGCGCTTCCTGCTCGACCCACGCCACAAGCACGAGCCGACCCTGATGTCCGCAGAGGCGGCTGCGCGCGCGGCGCGTGTCGAGTTCTACGCGCGCTGCGCAGCGATCGCGCGCGATCTCGGTGCTCTCGTGCTGTCGTTCTGGTCGGGAGTAGACCGCACCGGCAGCGCGGACTCGGCGGCGATCCTGGTCGAGGGAGTCGAACGCACGTGCGAGGCCGTGCGCGCGCGAGGCATATCGCCCTCGATCGAGCCCGAGCCCGGAATGGCGCTCGCCAATCTCGCCGACTACGAGAAGTTGGCGCAGTGCATGCAGTCGCGTGCGCCGTCGCTCACGCTCGACGTGGGCCATCTCTACGTGGATACCGCCGCGTCGCCGAACGCGATTCGCGAGATCGCCGCGCAGTGTCAGCGGATGGCCGCTCGCTGCGCACAGGTGCAAATCGAGGACATGCGATTCGGTGTGCACGAGCACTTGCCGCCGGGCGAGGGCGATGTCGACTTCGTCGGCGCACTCACCGCCTTGACGCGCGGCGGCTACGGCGGCCCCGTGTGTTTCGAGCTGTCGCGTAGCAGTCATCGGGCTCCCGAGCTGGTCGCTGCCTGTGCTCGCCTGTTCCGCGCCGCCGCAGCCTTGCGCGGCACGGGTCCAAAGGCGTACCCTTCCGCCTCTCTCCCGATCGAGCCTCGACCCCAGGAAGGTTTGCCATGAAGTCGTCCGTTCCGGATTCGACCTCGCCTGCGACGGCCTCGCAGCCTCTCTTGCGGCAGTGCCCGACGCTTCGAAGCGCTGGGAACAGCTTGATCGCTCACCGGATCGACTGCGGCAGTTGTCTTCAGCGCCAGCGAGACATGTACCACAAGTGCTATCGCTGCGTGTACCAGGGCAAGCCCGCCGACTTCGTGGCGGAACTGCCGGTGGAACTCGGTCGCCCCGAGGACAAGACGCCGGTCGACTTCATCGACATTCCGCAAGACGTCTGAGCGGCCTGCCTCGTGCGGCGATCAGTGCGTGCAAAGGCTCGCAGTGAATCCGCGCAGTGCCGTTCTTGCGTTGCCGAACACCGACTCGATGTGTGGTGCCGCGGTTTGGACGGTCGAGCGGTCGCCGGTCCGACCGGCGTTCTGGAGAGTCTCCGCCAAGTGTTGCAGAGCGATGGCGCCGAGGTTGCCGGCAGAGCCCTTGAGCGAATGGGCCGCGCGCTCGACGCGCTCGAGGTCGCCCGCCATCGCCCCCTCCACGATCGCTTCGACCTTGGCGGGAGCATCGCGCAGGAACAAGTCCACCAGCTCCACGACAAACTCGCGGTCTTCCTCGCCGCCGAGTTCGAGCAGCTCTCCGAGAATGGCGGGATCGAACACTTCTCCGTGCATGCGTCGTGCTTCTCCGCAGCTTGGATCGGAGCCGGGCCGAGGCCGACTGAAGTCTCGACACTCGATCTCCCGAATCGGGACTGCCGGCGGTGGCGTGTTCGCGCTCGCTGTCCGGTCAGTGGCAGCCACGTCTCGGCCGATATCGGTTCGATGACTCCGCGCGCGATGCTGGCGGTTCTGGGCCTCGTGTTCCTCGGGGTGGGCGGCCTGCTGCTCGCCGTCGGCACGCACGAGCCGGCGCCGCAGGCGGGTCTGGCGACGGTCGCCGGACGTCTGGCCGGAGTCGAGTATCGCGAGACCGCGAAGTTGGGGCGGGTGTGTCACCTGCGGCTCGAGGCGAACGACGAGGACTTCGCGGTCGACCATCTCGAGCAGATGCCGGTGATTGCCGAGCAGCTCGATAGGAGTCTGCGGCCGGGAGTCGCGGTGGAGTTGCGGTGTGTGCCGCGCGAGCGCTTCGAGGCCACGGGTTGGGCGTCGGCGTCCAAGATGCCGCTCAACGCGCTGGAGTTGGTCATCAGCGGTGAACGACTGTTCGATGCCGAGCGCGATCGACCCAGCGGGAGGTTCCTGACCGCCGCGGTGTTCGTCGCCGGCCTCGCAGCGCTGGTGTTCGGCGTGCTCTTGTTGGTTCTCGCCCTCCGTAGCCGTCCAGCGAGCTGAACCACTCGGCCCAAGAGCTTGCCTCAGGCGGCGTCGCCCTCGATCGCGCACGTGAACGATGACCGGAGGATCGACTCCGGCAATTCACTGGTGGAGGCGGTAATGGTGCCGGGTCATGAAGACCTTGCGATGTGTTGCGATCCCTGTCCTCGTCACCGCGGCGATCACGCTGTTGCGATTGTTTGGCGAGGTCGACGGCTGGATCGATCCGAGGTCGGGTGGTGGGGGATTCTGGCT